>CAXPFQ010000012.1:0-28655 GCA_964216615.1 Schleiferiaceae bacterium
ATACTGTGACCCGCCCTAGTAAGGCCATGTTAAATGCGATGATTAGCAGCCCCGTAGGCGACGATGTTTGGGGCGATGACCCCACCGTCCTTAAAATTGAGGCTATGGTCGCCGAACGCTTCGGCACAGAAAAAGCACTTTTTTGTGTGAGCGGTACACAGGCAAATCAGATCGCACTGATGTCACATTTAAGCCCCGGCGACGAAGTCATCTGTCATCCTTATGCCCACATCTACAACTACGAGGGCGGTGGAATTGCCGCAAATGCACACTCCTCGGTGGTTTTCACCGGAGACGATCGCGGCATCATGCACCCAGAAGGAGTACTAAGCTGTATCAAAGCCGACGATGTCCATTACCCGAAATCGCGTGTACTCGCAATAGAAAACACCTCCAATAAAGGCGGCGGAACGTGCTACGAATGGGAAGAGATAGAAGCCCTAAGAGCAGTGGCCAATGCTCAAGGCCTGACCTTCCACCTCGATGGTGCACGTCTGTATAACGCCCTTGTCGCTAAAAATCAAAGTGAAAGCCATTACGGCACTGCATTCGATTCCATTTCCATCTGTCTCTCCAAAGGTCTTGGTGCACCCGTCGGTTCGGTACTTTTAGGCAGCGAAGAATTCATTCATCATAGCCGCAGGATACGCAAACGCATAGGCGGTGGCTGGCGACAGGCAGGCCTTTTAGCCGGTGCTGCGATCTACGCACTAGAAAATAACGTGGACCGATTGGCCGAGGACCATGCCGCCGCCAAGGATATGGCTGAATTTTTAGGCCAGCAATCTTGGGTAAAAAATGTGGTGTCCCCAGAAACCAACATCTTAATCTTTGGATTGAACGAGGATATGGACCAAGAAGCATTCATAGCCGCCTTGGCTGAAAAGGGAATTGGCATCAGCCAAATGGGCCCAGGAAAATGCCGCATGGTCTTCCACCTTGATATCACCCCAGAACACATTAAAGAGGTAAAATCTGTATTGGCCTCAATATGACGCGAATCAAGGTCTGCTTCATCAGTTCGCTAGAAGAAGCAAGGACAGCTACATGCAACACTTGGTCTGTTTTTCATACCTTCTGCATCAAATCCATTCCATGAAACGATCGAAAGCAATCAATAAACGCTCGCTCTTCAATCTCACTTTAATTTGGTGCGCAGCGATTATTCTTCCCAATTGTTCTTTCAATTCAGGGAAAGAAAAAAATGCTGATAATGAGCTCCAAGAGCCTCCAAAAGTCAAAGAATCAGAAATAGAATTGTATGGAAATATACCCATCGTTCAAATGGGAACTCAGTATTGGATGATTCAAAACTTAGAGGTCAAAAAGTTCAGGAATGGCAAACCCATTGTACACGCCGAAACGGACGAAGAATGGAAAAAAGCCGCAGAAAATGGCACTCCTGCATGGTCATATTTAAAAGAACGTCCCGGCAATTCAAAAAAGGTGGGTAAGCTATACAATTGGCATACCATTAATTTGGCTAAAAGCAATGGTGGATTGGCACCAAAAGGGTTTCATATCCCCTCGAAAGGGGAGTTTAGGGAACTAAAAAATCATCTTGGATGGGAAGATCATATTTGGATAGAAGCTGTCGAAGAGAGGAAATACACGGAAGAAGATGTTGATTTTCTACGTTATGGATTTTCAGCATATGACGTAGATATTCGTAGCCATTCCGGAACATGGGATGCTCGAAAAGCTGCTTTTTGGGTATCCTCCCCTGATCAATGGCAACCTGTAGAGGATGAAAATGGTCAAATACCCGAAGAATGGACAAAGGCCTGGAGTTTTGAATTCGACGCGGATGGATCAAGCGGGTTTTACAAACAAAACATTGGCAATGGTTTACTCATTCGATGTATTAAAAATTAGCTTAACCACAAAGATCACTGATTGTATCCATCTTTAATGATGTCGTAAACTCTAGATATCATTTCTAAAGAATAGCCTCGACGCTGCATTGCTCCAAATAATTTATTTCTTGTTTTAGATTGAAACCAACGTTCAACGAGATAAAAAGCGTTTTCCTCGACCTTTTTTTGAGGTATTTGGGCAATGACATGATCTACAGTTACCTTGGGAATACGGTGCTCCCTCAATCCTATACTTATCCGATAGGGCGCCCAATGCTTCTGGTTTAGCTTACCTTGACAAAAGGCTTCCGCAAAGCGAAATTCATCGAGAAAATTCTCCTCCATAAGACTGGCTACAACCTCTTCCTGCCGTTCTTTTGGCAAACCCAGTGAACCTAACTTTCGGTATACCTCAAATGGACTGCGCTCTTGATATGCACAATATTTGCGGAGTTTCTGTAACGCTAAAGAGGTTGTCATAGCCCAATTTTAATAAAAAAACCCGCTCCATACAGGGTACAGAGCGGGTTTGTGTATAATCATTTTTTTTACAGAGTGTTATTCTCCCTATCCTTCACTTTCCACTCCAACATTGTATATGCATCACGGGGCACAACAACTAATTTCTTGCGCAATTCGCTTTGCCATGTCTTTTTAATGCTCCTAAAATAACCCTTGGTTATGTAGGCTTCTAAAAATGGATGCACGTGGACATATACTTCTCGCTTATCCAGAGAGGCCAACTTTGATTTTATTGCCTCAATGATTTGAATTGGCGCTTCGATCAAATTATCCGGATTTTCTTCACGGGTCGTGATATTTGTTTCCGGTCGGACACGCTGGCGAGTGAGTTCCATTAAGCCAAACCTAGAAATAGGAAGAATTTTGTGACGAGCACGATCTTTCTTCATTTCATCGCGCATCTTCTCATATACCGCCTTACGGTTCTCTGCGCTATTCATATCGATAAAGTCCACGACCACAATACCACCCATATCACGCAAGCGTAATTGGCGAGCAACTTCTTCAGCCGCAAGTAAGTTAACCTGCAATGCATTGGCCTCCTGGTTCTCTGCAGTATTCGTTCTATTACCTGAGTTTACATCGACAACATGCATTGCTTCAGTGTGCTCAATGATCAAATACGCCCCTTTAGGCATACTTACTGAACGACCAAATGCACCCTTAATTTGACGATCAACACTAGCGAACTGAAACAGCGGCATCTGACCGTTGTAATGTTTCACCATCTTAGACGCTCCAGGTTGAATCTGATCCAAATACTCTTTAACCTCTTCATATAGATCTTCGTTATCTATAGTAATAGAGGAAAAACTATCGTTAAACACATCACGCAGGAAGGCGCTGGCTCTATTCATTTCACTGAAAATACGTACGGGTTTGTTCGAACGCTTTACCCCTTTGTGGAGGACCTTCCACTTGCGGAGTAATGATTCAAGATCTGCCTGTAGCTCTTCAGCACTCTGTCCTTTCGCGACAGTACGTATAATTACACCAAAGCCCTTCGGTTTGATGCTTCTGACCAAGTTTTTGAGTCTGTCCTTCTCTTCACGCTCGCGAATCTTTTGACTCACGCTTACTCTCGAAGAAAATGGCACTAGCACTACGAATCGGCCTGCAATACTCAGCTCAGCGGTTATCCTAGGCCCTTTCGTTGAAATGGGCTCCTTGGTGATTTGCACCAAGATTTGATCGCCTTGTTTTAAAACATCACCAATGTTGCCCTCCTTCTGGATATTGGCTTCATTTTTAAAGTTGGTGAGGTTGCTTTGTTGCTTGCCTTTTAAGGTGCGACGTAAGTAGGATTGCCAGGAATTTATCTGCGGCCCGAGATCGTGGTAATGCAAGAAAGCATCTTTTTCATAACCCACATCTACGAAGGCAGCGTTGAGGCCTGTGGCTAATTTTTTTACGGTTCCTAGGTATACGTCACCAACGGAGAAACTATCGTCTCCTTTTTCCTTAATAAGTTCTTGAAGTCTGCCGTCTTCAAGTAGTGCAATATCCGCTCGGTCAGAATTAGCACTAATAACTAATTCTGTGCGCATACTCATCTACTTATTTTTTCTTATGACGGTTTTTTCTTAGACGCTTCTTACGCTTGTGAGTAGCGATCTTATGTCTTTTACGTTTCTTTCCGCTTGGCATAATGCTAAGTTTTAAAATTATTAATTCTGTAATCCAGTAACCAAAAGAGCGATTTCTGTTGCCTCTGGATATATGTTCAAATATTCTTGAGCAGTGGTCAATGCTGCTGTAGTATCTCCCATTTGCAGCAGTGATCGACTCTTGTTCAACCAATACATCTCCACTTCTGGACGAATCTGGGTCAAATGATGATAACGATCTACCGCCTTATTCCATTGTCCGCTTTGCATAGAGTAGAAACCAAGCCTTTCTAGCGCTCTTTCATGGTTCGGATCCACTTTTAATACATCTTTCAGCAATTGAATGGGTCGCATAGGTGGCCCCTGGCCGCTTTGCATCATCGCTTCAGCATCATCTACTATGGCATCCAGCTCAGGATTAACGTTCTCTAATGACCCCAGGCTATCAGTAAGTGCATGTCCTTCATGCCCTGAAATTCCCTGCTCTAATTGGTTTTCGCTATCAACAAAGGTTGTGCTGTCGACCGTCGTGCTATCCTTTTGGAAAGTTGAATCTGTGCGCGCTGCTCCTGCACCCGCATCCGAATTTTCAGCAGCAGAAATACCTACTTCTTCAACCGGTTTTGTAGTGGGTGAAAGCATTAAAACAACCGCAGCCACGATTGCAAGAAAAACTGCTATGATCTGATTTCTTTTCAACTTATTCGTTTACACGTACATTATCCTTGACCCCCTCGACGAACACTTTCGCTGGCTTAAAGGCTGGGATATAGTGAGCTGGAATGACAATGGTTGTATTTTTAGAGATGTTACGACCGGTTTTCTGAGCGCGCTTCTTAACGATGAAGGATCCAAATCCGCGTAAGTATACATTGTTTCCATCTTCAAGGCTATGTTTAATCTCCTTCATGAAGCTTTCCACAACCGCCTGAACATCTCCGCGTTCCATTCCTGTTTTGTCAGAAATTTTAGTAACAATATCTGCTTTAGTCATTTGCTCTGTATTTTTAGGTCCTTTCGGACTTGGTTAATGAGGGGCGCAAATATACACCTATTCTCCTTATTTACAGATTAAAAGCATAAAATAATAAGGTAAGATTCTCGTGAGTAAAAACGCATTTAATCACTTCATTATCAGCATTGAAGAGTTCTTCAAGAACAACGAGCGAGCATTGCCTTGGCGTAAAAATTCTCCCGTAGCCTATGAGGTTTGGTTAAGCGAAATCATCTTACAACAAACAAGAGTAGCTCAAGGGGTGCCTTACTATGAAAAAATTATTGATGCCTACCCTACCATTCAAAAACTAGCGGAAGCACAAGAAGACGATCTCTTAGCCTTATGGACTGGTTTGGGATATTATAGCCGAGCTAGAAATCTGCAATTTGGTGCCCAACAAATTATGGCGGACTATGATGGTAAATTACCCTCAACCAGTGATGAGTTGATCCATATAAAAGGAATTGGCCCCTACACGGCTGCGGCCATTTCGAGCATTTGTTTTGGTGAGCGAAAAGGTGTAGTCGACGGCAATGTCTACAGAGTCTTATCAAGATATTTTGGGATTTACACCCCGATCAATCAAGGAAAAGGAACCAAAGAATTTCAAGACTTGGCAAATACATTAATCAAGGAAGCCACTAATCCGGGTAACTACAATCAGGGCATCATGGAGCTTGGCGCACTACAATGCTCCCCAAAAAAGCCTCATTGTGCATCTTGTATTCTAGCTCAATACTGTCATGCTTTTCAAAATCAATGTGTACATGAATTACCTGTTAAAGTCCGTAAGAACAAGCGTACTGAGGAGACCATTCATTTTGCCGTAATTGAACAAAAAGAAAAGTGGGCCTTGTACAAGCGAAATACAACGTCAATATGGGGTGGACTATATGAGTTCCCAAGACTGAAAAGCGCTCCTGCTGAAGGGATTTTAATGAAGGGTCCCGTTACTCACAGGCTTTCACACAAAGACCTTCATTGCCATTTCTGGGCGACGGAAGAGGAAGCCGTGAAGGAAGCATATAGGTATTATGGAAAGGAGGAAATGAAAGCACTTGGGATGCCTATTGTGGTATCTAATTTTGTTCAAAACAACCTGTAATTCTGGGGGCAATTATACCTATATTTGATAGTATACAACAAGAAATTTGGCTATCATGGCAGGAACATTAAATAAAGTAATGCTTATTGGGAACCTCGGTAAAGACCCTGAAATTATGCACTTCGAAAATGGAGGATCATTAGTGAAATTCCCATTAGCTACTTCAGAGACCTATACAAATAGAGAAGGCCAGCGCGTAACCAACACAGAATGGCACAATGTTGTAATCAATGCTAAAGGATTAGTTGATGTAGCACATAAATATCTTAAGCGCGGGCACAAAGTATACCTTGAAGGAAGAATTAAAACGCGCAAATGGCAAGATCAAACAGGTGCAGATCGATATACTACAGAGATTCAAGCCAACCAGATGACAATGTTAACCTCTCGGGCAGAAAGTGAAGGCATTTCATCTGAGCAAGGCACGGCCTACAGCCAGCCAAATTATGGGAACCAAGGAGCATCTGCGTCGCCACAGACTGTCACTGCCAGTTCATCCCAGTCACAGGATGAAGATGACCTACCGTTCTAAGTCGAACCAAACCAAACCCATTGGAAACAGAGCCTCCTTCTTCATATCTTGATGTAGCGCAGAACTTAAGCCAATTATCGGCCACAGAGATCATTCTATTATTTGTTTTAATTGTCCTATTACTGTTCTCTGCACTTATTTCAGGGTCTGAAGTAGCTTTCTTCTCGATTACTCCTGCTGATCGTGAACTACTGGACGATAATAATCCACGGCAACGGAAAATTTTAGACCTTCTCAAGGAACCAGATCATCTATTAGCTACGATTCTTATTTCGAACAATTTTGTCAATATAGGGATCGTCATTCTCTCAACTTTTTTGATGAACGGTATTTTTGATACCGCTTCTTGGGGACCTTGGATGACCTTTATCGTAGAAATTCTGGCCATAACCGGTATTTTACTATTGTTCGGAGAGATTCTTCCAAAGGTCTACGCAAATGCCTCAAAACTTAAGTTTGCTCAAGCAGTAACGCCTTTGCTTTCTGGAATTCATAAAATCTTACATCCAATCAGTACGCGACTAAGTAAGACTATGAATCGCATAAATATTGAGGGCCGCGGACCTCAACTAAGTGTTAATGATCTTGAACAAGCGCTAGAACTCACGGCTGATGAAAATTCAAATGAAGACGAACAGCGCATTCTAAAAGGTATTGTAAGATTCGGTTCTACCACCGTAAAAGAGGTGATGACTCCTCGAACCTCTGTCATTGCCATAGATATAAAATCACCGTACGCGAACACTCTTGACTATATCATAGAGAGCGGTTATTCACGCATTCCTGTTTTTGAGGAAAGTCTCGATCAAGTCAAGGGATTGTTGTATGTCAAAGACTTATTACCGCATATAGAGGATGCGGATCAATTTGAATGGCAAAAACTTATTCGGATACCCTTTTTTGTTCCTGAGAGTAAAAAAATTGACGACTTACTCAAGGAATTTCAGCAACGCCGTATTCATTTAGCCATCGTGGTGGATGAATTTGGCGGAACCTCGGGAGTTATTTCGCTGGAAGACGTTCTTGAAGAGATTGTAGGTGAGATCTCGGACGAGTTTGATGATGAAGATGTAGTATACAGCAAACTGGACGATTATAACTTCGTTTTTGAAGCACAAACCCCGTTAATAGACTTCTGTCGAGTCCTTGGTATCTCTAGAGAGATTTTTGATACTGTTGGGGGTGAAAGCGAAACTATTGCAGGGTTACTTTTGGAACTGGCAGGGAAATTTTTAGAGCGCGGAGAATCAGTAAAATATTTAGACTATACTTTCAAGGTGGAAAGTGTTGATCAGAGAAAACTAATTCGAATAAAAGTAACTATAGAACCGAAGAATGAAGCATAGTCCAATTTTTATACTCTTTTTACTATTCTTCTCTTGTTCGGAGTCTCCGGTGGCAAGACCAGATGGATTCATGCGTATAGGACTTCCTCCTACTGATCATTATTTACCTCTTGGAACGGACGCACCCTTTAATTTACAAGTAAATGAGGTGGCCAATGTTCGGGTTAAACCGGTTCTTACGGAATCTGGGGCTATAGATTCTGGCAAAAAAGAGTATTGGCTAGATATTGTTTACCCCTCTATTTTAAGTACTGTGCAATTCACTTATAAGCCTGTAGAGAACAACCTAGAATCCTTGGTGCGGGATGCGCAGCAATTAGCTTATAAACACACGGTTAAGGCAAGTGGCATGCGCGAGCAATTCTTCGAATATGGTGATAAAAAAGTCTATGGACTCTATTATGAATTAACTGGTGCCTCTGCAACAACAACTCAATTCTATGCCACCGATAGTACGGAGCACTTCTTGCGCGGTGTGTTATATCATTACAGCCCACCAAATGCCGATAGTTTGGCCCCCGTCACTAAGTTCATGCGTAATGAAATCTTAGAAATGATCAGTACTTTGAATTGGGGAAATGAGTCTTAAAATTCTCTACATTCCGGCCACACCCATCGAGGCGGACCTCATTTGTGCATATCTAGAAAGCCAAAGTATCCGAATTACCCTCGAACACTACCAAATGGCTAGTGTCTTACCTGTTGGTGGAGACTTAAGTATTAAACTCTTAGTTCATGAGGCTCAATGGGAACGCGCCCTAGAGCTTCTTAAGTCTTACGTGCAGCGAGAAAAAGAGGATAGCTTATAGATGCTAAAATACCTATGCTCAGTACTAAGTGAACTGGTTGCATGACTTTGGGCAATCCTGTAAAAAACAGTACCACACCAACCGCCCATTCCATGGCAATGGCAAATACTAATGGACCAAAACCTGCAATAGAAACTCTATGCTTGCGCTGTAAAAAAAACAGAATGCTTGTCATCAACAATATACTCCAAGCAAAACTGCGGTGTACCACAGGTAATATACTCTCCATAGAATCCATTACTTCAGTCCGCACTACATTCTGCTCAAGGGAATAATCAACCAATTCTCTGGTCTGCGCTCCAAGGAATATCTGAACGATCGTAAGGACCAACATGATGACCAGACCGCGTATCACAGATTTTGGATAGTAGATTTTTCCTTCTGTATTTCGCGAACGCAGTGCTAGCAATAATAAAACAATGGAAACTGCACCCATCATGTGAATGGTTATCTGGTTTGGCACTAGATTTCCATCGACAACAACTTTACCCAACCAGGCTTCAAAAAGTAAAAGTGCCAATACACCAAAGGATAGTATGGTATTCCACGAGCTACGCTTAACCTCCAACAGACTGAAAATCGCAAGAATGGCGACCGGTAAACCCGCCAGTACGGTCATTAATCGATTGATGTATTCAATCCAAGTATGGACAGGATTGAATATTGTATAATCATGATTATCAAAGTATGTCCATTTGGTTTCGTCAAAGTCTGTTCCTGTGGTAATGTCTGAATTTGCTACCCAAAATTTTTCCTCTAACAAGATCATTTGACCCTCTTTAAAGCTTTTGCCCTCTCGCCATGTCAAGGTTTCAATATCTGTCGGAGGTACAGTGTATCCAAAGCATTTAGGCCAATCCGGACAACCCATACCAGACCCTGTAGCGCGGACCACAGACCCGGCTAAAATGACCAAAAACATGAACACTAAAGAAACGGTTGCCCAGTAGCGTATTCGTGCGCTTTTCATGTTATTCCTCTAATAAAGTAGCCGAATAAAGCCCGCCACCGGCGACTGAACCGACTGCATCAGCCAATTCTACAGCGCTCACCATCGTACTATCATAGCTCACGGTGGCCATGCTGTCCTCAAACACAATGGCAAAGTCCGCAACGCCCTCGTGTGCATTGAGCGACTTTTCAATCGCACCCTTACAGCCCATCACACAAGTCATACCCGAAACAAACATTTTAGCTTCAGCATTGGGGGACACCTCAATGGCCTCCGCCTGCGCAGGCATTTCGATGACTTCAGGCTCCGGCTGACCGCAGGAAACCACCAAAAAGGAAAGGGGAATAAGGAAGGAAAGGGTTCTCATATTCAAGTATTTTCAGCAAAATTACATCCCATCGCGTCAAAGTGTGAGGCATTTGTCACAATTTTGCGGCATGTCGAAACAAAGTACCTCTCACTCGCCGGCCCTCCCCTGGATCTTATTCATTGGCCTAGCCATCATCTGGGGCTCGAGTTTCATTTTAATGAAACGTGGCCTTCATAGTTTTTCCTACACCCAAGTAGGCACATTACGCGTGAGCATCGCCGCTCTTTTCATGGCGATCATAGGATTTCGTCATTTCAAGCATTTCCGAAAAAAAGACCTAATCTCCTTAACTATTGTGGGATTCTTAGGAAACGCTATTCCCTATGTTTTGTTCCCTCTTGCAGTAAATCATCTTGATAGTGGTGTCGTCGGCATTATTAATTCCCTTGTCCCCCTATTCACCGTCTTGATAGGAGGATGGTTTTTTAAGCAAAAAGCCACAGGGACTCAATGGCAAGGAGTTGCCTTAGGGCTTTTGGGGGCCATCATCCTTATTTTGCCCATGAATTCGGTGCTACAAGGTGGCTTTCGCATTGAAGGAGAATTGGGCTATGGACTGTACGGAGTGCTGGCCACCATGATGTACGGCACCAGCGTCAATACGTTAAAATCAAACTTACCCCACCTTAAGGCGCTTACGGTCACCACACTTTCCCTCGCGACTGCCGCACCGTTTACTATCGTGTTTAGCTTGGCCTCTGGCGTTCATGAGGTGTTCCTGAACGACCCTCAGGCATGGACAAATTTCGGATTCATCGCCATCTTAGGGGTCATCGGCTCAGGCATTGCCGTGATCATGTTCAACTACCTCATTCAAATCACCACTGCCCTATTCTCTAGCTCGGTGACCTATGCCATTCCGGTAGTTGCTGTCCTCTGGGGGCTCTGGGACGGCGAGCAGATTATCTGGAATCACCTCCTCGGCTTAGGGGTTATTATCACTGGTATTTATCTGGTGAACAAGAAAAAATTATCATAAAAAAACCCACCCCGCGGCTGCGCCGCGGGGTGGGTTGGAATTCAATTTTTTTTTCGGCCGTACCGAATCTTATTTCCAAGTGGTGCTATTGACCGTCACGGTGAATGACTGCGGACCAGCACTTTGCTCGATGGTCTTCACGAAGGTCAAACCCTTTACTTCCTGCCACTCCTTAAATACCGTAGTAACAGTAATGTCCCCTTCAGGACCTTCTGCAGTCTCTACACTCATATATAATAGACCCGTAGCGATATCGAAGTAGTGCGTTTGCTCGCCTTCCGTGATTTGGTAAACGTCTTTACCATTGACTAAGGTTTGCCCGTCGAAGGTAATGGCCTCTGGATTTTGCAACCATTCTAATTGGCTGATCACGTACTTCGCTTCCTTGGCCGTTGCGGCCAATTCCTCTCCTTCCAAATCAGCATTGCCGCGCATACCACTGCGCGTTGCTGCGCCATCCTTGTATTCTACCTTCATCAAGGTCATGCCTTGCATGCTTTGCTCAGAAAGGTAATAATCCGGAATGTTCTTCACCGTCTTCATGCCAACGGCACCTGGCATACCTGGCGCCTCAAGGCTCATTTCTTGCTCTAAAGAAGTGATGTTTTGGAATGCTTCCGCACCACCAATGGCCTCAAAGTAGTTGTTCAATACCGTTTCCTTTGTAATGCCGTCCGGAATGAACAAGAAGGTCGGTGCCTTAGTTGCATTTCCTTCGGCATCAAAGTATTCTACCTCTCCAAATGCGCTAAGCTTGCCCGCAACATCCTGGGCCTTGCCCACCACAGTAATGGTCAAAGGACCATTCATATAGGTGTTGGCGACGCGCAGCACATCCTCAGCCGTTACTGCTTCAAGGCGCGACAGGTAATTGTTATAGTAATCTGAAGGAAGGTCGTAACGAGCGATGTTCAAAGCAAAGTTTGCCGCACTCGCAGGGCTCTCTAACGAACGACCAAAAGAACCGCTCAAGCTAGCTTTCGCCGCGACGAGGTCCTCTTCCGAGACACTTTCATTTTTCATACGATCAATCTCGTACAAGAATTCAGTGATGGCAGAATCTGTCACCTCATTGCGCACTTTCGCCGATGCGCCAAATGTTGCATTCAATTCATCCACACCGAAGTTTGAGTAAGCACCATAAGTGAAGGCCTTGTCCTCTCGCAAGTTGGTGAACAAACGTCCCGACATTCCGCCACCCAAGATTTGGTTAGCTACTCGCAAAGGCTCTATATCTGGATGTCCTTGAGGCAAGTCAATGACATTGCCCAACCATACTACAGATTGAACGGCAGAGGGTTTATCTACCATAACGATACGAGAGGATGACGCGCGAGGTGTTTTCACATAGTCATGCGCAGGTACCTCAGCAGCTTTCCACTTCTTCAACGCTTTGTTCAGTTTCTTCTTAGCATCTGCTACCGTAATATCTCCAATCACCACCATGTAGGCAATGTTTGGACGGAAGTAGGTATCAAAATATGCCTTACAATCGTCGATACTAATAGCTTCCACGGTTGCTTCTGTCATCACCTCTCCATAAGGGTGCTCCAGGCCATATAGGGCTGCACCGCGCAAGTTGCCAGAGATGGCGTCTGGATCGTCAGCGTTGGCCTTCAATCCAGAAATCATTTGACTTTTCAACTTATCAAATTCTTCTTCTGGGAAGCTAGGATTCAACAATACATCAGAAAGGATGTCGATGAGTTGATCGGTGTATTTGCTCAATCCACCTACGCGGATGGAGTTGGAACCCGTACCAAAATTGGCCCCCATAAAATCTACTTCTTCATCCAAAGCAGATTTCGTGCGATTTGCCGTTCCCGCACCGATGAGATCACCGGCGATGCTTACATAACCTGCTTTTGCACCTTCTACGATAGGATCGCGGTCCAAAATTAGGGACATGGTGATGCGCGGGAGTTTGTGATCCTCCACGACGAAGACCTTGAGGCCATTTTTCAATTCAAAACTTTCGTACGAACCTATTTCAGGAGTACGTGCAGGACCTGGGGTAGGTGCTGTAGATCGGTCAATGGTTACCTGAGCACTAAGGCTGATGGTAAGTAGGGCGATAAATAAGGTATAGATATACTTTCTCATGGCTCGGGATTATTCAGCTGCCGCTGTTGGTTCTTCACTCTTTGGCAAATAGCGCAATACTACGCGGTTGTCTTTGACCAAATATTTCTTTGCCACGCGCTGGATGTCCTCGCGAGTTACGGCGCGGTAACGCTCGAGCTCGGTGTTGATGAGGTTGGCATCACCATAATAGGTATGGTAATCAGCCAAGCTCTCGGCAATACCGGCCATGGTTGAGTTGCTCTGTACGAACCTGCTCTCCATTTGATTTTGGATCTTCTGGAATTCACGCTCTGAGATGAGCTCGTTCTGCAGGTTGGCAATCTCCTCTTCCAAGGCAGGAACCATGTCGTCGATGGTTTTTCCAGCATTGGCCAATGAGAAGGTGATGAAGGCACCGCCTTGCTCCAACGAGAATGGGAAGGCAAATACCTGAAGGGCCGTTTGATCTTGATCGACCAGACGCTTGTACATGCGTGAGGAAGGTCCACCGCTCAATACTGTGGATGCCATCTGAAGCGCATAAGCATCATTAGAGGTTTGTGGAGGCATGCGGTAGCCCATCATTACAGCAGGTAATTGAATATTATCGTAGATGGTCGCCGTTTTCTCCCCGCCTAGTGGTGGCTCTACTATTGTAGGCTGTGCTACAGGAGTGCCTGAAGGAATATCTCCGAAATAGGCCTCAATCAATGATTTGGTCTTCTCAACGTCGATATCACCGGCAATACTCAAGGTGGCATTGTTCGGGATGTAGAATTTATTGTAGAAGGCCATGAACTCGTCTAATTGGGCCGCATTCAAATGATCCATAGAACCGATAGGCACCCAATTGTAAGGATGCTCGGTGTACAAGCGCTTCATCATATTCTCCAACCAAGAACCATAAGGCTGGTTGTCTACGCGCTGACGCTTCTCTTCTTTCACTACCTCGCGCTGGGTTTCTACCCCAACGGTTTGAATATTCGCATGCAACATGCGCTCGCTTTCCAACCAAAGGCCTAATTCCATTTGGTTCGACGGTAATAATTCAAAGTAGAACGTGCGGTCTTGTGAGGTATTGGCATTCAATGCTCCGCCCGCATTGGTCACGTAGCTATCAAATTCACCGCGACCGATGTTTTCACTTCCTTCAAAGAGCAAGTGCTCGAAGAAGTGGGCGAAACCCGTGCGTTCAGGATTTTCGTTTTTAGAGCCAACGTGATAGAGTACGGTTACGGCCGCAATAGGCGTGCTGTGGTCTTCGTGTAGAATGACGTGCAACCCATTGTCCAAATCGTATTCTTCAAAGGCAATGTTGTTTTGAGACCAAGCGCTTAGTGTCGATAGCAGCAACCCGGTCAATACCATCTTTTTCATGAAGTATTTGTTAAGGTTGCTCAAATATAAGGGCCAATTCAAGGCCGCCCTCACCTCCGGCAAGGATATTCTTTCAAACTCATTTATTTTAACACTTTGTTTATCACAAGTTTGTTCTATATTTGCAGCCCTTAAAAACAAGTATAATGTACGCAATTGTAGAGATAGCAGGGCTTCAATACAAAGTTGAGAAAGACCAACGCTTGTACGTAAACCGCTTGAACGTTGCAGAAGGCAAGAAGGTTAAGTTTGACCGTGTCCTTTTGATCGAAGAGAAAGGTGATGTAAAGGTTGGCGCCCCGGTTATAGACGGTGCTGTAGTAGAGGCAACTGTCAATGGCGAAGTGAAAGGCGACAAAATTCTAGTGTTCAAGAAGAAGCGTCGTAAAGGCTACCAGAAAATGAATGGTCACCGTCAAATGTTCACTTCTATTACTATTAACAAAATCACTGCGAAGGCTCCAGCTAAGAAAGCTGCAGCTAAGGCAACTGAAGACGCGGAAGCAGCTCCTAAGAAGGCGGCGGCTAAAAAACCTGCAGCTAAAAAGGCAACTACTGCCAAGAAGCCAGCAGCTAAGAAGCCAGCAACTAAGAAGCCAGCAACCAAGAAAGCAGCTCCAAAAAAAGCAGAAAAATAATATAGATTATGGCTCACAAGAAAGGTGTCGGTAGTTCGAAAAACGGACGCGAATCAGCAAGTAAACGATTGGGTATCAAGATCTTTGGTGGCCAAGATGCAATTGCAGGAAATATAATCGTACGTCAGCGTGGCACAAAGCACAACGCTGGTGAAAACGTAGGTGTAGGTAAAGACCATACATTGTTCGCACTGGTTGATGGTAAGGTTGAGTTCCGCAAGAAAAAAGACAACAAGTCTTACGTTAGCGTTATTCCTAACGCATAACTATAATTTTGTTTTAGACGAAGGAACCCGGTTCGAGAGAATCGGGTTTTTTTATGTCTTTTCGAAGGCATCGCGCATGGCAGCTCCCATCTCTTGGAAGGTTTGGTCCGCCGTGCGGTACCCGCTTTCCAACAAGGTTGCACCGCTTTTACCGTTGTACGTGTTACGGCTAAAGAGCATGATGCGCATCGAAGCACCAAAGAATCTACCTACGACGGGCAAATATTTCAACCAATCCAGCGCCCGCATGCGTCGAAGCCAAGGATTGCGGTTCAGTGGTCGCAATTTTTGATCGCGGCCAAGCGCATCACGGAGTCCAGATAGCAAGTCGTGTAATTCAGGATTGGAGCCCACTGCCACATACGGGCCTTGCATTCGTTCGCGATGCGCTCGGCCCACAATTTCAGCCACGTCCCTAACATCTACAATTCCGGTACGACCGTCCGTACTGAAAGGCAGTTTTTTATGCCATAAACGCCACCATAATTCTTGAGGCGAGGCTGAAGTAGGACCCAGTCCAATGATTACTCCAGGACGTACAATACTAATGCTCATTCCCTCTTGATGAGCTCGCCATACCTCTAGCTCACTTAAAATCTTACTTTTAGCATATGTCCCTATGGAATTTTTACCCTTATTAGGCTGGAAATCTTCTACTTCAAGGGTTGCTTCCTCATCTAATGAGGCGGTATTGCCCATAACCGCAATACTGGATATATGTGTGAAATGTTGGGCCTTCAATGCTTCGGCGAGCAACAATACCTCTTGCGTTAAACGAACATTTGGGTTAGCGCCAGAGGTGCCTTTGTTTACATCAATGACCGCGGCGGCGTGGATAACTTCCCACTGGTGGTCTTGTGCCGGCATGGCGGTGATGGCCTCGTGGTGGTTAAGAAGATCGAGTGGGATCCAATGTACTTGTGGGTGCTTATGGAGGATGTGGGATTCCAGTCCCAGGAAGGTGGCGGTCATCTCCAATTGCTCGAAACTACTCGAGGCGCGAGAGGCGCAATAAATGGGACCTGGGTGTGTGGGACGACCGGTAAATCCCAAAAGATCGGCTAGGATGAACGAACCTAATTGACCCGTTGCCCCTGTCATGAATATTGCTGCCGTACTTTCCATCGATTAAAACCTAATGTGAAGGTAGTGGTTATTACTTTTGTAACCCTATTTCTTTCCCTATGAAAAAAGCTGATATTCAAGAAGCATTGAGCCATGTAGGCAACAGCACGGAAGCCAATATTGTGGCGGCTGATCTGGTGCGCAACATTCAGATTTTTGGGGACGAGGTGATTGTGGATGTGGAAAGCATCAGCCCGACCCTACAGAGCAAAAAGAAATTAGAGGTTGATATCATGAAGGCCATTCACGACCGAGTGAATGAGAAAGCCAAAGTGGTGGTGAATGTGAGTGTAAGCGAGCGTGCAAAAGATACCCCGGCGAATCCTATTAAGGGCGCGCCAATACCAGGAGTGCAGAACATAATTGCCGTAGCCTCAGGTAAGGGCGGTGTGGGTAAGAGTACCGTGACGGCAAACTTGGCCATCACCTTACATAAAATGGGCTTCAAAGTGGGGCTTATTGATGCCGATATCTATGGGCCTTCAGCGCCTTTGATGTTTGATGTGCAGCATGCCAAGCCGATGAGCGTTCACGTGGACGGCAAGAATAAGATGGGACCTGTAGAGGCTTATGGTGTTAAAATCATGTCCATCGGTTTCTTCGCACAAATGGACCAGGCCGTGGTGTGGCGCGGGGCAATGGCGACTAAAGCCTTGACCCAATTAATCCATGATGCCCACTGGGGAGAATTGGACTTCCTCCTTATTGACCTGCCTCCAGGCACTGGAGATATACACCTGAGCATGGTGCAGAACGTGCCGGTGACAGGAGCGGTCATCGTAAGCACCCCACAAAAAGTAGCCTTGGCGGATGCGCGCAAAGGAGTGGCCATGTTCAAGATGGATCAAATCAGCGTGCCGGTGCTTGGGCTTATTGAAAACATGAGTTATTTCTCGCCACCGGAGCTGCCGGAGAACAAATACTACCTCTTTGGCAAAGAAGGTGCACAGAATTTGGCCAAGCAATTGGACATTCCATTCTTAGGAGAACTACCATTGGTACAAAGCATCCGCGAAGCGGGTGATGTGGGCCGTCCTGCCGCCTTACAAGAAGGAACAGCGACCCCGTTGGCTTTTGAAGAAATCACTCGTAATATTGTAGCAGAAGTAGCAAAGCGCAATGAGAATCTTCCTCCTACTGAGATTGTGAGGATCACGACCATGGCAGGATGCTCAACAAAATAGGTTATGAGCGATCTAATTCCACGCATAGAAAAAGCCCTTGACGAAGTTCGTCCCTTCCTCGCCAATGACGGCGGAGATGTGAGCGTCGTTGCCGTTGAGGGAACTACCGTTAAGGTCCAGTTTCATGGGGCTTGTGTCGGTTGTAAGGTCAGCGATTTTACCTTGAAAGGCGGTATAGAAACCACCATCAAAAAGTACGTACCGGAAATTGAGAACGTCGTCTCAATCAACGAATAAATCTAAACAGCATGCTGGAAATTCAGCGAATCAGAAAGGCGCCAGAAGCCATCATTGAAGGCTTGAAAAAGCGCGGTATTGATGCCACAGAAACCGTGAATACGCTTATAGAATTGGACGCAAAACGTCGTTCTATTCGTCACGATTTGGAGGAAAAGCAACACCGGAGCAATGAATTAGCGAAGGAAATAGGCATTCTCTACAAAAGCGGACGCGGCGACGAGGCCAATGCATTGAAGGCCCAGACTGCTGGATTGAAAGAAGCCATCAAGGAACTGAACGAGCAAGTTCAAGCGGTCGCAGACAGCGAGCACGAGCTGCTGTTGACCTTGCCAAACGTTCCACACGACAGTGTGAAAGCCGGAAAGGACGAAAAAGACAACGAAGAAGTGAGCCGTGAGGGCGAAATCCCTTCGTTGGGTGAGCATGCGCAGCCGCACTGGGAATTGGCCGAAAAGTACAACCTCATCAACTTTGAGTTGGGGGTAAAGATTACCGGGGCAGGATTCCCTGTATACGTGAACCAAGGTGCTCGCTTGCAACGCGCCATGATCAATTTCTTCCTAGACGAGAACCGCGCAGCAGGATATACGGAATACCAACCCCCACACTTTGTGAATGCCGCTTCAGGCTATGGAACGGGACAGCTGCCAGATAAAGAAGGCCAGATGTACGAAATGCCGGTGGACGGTTTGTACGCCATTCCTACCGCAGAGGTGCCCATCACCAATATTTTCCGCGATGAGATCGTCAATGCCAACGACTTCCCTATCAAGAGCACGGCCTACACGCCTTGTTTTAGAAGAGAAGCAGGCTCTTACGGCAAGGATGTACGTGGGTTAAACAGATTGCACCAGTTCGACAAAGTGGAGATCGTGACCATCGATCACCCGAACAACAGTTACGACCGCTTGGACGAGATGGTCGCACATGTCGCCGGTTTGTTGCGCAAACTAGAACTGCCGTTCCGCGTATTGCGCCTATGTGGCGGCGATGCCGGTTTCACCTCAGCCTTGACCTATGATTTCGAGGTGTACAGCGCTGCACAAGAACGCTGGTTAGAGGTGAGCTCCGTCTCAAACTTCGAAACCTTCCAGGCCAACCGATTGAAGCTGCGATTCAAGGACGAAGAGGGCAAATCACAATTATGCCACACCTTAAATGGATCTGCGATGGCCTTGCCACGTGTATTGGCAGCCTTGTTGGAAAACCACCAACAAGCCGACGGCATCCACATCCCTAGAGCATTGGTTTCTTACACTGGATTCGACAAGATTTCTTAAGGCATGTACAAGGTGTTCGGCATTGCCCTAATCGTACTATCCATGAGCAGCTGCCAAAAGCCATCTTGGCAGATAGAGATGGGACAAAAGCTGGATTCCATGATTACCCTCAGTGAAAGTCATGAGAAGGTTATCGCATCAACCCATATGGACCAAGTGCAAGAGGCCTTTGAAACCCTCGGTGCCTTTGAGGTATTTTTCACCGATCATTTAGACGATATGGAAGTACTGCAAGTGGACAGAAGCATGTATACAGGTCCTTTGTATGAAATGGCCAATTGCGTGAAATACCTCGGCCGAGTCAACGGATCTTACAGCGACGGCTTAGATCCTGAATTCACCACCATGCAACTCAGACATCTGAATGATGATGTTGCTGCCGGAATTTTAGATAGTGCAGCCGCTGCCCTCTATTTTATTCAAGAAGCACAAGTTCTTAATTCCTCGGAAAAGGTCATTGCAAAAAGCTATGGCGGGTGTTTTTCTTGCTTGCGAAACTTTGATTCGTTAGTAGGGCAACTAGACTCTCTAAAAGGTTTTATCTTGGCGCCACATGCGCAGTTTTAAAGCTTTATTCATTCTTTGTTTTCCACTGATGACCTTCGCTCAAGGTATTGGTGATGCGTGCGATTCTTTATTGGCTGTTTCGGCCATTGATGAGGCCATTCATTGTTTAGAGGATAAGCAACAAGAAAACCCTACCGGTCCGGCGTATGAGAAGCTTCTCCAAGCCTATCTACTTAATGAAGATTCCGTAGCGGCGATAAAACTGGCAAAACATCAAGCAAAATCACATGGGCAAGCGCGGCCTCAATATTATGTTGATTATTGGCACTTTTCCCAGCGCTTGAACAGACGCGGTCCGGATTATGTGGTCATTGAAAATTTAACGCGTAGCAATCCATTTTCCGTTCGAGCGACCGTGCAGCAATTAGAGCGGTATGGCTATGTGCAAGAGGGTATAGATTTGTTCCTACTTGCCGAAGCGGAAAAGCCACAAATTAATGTGGCCTATGAACGGGCGTTGCTGCATGCACAATTGGGCCAATATGAATTGCAATATCAAGCCTATTTGCAGGCCTTACAACAGAATCGTGGCTACCTCACTACTATTGAAGCCAAGATTGCACAGAACCTCAGCTTCGACGAGAGCGGGATGCACAGTCAGACGGTTAAAAAGGTCTTGCTCGATGCCTTGAAGCGTGGTGCCAATCCACTTTTTGAGCAGCTCTACCTCTTCGTCCTACGACAAGAAGGAAACTTTGCCCAAGCCATTAACTATTTGAAGGCCTCCTCCAAGCAGGGACCGCTGGCGGTGGAGCCGTTGATTGAGATCGCGCAAGAATGTGTGGAACTTGGGGAGCATGAATTGGCCCAAGATGCTTTAGAATTCCTGCTTTCCAATGCAGAGGAGCTTCGCTATGTAGGCAGGCTTGAATTTGTGCTTGTCCAACTCGCTAAAAGCTATGCGGCCAGCAACCTCAATGATGAGTTTCAGCAATTGAGCAGCCAATACCCTATGGGCAGCCAACGCGGTGTTTTTCAGTGGGAACTCTACCGGGAATCGCAAAAGTTCAAAGCCTTACCCAAAGCTTCGGAGGCCCTCAGTGCTTACAGTGAAAACCTAGCGCAGCTACGGGACATGTACCCTGCCGGCAAGCAACGCGGTTTGGTCTACCTCGCCGAAGCCGATGCTAAACGAAGTTATGGTCAGTTTGACGAGGCACTCATGGATTATGCCAGGGCAGAGCAGCTTTTGGGAGATTCTGAAGAAGGCGACGAAGCTCGGTTGGAAAAGGCCCTTTGTGCATTGTACCGTGGCGACATCACTTGGGCCAAAACACAACTCGAAGTCCTCTTAAAGAGTACCAGTAAAATCATCGCCAATGATGCCATGGAATATGCGCTGCTGATCAGTGCCAATAGTGTGGAAGACACACTGATGGAAGGACTTCAACTCATGAAAGAGGCCCTCCTGCTCGAGGCGCAGTGGGAATATGGCCAGGCCCTCGAACAATACGAAAACCTGTTGAACGTCCTTATTGCCCATGAGCTCTACGACGACCTCCTATTAAGGTTGGGAAGATTGCATGCACACCTGGGTCAATACGCGCAAGCCAGAGCATACTTCATCCAACTCGAAGCTGTATCCAAAGGAGGTATGTGGTTAGAGGAGGGCATTTACTTCGCTGCTAAAATGTCGGCCCTTTTAAAATCTGATACTGCGGCCCTAGAGCTCGAAGACTATTTGGTGGAATATCCCAATGGGCTATACACGGAGGAAGCAAGACAGTTCTACCGTACCTTTACCCCATGAGTGAACACATCTACAACGTAACCGTAGCCGTAGATTCCTCCGTTGAAGCACAATGGAAGGAATGGATGTTAAAGACGCACATTCCTGAGGTGATGGAAACGGGTATGTTTACGAGCTATCTGTTTACCGAAGTTTTTCCCGAACAGGAGCAAGAGCACCCAAGTTACAGCGTTCAATACCGCGCGAGCGATTTGGAAAGTATTAAACTCTATATGCAGATGTATGCGCCTGAGCTCAGGGATAAATCATTGAAAGCTTGGGGGAATCAAGCACTCGCGTTCCGAACCTTGCTCGAAGTCATCGACGAAAAATAATGTCTCATACCCATTGCTTCACCTTGCCGAACGGTCTGCGTTGTGCTTTTCAACACAAGAAAAGTACCGTAGCTCACATGGCTGTGGTTATTCAAGCAGGCTCGAGAGACGAGCTTGAACATCAGCAGGGGTTGGCCCATTTCATCGAACACAACCTCTTCAAAGGCACCGAAAAACGCAAAGCTTACCATGTGTTATCCCGCTTAGATGATGTGGGTGGAGAGCTCAATGCCTACACCACGAAGGAGGAAACCATTATCCATGCCAGCTTTCTCAAGACTGACTTTCGACGTGCAGCGGAATTGGTTTCTGATGTGGTCTTCAAGAGCACCTTCCCTCAAAAGGAACTAGATAAAGAAAAGGAAGTCATTAAAGATGAAATCCATAGCTACCTCGACAGCCCCGCAGATCGCATTTTCGACGATTTTGAAGATTTCATTTTCCACGGAAATGCCCTAGGACGTAATATCCTCGGTACGCCAAAGAGCGTGGACGGCCTCAGCCGTGAAGATATCTTCGAGTTCCAAGGACGCACCTACACCGCCAATCGAATCACCCTATCATTCGTAGGGCCTTTTAGCCTTCAACGCACCCTGCAAATGGCCGAAGAATTCTTCGCCGATCACCTTCTCAACTACAATACTTGGGAATCCCATTTTGATGCCCCCGATCGTCCGCAACGCCGAGTCGAAGAGGTAGCACAGTTTCAAGATCATTATATCGTTGGGTGGCGTACACCGGGTATTCACCACCCTCAGCGTCGTGCCTTGCTATTGCTCAATAACATTCTCGGCGGCCCTGCCATGAACAATAGATTAGGCCTAAACATCCGCGAAAAGCATGGCATTGCCTACAATATCGAGAGCTTCCTAAATCTCTACAGCGATGTTGGGCTTTTGGGTATTTATCTCGGGTGTGACCCCTCACAGACCGAGAAAGCAGCCACCCTCGCGGCCAAGGAAGTCAAAAAACTTCAAGAGCAGCAACTGGGAACTCTACAGCTGAGCAAGGCCAAAAATCAGTTCATCGGGCAGATGGCTTTGGCGGAGGAGAATGGCCTTAATTCGTGTATCGGAGCTGGGCGGGCTTTGTTGTATTTCGGCAAAATCAACAGCTTTGATTATGTGGCACAACAAGTGCGCAGCATCAGTACCATGGACTTAATGGAGGCTGCACAAGCATTCTTGTCGCCACACCAAGGGTACGAACTGATCTATAAAAAAGCGGAATAATGGAGTTTCTCAGCGACGATCTTCATAAGTATATCGCAGGACGCACTACCGAAGCTCCAGCCTATCTAGATGAACTCGAGCGTGAAACCTGGGTCAAGGTATTGATGCCGCGTATGTTAAGCGGTCACGTGCAAGGACAGATATTGAAAATGTTCTCGAGCATGATGCAGCCAACCTACATTTTAGAAGTAGGTACTTACACTGGATATGCTTCACATTTCCTCGTCGAAGGGCTACAACCAGGTGGGGAGTTTCATGCGGTGGAGATCAACGAAGAATTAGAATCCATTATCAAAAAATATTGGGCCATACACGAGAAAGGGGATCAAATGCACCTTCATATTGGACCTGCCGCAGAGGTATTAGAATCGCTTCATAGACCCTGGGATTTGGTATTCTTAGACGCCGATAAAATCAATCTCATTCATTATTACGAGCTGCTGCTCCCACAACTCCGAACCGGGGGCATAATGCTCATTGACAATATTTTATGGTCTGGAAAAGTCGTAGGCGGACCTCATTCTCACGACAAAGACACTAAAGCCATCCAAGCGCTCAACGATCACGTGGCACGAGACAATCGCGTAGAGCAGGTAATTCTTAGTGTTCGGGATGGAATTATGATGGTGAGGAAACTTTAATTATTTAAATCCTTTACTTATCTTGTTGGCACTTTAATTCTACTAAATAAGATTTATGAAAAAAGTTCTACTCCTTGCTGCAGTGGCACTAGGATTCAGCGCTGTCGCTCAAGATGCAGTTAATGCACGCTTGATGCAAGCAGAACTTCCTGTATCCTCAGCTGCTCGCGAAAAAATCGAAAATATCATCTTGAAAAGAGGTGGTGCTGTAGACGAATTGTACGACTACACTGATTTCTTGTACCAATACTACAGCTCAGATATGGTATTGGGTGCAATTACAACGACTCCTGATTCAACAACTACTATCGTTTACGGCGATGGAAGTGCAGGTGCATCATACAATCATGCTGTAGGCGCTACCTACGACTTCAACTACTACGGTTGGGGCGACGGTGAGTTTGACGAAGGCGATCAAGTAACTATTGATTCACTTTTCGTAGTAGGTGGTTACGAAATCTACCAAGGCAACCGCGACGATAAAATCCGCTTCACCATTTTCAAAGGTGCAGATGGTTTCTCAGCGCCATTCTCTGGTGTTCAGTACCCAGCGGCTTACTTCGCAGCACTTCCTTCAACTGTTCAGCCAACTGCTAAGACTATGGACTACGCAGGTAGCACATCACACGGTCTAGCAGGTGGTCCTACTTCTACATCTACTGTTCAAGTAGAGTACACATTGGACGAAGGCGATACTTCAGTTGCTGTAGTAGGTGTTGAGGTACCAAACGGCGGCTTCACTATGAGCGGTGATGAATTGTTGGGCATCTTTGTTCAATACATCCCAGATAGCTTAAGCGGTAACGATACCATCAACTACCAAACCACTTCGGGTGATATCAACCCATTCTACTTCTACTACTACCGTGAAGGAAACACTTCTGCTCCACAGGGGTACTTCATCCAAGATTTCGACAGCACGTCTACGAACTGTTCTAACTTCTTGTTCACGGATACTCGTTACGGTAACTGGTCAGGTACTTCTTCATGGAGAAACGACCAAACCAGCATCAACATGAACTACTCTCACTTGATCTGGTTGCGTGCCTCTGGTACTTCAACTGTAGGTTCAGAAGAGTTGGCTCTAACAGAAGCTTCTATCTACCCTAACCCATCTAACGGTGTGGTAAACGTAGAGTTGAACGCTAATGCAAACGCAACTGTAACGGTTGTAGATATCCTAGGTCAAGTGGTATACCGCTCTAACGAAAACTTCGTAGCTGGTAACCGTAAGACTATTGATCTAAGCACTCAAGCAAAAGGAATGTACTTGCTTTCTGTAGAAGGTGAAGGCATCAACGTTGTTGAGCGCATTTCAATCAAATAAGCCTCACTCGCTTAACACAAATACCCAAACCGGGCTCTTCGGAGCCCGGTTTTTTTATATCAAAATTTTACTTGCGGAATGCTTGGCGTACCTGTTTGAACAGCTTGCTCTTGAAGACATATTCTTCGACATCTGCATTCGTACTTCCTAAGACGTCAGAGTTTGTTCCTTCCCAAACTTTATACCCTTCTTTCATAAAGATGACATGATCCCCAATTTCTAATACAGAGTTCATATCGTGGGTATTGACGATGGTCGTCATGTTGAACTCGTGAGTGAGTTCTTGGATTAATTGGTCAATTACTATGGCGGTCTCAGGATCTAATCCAGAGTTTGGCTCATCACAAAAAAGGTACTTAGGATTCATCGATATTGCACGACCGATGGCCACACGCTTTTGCATTCCACCCGAGATCTCACTTGGGAAATAAGATGCTGAACCTTCTAGTCGAACACGATCCATAACAAACTTTACGCGTTCGTCTTTCTCCTTTTCAGTCATGGCGGCAAACATTTCTAACGGAAAGCGAATGTTTTCCGCTACGGTCATGCTATCAAAAAGTGCACCTCCTTGAAAAACCATACCTATCTCTTGCCTCAAGGTTTTGCGACGTGCTTTGGTCATTTCACCAAGCATCTCCTCTCCGTAATGGATGGTGCCTTGATCCGGTTCAAAGAGTCCAAGAATGGTCTTTAGAAACACGGTTTTACCCGATCCTGAACGGCCGATGATCAAGTTCGTTTTACCTTGAATGAAATCAACATCAAGGCCCTTAAGTACATGGTTTTCACCAAAACTTTTAACAATACCCTTGGCCTTTATCATGAGGTAAGAATTAAATCAGTAAGGACATAATTCGCAAGGATTATGGATAGGCAAGAACGAACAACAGCATTAGTGCTTGCAACACCTACCTCAACGGCACCACCTTTAACTGTATATCCGCAATATGCACTTACACTTCCTATAATAAAAGCAAAGGCAACGGATTTAATCAGTGCATATAAGACATTTTCAAATACAATGAATTCTGACCTATAGCCCATTATACTTTCATCAAAAGGCACCATTCCTAATAAATCCCCAGCCATGGCGCCTCCCCATAATCCCAAGAAGAGTGAAATGATAATGAGTATAGGGTTGAATAAAACGAGTGCCGTGACCTTAGGTAAAATCAAATGACTCGCGCTATTTACACCCATAATTTCAAGCGCATCTATTTGCTCAGAAACCCTCATCGTCCCCAAACTAGAGGCAATATTTGAACCTACCTTACCTGCTAAAATCAAGCTTACCACTGTAGGACTAAATTCCAAGGTGATGGATTCACGGGTAGCAAGGGCAATGTAATACGTGGGGATCAGCGGGTCATCGCTGAGCTGGAAGGCCGTTTGGATGGTCACAACCGCACCCATGAAGACACTTAGAATGACCACAATACTGATGGAATCCAGCCCCAACAAACGAATCTCTTGCACCAAAGCGCGCATGAATAGTCGCCAACGGTCGGGTCTGCGGAAGACTTTGGTCATCAGCATGGCATAGCCACCCATTCCTTCAAAAAAATTCGTGATCATGTGGCTAATTTACAGTTTCTTTGAAGGACAAACTCCTTTGTTATGAAGAGAATTACCAATATTTGTCTCGCCCTCTTTGCACTCGCTTTAAGCAGCTGCGGTACCGCGAAGGATTGCGATTGCCCATCGTTCTCCCAACAACCTGTAGAACAACCTACTAAGGCTTAAATGGACCTCAGCATCATCCAACCGCTGCTGCCTACGGGTGATGTGCTGCCATTGATGGAAGCCTGGACGGCGCCCTATGATTTTGATCTCAAAATCACTCGTCCCCGCAAGAGTAAACTCGGTGATTTCAGGCCGCCAAAGCCGGGGAAGCGCTCGAGCATCACAATGAACGGGAATTTAGGTCCGTACCAATTCCTCACCACCTTCGTTCACGAACTAGCCCACCTCATTACTTGGGAAAAGTACGGCCGCAGGGCCGCTCCACACGGCAAAGAGTGGAAACAATGTTTTGGAGCACTGTTGATTTCGCTAGCCGAGGCACATCCTTGGCCCGAGGTATATAAAAAGGCGATTCTGCACCATGCGGCCCGCCCGAAAAGCGCTGTGGGTGGTGATCCAGGTCTACAGAGTATCTTGTTGCGGCTCGATGGCGAGGACGACCAGTTATTGTTACAAGATTTGGTGCCTGGCGATGAATTTCACTTCAAAACGCGCCGCTTCCGCCTCCAAGAACGTCGCCGAACTAGAGCACTCGTAATGGATCTTGGGAATAAAAGATTATATACCATCCCCTTGGTCGCCCGCATAGACCCTGCAGATTAATTACCTTTGCCACAAACAATGGGACACGCATGGCAAAGAATATCTTCTCGACAGATTATACATTGGGAATTTTAGGCGGGGGCCAATTGGGTAAAATGATGCTCTACACCACCCGCAAATTTGACATCCGTACGAAAGTGCTCGATCCCTCTCCCGATGCCCCTGCACAGTTTGGCGCCAACGAATTCCAAGTAGGCTCCCTTCAAGATTACGATACCGTCATGGCATTTGCTACCGATTGTGATACCGTGTGTATTGAGATTGAGGCCGTCAACGTACAAGCGTTGAGAGACCTACGTGCCCAAGGCAAGAAGGTACATCCAAACCCAGATAGCCTCGAGCTCATCCAGGACAAGACCAAGCAAAAACAATTCTACGCCGACCACAACATCCCCACCTCACGCTTTGAGATGGTCTCAGGCAAGGCTGAATTTGAAGCTGCTCGCGACCGTTGGCCCATCCCGTTTGTGTGGAAGGCTGCCACTGGTGGCTATGACGGCTTTGGCGTAGTGGTTTGTCGCAGCGAAGAAGATGTACAACATATCCCAGATGCTCCGGGCATGCTCGAAGCGTTTGTGGACTTTGAACTAGAAGTAAGTGTGATTGTCGCCCGCAACGAAAGTGGCGAGGTGAAAACCTTCCCTGTGGCAGATCAAGAATTCCACGCTACAGCGAACCAAGTAGAATACGTACTCTGTCCTACCGTTTTGGACGAAACAATGCAGCAAAAAGCTAACGAAATTGCCATCCGTGCTGCGGAAGCCTATGACATCTGTGGCTTGCTGGCGGTAGAATTATTCGTCACTGCCGACGGAGAGATCTTAATCAACGAAGTTGCCCCTCGTCCGCACAACAGCGGACACCACACCATTGAAGCTTGTTACACGAGCCAATTCGAGCAGCACGTTCGCGCCGTCCTAGACCTGCCCTTAGGTTCAACCGAGCTGAAAGCAGCGGGCGTGATGGCGAACCTAGTAGGTGCAGAAGGATATAGCGGTGATGTAGTGTATCAAGGGTACGACGAGTTGCTCGGAGAGCCAGGGGTAAACATCCACATTTACGGCAAGGCGCAAACACGTCCTTTCCGTAAAATGGGGCACGTCACGGTAGTGGCAAAAGATAGAGATGAAGCCCGCAAGCGCGCCGAGTGGGCAAAGAATAGTATATTGGTCAAAAGCAAATAGTCATGATCGGAATCATTATGGGCAGCACTTCAGACCTGCCAG
>CAXPFQ010000013.1:0-5052 GCA_964216615.1 Schleiferiaceae bacterium
CCACAGACAAAAACAGAATGATTATCAAGATCAAATCTGTTGTGAGTGTAAGTATTCTGTAAATATTTGCGCTTTGGTTCTGCATAAACAACGCTGAAAAGATACTTACTTTTACAACGATGAGCACTACCCAAAGTCCTATTGTATACGCAAACGGTGTTGGACCGGATCGCGCCGCAGTGCTGGCGGAAGAGCTAGGTGTGGTAACAATGCGCCAAATGCTAGAACATTATCCCTTCCGATATGTGGATAAAAGTAGTTTTACCACAATGGCGGAGTTGACCTCGATGAGTGGCGAGGTTCAAATCAAGGGACAAATCACAGGTTGGGAAACCGCGGGTGCAGGCAGGCAAAGCAGATTGATCGCCTACTTCAAGGATGCGACGGGTGAAATAGAGTTGGTTTGGTTTAAGGGGGCCAAATGGATCTCGCGTTCGCTCAAGGCCAATGTACCGCTCATTGTGTACGGTAAAGTCAATGATTTCAATGGGAAAAAGAGCATTCCCCACCCTGAAATTTACGCCCCAGAGACACAGCAAAGCTCCGCCTTGGAACCTGTATATTCCACCACCGACAAGCTGACCAAAAAAGGCCTTCATTCCAAAGGAATGGGCAAGGTCATTTATGGGATATTAAAAACGGAATTGGCCCATATCCAAGATCCCTTGAGCGAAGCCTTTCGCACGAAACACGGGCTCATCGGGTTACCCCAAGCCCTACAGTGGATTCATTTCCCTAAAAGTATCGAACACCTGGAGGCCGCTAAAAAAAGGATCAAATTTGACGAATTCTTCTTTTTACAACTGACCCAATTACGCCAAAAAATGCGCCAGAAAACAGGCATCAAGGGCTATGCTTTTGATGAGGTTGGGCAGACATTCTTGAACTTCTACGAAAACCACCTGCCCTTCGAATTGACGGACGCACAAAAAAGAGTGGTGAAAGAAATACGGGCCGATGTCCGCACTGGCGCTCAGATGAATAGACTCGTTCAGGGCGACGTTGGAAGTGGTAAAACCATAGTCGCGCTTTTGGCCATGTTGCTGGCCATAGACAATGGCTACCAGGCGGCCTTGATGGCGCCCACTGAAATCTTGGCCACACAACATTATGAAGGCTTGAAGGAACTATGCGCTCCGGCGGGTATTTCCATTGCGCTACTCACCGGAAGTTCAACAGCTGCGGAGCGAGCCTCCATACACCAAAGTTTAGCAGACGGCAGTCTATCTATTCTGATCGGGACCCATGCATTGATAGAGCCTACAGTGAAGTTTGCGAATCTTGGCCTCGCCGTCATCGACGAGCAGCACCGTTTTGGGGTTGCTCAGCGCGCGAAGCTTTGGAAGAAAAACGAACATCCGCCACATGTGTTAGTCATGACGGCAACGCCTATTCCGCGCACCCTAGCCATGAGCATCTACGGGGATTTGGACGTAAGTACCATTGATGAGTTGCCGCCGGGTAGAAAGCCCATACAGACCCACCATATGTATGAAAAAAATCGGCTAAAACTCAACGGATTCATGCAACGTGAAATTGCCAAGGGACGCCAAGTATATGTGGTATTCCCCTTGATTGAAGAGAGTGAAAAATTAGACCTCAAAAACCTTCAAGACGGTTACGAACAACTCTTGAGGGATTTTCCGCGTCCGCAATACGAAATCGCTGTCGTTCATGGGCGCATGAGCGCAGAGGAAAAGGAGGGCGAAATGCAGCGCTTCGCCAAAGGAAAGGCGAATATTCTTGTCGCTACAACCGTTATTGAGGTGGGTGTGAACGTACCCAATGCCAGTGTGATGGTCATCGAAAATTCCGAGCGTTTTGGGTTGAGTCAGCTCCATCAGCTGCGCGGACGCGTTGGCCGCGGTTCTGAAGAGAGTTACTGCGTATTAGTCTCTTCCTTCAAACTTACCGAAGATGCAAAGACACGTTTGGAGACCATGGTTCGCACACAAGATGGATTTGAAATAGCCGAAGTTGATATGAAACTACGTGGTCCAGGAGACATGTTGGGGACAAGACAGAGTGGCCAATTACCATTTAAATTGGCTTCGTTAATTCAAGACGGAACTTTACTATCTTGGACACGCCAAATTGTGGAGCAATTATTGTTGGAGGACCCACAACTAAGCAAACGAGAAAACCAAACCATAAAAGAGCACTGGACCGCATTATACCGGCACCAGTGGGGATGGAATCGAATATCCTAGAAATGCCCAAACGTATTACCCACTTCCTAAAAGACTACCATGAGCAATTACTCAAAACAGGCGGGTATACCTTTTTGCGAAAAAACCTTTTCAAACTTGGGATTGCGATCATCGTAATATTAGCTCTTTTCTACATCATTGATGAGCAGTTCGGACTTGATGAAGCCATAGAAAAGGTTACAGATGTGCTGTCGCCTGCAGGAGTCATAGGAGTATACTTTCTTAATGAAGTTTTTCTTGGATTTATCACTCCAGAAATTCCTATAGTTTGGGCTAAAGAAACCGCAAATCCTTATGCAACATTATCGCTCTTAGCGGTATTGTCCTATGTGGCAGGAGTGCTGGCCTACTTCCTGGGAAGGTATTTATCTACACGCAAAATAGTACGTGAACGGATTCTAGAAAGGCACGCCAATACTATGGATCAGTTAAGACGATTTGGTGGATTGCTCATTATTTTGGCGGCCTTAACCCCCTTACCTTATCCCATAGTATGCCAACTCTGTGGTCTGAATAAATATCCTCTAAAATATTTCCTACTGATCACCTTAGTTAGATTCCTGCGTTTTGGAATCTATGGGGCAGTATTGTTTTCCACCTTCTAAAAGGTGTACATTCCACTTTGCTTTTGCTGGGCAAAGTGTACCTTTGATTCTTATTCGAATGTTGCGCCCATGAAGATTTCATACCGTTGGTTAAAGCGATACTTACACCTAGACCTCAGCCCTGAGCGAGTGGCCGAAATCCTTACGGATACCGGCCTTGAAGTGGAAGGTGTTGAAGAAGTTGAATCCGTTAAAGGCGGACTCCGCGGAGTAGTAGTGGGCAAAGTATTGACCTGCGAACCACACCCTAATGCGGATCGATTGCGCATCACCACCGTAGATGTTGGCGAAGGCGACCCCCTACAAATCGTTTGTGGTGCGCCAAACGTCGCCGCCGGTCAAACCGTACCAGTGGCCCTCGTCGGCACCAAGCTTTACCCGAACGGTGAAGAAATGACCCTGAAAAAAGGTAAAATTCGCGGCGAAGTGAGCATGGGAATGATCTGTGCAGAAGACGAGCTAGGATTAGGCACTGACCACGACGGTATCCTCGTACTAGAAGCGCAATGGAAGGCGGGAACTCCGTGTGCCGAGGTATTCGCTCTAGAATCCGACCACGTATTGGAAATAGGCTTGACACCGAACCGTACCGACGCTATGGGACACATTGGAGTGGCCCGCGACCTTCGTGCGGCGCTGATCACTGCTGGAGAATCGGCCCCACCCCTAGCCATTCCAAGTGCTACATTCCCTACTAACGCTAGCAACCCTATCTCCCTTACTGTTGAAGATAATGGTTGTCCGTCCTACTATGGCGCCTACCTCACCAACATTACCGTACAGGAAAGCCCCAAGTGGTTGCGTGACAGCTTGACCGCCATCGGCCTCACTCCGAAAAACAACGTCGTTGATATCACCAACTACGTCATGCATACCTTCGGTCATCCATTGCACGCTTTTGATGCAGACCAACTTCAGGGTAATGCGGTCATCGTGCGACCCGCCAAGGCAGGCGAAACCCTCACCACTTTGGATGAAGTTGAACGCACCTTGGACCCAGCCGATATGGTCATCGCGGACGCCAAAGGGCCCGTTTGTATTGCCGGCGTATTAGGTGGATTGACCAGCGGAGTAAGCCAAAACACTAAAAATATCTACCTCGAAGGCGCTTATTTTAACGCCGTACGAGTGAGAAAAACTGCCAAGCGTCACGCGATCAATTCCGACGCCAGCTACCGCTACGAGCGCGGTGTAGACCCGAATATTACGGCACAAGCACATGCTTACGCCCTATCATTATTGGCAGAACTTGCAGGTGCTGAAATCAGCCCAGTAGACCTAGCGGGCGAATCTTATTTCCCTTGGGAGGAAGTGAGCTTCAGTTTCCAAAAAGTCATGTCTTTAATAGGACTGGAACTGAGCGCGGATACCGTGGATTTGATCCTGAAACAATTGGACTTCAAAATCCTTGCGGTCAATGGTGATACTTGGAAAGTCGCCGTCCCCACTTACCGTGTGGATGTAGTTCGTGATGTAGATATCGCCGAGGAAATCTTGAGAATCTATGGATTCAACAAGGTAGAGGTGCCTTCGCAAATGAAAATAAGCGTGGCTCCACTTGACCCTCGTCCCGAAAAACTTGAAAATAATGTGCTCCAACAGCTCACCGGAAATGGATTCTTCGAAATCATGAACAATTCCTTGAGCAAGGGCGAGGATTATGAAAAACTTCAAGGCAAACTCATGGACTCCCTCGTAGAGATGATGAACCCACTGAGTCTCGACCTCAACGTGATGCGCGCCAACCTACTCTTTGGCGGTTTACAAGCCATCAGCTTCAACCAAAAACGCCAACAGCCGAACTTGAGGTTTTTCGAGCGAGGAAAAACATACGGCAAAGGGGCCAGCGGGTATTACGAACAAACCAAGCTCGACCTTTTCGCCGCTGGCCATACCGCCTCGGATTATTGGAATCAAAATGCCCAAGCCAACGATTACTTCTGGATGAAGGGAATGATGGAGGCACTGTTCGATAGATTGGGACTCAAACCCACCTTTAAAACGGGCAGCCACTCCCTGTACGGCGAGTACGTGGAAATAAAGGCAGGCAAGAGCACCATTGGATTCCTAGGCACAGTTCATCCGAAGGTGTTGAAGCATTTCGATTGCAAAGGCGCCGTGGTGCATGCTTCGATGAATTGGGAACAATGTGTCCAATTAGTCTTGCAGCAAGGCAATAAACTCTTCGAAAACCTACCCAAGTTTCCATCCGTACGTCGCGATGTGGCGCTATTGGT
>CAXPFQ010000014.1:0-8909 GCA_964216615.1 Schleiferiaceae bacterium
GAAGTGTCTCGGCTATGGCCGCTGAAGAGGTGTATAGCAAACGCCCCTCATGATCAAATCCCGCGGTAAACCACTGCTGATTTTCGTGATCTAAGGCTTCCCAAAGCACATGCTCAGGACCTTGATGAGATTCTACGCTGAGGTGTTGCCCGAAGGAAGTTGGCATGGCAATGCCTCGCGCACTTTGCGTGATTGCATATTCGCCAGTCAACAATAGTTTTCCGTGGGCGGTGAAGTTCACGTTGGCTTATTTTTCGACTTTGGGCACAGGCACTCCGCGTAGTGCGCAGAAGTAATTGACCACCTCGCGGTGGTGCGGGACCTTGTCTTTAAAGAAATTGGCCACTTGGATTTTTTCTTCAGGCGTTGCCTCAAGCTGGGTCAAGATGTTCATCAGGTGCATCTTCATGTGCCCTTTTTGAATCCCAGTCGTTACAAGTGCACGAAGGGCGGCAAAATTTTGTGCCAAACCGCTCACAGCAACGATGCCCATTAATTCTTCCGCATTCGGCTTGCCAAGCATTTCCAAAGAACGCACCACAAGAGGATGCAACTTCGTCAATCCTCCCACAACCCCGAGGGCCAACGGAATTTCAATCCAGAACGTGAATATGCCGTTTTCCACACTACAGCCGGTCAAGCTCTTGTATGATCCGCTGCGGCTTGCATGGGTATGACAAGCGGCCTCAACGGCACGAAAGTCATTACCAGTGGCAATGATCACTGCATCGATACCGTTCATGATTCCCTTGTTGTGGGTGGTGGCTCTGTACGGTTCGGCATTGGCAATATCTACGGCGCGTTTGAATTTACGTGCGAATTCCTCTGCGCTTACTCCTTCGCTCGCTAAATCCTCGACGTGACAGCTCACTGAGGCTCGTACCAAACACTTCGGGGTATAGTTGCTCAATATGCGCATCACTACTTCGAGCTTATCTTCAGATAGTTTTGGGTGCTGAGCGACAAATTGCTCCAAGGACTTGGCCATTTCCTCGAGGTTCGAGTTAATGAAGTTCGCGCCCATAGAATCACACGTTTCGAACGTTACTTCGAGCTGGTAGTAGTTTTCTAATCTGTCGGTGGCATCGACTACGGTGATTTGGCTGATTCCGCCGCCGCGTGCTTCCATGTTCGCCACGAGTTCTGCGGTCGCCGCTCTCAATTTTTTTTCTAAAGCATCAAAATCTTCGAAAAAAGGAGTGGCATTTCCTTCGTACATGAAGTGTACGTGGCCAATTTTTTCAGTGCTCAAAACCTCCGCCGTAAATCCACCACGGCCCATCCAAAAGCCAGCGCTTTTCGCCGCTGCGGCCACCACTGAACTTTCTTCAATGGCCATAGGGATGGTATACAACTTCCCGTTGATTTTAAAGTTTGGCGCGACACCATAGGGCATGTAATAGTTGCTGATGGTGTTTTCGATAAACTCGTCGTGACGTTGCTGCAACGCGGCATCTGCATGCCAGTAGGTGGTGAAAATATCACGTGCTTCCTCTGGTTGGTCAAAGTTGTTGTTGACCAGCCATTCTAATTTCGCTGCTTTACTGAGTTTTGAGAAACCTTTAATGGGATCTTTCATGACGGCGGATTTGTATTTGCAAAGATAACCCTCTACGGACCAATTTGTTTTATTCCCTCAAATCTTATGAAAGTTGCATGGGCACTTCCATGAGCAATACTCGGGTGTTTTCCGAGGTCGATGTGAAAGAAACCTCATTCAAATCCGAAAGCCCAATGGCATCGCGTGCTCCCAATGTTTCTCCTTCAATTTCAATGTTGCCTTCAATCATAAAGAGGTAAAGGCCATTTTTTGAATCATTCACCGAATAAGATTGAGTAATTCCCGAATCGAAGGTCCCCATGTGGAACCAAGCATTTTGGTGAATCCAAACCCCTGCATCCTCCGCATTAGGGCTCAAGACCTGGTGCAGCTGATTATGCTTGGCTAAATCTGGCAATTGTATTTGGTCGTATCGTGGGGTAACGTTCTTCTTATTTGGGAAAAGCCAAATCTGCAAGAACTTCACAGGATCAGAGGTGCTGGCGTTGAACTCACTGTGCTGAATTCCAGTCCCGGCACTCATGACCTGAATCTCTCCGGTTTTAATAACGGCTTCATTACCCATACTATCCTTGTGCTTGAGCTCACCAGAAAGTGGGATGGAAATGATTTCCATGTTTTCGTGCGGATGAGTACCAAAGCCCATACTAGGTGCTACTTCATCGTCATTCAAGACCCGCAGCACGCCAAAGTGCATTTTCTGTGGATTGTAGTAATTCGCGAAGCTGAAACTATGGAAGCTTTTGAGCCAGCCGTGGTTGGCGGCTCCTCTTGATTGGGAAGGGTGGAGTACTTTATTCATATGAACGATTGCGTTTCGATGTTATAACATCAAATATACAAGTTTGTTCGCAGCAAGGTGCGGGAAGTAACTTAGGCAGTGTGTTTCTCGATCTCGCTATCGATGGCGTTTTGAACGTGCGCCAATTCTGTGGTGAATTCCTTCAAAACCGCCAAACGACGCTCAATCTCTTCGTGATTGATACGCTCACTTTCTTCCGAGGCGCGGTTCACATGCTCCAGCACGTTTTTCACCTCGAATCGGATGCGGTTGACCAAGCGATATTGATCTTTTTTAAGCGGATGCATAACTGTTGTATCGGTCCAATTATGGTTTCCTACAAAGTTCAATCATTACGAATAGGTTACGTAGGTGGGGGTTCGGAGTTATTCACAGAAAACGGATGGTCCATTTTTCGTGATTACCAATGGGGTTCTTGCTCAGATTATTAATGAACGTATGACTGGATTTTGAGATACAAAAAAAGCCTCTTGGCGTACCAAAAGGCTTTTGGGTGGTGATGGACGGAATCGAACCGCCGACACAAGGATTTTCAATCCTTTGCTCTACCAACTGAGCTACATCACCGATAGGGCGGCAAATATACACCCACATTTGAAATGAGGAAATAGGAAACGTAAAAAGTTCAAATGTTCAATTCCTTGTACTTCAAGATATTCTGCCTGAAAAGCGATGAGGAGTGAGGAATTAAGCTCATTTTTGCAGGGTGCTTATCGCGATTGACATAGGAAATACGATGCTCAAGGCTGCGTTCTTCAAGGAAGGTGAGGCTGAAGAGTTGCTGGTCTTGCCGGCAGATTCACACGTAGATGTATTTGTAGCGGGAATTGAGCGTTGGCTAACCTCTTCAAACAAGGTGGAGGCTTTGGCAAGTTGCAGTGGTCTGTGGCCAGCGGCCATGCCTAAGGAGGTGAAGCGCATAACGGCAGCGTCGAATTGGCCCCTGGAAATACATTACGAGACGCCGCTGACCTTGGGATTGGATAGACTTCTACTTGCGAACGCTACTTGGCTGGAGTTTCAGCAGGACCTTTTGGTGATTACGATGGGGACCTGTATTACTTATAATATTGTTAAAAATAATGCCTTTAAAGGAGGGGCGATTAGCCCTGGATTGCAGATGCGATTCCGCGCTATGAACGACTATACTAGTGCGCTGCCTTTGGTCGAAGGGAACCCGGAAGCGCCCATTTTAGGGACGAGTACGGAAGGAAGCCTTCAGGCTGGCGTGAATGTTGCAATAGCTAAAGAGGTGGAAGGTATGAGTGCCCAATTTTGCCATGAATTCGACCTGAATACAGTGGTCATTTGCGGCGGGGATAGAAATGCTTTGCGAAACCACTTAAAAAAGCACATATTTGCACCCTCGAATTATGAATTACATGCCCTCAAACGCATTCACGAATATTTTAAGAATCAAGGACTTAGTTAAGTCTGCGTTTCTACCGTTGGGCATTGTTTTTACCCTCACCTTCAGCCAATTGGCTACAGCTCAAACAAACTCTGTAAGTCCGTTGAGTATTCAAGGAATTGGCGAGACGACCTTCGGTATTAGTCCGTCTTACTTAGGGATGGGAGCGACAGGCATTGCTTACTCAGATAGATTCACCATCAATATCCTAAACCCAGCCGGTTACGCTAATATGGAGTACACGACGTTGGAGATGAGTGGTGCACATCGTTCTTTCCGTCATCAAATTCTTTCTGAAGGCATTGATCAAACAAACTTCAATACGTACTTTGACTACTTCGGTTTCGGTTTCAAGTTTGCGGATTGGATTGGAGGGGCATTTTCATTGGCACCCTATGCGGCCAAAGGATACAATGTGAGTGTGGCAGATACCTCGGACGACTTTGGATTATATGAATACCGTTCGCTTGGTTCAGGCGGTTACGACCAGTTTACCCTTGGCCTTGCGCTTCAGCCAGTCCCGTGGTTCAGCGTGGGTGGTAATGCGAAATACATTTTTGGAGAGGAAGTGTCTAGCAACAAGACCATCATTGCAGATAACCGTTACTTATCGGTGAGTAAGACCACCAAACACGGCATCAGTGATTTCACTTTCGACGCGGGCATGCAGTTGCAGGGCGACTTTAAGAACCATCACCTGGTCGCTGGGGCCGTATACGGTTTAGGCGGTGAGATGAATGCTCGTGAGATTACCACGCAATACACCTTTATTAATAGCGGAATTGTAGAAACTCCTGTTGATACCCTGTACTACAACTTGGCCAGTGACGGCTCCATGATCCTGCCGTCTTTCTACGGCGTGGGCTTAGGACTCAGCAAAAAGATGGAAGGTATTCCTGTCAATGCCTGGGATTTTGTAGTGGATTATCGCGTGACTAATTGGCAAGAATTCCGCGGATTTGCTCCTACGGGGGATGTAGCCCCACAGACACAATTCAGCTTAAGCGAGAGAGGAAGTGCAGGTCTAGTATTCGTTCCAGCATATGTCTTCCCTCAACTTGGTAGGACTTCAAATGTTTTTGCGATAGCAAGATATAGATTAGGTGCGTCGAGGGAAATAGGTCAATACCATTGGGACCAACAAAGCTACGTGACCAGGGAGGTAAACTTTGGGATCAGCATACCTATTATTTATCGTTCTTTGGCCCCCGGTGAACAAAAGGCAAGCTTTTTGAGTATTAGTACAGGACTAGGTCAACGTTGGGATGGTGTAGATAGCCATCTTAAAGAAGATTATTGGAACATTAACCTAGGAATCACCCTAAATGATAAGTGGTTCCAGAAATTTAGATACAGATAAAACTTAGAAGATTATGAAACGAATCCTCTTATTACTGGCAATAGTTTTTACCACCTCGAGTGTAATGGCTCAGGAATCTAAATGGGGCAATTCCATTGCAGATTCAGTGTCGTGTTTTGATAATTACAATATTATGGGTTCTTATTACCAGGACAGGAATTTTTTAGATGCCTATGATTCTTGGAAGGAATTGTACGAAACATGTCCGTCAGCGAACATTCGAATTTACACGTATGGGGATGATATTTTAGAAGAAAGAATTGAGTCAGTATCTGATGAGTCATCAAAAAAGCAACTCATTAGAGATCTTCTTGGTTTATATGATTCATTCGCCAAATATTTCCCGGAAGAAAAAGCCAATGCACTTTCCTCTAAAGCATACCATTTCTACAATTATTATAAAAAGGATGCGGATAGTGTTTCTAAAGCAGTTCTAATGTTTGAAGAGGCCAAAGAATTATTAGGTGATAACATGTCAGTAGCTCATATTGATCGTTATTTCCAGGCCAATGTGAAGGAATTTAACAAGAACAAAGATGTTGAGCGCCTTTTTGAGGTCTACAATAGTGCCTTGGTAGCTTTAGAATTCAACTTCAACACTTTTAATGTAGAGAATTACAACCTTGGATTAAAAGCAGATTCCGTTGTTGAATGGATCGCTTATGCCGATAGTGTTACGCCTTTAGCTCAAGCTGCAAAAGCAGAGTTTAATGCGGCGATGGCCATTTATGATTCAACAAATGCGTACAATAATTCTTCAAAAAAGAGAATGAAGAAAGCTGCGAAGTTGCCTCCTCTTGTGAAGCCCGTTATGGCTGATGCAACCGCAGAACTTGTATCGGTCTTAGAAAAAGCCGAAGAATTGAAAACAAAATATCAATTAGACGAAGAAGGCTATACCACCATTGATAAAAGAAAGATTTCAAATAACGACATCCGTTTACGTAACATCGAAAAAGTTCAACGGAACATTGATAAAATTCTGAGCCCACTTTTGACTTGCGAAAAGTTGAATCGAATCTACAATGAAGAGTCATTCGCGGCCAACAAAGATGATGTAGATTGGTTGAAACGTGCAGGTAACATGCTTCAAAAAGAACGGGCAGATGCTAATGGTGAAATGAGTTCTTGTACTGACCTTCCTGTATTTATTTCAATTGCCGAAACCCTCTACAGTATTGAGCCTAGCGCTAATGCTGCACGAAATATGGCCAAGTTAGGTGCCAACAAAGGAGATTGGGCGATGGCGAAAAAATACTACATGGAGTCTATCGAGCAAGAAGATGATATCCGCCGTAAAGCCAGCGATTACATGGGACTGGCGTACGTGAATAACAAATTGGGCAATCCAGCATCTGCCAAAAGTAATTGCTTAGCTGCTGCCCAGTTGAGAAAGGATTGGGGAAATCCATATTTATACCTTGCCACTTTATACGCAGAAGCAGCCGGAAAATGCGGAAGTAATGCCGTAGAGAAAAATGCAGTGTATTGGGCAGCTATTAACAAGTTAAGTTATGCACGTAGTATTGATCCAGAAGTTGCTAATAAGGCAACTAGATTGATTAGTTCTTATACCAGCGCAATCCCAGATAAAGGGGTGGCCTTCCAGTTGAATTACAAAGAAGGTGATCAGGTGCGTATAGGATGCTGGATTAATGAAACCGTAACGGTGAAGTTCTATTAAAACAGCATAGACAATGAAAGAATCCCTCGGGCCGTGCTCGAGGGATTTTCTTTTTTACGACATTCGTTAGATGAATCATAAATCATATGTGGCGTTCTTAGGTGCCGCTATATTATTTGCCAGTTGCAGTAATTCAGTTAAGGAGGTAGAAGAACTTACTAGTATCCCTCGCAACTACCCGCTGAATGAACAAAAAGGAGCTACGATCATATATAGTGATTCTGGGCAGAAACTTTTGGAGATTCATGCTGGACTTGTGCAAGATTATGGGAATCAAGATCCTGCTTTTATGTTCTTCGGCGAGCGTATTCAAGTACAATTTTATTACGATAAGTCTCTAAACTCTACCGTTCTGGAGGCGGATACGGCGCGTCAGCTAAAAGATGACGACATCTGGGCTATTGGTGGTAATGTTATTTTGACTAATGGTAAAGGGGAGCGAATGAAGACCGAGCGACTGTATTGGGATAAAAAGGAAGAAAGACTCTACAGTGATGCTGTTGTCGAAATATATACAGACGGGCAGCTGATCTCCGGTGAAGGTTTCGAGGCAGACCAAGAATTCAATACCTATCGTATCTTTAAGGTGCAAGGAGAAATTACCATTGACGATGAATAGAACCCTACGAATTGTAGAAATATTGTGGCTAGGCGTGGCTGCAGTGTGCGTTGTAGAAATTTATCTAGCTTGGGAGAAATCGAATTGGAATCGGACCCTTCAATTCTCACTTTTCCTTGGTGTAGCTATTTTTATGTATTTCTTACGCCGTAGAACGAGGCTTAAAGCGATGAATAAGAAGTAGTGGAAGTATTGGTGCCCATAGTACTGGCTGTTTTTTTTTCAGCCCTATTCTCGGGACTGGAAATGGCCTATTTAAGTATCAACAAACTACATGTTGAGCTCGAGCGGCAGAAAGGGAGAATCCCATACAAGATGTTGGGGTATTTGGTCGACCGACCTGCCCCATTCATTGCCGCTATTCTAGTCGGTAATAATGTGGCACTAGTGCTATATGGCAACTACATGCATAGATGGATGGACCCCTTGTTTGAAAGCTGGGGGGCATGGGAATACCTAATTCTACTTTTGGAAACCTCTGTATCAACCGTGGTTATATTGGTTTTGGCAGAATTTTTACCTAAGGCAGTATTCCGGCAAAATGCAGAAGGATTAATGAGTTGGTTGAGTGTTCCCGCATTCCTTCTGTATTGGTTGCTTCGAATACCCAGCGCTCTGATGTTAGGCATTAGCCAATTTTTCCTCAAATATGTTTTTAGGTTAGAATTGCCAGAAGAGACCTCGGCATTTGGAAGAGTTGAGTTGGATCATTTTGTACGAGAGCGTGCTCCTACAACGGTAGAAGGAGAGCCTGAGGTAGATCCGGAATTTGAAATATTCAAAAATGCGCTTGAGTTTCCCGAAACAAAAGCCAGGGAATTCATGATTCCCCGAACAGAAATAGAAGGAGTTGAAGTACAAACCAGGCCGGATAAGGTCCGAGAAATATTTATCAATAGTGGCTACAGTAAACTCTTGGTGTTCGAGGAAAACATTGATAAAATCATAGGGTACGTGCATGCCTTTGAACTGTTTAAGAAGCCTGAAAATATTCAACGCGTTTTACGACCCGTCAGTTTTATTCCAGAGAGTATGCGTGCGGACGAAATTTTAAACCTTTTTACAAGAGAAAAAAGAAACATTGCTGTCGTTTTAGACGAACACGGAGGAACTAGTGGAATGATCACACTAGAAGATGTCATTGAAGAAATTTTCGGCGAAATAGAGGACGAACACGATAGTGACGTATTGTTGGAGACAAAATTGGCCGAGGGGGAATGGTTATTCTCATCTAGAATAGAATTGTCTTACCTGAATGAAAAGTGGGGCCTAACATTGCCAGAAAGCGACAATTATAATACCCTTGGTGGCTATCTACTCGATCTTTACGAAAGCATTCCGGAAAAGGGTACAGTCATTCGGACAGATCAGTTTTTGTTTGTAGTACAAAAAACTACCTCTAATCGACTCGAAGAGGTATTAGTTAGGGCGAAATAATGCGCCCCTTTGCTTATATTCGCAGACTTATTCAT
>CAXPFQ010000015.1:0-49584 GCA_964216615.1 Schleiferiaceae bacterium
CGGGGCGAACGACTTCAACTTCTACCTAAGTGCTGCGGGGGTTCAAGGAGATTCGCGGGCCACGAGTAGCAATGATGAAGACGGCAGTTGGAACGCCGTTTGGTGGAGCGCCGTGGTTAAAGAAGAACACCGCTGGTCTTTTGAGGTGTACATTCCCTACCAAGTACTGCGCATTCCACAGGGCGGCGCAGGAGCAAAAGCTCCAGCATGGGGATTCAACATCAAACGAAGTATACGAAGCGACCGCACCATCTACAGTTGGAACCCCATCGATCGCAACTTTGATAACGAAAGTTTGCAAAGTGGTCTCCTTACTGGCATTAATGTGATTGACCCACCCCTGCGCATCAGCTTACGCCCTAACGCTACAGGCTCCTTCCTGCAGAATGGAAGCGGCCAAGGAAGATCGACAGGCGCTGGGGGAGCTGATATTAAAATAGGCCTCAACAAAAGTTTTACGCTGGATTTGACCTTACTTCCGGACTTCTCACAAGTCGCCTTCGATGAGCAATTCGTGAATTTCGAAGCCTTTGAACAGCAATTTGACGAAAATCGTCAATTCTTTACGGAAGGGGTCAATTTATTCAATAAGGCAAATCTTTTTTACAGCCGACGTATCGGCGGTAACCCAAAAAATTTCACAAATGCCAACCTCAGTGATTTGAGTAATACCACGCAGAGTTTTACCCGTATGCTCAACGCCACTAAGCTCACCGGTACGACAGATAATAATCTGAGTGTAGGATTCCTCAACGCCATCACAGCGGCCAACTACCTCAGTGGTACGGACAGCCTGGGCAATGCAGTAGAAGTCCTCACTGAGCCCCTGACCAACTACAATGTACTGGCCGTTGATCAGCGGTTCAAAGGCAACAGTTCAGTGGGAATGATCAATACCAACACCACCAGATATAATCAAGAAGGCAATGCCCGAGATGCCAATGTCACTGCGCTTACGGCAAATTTGAATTTCTTAGAAAACCGCTATTATTTCAATGGGGCGATGGGCCGATCCATGATCTACGATACCGAAGATGATTATTCGGGCAATGCATTGTATTGGGAGACCGGGAAACAAACTGGGGCTTGGCGCTGGGCACATCAAATGGAGCTCATCAGTCCCACATTTGACCCGAATGATCTGGGCTTCCAACGTCGCGGAAATAAGGTGCACCAGCGGGTTGAACTGAGTCATCAAATCCTAGAACCAAACAACCTTTACCTCAGACGCCGCCACCAAGTCCGCATTCAATACAATCGCCTCCATACACCTTCTGCATTTGAACGCATCCATGGAGAATATCGATTCTTTGGCTTAACTAAGTCATTCTTGGCCTATGGCTACAATCTCGAAGTGCGGCCAAAAGAGTTTGATTACTTCGACCCAAGGGTTTGGGGAAGGTATCGAGTAAATCCTGCGTCCTTCTGGCACAACGCATGGTTGAGCACTGATTTCCGAAAACCACTCGCTTACGAATTGCGCGGGGGTCAATGGCGATGGTCAGATTGGGGTGCACGCGGACAATACGGGGAACTGGAATTAATTGGCCGCATTAATGACCAATTCAATCTTCGATTTGAAGTGGAGGCGGGATCCCATCACCAAGTAGGCTGGGCACAAACCTTGAGTACGGACAGCATTGGAATGGCGCGAAGACACCGCCGTAATGTGGAACAAACACTCAAGGGACAATATTTATTTGGGCCCAATTCTTATTTGAGCCTCGACCTGCGCCACAGTTGGAACCGCATCGACAACGAAGCCACCTATCACCTAAACGACGATGGCTCCCTAACCCCCTCCGCTAATTATACAGATCCAAACTTGCGCATCAACTTCTTCAACATCGATTTGAAGTATGTACTGTGGTTCGCACCAGGACGCGAAATGAACCTCCTATACCGAACCTCCATTGCAAATTCTGACGATGCTACGGACCTCGGATACGTGCAAAATATACAGAGCCTCTCAGACCTGCCGGCGGACCAACTCATCAGCCTCCGAATTGTCTATTTCCTGGATTATGCGCAAATGCGCAAATCCACTACCTTGCGTCGTAGATGATTACCCTAGAGAACATACACAAGAGCTTCGGACAAACGCACGTGCTGAAAGGCATTACCGCGTCTATTTCTCAAGGTGATTTTATCACCATTTCCGGCGCCTCCGGCGCCGGGAAGAGTACGCTCTTACACCTCATTGCAGGATTAGACCAATGTTCTCAAGGTAGCATTACCTTCGAAGGGACGGAAATCAGTTCTCTGTCCAAAACCGCCCGCAACCAGTGGCGCAACCAGCGCGTAGGCTTGGTCTTTCAATTTCACAATCTGTTGCCGGAGCTCAATGCATTAGATAATGTCATGGTACCCAGTTGGCTTGGGAAAAAGAAAAACGAGCAGGTAGAGGCGCGAGCGACGGAACTCCTCGAACGCCTTGGTGTAGGCCATCGTCTCCACCACTACCCCAGCGAGCTTTCAGGCGGAGAGCAACAACGAGTAGCCATAGCAAGGGCATTGATGAATGCACCAGATATTCTATTGGCCGACGAACCTACGGGAAACTTAGACAGCAAAAACGCAGCTGAGGTTCACGCCATTTTAACAGAGCTTAACGAAGAGCACGGCCAAACAGTGGTGGTAGTCACGCACAATAAAGCATTGGCGGCATTAGGCAAGACTAAGTGGACCATGCGCGACGGTATGCTGGCCTGATGGATCCTCAAGAATTATCCTCTTTTCTCGTCGACAAAGCGACCCAGTACGCGACCAAAAGTTTCGTAGAAGACGACCCCATCCAAATTCCCCATCGATTTACTTCGAAAGCAGATATTGAAATTAGTGGTTTGCTTGCGGCAACGCTGAGTTGGGGCAATCGCAAGACCATTATCGCAAAAAGCATGGAACTCATGGACCGCATGGACCAAGACCCAGGAAGTTTCGTCAAGGAGGCCACAGCAAGTGATCTCAAGGCCTTTGAGGGATTCAAGCACCGCACCTTTCAAGCTGTCGATGTACAAGGCATTGTGATGGGATTACAAGCGCTGTATGCGGAATATGGAAGTATTGGCCAATTCTTTGCGGCCCACCTCACCCCTTACTGCAATGACCTCGGCCCCGCCTTTCACGCCTTCAAAAAATTTCTCTTGAGCAACGGTTTGCCCGCAAGGGCGGCAAAGCACTTCGGAGATCCAGAAGGGGGAAGCGCCTGCAAGCGCATGGTCATGTACAGCCGCTGGATGGCACGACCCAATACCGAAGGCATAGATTTCGGATTGTGGGAAGAGGTAAGTCCAAAGTTGCTTTCCCTTCCCTTAGATGTACATAGCGGGCGGGTCGCCCGCAGTTTAGGGCTTTTGGAGCGCAAACAAAACGATTGGAAGGCGGTACAGGAATTGGATACTCGTATACGAGCAATATCGCCAGAGGATCCGGCGAAACTCGACTATGCCCTCTTTGGATTAGGGGTGTACGAAGGCTGGACCTAAAGGGCCATCAATCCTTCGATCTGTACTGCTTTTTCGTAGCGTGCGATGATACTGTCGACATCCATCATCATTTCCTTCGCACTGACGGACACGAACTTTCCAGTTTTGCTTTGTCGCAATTCTACTTGGGCGATGTTACTGTCGAAGAGGGCTTCCGTCGCTGCGATGGATTTCGCATCTGCAGGAACAATGAATTTAAAAAGGTATAGGTTGGGCCAGGGGCGCTCTTCCAGCTTTTCTCTGAGTCCTTTAAAGGGGTCTTGGCTCATAGGATAACTTAGTTTGGGGATAAAAGTACGCTTTCTTCTACCAACGCCTCGGACTTCAAGAAGTTCGCTGCCGTGACCAATTCTGGATGGAGGTAACGGTCATCACTGAGCGAAGGCACGCGCTGGCGAAATTGGTCCAATAAACCCTGCAACTCCGCCCCTACATCACAACCTCTGAGGTCAGCGGCCTGGGCGGCATTGATTAATTCAATTCCTAAAATGCTGTACAAGTTGTCCACCACCTTGAGCAATTTCGTAGCTGCATTGGCCCCCATGCTCACATGGTCCTCCTGTCCGTTCGAACTCTCTATACTATCGGCGGAGGCCGGCGTACAATACTGCTTGTTTTGACTGACAATACCTGCTGCCGTATACTGTGCAATCATCAAACCGCTGTTCAAACCAGGGTTCGGAGTGAGGAACGGCGGCAATCCGCGACGCCCTGAAATTAATTGGTAGGTACGACGCTCAGAAATACTGCCCAATTCGTGCAAGGCCAACGCCGCGTAATCCAACACCAAGGCCAACGGTTGTCCATGGAAATTACCGGCGCTGATCACCGCATCTTCCTCTTCCAACACTACCGGATTATCTGTCGCAGCATCCACCTCGGTACCAATGACCTGCATCGCGTGCATCAAGGCGTTTTTAGAGGCGCCGTGTACCTGTGGCATACACCGGAAACTATAGGGATCCTGCACGTGGGTTTTTGCGCTTTGCATGATCGGCGCCTCTTTCAACCAATGGTGAATTCGACCTGCGGTCATGACCTGCCCAGGCTGCGGACGTGTGGCATTCACACCTGCCGTAAAGGGTTCTATTCTACCGTCATGAGCGGCCGTAGATAAGGCGCCTATTTTATCGGCAAAATAATCCAATCTTCTCGCATGTAGCATGGCGAACATACCGTGTGCAGACATGAATTGGGTCCCATTTAGCAAGGCCAGCCCCTCCTTAGAGGCTAAGGTATGCGTGCCCCACGCCTTCGATCCAAGGGCGTTTAGGACTACCTCCGTCTCGACAATCTCTCCTTTCCACCACATCGATCCTTCTCCTAGTAAGGGCAAGCTCATATGTGCCAATGGCGCCAAATCCCCCGATGCTCCTAAAGAGCCTTGGCTGTAGATCACCGGCAGCGCGCCACTATTGTATAGATCCACCAGGCTTTGACATACTTCGAGTCGAATGCCGCTGACGCCCACCGCAAAACTTTTAAGCTTAAGTGCAATCATTAATCGAATGACCTCAGGGCGCACATATTCCCCCATCCCACAGGCGTGAGAGCGGACCAAATTTGTTTGGAGCAATCCCAAATCCTCCTCGCTGATCTCAATGTTACAGAGGCTGCCAAATCCAGTATTGACCCCGTAAATGGGTCGTTCGCTGCGTGCAGTTTTATCCTCTAAAAAGGCGCGCGATGCACGGATTTTAGCGGCGGCATTATCGCTCAAGACAAGTCGCACCGCACCTTCCGCAATATGCTGGTACTCTGAATAGGACAATGAATGGGATCCGATGGATAGGGTTTTCATGTAGATGGGTTTAAAGTCCTAAAATACGGCGGGCCTTTGGGATTTTCATGAGGAATTGAACAGAGTAGGGAAAATTGGGTTTGTACTCTTAGAACAAAGTACTAGAATGAAACACTATGTAATCGTAGGCGGTAGCAAAGGCATTGGCAAAGCGACCGCTGAACTCCTAGCCGCCGAAGGTCACTCAGTGACTGTTTTCAGTCGAACCCCATACGAGGGTCCTGCGCATACCATTGAATGGGAAGAATTTGATGTTTTAACCGATTCTTGGGAAGACCGCATGCCCGAGTGCATTGATGGACTGATGTACAGCGTCGGCACCATTAACCTCAAGCCATTCAAAGGCCTCAAGCCAGAGACCTTCGAAGAAGATTTCCAAATCCACGTGATGGGCGCAGTAAAAGCACTACAAGCCGCTGCCGCCAACTTCAACCCGGACTCTATTCCCTCTTGCCTGTTATTTTCAACCGTTGCCGTTCAACGAGGCATGCCCTTTCACGCAACGGTAAGCGCCTCTAAAGGAGCGATTGAAGGACTGGTACGTGCCATTTCCTCAGAATGGGCACCGAAGGCACGTATTAACGCTATTGCCCCGAGCTTAACCGATACTCCGCTGGCAGGGAGACTCCTTTCCACACCAGAAAAGAAGGAAGCCATTGGCGCCAACAATCCCATGAAGCGCGTGGGTGAAGTAGAAGATATTGCCGAGATGGCAGCCTTCCTTTTGAGCGATAAAAGTTCTTGGATTACCGGCCAAATCTTACACGTAGACGGAGGACAAAGCACCATCTAAACATGGCCAAGCCCGCAATCAGTATTCTGTGGCTCAAGCGTGACCTGCGTTGGCAGGATCATGCTGCACTACAATCTGCATTGCAGGCAGGCTTACCCCTCCTTGTCGTTTATCTAAAAGAACCTACCCAATGGGCCCAGATTCAATATTCGGACCGCCACTGGCAGTTCGTTTGGGATTCTGTGACGGCTATAAATGAAGTCCTAGGACAGCAAAAAGTACATGCCCTAAGCTGCGAAGCGCTGGAATTCTTCGAGGCCTGCGAACAACGGTTTGAGATTGAAGGCATCTACAGTCATCAGGAAGTGGGCATTCAATGGACCTTCGACCGTGATCTCGCCCTTGCAGAGTGGTGCAAAAAGCGAAACATTTCGTGGCATGAGTTTCCCACCTTCGGTGTGGCTCGAGGATTGAGGCAACGCAAATATTGGTTGAAAAATTGGTATACGAATATTTATGCGCCTATAGAGCCTATTAATTTGGAACGCTGTAGGACGCTACTGAAAGCTAACCCCTTCCCTCACTGGTCCGCCCAAGCGCCCGAACTAGCCCATAACCTCTACCAACGCGGGGGCATCATTCGTGCCCACAAGGTGCTGGAATCCTTCTTGCTGGATCGAATTACCGTCTACGCGCGCAGCATTTCCAAACCTAGGGAAAGTCGCCGTGGGTGTAGTCGAGTATCGCCGCATTTGGCTTGGGGAAACCTCAGTGTACGCCAAGTATTTCAACGCTCCCGCGACCTCGAAGTACCGGGCAGCAAACGCAACCTCAAAGCTTTCCAGGACCGATTGCGCTGGCAGAGCCACTTCATGCAAAAATTCGAAAGCGAAATAGAATACGAGCAAGTCCCCATCAATCGGGGCTTCATCGCCGTGGATGCCACCAAAAAGATGGACGAACAAAAGTTCACTGCTTGGAAAATGGGACGCACTGGCGTGCCTTTGGTCGATGCTTGTATGCGCTGTTTGGATGCTACAGGCTACCTAAATTTTAGAATGCGCGCCATGGTCGTCAGTTTCTATAGTCAATACCTTTGGTTGCCTTGGAAACCTGGGGCAGATTACCTTGCGGGTCTATTCACTGATTTCGAACCCGGCATCCACTACCCTCAGTTCCAAATGCAAAGCGGCTACACAGGGGTCAATACCATCCGCATCTACAATCCGATCAAACAGAGTCAGGACCACGACCCAAAGGGAATTTTTATCAAGGAGTGGATACCAGAATTGGTCCAAGTACCGGAAGAATACATCCACGAACCGTGGAACATTCCTCCTCTGCAATTAGCGATGGAAAACATTAGCCTAGGCGATTATCCGGCCGAACCGATCATCGATCTGTCCAAAGCTCGAAAGCACGCCAGCGACACGCTATATGCTGCGAAAAAATCAAAATCTGCTGCAGTAGAATCCAAGCGAATTCTCGCCAAGCACACCAACCCAGGTCGGCGCGAACGCTAGCTTTCGTCTACCAATCTAAAGCCTTCGCCGTGCACATTTTCAATGCGCAAGCGCTCGTCTGGACGCAAGTATTTACGGAGTTTCGCCACATATACATCCATGGAACGCCCGGTAAAATAGTTGTCCTCTTTCCAAATCTTTAAGAGTGCCTTCGAACGCGGCAAAAGTTGATTGCGGTGTATAATCATCAGCTTAAGTAGATCACTTTCCTTGGGACTCAACCGAACCACCTCTCCATCAAGGCCTAGCTGTCGAATCTTCGGGAAGAACGTAAATTTTCCAATGGTTAGCTCATCCGGTTCCTCCTCTACTTCTGCAGATTTACGACCAATGATGGCCTGAATTTTATAAAGTAACACATCTGTATCGAAGGGCTTGACCAAATAATCATCCGCCCCAGCCGAATATCCAGCAATAATATCCTCCTTCTGCCCTTTTGCAGTGAGGAAAATCAGCGGTTGACCGTTATCAATCTCTTTTACCTCTGTAGCCAAGGTGAGGCCGTCTTTCTTTGGCATCATAATATCGAAAATACATAGGTCAAAGGCACCTTGCTTGAAAGCGCGTAATCCTTGAACACCGTCGCGCTCGAGCGTAACTTCATAGTCATTGAAGCTAAGGGTATCTCGCAAAAGGTTGCCGAAGTTGATATCATCTTCAACCAATAAAATGTGCTGTTTTTCCATATCTATTTTCTTGGTAATGCTAGGGTAAATGTGGTTCCTTCACCGGGCGCACTTTTTAAGGTGATCTGACCTCGGTGTTTTTCTACTATCTCTTTAACGAAGGAAAGGCCTAATCCGTGCCCTTTCACGTCGTGAATGTTTCCTTTGGTAGCGCGGAAGAATCGGTCAAAGACCTGCATTTGAGTTTCCTCATCCATACCTATGCCTCTATCCTTGATGTAAATGAGGTAATATGCATCATTTAAGTCCATTTTTACACTTATTTGCGGCGCTGAAAGGCTATACTTAATGGCATTATCAATAAGGTTAGTGAGGGCACTTTTCAATTGAATACGATCACCCAGAAAATCAAAGCTTCCCTCAGCCATTTGAAGGTCCATCCATCCACCACGGTCTTGAACATTTAAACGGAAGTGATCCACCGCTTCCCGCAATAATTGATCAAGTTTCAGCCATTCCTTATCTAGAGTGAGTTCCTCCTTATCCATCATGGACATCTGCAAAACGCTCTCCATCTGTGCATTCATTCGTTTATTTTCTGCTTTGATGATTTCAAAGTAGCTCTGCATTTGCGCTTTATTCATTTTTTCACCATTCTTCATCAGTGAATCCACGGCAAGACTTATGGTTGCCAGTGGTGTTTTGAACTCATGGCTCATATTATTGATAAAATCGCTTTTTACCTCGGCTAGTCTTTTCTGGCGCATACCTTTTCGTTGCACTCCTAGGAAAGCAATGAGAATAACCACGGCAAATAACAACGCAGCAAAGAGACTTAAATAGACCTTTTTCGCAAGGTAAAAACCTTCTCCAGGAAAATACATGAGTAATTGTCTAGATGGCCCAATAAAACTTTCTGCGAGGATATAGTTGAACTTTACCTGTTGAGGGTCAAAATCGGCACTTGTAAGTGAACTCAAATAACCGTTTTCCACGACGCTCCATTTGGGTTCTACTGTAATACCTTTTCTGAGAAGTTCTGCGGAAATAATACTATCTACTTCCTCAAAAGAAAGTTGCGTTTCCCAGGGCATTTGGCTTTGAAAATTGTCAAAAAAACTATCGAATATTTCTGCATCAAATCCACTACTACCAAAAGGAGATTGTTGTAATGGACCATTAGACCATCGCAAAGTTGTGGTTCCCATTGGAGTCGAAATAGTCACCGTACTATCGCTCGTATTGTTGGGGTTTCTATTTCGTATACTTTTTCGCTTTATGTGTAGTCTAACACGATTATTTAAGTCGTTCGCCATTTCACCAACATTTGTAGTGTGTTGCTGACGCTGAAGTTCTAATTCACCTGATAAAAGGCTTAATTGAAGGTACAACGCACCCAATACTGCAGCGGTTAAAAGCGCAGTAGCATAGTGTTTTCGAAATTTGCGGATAAATGCCTTGACCATAATACTAAGGTAAGGGCTTCATGAAGAAAGAGTTATTTTTTAACGCGTATTAACACGCTCAAAGTAATCGTTCAATCAAGGCATCAACATCTAAGCCTTCGCCTTTAGCTTGATAATTAAGGGCTATTCTGTGTCGTAATACAGCAGGGGCAACTTCACGGATATGTGAAAATGAAGGACTTCCTTCCCCCCTGATCATGGCCAAGGCTTTCGCGGCAATAATCAAGCTCTGTGAAGCGCGTGGCCCTGCACCCCAATTAAAATAATCATTAGATACCTGATGACTATCTATCTGATTGGGACGGGTTTGACGCGCTAATGAAACAGCATAAGTCAAAACATCGTCAGCAACAGGTATTGCTCTTAAGGCGTGTTGTAATTCTAAAATTTCTTCAGCGACCATGCATGGATGAACTTCACGGTTTTCATTCGTGGTGGTAGATTGTACCACGGCTATCTCTTCTGATTCAGAGGGATAATCCATACGAATGTTGAATAGAAATCTATCTAATTGAGCTTCAGGGAGTGGATAAGTACCTTCTTGCTCAATAGGGTTTTGAGTAGCTAAGACAAAGAATGGATCTGGAAGATTCATTGATTTGCCTGCAGCACTTACCCTTCTCTCTTGCATCGCCTCTAATAACGCCGCTTGGGTTTTTGGCGGTGTTCTATTGATTTCATCCGCTAAAACGATATTTGCGAATACCGGTCCCTTATGGAACACAAACTCGCGCTGGGCATTGAGGATTTCTGTCCCTGTAATGTCTGATGGCATAAGATCAGGAGTAAACTGAATTCTGGAAAAGTCTAAGCCTAATGCTTTTGACACTGAGGTCACTAATAGCGTCTTAGCCAAACCTGGGACGCCCACCAACAAGCTATGACCTTTGCAAAGAATACTCATTACAATTAGGTCTACAGCTTCTTCCTGCCCTATAATAACCTTGGCAATTTCTGCCTTAAGGGAATTAATCTTACCTGGAGCGGATTCCAGTGTGGCAATGATTTGTGAATCAGTCATTATTAGAGCTCCATCCTGTTAAATATTCATCACATGGATAATACCCAGAATTTACCCGAACAAAAGTCTCTTGGAGCTTTTCTTCTTTCCATTCATTCACAGTACGTGCCTGTTTTTCTTGTAAAGCAAAACCTTTGATACGAGTAAAATCTAAATCCAAGTTGGCTCGATGCGGTTCATACTTCGCATCTAGCATAATAATTCGAAATGCCTCGCGCTGATCATCCGAGACAAAAAACGAAGATTCTGAAATTTCACCTTGCTCTAAATTATTGACTAATCCAAATAAGGTGCGGTCTAACTGGCTGATTTCAAATTTATTATTGCCGTTTTGAAAATTACTCATTTTTCCGCCGTTGAATCGTGTGTTTTCATCTTCACTATAACGTCGAGAAGCTTCTTCAAAAGTTAATTCACCTTTTGTAATGGCGCTTGATACACTGTCAAGAAAGGCTTTTGCTTCTTGTAAATCAGCTTGACTTAATTTCGGTTTGATAAGGATGTGGCGTAAATCTAATTCTTCACCTCTCTTCTCGAGCAGCTGAACAATATGATAACCGAATTCTGTTTTAAATGGTTGGCTTATTTCACCCTTCCTAAGATTAAACGCAACAGCTTCAAATTCCTTGACGAAAACCCCACGTTGTATACCTTTATATTCGCCGCCTTTTTTGTTCGACCCGGGATCTTCACTGTAGAGTATAGCCATTGATGAAAAGCTAGTCCCATTATCAATACGTTCTTTCAAATTTGATAGTTTGTCTATGACCTCTTGCTCTGCCTCCTTTGACACCTCCGGATATTTTACAATTTGACTAATCTCTACCTCAGCATTTATTAAAGGAACACTATCTGCAGGTAAACTCTCGTAAAATGATCGGACCTCGGAAGGTGTGACTTCAATTCCTTCAACCACAGTCATCTGCATACGTTGAGCGACCAATTGATCACGAATCAACTCACGCATTTCTTCCTTAATTTCAACCACTGACTTCTCATAGAATTCCTCCAGTTTTTGCTGATCACCCATCTGCATTATCAATTGTTGAATGCGTCTGTCCATATTAGCTTCCACCTCGTCTTCTCCTACTGTCACCGAATCAATTTCTGCATGATGTATCAACAATTTCTGAAACAATAGTTCCTCAAATACTTCACAATAAGAAACCTCTTCGCCAAAATTTTGACGATTGAATACATCGTATTGCTCCTCAATCTCACTTTTTAGAATAATATCTCCACCGACAATAGCGGCTACGCCATCAACGGTTTTAGGTTGAGCTTGTGCAAATACAGCAAGACCTAAAAACAGGCTAATAAATAATAAGTGTGCCTTCTTCAATTGCATCTTCAATGATATTTTCCTCTATGCGCTCGATAAGTTTAATACGCCGTTTGTTTAACAAGACCTTTCGAATACGGTTTTCCACATATTCTAGTGGGCTATAACTATCCTCAAACCGGATATCGTTAATCTCCACAAAATACACAAGAATGCTGTCTTCACATGTGAATTTTTTAGATGCTGTGAAATTCGAATATGGATTACTCTGATCCATAGGAATCTTTGAAATAAAATCCTCTACAGGTATCCATGTTGAATCTTGAAAGTTGCTCTGATTGGTGGCAAATGTTTCGGCCCAATCTAAAAACTTATCAAAATCTCTTTTGGAGGAAAACCAGCGCTTCGCCTCATCTATTCTTTGAGCACCTACCGGCGCTGCAGTATATTTTGCTTTAACAATTCTTTCCTTCAGCTCGAAACTCGCTTTATTGGCTTGATAGTACTCGTTAACCTGCTCCTTTAAAATGTTTGTATCAATATTCTGGTTGATGTACAAGTCAATGTAAGCATGCTTTAACAAGTCATTTCTATACTGTGTGACTAAGTCCTCAAAATTTTGCAGATCTTCTTGAAGATTAAACTCTGCGGCTTGAACGAGAAGGGTGTTTTTAGCCCAATCTGTAATTAATAAATTCACATATCCCGTGCTATCAGCCGGATCCATCGAACCTGCTGAAGGTATTCTGTCTTGGATATCCGCGAGATATAATTTTTCTGAACCTAATTCAGCCAATAACGACGTATCATCTTCCCGCGGAGTACAGCCGATAAATGAAGCGCAAATACTAAAATAAAGGAGGTAGCGCATTATTTAAGTTGTTCAAATACCTGCACTTTAACCTGTTCATTTACATCGACTACATACTTCTGACGTAATGACTCAACCCACGATTTCTCGAGCTGATCTTGATAGCTAGCGATAACTAATCCTTTGATCTCATTCAATGCTTTTGGAGCAGAGGGTTGGCTACTTTCTACGAACAGCACTGCATATCCTCCTTTCGAAAGCTCCACAGAGCCGTAAACACCTTTTTCCATACTCCATAATTCTTGCAATACTGGATCGTCTTTTTGTTGGGCCATTCCTGATGAGAAAGTGATGCTCAACGCTTCTTGATTTTCCAACATCTGATCGACCTTGTCTCGACGATCATTCCTCAACCATTTCGCAATTCGCTTAGCGTCTTTTGCTTCTTCACATACCCAGTAATTGTAGGTAATTCTATCGTCCCAACGATAGTTTTCTTTAATACGCTCATATTCTAATGCGATTCCCGCACTATCCTTGGCAGCCTTATCCCATACTTCATCTTGTGTAAGGTCAAATAGCAAGATCCCCTCGCGATATTCTCGTACTAAATTTCTGAAGTCCGCATATTTTTGCTCTAAGCGACTATCTTCATACGCCACTACTTTATCGTTACAAAACGTATTGAATTGAAGGCGTAAAAATTCTGCACCTTTACCCCCGACTTCAGCTTGTTGATTTTGCGCCCAAAATGGTAAGACTTGAGAAACGGTTATTTTTTCATCGGCGAAAGTCGCCACCGTGCGATTTTGATATCGTGTAGGCACCTCCCAAGTGTGATTTTCAAATGCGTCTAGATTGACCAGTCTAAGAGCATATGCATAACCCTTTTCGTCAATTTTGAAATTATAATCTTGCTTAAGCTGCTTTACAAAACGTTTGGCACCAATGGCATTCCGACTATCTCGTTTTACCTTTCTAGTTAATTCCTTCTCCATTGATTCTAGAGCCCCTATAGGCTTCTTTTCAATTAATTGAATGACATGCCAGCCAATGGAGGTCTGTACAGGTTCCGAATAATCACCTGGGTTAACTAATGCGAATGCAGCATTTTCAAAAGCAGGCATCATCTTGTTAATTCCAAACTCTGGTAATTCACCTAATTTATCCTTCGTTCGACGGTCCTCACTATATTCCAACAAGTCTATGAAGGACTCGCCATTTTCAAGTCTTGCGTAAATTTCTTCTGCACTTCGTTGTGCGCGTTGTGCTTGAGCAAGTTCGGCCCCATTATTAGCCGCAAAGAAAATATGACGTACTCGGACCGTCCCATTCGCAGGACGACGATCTGTTGTTTTAATCAAATGATAGCCATATTGAGTTCGAATGGGCAAACTAACCTCTCCCTCAGCAAGATCATAGGCGGCTGATTCAAACGGATATACCATGCTGAAGGCAGTGAAAAACCCAAGATCTCCACCTTGTTTAGCACTCCAAGTATCTGCACTTTGAGTTCTAGCTGCATTTTCAAACGTAAGCTTTCCTTTTAAAATCGTCTCACGTAATTCCATTAATTGGGTATATACTTTCAATGTATCCTCCGGTAACGCATCACCGTCTAGAGCAATCATGATATGAGATGCCCGAACTTCTTCTTGCATTCGACTATATGCTTCGGAAATAAGTTCTTGTTCTGCTCCTTGGTCACTTAAATAGGGTTTAGCCAACTGTGCTCTATACCCACCAAACTCACTAACGAATTGGGATGAAGTATCTCGCTTTTGGGCGTAGGCTTCGGCAATTTTCAGTTTAAACGTGATGTACAGGTCTAAATATTCTGCTGGTGTTTTGGGGTCAATTGAAGCGCCAACACCTTTATTTTTCTCATATACTGCGGTGAATTCATCTGCGGTCACGACAATATCGCCCACTTGAAATAAAACCTGATAATCTTGGGCAAGAGCCCCCGTTCCCAATGCCATTATGGCAAGGAAAGTCACACAAAATTTATTCATTTATCTACTGTAGTTAGGTGCTTCTCTGGTAATACTAACATTATGCGGGTGACTTTCTTTCATTCCCGCTGCGGTAATTTGTACGAAACTTGAACTTTCCTTCAAGGTAGGTATGTCTTTGGAGCCACAATAGCCCATTCCAGCACGCAATCCACCTATGAATTGATAGATGACCTCACCTACTTCTCCTTTGTAAGGGACTCGTCCTACAATACCCTCGGGGACAAGCTTTTTAACATCGTCCTCTACATCTTGGAAATATCGGTCTTTCGAACCGTCTGACATGGCTTCCACAGAACCCATACCTCTATATGTTTTATACTTCCTGCCTTCGTAGATGACCGTTTCCCCGGGGCTTTCTTTCGTCCCCGCGAACATTGAACCCAACATCACACAATCTGCACCGGCTGCGATGGCTTTGACTATATCACCGGTGAATCGTATACCACCGTCTGCAATGACTGGGATTCGATTATCAATCGCAGTGGCTACTTCCATTACTGCGCTTAACTGAGGATACCCTACACCCGCGACAATACGGGTGGTACAAATAGAGCCTGGACCAATACCCACTTTAACGGCATCAGCGCCGGCCTCCATCAAGTATATTGCTGCTTCAGCCGTGGCAATGTTTCCCACAACTACATCTAAATCCGGGAATTCAGCTTTTACACTCTTCAATGCATGAACTACTCCCTTGGTATGGCCATGAGCCGTGTCGATAACGACTGCATCTACACCACTCTCGTTTAACGCTCCAACACGTTCAACTACGTCATGAGTAACTCCAACAGCGGCAGCAACGCGCAATCGACCAAATTGATCTTTATTAGCGTTAGGCTTGATTTTTATCTTGGTGATATCTCTGTAGGTGATTAAACCAACAAGTTTATTGTTCGCATCAACTACCGGCAATTTTTCAATTTTATGTTCTTGAAGAATAGCCTCTGCCTCGTCCATAGTGCCATTTGGCTTAGTGGTGACGAGATTCTCTGTCGTCATTACCTCATGAATTGAACGATCGTTATTCTTTTCAAAGCGTAAATCTCTATTCGTAATGATTCCAATGAGTTCTTTCTCATCATTTACTACAGGAATACCTCCTATTCTAAACTCAGCCATCATCGCTTTAGCATCACGTACAGTTGCCTCTCTACTCAACGTAACCGGATCTAAAATCATCCCGCTTTCAGCACGCTTAACTTTGCGAACTTCCATCGCTTGCTGTTCAATGGACATGTTTTTATGAATGACACCTATTCCACCTTCTTGAGCAATGGCAATAGCCATAGCGCTTTCTGTCACCGTATCCATAGCGGCAGAAACGATCGGAGTTTTCATTCCAATGTTACGCGTGAATTTTGAGGTAAGATCCACATCACGCGGCAAGACTTCAGAGTAATTCGGTACGAGTAATACGTCGTCGTACGTCAATCCCAGACTGAGAATTTTATTGTTGTTTTTTGGCATTGCAATTCCGATTTGAATTGCGCTCAAAGGTACGCAATTAATCTGAAAGAAAACGGGCGGCCAGCGGCCGCCCGTAAGGTTTCATATTCTTTTAACAATTAGTACAACAAAGTGAAGTTACCGCGTTCTTCGATAGGTACATCTTCTATACTTCTGTACTTAATATAGTAGGTATAGACGCCCATCTTAGCTTCTGTACCTCCTATCATGCCGTCCCAACCTTCATTGAGGTCATTAGTTCGGAAAACTTCTTGTCCCCAACGGTTCTGAATAAATAAGGTATAACTATCAGGTCGAGCGAATACACCTTGAGGTTTCCATACACGGTTTTTAACCTCATCAGATTTTGGATTGAATGCGCTCGGCACCCATAAACGTGCTTTATGTACCGCACAAGATACGTTTGAACGGGCGTTAAACTTCATTCCAAATTCATCACGCCAAGGGATAACCCCGTCCTTAGCGATGGCCTTAACATAGTAACAGAACTTGCCTTTACTATTAGAATATGGTTTAATGTCGTCTAGGAAAGCAGTATCTGTAGTACTCCCCGCAAGGGTGTACGAACCACCTCCATTGATCGAACGGTAGATTTCATACGTTTCAACACCTGCATCAAAATCACGGTATTTGGTCCAAATCAATTGATTTGTCAAGTTTCCTATGGCCTCAACATTTAATAGGATATTCGTGCCAAGATTGGAGATGGTATCCATAGCCCCACAGGAATCACGAGAGGCAATTCTGTAGTAATAACTGCGACTCATTGGATCTCCCGTGAAATCGATGAATTTGACTTCCCAAGGACCTAAGGCCGGTTTAGCCACTGTTCCAATAGTCATGTATGGGCCTATTTCATCATCCGCACGTTGTATGTTAAAGTCAATAACATCTGCATCCTTGTCTATGTAGGCGTATAAATCCACGCCATTCTGTGAATTTACCGAAGCTCTACCTAGGTACAAGACCTTCGACTTTTGAACAACGGCAGAACTGTTACACACACGATTGGAGGTAGAGCTAATAGTTCCTGTAGTATCTACTGCTCGAACGTAATAGCAATAAGAGTATCCATTGATAATACCGTAATGATTGAAGGTGGTATCAAGGTTGCCACCTTTCAGTAATACACCGTTTAGAGTACCGCCAAGTGGGTCCGTTATATCAGCGTAAAGATTATATGCCGCCGTCTGCGTTTGCGTCCATTCTTTGTAGGTATTCCAGCGTATACGTGCATAGCCGTCACATGGGTCAACACCTAGGTTTAAGAATATGGTACTAGAAGGCACTGTATTCCCCACTGAACTTTGGTTACCACAACTATCAATTGCCGTAATCAGATAGGTCTCACTCTCGTTTGCAGCATTTGACAAGGCATATACCCAAGGCATGGAAGTCGCATATGCAGCTGTAGAGATAGAATCAATTGGCTGGAAAAATCCTCCATTATCTTTTCTATATATTCTATAATAGACCACATCACTATCTGATGAACCTTGCCATGCTAGGGCCGCTAAATTACCGTTTGCCACGGTAACGCTATCGAATACCACTGGTGCGGGCGGTGTCTTATCGGAGAAGAATCCGCTGTCCGTAGTACTCTCACAGGTAGTATGGTATCTGACCTGGTAATTTAACCATTCACCACAAAAAGCAACTGAATCTGTGTACGTGAATTCATCAGTGGACCCTATCTGAACCCAAGAACCTGAGTTTATAGGCGCCTCTACCCATACATCATAAACGGTATTTGTATCACCCCGCAACCAAGTGTTCCAATTCAACACTGCCACCGAAGAGTTTGGCGGAGGTGGAAATGCCTGAAGGTTTACTCTTACATTTTGCAGTGTATCCGTTGGTTCCGAAAGTAATCCACAACCTCCGGCTACTTGAATAGTGTAGCCGTTTACTGCATTTGGATCCGCACCAGCATCGGTATAATTTGTGGTTCCCCAATCATATATGGTATCAATGACGGCTTGATTCCCCAAGGTATCGATACGGTTTATTAAGTAGTAGTCCCAATTAAACCCTGTATCAGGATTTGCAACCCAATCAAAACTCACACCTAAATCATCTTGATAGATACAAGCATTACCTACATCTGGCAATGCAGGCATATAGTTTTTGACTTTGACCACTACCTTCTTATAAGCAAATCGATTTATAGGACATTGATCGTCCTGCATTCGGAGGTAGAAGGAATATTCGGATTTTAATGCGCCACATTGATATTGCTGATAGAACAAGTGGTTACAATCTATATACCAATTAAATTGTACGTTGTTAATCCCAGGATAAGTGAAGACATTACCAGGGTTTAGCGATGATAATGTGGCACAAGGCGGATTAAACAAACAGTTATTCGGGTTACTATAGTTTGAAGCTGAGCTCAAGTTACCACCGGATGCTTTGAATTGAATGTTTTGAGAAGAACAGTTCGGGTTCGGATATGGATCCGCAGAGGAAATTTTAAATCGTACGGTATCACCAGGGTATACTTCCGTGTAGTAATAAATAGTATCCCCCGCCGTATTTACTACGGGTGTTAAAATGGTAGGATTCATTAACGATGAATCAATGGTCAGAGACATTTCTGGCTCTTGATCCACGAAAGCAGAAGAACACAGTCCTGTAGGTGGAGTACAACTAAGAGTTACAATGGGAATATCTCGGTAGATTTCACCAATCAACTGACCACAGCGCCACTCTTCAATTTTAACACAAGTGGCCCAAGACCCAGCAACTGCTGAATTGAATGTGATTTCACCGGTTTCGTTATCAATATCTGCACCCGTAGAACTACCTGTAGAGGGCATAGGACTATTGTACGAATATCCTGATGAAAAGTTAACCGAATTCGATGAAGGGTTCGCTGAGAAGGTTGAAGCATCCCAAGGATAAGACCAATCGTAGTACAATGAATCCAAATCTGGATCGTAACCTAGGTTGTTGTATACTACATCTACTCCCGTACAAGAAATCACCTGAGGATCCTCAAGGAAATTGGGTGAATTATCAAAACAAGTGGGATTGCCACCTGTAGTCGCAGTCAAAGGAGAAGTGCTACCAGGAGGAGTATATGGATACATCACGGCACGCAACAAATAAGACGCAGAAGATGGCGAGGAGATGTTTGAAATAGAGGTAGGACGACAACAGCTGCTCCAAGTAAAGTACCATCCACCCGCAGGAGGTGTGCCGCTTAACTGAACGTCACCGGAGCGGTAAATGTATTTCTGCATCTTACCAGAACCAGAAGTAGCTCCAGAACAAGAAGTAGTACCGGTGTAACAAGATGGAACAACATCAACGGTAGTAATGTAACTACAAGAAATGGCAGTTCCACAGTTTGTACCAAGCGTTTGCGCTGTGGTAGGTAAGTTAACACCACCACAGTCGCGATAGACTACCAGTGTAAATCTGTATTTACCGTTTGGGCGACATTCCCAAATAATTTCACCTCCCAGCAAGTGGGTCGCTTGGCTCTGGAAAGCCATCAGCGTGAATACCACAACGGTCAAAATGCGTCTTAAATTCATAACAACGTAGTTGAACTTCGAAAATAGGGCAATATTTTGATACGAAAAAGGGGAAAATAGGCCTCATTGCTAACAATGAGTGAACGCTACAACCCATTCATTTACTGAATCTTAGGAGATAATTATCGACGCTTTGAAAGTTTATTCAAAGTAATGTGTCTCTGTTGGTCGCTTCGGTTACGGCCTACTTTGAAGTTTCGTAAAGCTTGGTGCTTGGTACTCCTACCCTGCACACGAGCACGCCACATGCGGAAAGAAGAAGGCTTCATTTCTCGTCGCATCAGCTTGATGACCTCTGCTTCAGCAAGTCCAAATTGCATGGTGATAGCATCAAATGGCGTACGGTCTTCCCAAGCCATTTCCACAATGCGGTCAATGGCCCTCTGGTCCAATTCTGAACTGGGTTTTGAACTTTCTTCTTGAGGTGATGTTGGTTCCGACATATGCATAAGAAACCTCATTTACCCAAAAAAGTTTGCCCAGTGTGTGAACGACCCTTCACTTGGCGCAAAAAATGGGAAAAGAATTGGGACGAAGTGAAGTATTGCAGCGAGCGATGTCGGCGCAATAAATAATTTACTTATACAGGTTTCTCGAAATCACAACCTTCTGAATTTCAGAGGTTCCCTCTCCGATTGTACACAACTTACAATCTCTGTAAAACTTCTCTACAGGATAGTCTTTGGTATAGCCATAACCGCCAAAAACTTGTACTGCTTCGTTGGCAACTTCTGTCGAAATTTCCGAGGCATAGAGCTTCGCCATGGCACTTTCTTGAGTCATCGGCTTGCCCTCCTCCTTCAATGCCGCAGCGTGCCTCGTCATTAGCTCAGCACCATAAATTTTCGTAGTCATCTCAGCGAGTTTAAAACTCACGCCTTGGAACTGACGAATCTTTTTGCCGAACTGTTGACGCTCATCGGCGTAGGCAACGGCAGCATTTTTGGCCCCTTTGGCTATACCAATACTCAAGGCTGCAATAGAAATCCTACCGCCGTCGAGAATCTTCATGGCTTGGATGAAGCCCTCTCCTTTCTGGCCAAGGATATTGTCCTTGGGAATACGGCAATGATCAAAATATAAGGCAGCGGTTTCTGAAGCGCGCATACCCAGTTTGTTTTCTTTGTTACCTGCACTAAACCCTGGCGTACCCTTTTCCACCACGAAAGCACTCATGCCATGGCTATCGCCTTTCTCGCCTGTTCTGGCCATGACCACTACAATTTCTGAGGAAATGGCGTGGGTGATCCAATTCTTTGAGCCATTCAACACCCAATGGTCGCCATCAAGCACCGCTGTAGTATCCATACCACCTGCGTCCGATCCTGTGCCGGTTTCGGTCAACCCCCAGGCGCCAATCCACTCCGCAGTAGCCAATTTCGGCAACCACTTCTGCTTTTGCTCTTCCGTACCAAATTGCAGGATATGCCCGGTACACAGGCTGTTGTGCGCGGCAACGCTTAATCCGATGGAGCCGCAAACCTGCGCTATTTCATCGATGATGGTGATATATTCTTGGTAGCCCAGGCCTGCTCCTCCGTAGGTTTCTGGAACGAGGACGCCCATGAAGCCTAATTGGCCCATTTCTCTGAACAAATCCACCGGAAAATGTTGCGCCTCATCCCACTCCATCACGTGAGGTTTGATTTTAGTAGCGGCAAAATCTTGTGCAGTTTGACGGATCATTTCCAGCGTTTCCTGCTGGGCATCAGATAGATTGATTCTCATAGTTGGTTGCGATAGGTTGAGTCTCAAGATAACAAAGAAGCCCACATTGTGTTTGCGGGCTTCAAAGTTTTTTCAGGGTCCAATTCCCTTAGTCGTTTTTCATCAACTTCTTGTACTTGAATCGGGTGGGTTCCGAGCGTCCCAATCGCTTCAGTTTGTTCTCTTCGTATTCCGAGAACGAACCTTCAAACGAATAGACTTGTGAGTCCCCTTCGAAGGCCAAGATGTGAGTACACACACGGTCCAAGAACCAGCGATCGTGCGAGATAATTACCGCACATCCAGCAAAGTTTTCCAAGGCCTCTTCCAAAGCACGTAAAGTATTGACATCAAGGTCATTGGTAGGTTCATCTAAAAGCAACACATTACCCCCTTCTTTTAACGCCATAGCCAGATGCAAACGGTTTCGCTCACCCCCAGAAAGAACACCGACTTTTTTTCCTTGATCGCCGCCGGCAAAATTGAATCTACTGAGGTAGGCACGTGCGTTGGTGCGTTGATTTCCAAGCATGACTTCCTCGGTGCCATCGCCAATGACTTCGAAGATGGTTTTCTCAGGATTCATCTTTTCGTGGCTCTGGTCAACGTAGGATATTTTGACCGTGTCCCCTACTTCGAAACTTCCGCCATCAGGTTGTAATTGGTCCATGATCATTTTAAAAATCGTTGTTTTTCCGGCTCCGTTTGGACCGATAATTCCCACGATTCCAGCCGGCGGAAGGGTGAAGTTCAAATCATCGTACAGGAGCTTCTCGCCGAAGGCTTTGCGTACGTTTTTCGCGTTGATCACGTTCGTTCCTAATCGAGGTCCGGCAGGAATGAAGATTTCCAACTTACTTTCCTTCTCCTTGTCCTCTTGAGCAAGCATGGCTTCGTAGTTATTCAAACGAGCCTTGCTCTTGCTTTGGCGGCCTTTCGGATTCATGCGAACCCACTCCAACTCTCGCTCAAGCGTTTTACGACGCTTGGAAGCCTGCTTCTCTTCTTGGGCCAGGCGCTTGGTTTTTTGATCCAACCAAGAGCTGTAATTCCCCTTCCAAGGAATACCTTCCCCGCGGTCGAGTTCAAGAATCCAGCCCGCTACGTTGTCTAGGAAATAACGGTCGTGCGTTACGGCGATGACCGTTCCTTTATATTGCTGCAAATGCTGCTCTAACCACAGGATGCTCTCTGCGTCCAAGTGGTTGGTAGGCTCATCCAACAGGAGAACGTCCGGAGTTTGGATCAACAGGCGGCATAGGGCGACGCGGCGCGCTTCCCCACCGGAGAGGTTATCGACTAATTGGTCCGCGGGTGGACAGTTCAGGGCATCCATCGCACGGCTCAACATAGTATCAAGTTCCCAAGCGTTGGTGGCATCAATTTTATCTTGAAGCTCTGCTTGACGGGCCATCAGCGCCTCCATCTTATCCGGATTTTCGTAGACCTCCGGCAAGCCGAACTGGTCGTTAATACTGTTGTATTCCTCCAAGACTGCTACGGTTTCCGCCGCGCCTTCTTTGACAATATCCATCACGGTTTTCCCCGCCTCAAGCACCGGCTCTTGCTCTAAATAGCCGACGGTGTAGCCTGGGGCGAACACCACATCTCCCTGGTAGCTCTTTTCTACCCCGGCGATGATTTTTAAAAGTGTGGATTTACCTGAACCGTTTAAACCTAAGATGCCTATTTTGGCTCCATAGAAAAAAGAAAGGTAGATGTCCTTGAGAATGGCCTTGTTATTGTGTGGCAAGATCTTACTCACTCGGGACATCGAAAAAATGACCTTCTGACCGTCGTCTGACATGAGATTAATGGATTATAAAAAGTTTGTATTTGCTGTTGTTCTGGCCTTGGGGTGCATGCCCCGCGGAGCCGTAGCCCAAAGTTACGTATTGAAAGGCACGGTTGTAGACCGCGATTCATCTTTTGCTGTGCCCAATTCTTATGTGGTCAACAACAAGACCTATTTTGGGACCGTATCCAACGGCATTGGGTATTTCGAAATCCCAGTATCCATGGGAGATACATTGGTAATTTCAAATGTGGGGTACCAATTTTATTACCTCGCCATAGATAGCGCACTGGTCAGTGGTATTCGGGAGGAATTGCTTATAAAATTGGTCCCTCGAAACTACCTGCTAGACGAAGTGAGCATTTACGCCATCACCTCGAACAATCCGCGGACGATGCCCAAAAGCGAGCCTAGAGTGCCGCACAACGAAGACATTCGCATGCCTCAAGCGGTGGCTCCTACCCTCGCCAACCCGCTCGATCTGCTCTACTACAGCTTCGGTAAACGCCCGAAACAACTGCAGGCCCTACGCCAATTACAACGTGAGGATTATTACCGTCAAATGCTCGAAGAGGGCAGCAACCGCCAAATCATTGAAGAATTGACGGGCATTCCGAAAGTAGAGATGGAGGCTTTCATGTTCTATTGCAAATATTCCGAAACCGAAATACGCACCTTCAACGATTACCAATTCCTAGTTTCCCTCCTAAGCTGTTACGAAGAATACGAGCGCGAGAAAGAGCGCCAAGAAGCCTTGGAAAAATACGGACGCTGATGAAAGAATACCTCGACATCAACCGCGAGCTTTGGGATCATTGGGCGGACTTGCATCCTCGATCCGATTTCTACAATGCCGAAGCCTTTCGTAAAAACCCTATGACCTTGCACGAGATTGAGATGGCCTTGTTGCCGGAATTGGCCGGGAAAAAGGTCCTGCACATACAATGCCATTTTGGACAAGATACTCTTTCGCTCAAGACCTTGGGCGCCGCCGAAGTTTGGGGGCTGGATTTCAGTCCTGTGGCGCTTCGCGAGGCGGCGGCACTGGCGCAGAATTTGGATATGGAAGCGAATTGGGTATTGGCCAATGCCACTGAGATTCAGGAGGAGTTGGTGGGCCAATTCGATTTGGTTTTCGCCTCCTATGGCGTACTAGGTTGGCATCCGGACATTATGCCGTGGATGGACGCGGCCTTCTCCTATCTAAAGCCGGGCGGTGAGCTCATCATGGCGGACTTCCACCCTGTCCTTTGGATTCTAGACGAGCATTTCGAACACATCGCCTACCCCTATTTCAACACCGGGGTCATTGAGGAGGAGCGCGAAGGGAGCTATGCTTCGCCGGAAGCCAAGCGCATGAAGAACCGAACTTGGAACCACCCCATCAGCGACATAGTGCTGCCCATCGTGGAACATGCTGAGCGGGATTTAGTGTATTTCGGAGAAACGAATTGGAGTCCTTATGCTCTGTTTGAATCCACCTCCCCATCCCCCGGTCGTTATCAAATCAAGGGTCGCGAAGGCCTATTCCCCTTGGTCTATTCGCTAAAGGCACGCAAACTGTGACCTAGATTCCGCTCGAGGTGGGACCAATTATCGTACTTTGATTCCACCAAAAGCAAAGCAACATGAAAACATTAGTTTCCTACCTCACCACCGCCATCGTCTTAGTAGCCATGGCTCTACCCAATACGCTACACGCTCAAACTGAACACCAGTTGGTGGTGCAAATGGTCGACAATAATCCCAAAGTTCAAAAAGGGCTCATCAAGCAGCTCAACAACCTCAAAGACGGATACGGCAACGCCATCACCATTGAGGTGGTCTGTCATGGACCCGGCTTAGACCTATTACATAAGGAGCGCACGGAATACCGCGAAGAACTGCTCGCCCTAAAAGAACGCGGCATCATCTTCTTGGCGTGCGAAAACACACTCAAAGGCCGTGAAATTCCTCGCGACGCCATCATGGAAGAATTTGAATTTGTCCCTATGGGTATTGGTGAAGTCATGGAAAAACAAGAGCAAGGCTGGTCGTATGTGAAAGGTGGAATATAGGAACTAAAAACCCGCGCCATGCGCGGGTTTAGGTTAATCAATTCTATCAGTGGTATAGACTCCAAATGTGGCGAAGAATCGTTCTATTCCGAACCAAAAGCCTAGTTTATCTAAAATGGGGTTGAGCCAAGGCGTATAAGTACAGTAACTTCTCGTTTCAGGTTTAGTGTGGTGTTGGGCATGATCATGTGGACGCTGAATGAAGCCTATTTTTTGCAACCAATTGATTACGGCAGGTTTTTCATTTGGAAATTTATGTGCCCACTGATGCACAATGTTGGCGTTGGCTCCTAAAATGCCAATGAACCACCATTGCCAACTTACCGTACCTGTAATTAAAAAGACAACCAACCACATAGTACCAACACCTATCCAGCCGCTTTTGCACAAGTACCAATAACTTCTGGTAATCATACGACGTGGGTTCTCATGATGCCATGTATTGATTTCAATGATGGCTTTCCCTAACAGAGGCATATCTTCTCTTCCGTAGCGATCCATCCAAAAATGGACTACACCGGTTAGAAAATCTAATAACAGGTAAAGTCCTATAATTTGTAAAACAATTAGCGCGATGGTCATAATAAATGTGGTTTGTTCAAAGTTAACCTCACCGAGGATTGTTGTCTCGACGTCAAATTAATCAAAAAGAGGCAACTTATGCCGTGCTAGGAGCTATTGAGGTCATTTGTTATTCACATAGTCTCAAAATCGAGACATATTGAGATAAATAACGAATTATTTCCAGAAGACGATGTTGAGCGTAGCAAAGAACAATGTAAGTGTGATAATCACCCAAGAACTTAATTTGTTTCGAGCGTTTCCAGCAGCCGTTAATCTCGAAAATATCATCGCTAAAATGAACCATGCCACATAGTTCTCCAAAGGAATTTTGTCCGCATGCCACTGCCAAAACCCTAATTCAATGGCCACCGGTTCAATCAAAAAGTCTAATGTAACCATTGCGAGACCAGTTAAAAATGCCCTAATCCACCTGTTGGAAGTCCAACGCCCGGATACATCGTAACAAGAACGAATTAATATCCACCACAAAACCCCGATTAATATGGGGGTTTGAAATAACGATGGACCAAGTGCTGTACCATAGGTGTAAATACCAAATGGCCATCCAGTATGCGTGCCTAGGACCTCGATGATATAGCCTAGAAAAATGGGGGCGAAGTATAGAGCAATATGCTTGGGTGGCTGACTGGCCAATAAATACACCACAAGCATTAACAGCAAATTGTACGGCGTCAAAAAAACAAAGTCTTCTCGAAAACTACCGCCAAGTAGGAATATACCTATACCATGAAACAAAATAAGGATTAATCCTCCATATCTGGAGGTCAGTCGTCTTAAATGAATCAGCCTACTCATCTTCTCCTATCCATTCCGCAGCAATTTTTCCGCTCAATAAACATAATGGAATTCCTCCGCCTGGATGTACAGATCCCCCACAAAAGTACAATCCTTTGACATCCTTGCTTTTGTTCGAATGTCTTAGAAACGCTGCCATGCGATCGTTAGAACTAGTGCCGTAAAGTGCCCCTCCCATACTTGATGTACGCGATTGGATTTCAGGAGGTGTAAGTATATCCTCCGTTTCAATTAAAGATTTAATATCCACCTCTAAGACCTTACTTATACGCTCTAACACAGTATTCCTGACATTATTGGTGATCTTTTCCCAATTCTGACCCTGATCATGAGGGACATTCACCATCACGAACCAAGAATCTTTACCGGGTGGAGCATCATTTTTTTCCAATCTATTAGACACATGAATGTAAATGGTGGGATCCTCCCAGAAAGTACCATTCGAACGAATTCTGTTAAATTCTCTTTCGTAATCAAGACTAAAGATGATATTATGTAAATCTAACTCTTGGAAGGATTGCGCTATTCCCCAATAGAAAATCAAGGCACTAGAGCTAGGTTCCTGGGCTAGAGTCTTTTTAGGACGTTTCACGGCTTCTGGAATCACTGTTTGGTAAACGTGCTTCACATCAGCATTACACACAATTTTATCACATGCCACAAATGAACCATCAACAATAAGTCCTGAGACCTTTTTGTTTTCAACACAAATTTCATCCACGTTTGAATTTAATTCAAATCGAACACCCAAATCTCTAGCCAATCGTGTTAAACTTTGTGAAATAGAGTGCATTCCTCCTTTCGGAAAATAAGTACCTATTCCATGTTCGAGATGGGCAATCATTTGCATAATCCCAGGTGTATGATACGGCGAAGATCCGTTGTAGGTGGCAAAGCGATTGAATACTTGAACCAGTTTTGGCTCCTTGAAGTATCGTTTGTTTTGGTGATCTAAGGTCGAAAAAAGACCAAGTTTTGGTATTTCTGCAACAACCTTTAAAACCTTAGGGGATAAAAACGTCTTGACCCTATGCAGGCTTTTTTCTAGGAAGAAAGGAGCTGTTAACTCAAACTTTTTACGGGCATCGTTGAAATATTTTTGGATACTATCCCCAGCTTCTGGTCCAAAAACCCTGCTTACTTCTTTTACATTTTCTTCAACAGTTGGGAACAAGGTTAATTTCTGTCCATCCATCCAAAAATAGCGGCAGGCCTCAGGGTTTTTATGATATTCAAAATAGTCTTTTGGGTTTCTTCCTGCTGATTCAAATATTTCGTCCATTAAATGCGGCATGGTAAATAATGAGGGGCCCATGTCGAATCTAAATCCTTCCCTAACGAATGCGGTAACCTTTCCACCGGTGTAGGAGTTTTTATCAAAAACCACCACTTTTTTTCCTTGAATAGCGAGCCGTACGGCTGCACTTAATCCCGCAATACCTGAACCGATAATAGCAACTTTCTCTTGATCTTTTTTCATTAGGCGTTTAGGTTATTCATGGACTATTGTAAATAAACATCGACCCGCGTTATTTGTTGTAACTATAATGGAAAAGAAATTATACCGCGGTGCTTTGATTTTTTTTGTGGTCATGCTTTTGATAAGTATTCTATGGCCATATGAGCAAAAGCTTCAAGATTGGGATTTGGATCCAGATTATGCCGTACGTGAAAGCGATGAGATTTTTTTCAATAATACACGAATACATTTATACCGTACAGAAGAACGTAAAGAATTAGTGCAACAAGGATTCAAAGCACACAGATATCTTAGATGTTCTAAGGATACGAATAATCCATTTTTAAATTTCACCATCATTAATTCATGGCGGACTGACCAGGCTTATATACTCGCCGAGCCCAGTGCGAAGGACCTGTTCTCGGATACCGTTCAAATTTCCATCAATGATTCTGTTGTAGGAATTCAACTTGGTTATATGGATTTCGAAGACCATTATAAAATGGCCGCTTGGGTATTTCAAAACTCACTAGCAAATCAGGATGCATTTCTCCTTATTGATGGGGATTCACTGAATCTCTTCGGAACACAGAGCAATCAAAATGCCAATAACGTGGTGCTAAAAGACTACTTCCGCCTTATCGGTCGCTATCAGTAGACTTTGACCGCCGCGCCGCTTTGATGCTTAACAATTGAACAATTAATGCAAAACCGACAGAGCTGTAAACATATGGCTTTGGAATAGCAACATGAGCACTTTCGGCAATAAGAACCGTACCGATCATGATGAGAAAACTCAACGCTAATATCTGTAGGCTGATATGTTGTTCAATATAGTTTGCAATTGGCTTTGAGAATATAAGCATGACCATCATGGAAATGACAACTGCAATGATCATTATCGATAGGTTTTGCGTCATTCCTATGGCAGTAAGTACACTATCGAAACTAAAAACAATATCAAGTAGTCCTATCTGAATGATTACTCCAATCAGAGATTTTGATTTTGTTTGATTGCCTTCGCGATCTCTTCCTTCAGTTTTTTTTACAATTTCAATCGAAGATTTTGCCAATAGGAATAACCCTCCAAAAAATAAAATAGCATCTCTACCGGAAACCGCATGTTCTCCTATGTTGAAAATGGGTGATCTTAGTTCTATCAACCACGTTATTCCAAGCAACATAAGTACTCTGAATCCCAGAGCGAGGGCAAGACCAAGCCTCCTTGCTACTGGTTGTTTTGACGGTTCAAGATCGTTAGAAACTAATGAAATAAAGATTATGTTGTCAATGCCTAAAACGATCTCCAAAAATGTCAACGTGATCAGAGAGAGTAGTCCCGAGGCTGTAAACAGTGCTTCCATTTAAATGCGGTTCATTTGCAATTTAAAGGTATCTCTTTCAAAGAACATACAACCTCAATAATGTTATTTGTCCGCATTGGACTTGCGTCTAGATTCAAACTTTTCATAGAAGAACACAATCCCTAAGATGAGTAACATCCCGTAAAAAATATCTTCAAAAGGGATGGTTCCTAATCTAATTCCCAAATTTTCGTCATTGTTGTACCAAACGACCTCCTTCTCTATAAAAGAACCTGTCAATATCCCGTTTTTCAAAAAGAAAGGAAGTAAAGCAACAATATAGCTTTCGTAGAATCTCGGAAGCCACGAACTCCGTGCAATCCAAGTAACATAAATAAGCCCTACACCCAGTAGTAAAAAGGTGACTGAGGTATAGAGTTTGTCAAGATTTCGAAACCCTACTACGAGACAAAAGAGAATTACGACTGGACTTATACGATTAGCGACCCATGGGCTGATGATACCTTTCGGAAAGAAGAGTTCCATACACTTGTAAATAAAGACACACGCAAAAGGAACAGTAATAAAGAATAGATATTCACCTAAGGGTAAACCGAACAGTTCTACCCCACTAAGATAATCCGGGTTAAATCCCCAAACCTTAAGATCAGTATACCAAATATCCCAAACCAGAAAAAAGCCGCTCCAAATAAGTATCGCTTTGGTCAGAGAACCAAAGCTTTTATAATAGGCAATGCGAGGCTCAAAACTTCGTATTAACGGAATACTTATTGTAAATAAGTTCAGAAAAAGATAAAGCCACTTAGTTTCTAACACAGCGTTTAAGAATTGGCGCGCATTTGCCGTACCTGACGAATATATTTAGGATGTACCCATAGCATCCCAAAGTTTTCTCCGTTTTCTTTACCCAGATGGCGGTGGTGCATTTTATGAGCTAATCTAACCGCTTCCCAATACACAAAACGAGATTTCTTTAATACCGGCAGTCTTTGGTGAATAAAAAGTTCGTGAACCATTGCATATGCAAACCCATAAAAGGCAATCCCTGCTCCGATTGCAACGCTTATTCCATGATCATTGAATAAGCCTAACATTATGCATAGCCATGAAGGGACAGCAAAGATCAAGAAGAATGTATCGTTTTTTTCTAATGCACCAGGGGTCTTAGTGTGGTGGTCGTCATGGAGAAACCACAGCATTCCATGCATAAGATATTTATGAGCAGCCCATGCTACACCTTCCATAACAATAAATGTCAATACAACTGTGGTGATTTCAATGAGTGTCATGTACTAGACTTTTAATAAAATTCAAGCTTTCTGAAACATGATCGTTAGCTCGAAATAAACTTTTGAAAATATACGCCACTTTATGCGAACCATCAGTAACGTAGGTAATTCTATTTGCTACTGTATTGAACAACAGCCCGGGTGCTCCAAAAGATTTTCTGACTAGATGCCCTGTATCGCTGAGTATAGGATACTTTAAATCATACTTCTCTGCGAAGCTTTTGTGCATGTTTACATCTGCATCATTAATACCTAAAACCTGGGCACCGGCTGCCTGAAACTCGCTTTCGTAATCTCGGAACGAACAAGCTTCTGCTGTGCATCCTGGTGTGTGATCTTTAGGGTAAAAAAATATGACAAGGGGCTGCCCCTCGAAATCTGCTCTTTTTACCCATTTTCCATTCTGGTCTAATAATTCGAAGTCGGGAATAGAATCTCCAACATCAAGTGATTTGTTAAGGGGCATAATGCGGCTTTTCTTGACGATTAAACCATCATCTTAGTCCTTTTGTTCAATAACGTCATTGAAATTTTTCCATTCAAAATCACGAAAAACACGCAGCTCTGTGTAGGTATTTTTCCCCTCTTTATTAGGCTTAAAACCGAGGGCAATACCTCGATATTCGGGCGTACCCTCTATTAGATTCCGCAGGTAGAATTGAATTATATCGTAACCTTTAAATGCATATTCATCAGGTTGATTGCCAAATTTCTTTCGAAACGCTTCTACCATCACCATGTTCTCCTCACTCGTATAATCAATATAAGAGGAGAAAGCACAAATCACCTCCTTTTCTCGAGCGAAATTATCAGACGTAATTCCATTCTCACTGATCTGATTCTCATTGGTATACCACGTGTATGAAGCTTGTCCAGAACGCAGATTTCTCAAAACATCAAGGACAAACGCTGGATCATTATCATAAATGATTAAGTCATAATGAATGGATGAATTTAAGCTGCTTAGTTGTGTGTTTTCCCGCCATTTATCACCGCTGAGAATAATTGTCGGAGATTGAAAAACAGAAAACATTCCGTCCAGTACGGATTGTGTTTTCTCATTGTTCTTAGAAACGATTAGGGCTTTTCTCGGATGTTGAAGGGTGCTATCCACTTCTTGTCGATGAGCCACTAGATCAACAATGGTCTGCCATTGGTGTTCCTCAGCCACCACAGCATTTTGCAGTGGCGACGCATTGATAGAAACATTTTTGCTCAAAGGACTGACCACCTTTTGAGCTTGAGCGTACGTACTTATTTCCAATACACGCTTAGAATACAGAGGTCCTACAATAAGCTCGAAAGAATCCAAAGGGTTGTGTTCAATGGCCAAACGTAAGGAATCCGCCTGATTATAAGTATCTGCGTAGGTGATCTCTATAGATAGACTAGAATCATTTAGTTGTTCAATGGCCAATTCCATGCCTTGTCGAAAACTCAGTGCTAGTGGACTTCGTTTCGCCAAAGGAGTTTCATTAATATAATGTTTGTGAAAAAAGGGCAATAACCCTAATATCTTGACATCATTGTTAAGTTCTTTGATTACCGCAGTATCCACTTCAGTTATAGAAGGAATGGAATCTGTGAAGAGTTCAACGAATGAACCTGGAACAACGGGCTTAACTAATATCATCCCTTTTTTCCAATCTGTTTGAGCATCAGGATTTAAACTATAAAAAGCTTTCATAGATGAAAATCCCCAAAGTCTAGCAAGGTCTTCTGGCGTATCTCGTTTCTTCACCTTGTACATTTCGTATTCGACCTTTTGAGGGATAGGTACAACCGTATCTTTCACTACAGGCTCTGATGCCGGCATCGATTCCTCTCCTAAGACAATAATTAATGTATCACCTATTGCAATCGAATTGCCCAAAATATTGGGATTAGCCTCTTGTAAGGCCTCGACGCTAATGCCATATGTTTTTGAAATTGAATACAGTGTGTTACCCTTGACGACTACATGCTCGGTCACACTCTGTCCATTGACTATTGATCCCAATAGCAGAAAGAGAAAACATATGTTCTTATTTATTCCCATTCAATAGTTGCGGGTGGCTTGGAGCTGATATCATAAACTACGCGGTTCACTCCTTTGACCTTATTAATTATCTGGTTGCTCATCTTAGCTAGGAATTCATAAGGTAGGTGCACCCAATCCGCCGTCATTCCGTCCGTACTTTCCACTGCACGAAGGGCTACAACTTTTTCATAAGTGCGTTCGTCTCCCATCACTCCTACCGAATTTACGGGTAATAGTATGCAACCAGCTTGCCAAACTTTGTCGTAAAGACCTTCTGTTTTCAAACCATTGATAAAAATATGGTCGACTTCTTGCAAAATGCGCACCTTTTCTGCAGTGATATCACCGAGGATACGAATGGCTAAACCAGGCCCTGGGAAAGGATGACGGCCAAGTAGTTCCGCACTCATATTCATAGAAGCACCAACTCTGCGCACTTCATCCTTGAAAAGTGTTTTTAGGGGCTCCACAATTTTCAATTTCATGAAATCTGGCAGACCACCCACATTATGGTGCGATTTAATAGTGGCTGAAGGACCTTTCACACTTATACTCTCAATGATATCCGGATAAATAGTACCCTGAGCCAACCAAACCACATCTTCAATCATATGTGCTTCATCATCAAATACTTCAATGAATACACGCCCGATGGCTTTACGCTTTGCCTCTGGTTCTTCAATTCCTGCGAGGGCATCTAAGAATCGATCCGAAGCATCCACGCCCTTTACATTCAATCCCATCCCCTCGTATTGTTTCAATACCTGAGTAAACTCGTCTTTCCGTAGCAGACCGTTGTTGACAAAGATGCAATACAGATTTGCTCCTATAGCCTTGTGCAACAGCATTGCCGCTACAGAACTATCTACACCCCCTGAAAGTCCAAGAACAACCTTATCATTACCTAACTGTGCTTTAAGTTGCGCCACAGTTTCATCGACAAAATGCGCTGGAGTCCAATCCCCGCTTACCCCTACAACTTCGTACAAGAAGTTCCTCAACAACTGAGTACCGTCGGTGCTGTGGTACACTTCAGGGTGGAACTGAATGCCGTAGGTAGCTTCATCCTTTACTTTATATCCTGCTACACGAACATCGTGTGTAGAGGCAATAACTTCAAAATCTGTGGGCAATTCCATAATGGTATCCCCATGGCTCATCCAAACCTGAGAACCAGCTTGCACGCCTTGGAACAAGGCTGATGATGAATCAACCTCGCTAAGGTTTGCTCGACCATACTCTCTGATCTTACTGGGAGCAACTTGGCCCCCACCGACTAGTGCCATATACTGGGCACCGTAACATACACCAAGCAAAGGCAACTTGCCTTTAATCTCCTTCAAATCAAATTGAGGGGCGTCCTCTTGTAATGTGCTGAACGGGGATCCACTGAGAATAACACCTTTAATGTCCTTAGTAAGCTTAGGTGGATTATTAAAAGGGTGGATTTCACAATAGACGTTGAGTTCTCTCACGCGACGTGCAATTAACTGCGTGTACTGAGAACCAAAATCGAGAATCAAAATGGTTTCTTGCATAACGCAAAAATACCATTAAAAATCGGGGTGTATAACTATGGTTCCCGCCTTTATTGTTGACATTTTTTCAACCAACTCATCCCGTGGATCCTGTCCGAGAATTCCAACTAAATCCATATATGAGGCGCGGCGTTCCCAAAATACATTTCCAGGATATACTGCATTTCTAGCACGGTCTACACTAGTCATGAGCTCTTCACTACGTCGTTTTTGTACTCTATACCTAGTCTCAGAAGTTTGTTGTACTAATTTTTTCATCTTCGCCTTCAGGGCATCAGCATGTCGATATAATTCTGGATAGCGCTCCAGAAGCGAATTATTCCATTGATCAATGGCATCCATTAATGGCGCTTGAAGCAATTCTCCTTCGGCTTGGAGCACCGTATCCTTACCCAGTACATCTTGTTTAATGGATTCTGCATTCGTTGCTAGCAAATCTGATAATGTCAGGTTGAGTTTTGCCAGATCATTTGTGAGTCTTTTGTTTTGAATTAAAAGGCTATTCCTCAGGTACAAGAGTGGCATAGGTCTACCCAATTTTTCAAAGGCACTGCCTAACTGCAACCAATACGCCAACTCACCTCCACCGCCAACATAGGCCAGATTTGGTAAGAGCCACTCCTGGTAAAGAGGACGCATTAAAGCATTAGGACTAATGTTCGAATATGAATACTCCTGTTGGGGTTGTTCTATACGTTTGCGGACTCCATCTCGCAGATCAAATAGATTGATATGACGAGGAAATACTTGAGCCTTATATCCTTGTTTAACTAAAGCGGCCGTTTGTTCTTGAATCAATTTTGCATATTGACCTTCCATTTCAGCGGTCCATAATGGCCCTGCTTGATTTTTTAGTAACACATCTTGACCATCCAGTACTAGCAAACCTAGACCCTCGGCCCATTGACGCACCCATTGACGAGTAGCTTCGGCTAAGTTTTCACACTCTCGATAAGCTTGAAGTCTAGGTTGAATCAATTTTTTCTGTGCATTGTTGAGCGGCACTTTTTCGAGCCAAGTAGACAATTGGTCCGCTAAATCATGGGTAGATAAATTTCCCACGGGACCTTTAGACTCTGGCTTGTTCCAAGTGAATTGATATTCTCCAATTCTGAATGAAGCTATCTCATCAAAATCATGGTCTTCAGTAGCCATCCAAAACACTGGAACCACATGCTTGCTCAATGCTTTAGAAGCTACTTTAGCTAGCGCTATTGCACCTAAAACTTTGGCTTCGAAGAAAACTGTACCGCCACATACCATGAGCTGATGCCCAGTGGTTATGGTTAGCGCTCCATCTCTGAATGCCTTCAGCGAGGCTTCTTCAGCGGCACTAAGATTTGAATTCTGACGTTCAAATGCATCTGCCACTACCTCTCGAGTTTCTGAAGAATATCTTTGTTGGGCATTGGCCAGGGCGGCGAAAGCTTCCAAATGGTATGGAGCTTTCGCAATTGTTTCGAGAAAAGTGCCTCCAGCAATAAGGTCCTTCATTACTTTTGAAGGGACTGGGGATTGATCATGCAGAATACTTTCTAGAACCATGGAGCTAACTTATGAATGCGAAGATAAAATCAATATTGTTTGTTACCGCTTTAGCGAGCTGCGGAACTTCTTCTAAGAATCAGTATACCGACATTGATTCGAATCCATGTAATCTCAATGCGAGGTACACATTCAATTATGAACAAGCAGAGTATTATGCTATGCCAAAGATTGATTTCTCCTTTCGTCTAGATTATGAGTGGCAAGTACTCATGCCTGAATTTGGCAAACAAAATTTTAGTTATTTCGAAGTTGCCAGATATACGGACGATAGTACAGCTAGTATACTCGTAAAGGTTCACCCTTTTAAACGTGTAGGTTCATACATAACGGTGAACGAGCAAGCCAAAGCTCAAGAATTTCTCGATGTACAATATGCCACACGCGATAGTTGGAAAACGTTGAAAAAGGACACCATGGATAACTGGATGGTCGACTATGGCTACTATGAACAAGAACCCTTCCCATATATCATCGCACATCATTTAATATTACCGGATACCTTAAGCAACGGATTGTTTCTAGAATTGCAAATGCCTTGTCCCATGGACTCCTTTGATTTGAATAGGCAACGATGTTTGGAGGCTGTGATGAAAAGCTTCAAGATCTACATGTGAGTGATTTTCAAAGCATTTGAAGTCATTTTAATGAGTATTTACACTTAATTTCTTGGGATTTCTGATTTTTCATGTCTCAAATTAGACCGATAGTGAGTGGAGAAGTAAAATCTTTCTATATTAGAACTATTCAAAGGCAACTTTGAATTAGGTTAGGGGTACGGAGCCAAGAAATTGGCTCCTTTTTTTTGCATGAACTTTCGACTTCGCGAGCGGTTATGCCTAAAACCCTCCCCCATGGTTCGGCTCATTCTAGGCGATCAACTCAACAGATACCACACCTGGTTCTCGGAACAGTCCGACGACATTACCTATGCTTTTTTCGAGTGCTACGATGAGGCCACCTACGCCCCACACCACATTCAGAAGGTCGTGGGAATTTTCGCAGGAATGCGCGCTTTTGCATCCGCATTACAAGTACAAGGCCACAAGGTGCATTACGGCAGCATAGGTCAAACCCTACCCTCCTTAGGAGAAAACCTACAAAAGCTGTGCACCGAACTTAACACCCAGTGCATCGAAATTCAACAACCCGATGAATACAGAGTGCAGGAGCATTTGCTCGGCTTAAGGGAAAATGGACTCCAAATCGAGGTGTGCAGCAGCGAGCATTTCATCGCAGATGTTGAAGATTTCAAGGCCCAATTCTCCGGTAAAAAGACCCTCCTCATGGAGAGCTTCTACCGCAGAATGCGCAAGTCCACGGGCATATTCATGCACGGCGCCCAACCCTTAGGAGGCAAATGGAACTACGACGCGAGTAACCGCAAAGCCTTGCCAAAGGGACATAGCATCCCGCCGAGGTATTTCCCTGATTCAGATGTAAGTGCTATTGTCGAGGATATCCGAGAAGCGAACATCCCTACCATAGGTTTCCTGAGCAATCCGAAACATTTCTATTGGCCCACCTCCCCAGAACAAGCCAAGGACATCTTCCACTATTGGCTCGAGCACGACCTGCCGTTCTTTGGAGATTTTCAAGATGCCATGGCACGCAATCAATGGGCCATGTACCACAGTCGTATCTCCTTTGCCCTCAACACTAAGATGATTGATCCGCTTTGGGTGTGCCAGGAAGTCGAGCGCGCCTACTATGAGCGCGAGGAAGTATCCATCAATGCGGCGGAAGGATTCATACGTCAAATTTTGGGCTGGCGAGAATTCATGCGTGGAGCCTATTGGATGGCCATGCCGGACTATGAGAGTTTGAACTATTTCAACCACAATACACCGCTGCCCTCGTGGTTTTGGACGGGCAAGACGAAGATGGAATGCATGAAGCAGAGCATAGGCCAAAGCTTGGACCACGCCTATGCCCACCACATTCAACGGTTAATGATCACCGGGAATTTTATGCTCTTGGCCGGTATTGACCCTAGTGAGGTCGACCGATGGTACTTGGGCATTTATATCGATGCGTTCCAATGGGTCGAAATCACCAACACCAGAGGCATGAGCCAGTTTGCAGACGGGGGATGGATTGCGACCAAACCCTATTTAAGTTCCGCGAACTACATCCATAAGATGAGCGATTACTGCGTGCATTGTCCGTACGACCGAAAAACCCGTGCTGAGAAGGACAGTTGTCCGTTCAATGCCCTGTATTGGGATTTTTATGAAAGAAATGAGGGCCAGTTAGGGAACAATCCCCGCATTGGAATGGTTTATAGGACATTAAACAAGATGAAAGAAGCCGACAAAGTCGCTCTTCGCGAGCGCGCACGATGGATTCACGATCATTTGGAAAACCTCTAACCTCCTATGAAAACTTGTCTCCTCTGGTTCCGAAACAACCTCAGACTGAGCGACAATCTTCCGGTCTACCACGCCTATCAGCACTACGACCAGGTCATTCCGGTCTATTTGTACCCCACCCCAAATGCAGAGCACCCCACAGGTAATTTCCCATGGGGCGAACACAAGCAAACGTTTGTAGCGCAAAGCGTGGCATCCCTCAGCCAACTCATCGAAGTACACGGCAGCAGCCTGTTGGTGGACAAGAACGAGGGCACCATCGTGGAGCGCCTCAGTGCATTAGCCGCCAGGTATGAGGTAGATGCTATTGTCGGCCCGACGGAGCCGGCATACAACGAGCAAATGGAAGAATTGGCCCTAGATCAGTGGGCAGCGGAGCGAAATATTGAAACGAATTGGTTTGAGGAACGCACGCTTTTTGAGCAGCACCAATTACCTTTTGAATTGGCCGATTTACCCCAATCCTTCACCCCCTTCCGCAAAAAACTGGAAAAATATTCGCAGCCGGCAGCGGTCCTACCTGAACCCACCCTCACTCCTAGTCCCATCTCATCCCCATCGTGGACTCCTTCGACCCACGCTTCTATGGACGAGCGCAGTGCTCATCCATTTCAAGGCGGGGTTAGTGCCGCTTGGGACCGGTTAGATCATTACCTATGGGATACCGAACACATCGCCAGGTATAAGGAAACGCGCAACGGCATGCTGGGAACGGATTTCAGCTCAAAGTTCTCGGCGTTCTTGGCCTTGGGCTCTATATCCGCGAGAGAGATCTATGCCGAAATCAATCGGTTCGAGCACCAAATCACCTCTAACGAAAGTACCTATTGGCTGTACTTCGAGCTGTTGTGGCGTGAGTATTTCCAATGGATCGCGCGTAAACATGGCCGCGATTTGTTCTTGCAGGGCGGGCTGCAACCGGCCAAGCCAAAGAAGAACTTCCGCAACAAGCATTTCGAGATGTGGAAAAACGGCAACACGGGAGACCCGTTGGTGGATGCCAACATGAGAGAATTGGCGGCGACTGGGTTTATGAGCAATAGAGGTCGCCAGAATGTGGCCTCCTATTTGGTTCACGACCTGCACCTGGACTGGCGCTATGGGGCGGCGTGGTTTGAGGCCATGTTGGTGGATCATGACCCCGCGTCAAATTACGGGAACTGGCTCTACATCGCGGGTGTGGGCAACGATCCGCGTCCATTCCGAAAGTTTAATACGTCCTTCCAAGCGGAGCGCTACGATCCGCAAGGAGAATATGTCAATACTTGGCTGGATTGATGTAATTTCCAACCATGGATTGGAACTTTCTCACCACATTACAATTTGATCCCTTAGACCTCGATGCCCGCGACCGGGAAATCTTGGACGCCCTAGCGCAGAAGCTGCAAGACAACTATCCTTATGCGGCACCTGAATATGCCGGTCAGATGATCAAACCGCCGCACCATTTGGCCCAGGCGGCGCATTGGATGACGAGTTTCATCAATCCAAACAACCATGCCCTTGACGGCGGTCGAGCCACTTCAGCCCTCGAACTAGAATGTATACAAGCCATTGGGACGATGATCGGCTACGATCAACCCTTGGGCCACCTCACCTCCGGCGGCACCGTCGCAAACCTCGAGGCGCTCTGGGTCGCCCGCCAAAACCAGCCCACCACCAAGGTCCTCGCCTCCGCCCAAAGTCACTACACGCATCAGCGCATGAGTGAGGTGTTGGGGATGGAATTCGGCGCCATCGGCGCCGATGAACTTGGCCGTATGGATCTCGGCCAGCTCGAGCAAGCCTTGAAAATACTCGCGGCCGCAGGCCGCACAGCCACCATTGTCGCTACGATGGGAACGACGGGTATGGGCGCCGTTGACCCGCTGCATGATATTCTGGAGTTGGCCGGAGTCTATGGCGCCCGCGTCCATGCCGATGCCGCTTACGGAGGGTATTTCAAGCTCTGTGCGTTGAATGAGGCTGGTGATGAGGCGGCCTTTGCAGCGTTGGGTCGGGCGGATTCGGTGGTTGTTGATCCCCACAAGCACGGACTGCAGCCCTATGGTTGTGGTGCGGTGTTGTTCAAGAACCCGAAAGAAGGTAAGTTTTACAAGCACGACAGCCCGTACACGTATTTCACCTCGGACCAGCTCCATTTGGGCGAGATTACCTTGGAGTGTTCCAGATCGGGTGCAGCAGCGGCGGCGCTGTGGGCGACATTACAGAAATTCCCATTGGAGAAGGGCGGTGAGTTCGCGCAGCGCCTGGAGCATAGCCTCGCCGCCGCACGCGGCTTGACCCAATTATTGGAGGACGAAGGATATTGGGTGATGGACCCCGCACTGGACATCTGCGTGTTCAGCAAAAAGGGGTTGAAGGCCTCAGAAGTGAGCGCGTGGAATCGTGATTTTTTTGAGGAGCAGGCTCGGGCGGGGGTGCATTTGGCGCTATTTAAATTAGCCCCAGCGCAGTGTCCATGGCCTATAGAGTGGGACCAAGATGAACTCGTGGTCGTACGCAGTGTGCTCATGAAACCAGCGCACAACGATCCAAAACTTTGGGGAAAAATTGCCGGACTAGCCTAGCAGCGCAACGATCTGCTCCAAGGTCATCACTTCTTGCTCGCCCGTGCCGAGATTCTTCACAGGAATGGCTGCCGCGCCCATTTCATTTGTACCCACCATGGCCATGTGAACGATGCCTTTTTTATCGGCAAAGTCAAACTGCTTCTTGAGCTTGGACGCATCTGGATATAGTTCAGCACGAATGCCTTGGCCCACCAGCTTGGTGACCCATTGATAGGCCGACACGGCTTCTGCCTCCCCGAAATTTGCGAATAGGATGGCAGGACGTGCACTCACCTCGGTCGGGAATAAACCCAATTCTTCTAGACACAAATAGATACGGTCTAAACCAAAACTAATGCCCACCCCTGAGGTGTTCTTTAGTCCGAAAATGCTTGTCAAATCTGCATAACGGCCGCCGCCGCCTATACTGCCCATGGCCACTCCTTCCGCCGCCACCTCGAAGATGGTGCCAGTGTAGTAATTCAAGCCACGCGCTAGGGTAAAATCAAATTCAACTTTAGACGATTGAATACCTGATTTTGAGTTAATTAAAACAAATTCCAATTCTTCCAATCCGAGCTGACCTTCTTCAGATTCCGCCAAGACTTCCTTGAGCGCAGCTAGGGTCATCCCCGCCTCGAGCCACTGCCCAAAACGGGCCACTGCCTCACTGCTCATGCCCTGATTTGTCATCTCATCAAGCACGCCTTGTGGGCCTACTTTATCGAGTTTATCGATGGCTACGGTGAAAGAAATGAATTGGTCCTTGATCCCCAAAACCTCGGCCATTCCTGCCAATATTTTGCGGTTGTTGATTTTGATGGTCGTCGGCAAACCTAATTTTGTGAACGCCGCATCGTACAAGTGTACGAGCTCTACCTCTTGCCACAGGCTATCAGAGCCTACTACATCGGCATCGCACTGGTAAAACTCGCGGAACCTCCCCTTTTGTGGGCGGTCTGCACGCCAAACCGGCTGCATTTGGTAGCGCTTGAACGGAAAGGCAATTTCGTTTTGGTGCTGCACCACGTAACGCGCAAAAGGCACCGTTAAATCGTAACGCAAGGCCTTATCAGCCACCTTTGCCCCCAGTGTTTTCGGGTCTTTACCTGCCCAAGCTCCATCGTCAATTTTTGAAGTAAAATCTCCGGAGCGGAGAATTTTAAAAATCAAACGGTCCCCTTCCTCGCCATATTTCCCCGTCAACGTATCGAGATTCTCGAACGACGGCGTTTCAATAGGATCGAAACCACGCAATTCAAACGCTTCGCGCAACACATTCATGATATGTTGCCGTTTCTGTACTTCAGCGGCTGAAAAATCTCTGGTCCCTTTCGCTATAGAAGGCTTCATAGGTGCGGATTGACATTTATGATAACACAAAAATACCGTATAAAGATGGCTTTGCCGCTAAGGGAATAGACAACTTCTATACAATTCTTGAAAGCGGGGAGATTCGGCTATGCTATTGAACGTACGTTGATTATGAGACCAATTCTTACGCATGGGCAACTCTCTAAAATGTAGATGAGCAATGCCATCAACCCCATATTCATCTAATAAACGCCAAAAAAGACATTCAACTTCAGGGTCGTTTTCAGAAGTTTGCAGGTATCTGGATAGCGATTTTTTAACTAACGAAAAGTATTTCTCAGCTGTTTCAGTGTGGATGAATTGATCAAGAACCTCGAAATAATCAGGATTATCTCCATTGAATGCAACTATAAACTTCGCACCGGGCAGTATGGGCATTCCAGCCGGCCCTACAATCCAAATGCCGTCTATAAAGCGGCCATTGATTTCTTTTTCGTAGCGCTGACCATTATGTGTCCACGCGATAGTATAAGAACTATGGTAATCTAATCTCACGACTTCTGCCATCTGCTCTACCTTGTTTTTCTCGACCATCCAGTGGTTTATCTTGGGACGGAAAAACAGCCATAAGCCAAATAAAGTAAGCACTAACAAGAAACCTATAATCCACTTTTGTGCATGCTGGTTTCGCAATTTATCCTCCTCAGCTCTCCGGCGTAACATCTGCTCACGTAATACCGCTCGCTTTCTTGTCAAGGAATTGCTGGTATACTCCTTTTCCCTTGAACGCTCCTTGATAAGTTCAATTGCCCTCTTAACATAATTGACGGCCTCGCCAAGTTCTTGAAAAGCTTCTTCGCTCCCGCCCGCATCTGGATGCAATTTCTTGGCTAAAACCTTGTACACAGCATTCAGCTCGTCCTCATTCTCCGGCAGACGATTTAAACCCAGGATAGATAGTGCTTTGGCAAGTTTCACGGATGAAATTTAGGAAAATGGGGCTTTATTGGATCATTTTACCAATTAATACCTGTGATAATAGAGCCTTTCATTCTCCTTGGCAGGCACTAATTCTCCAGTCATAAATTTTCTTAAAAGAATATTCTCAATGAGCTTGTCTTCAGGATCATGCAAGGGATCATAAGGCATTTTTAAGTCTATATCATACCACCATGCTGTCCATGACCAAAATCGAGCCGTTAAGCCATTTCTATACGTTTTGATAATGTCGTAAACATTCATGCCCGTTTCCCTATAAATGAGCTTGCTTAAAATTTGCCCTTCACTCCGGGTTAATTTTCTCAGCTCAGGTTCGAATTGTTCCTCCAAAAATCTTTGATAATTCTTAATGTACTTCTTACGCTTTCGTCGACCTTCTATACCATCCAGTTTCATGTTTATACTATCCATCCGCATGGCAGCTTCTCGGACATAAGGATAAACGCGCTTGACTTTTTTCATCAAAAGATAGTATTGACGTCGTGCTTGAAAATCGCTGAGCGTAGGTTCTGCTACAAACAAAATTTCATCAAGAACCGACCAAAGAATTGTATCTCCATCAACCACTAAAAGCCCAATGGAAGAACCACTATTATCTCCCGCATGCCTTATGGTATCTACCTGAGCATGCAAACTCCAACCCATAAGAACGGTGAGTAGGCTAAGTGCGATTCGCTTTCCAGCGACTGCTGCTTGTTCCATTGTTTTGAATCTTTTGATGACCCTTTTGCTCTTGCAACAAACTTGCCAAGGCCATAGCTCCAATGGATTCCACGGCTGCATCACTGCCTTGCAATACGTCCGGCGTAAAGTATTTCTCTACGAAATGTGTATCAAAATTCCCACTGATAAAGGCCTCGTGATCCATGACGTAATCCGCGAAATCCAAGGTGGTCTGCACTCCAGCAATTCTATATTCACTGATGGCGCGCTTCATACGGGCAATGGCTTCAGTACGATCAGCCCCAAAGGTGATGAGCTTCGCAATCATAGGATCATAATAAATACTGACTTCCATTCCTTCTTCTAGACCATCATCCACGCGAATGCCCAATCCTTGCGGCCGCTTGTATTCACGCAACGTACCGGTTGCGGGCATGAAGTTTTCCGCAGCATTCTCGGCATATACACGCACCTCTAACGCATGTCCATGTATCTTCAAATCTTCTTGTGAGAACCATAGTTTTTCACCCTGTGCCACACGGATTTGTGCCTTGACAAGATCCACACCCGTGATCTGCTCTGTCACCGGGTGCTCCACCTGCAATCGGGTGTTCATCTCTAAGAAGTAGAACGTTCCACCCGGCTCAAAAATAAATTCAACAGTTCCTGCACCACGGTAATCACAAGCTTTAGCTACGTTCACTGCTGCCGTTCCCATCGCCTCTCGCAATTCCGGAGTCAACACCACAGATGGCGCTTCCTCGATGACCTTTTGGTGGCGACGTTGAATGGAACATTCACGCTCAAACAAATGCACCACATTGCCGTGCTCATCCGCCAAAACCTGAATTTCAATATGGCGAGGGTTCTGAATATATTTCTCAACGAAGACCGCTCCATTACCAAAGCTATTGGTGGCCTCACTTATGGCGCGTTTCATCTGAGATTCAAATTCGGCTGCCTCATGTACGATACGCATACCCTTGCCGCCACCACCGGCACTGGCCTTAATCATCACTGGGAAGCCTATGGACTCTGCAATGGCCAACGCTTCTTGCACGTCCTTCACCTCGCCTTCCGAACCGGGCACCAACGGCACCTCAAAATCCTTGACCGAATCTTTTGCACTGAGCTTATCGCCCATGATCTCGATGGCATGTGTACGCGGACCAATAAAAGTCATTCCTGCAGCCTCTACCTCAGCAGCAAAAGCCGCATTTTCACTCAAGAAACCATATCCCGGATGGATACCATCCACACCCAATTCCTTTGCAACGCGCACAATCTCAGAACCTCTCAAATAACTCTCCGATGACGGTGCTGGACCCACGCAAACTGCTTCATCAGCAAACAATACATGCGGCGCGCGACGGTCAACCTCTGAATAAACGGCTACTGTTCTAATGCCCATTTCACGGGCACTACGCATCACACGCAAGGCGATTTCACCTCGGTTAGCGACTAAGATTTTGGTCAATTGTTTCATATTCGTGGGGGCTACCCAAAAGAGTGATAGACCACAAATATAAGCACCTGCTCGTACGGATTACGGCTTAACGATACTTTGATTCCACTGCGCATCCTTCCCTTGCCAACGCAACCAATAAGTTCCGCTCGGCCAAGTGCTCAGATCCAGCATGAGTGAACTTTCATGATTGACTTCCATCTGGCCCAACAAGGCACCCGTGGCAGTATAGTAATACAAGGTGCCCATCACCGGGCGGTCAAAGACTACATTGAGTTCGCCTTGAGTAGGGTTCGGATATATTCTTGCATCGCGCTCCGCATCGGCAATACCAGTCTCAGTAAGGCTGTGGGTCACCAAGGTTGAATCGCCACAATCATTGATCAAGAACAAATTCACCGTGTAATTCAACGTAATGACGCCATAGGTATGCTGGGCATTGGGCGTATTCCCTTTGTCGTTGGTTCCATCGCCCCAGTACCAATGGTATTGCGTAGCATCCGTGGCGGAAGCGTAGAAATTCACCACCATTCCGTTTCCACCCGTAGAAACTATATTGAAACTAAAATCTCCTTGTGGCACATCGCAGGTGGCTACGTCTTTGGAGAAGGTGTGCTGATTTCCACAAGAATCGGTTGCGGTAAGCACTACTGTATAAGACCCGTTGGATAAATACGTGTGGTTCACTGAAGCACCTGAGCCAAAGAAGCTATCCCCAAAATCCCATGCATAACTGACCAAATTTGACGGAGTCGCTACGAAACTGAAGTTATTTCCGCTCGCCGTCTCCGAGAAGCTCAAGTTCACTGGATTACAAATCTCAAGCAGGATGGTATCCGACATGGTTTGGCCACAGTAAGAGGTCGCCGAACAAATGACTGTATAGCTGCCCGCGCTTGCATAAGTATGTGTGGCACTGCTGCCCGTCCCTGAATTTCCATCTCCGAAATCCCAAGCGTAGGACAATCCTGTCCCTTGAGATCCAGTCGTAGTAAAGGTTGTAGACAATCCACTAACCGTATAGGCGGTGGTAATCTGCATGGTATCACACACATCAACAGCATGAAGCACAGAATCAGAACTTCCACAAGTATTGAACACTACTTGGTAGATGTTAAACGTACCAAATGGTGAGGTGTAGATATGTGAAGCCACATTCCCTGTATCCGAAGAACCGTCGCCCCAATACCACAGCACAGAATCTGCATCCGTAGTCATGTTGGTGGCGGTAACACTAGTCCCATTGACGCTGGTGCCACCCGAAGCGGAAATCGAAGGACACGGCAAGGTGGTGAAGGTGATATCTTCCCAAATACTTGTGAGCGTTGAAGTACAGGTATCTTTGACCCAAACGGTATACGAAGTATTAGGTTGCAAGCCTGTTAAGCCATAGGCCCTATTCGTCGCTGTGACGCGCGTTCCGTTTCCTAGCGTGTATCCTGTCACACCGTATTCCAACGCGGAGGTAGCAGCATAGCCATTCCAAGAAATATCGGCGCTGTTATAGGTGATGTTGTTGGCCGCCAAGGTCGGTGTAGGACAGAGGGTCGGCTCGTCAATCTTAACATCATCCAAAGATATGGCCGCCTGGAAGGTAGTCGCCGTACCTGTTTTAAATGCCTTGAATATGATTTGAACGGTATCTCCTTGATAGGCCGCTAAATTAATAGTAGCCTTGGTCCAGTTTGCACTGCTTGAGCTTTGTTGCTGACCTGTGATGGTCAATAACGTAGACGCAGTGGATCCCAATGGCTTGATGAATACTCTAAACTTATCGATGTGCGTGCCGTACATGTGGTACCAGAATGTCAGCTGTGGACTCTGCAGCGTATCTAAGTCAATGAGCGGTGTTCTAAGCTCAGTATCTGCAGTCGAGGTAAACGGCGTTCCACTACGTGCAAAGACATAACCTCCATTTCCGGAGGTATGATCTCCTGAAGGGCCAGTGTTAAAGTAGTGTGCTACACTTCCGCCACCGGTCCAAAAATAATCAGTGGTGTCATTACGAAGCCAACACTCGTCGATATCGCCGTTTTGATCGGGCCAACCTGGTCCTACCCATGTATTGGAGTTCGAGAAGGTCTCAGTGAATGGGGCCGTATAATAGGTACAGTTCGTCGTAAACCGAGGTCCAGGCACCCATTCACTTACATCTCCGGCCCCACACGAATCGCGTACAAACCATTCGTAAGTGGTTTGAGGCGATAGCATTGGAATCCCTTTGTTACTTGTATTTGCAGTGGTCCAAGTCCAACTAGAAGTGCCCACCTCGCGGTAACGGATCTGATAATTCGAAGCGCCGCCACTGCTCCAATCTAATTGGGCAACTTGCACGCCTACTGCGGTTACGGCAGTATTGTAGGGCTTCGGACAACTTGGTGCATTGTCAATTTTCACATCGTCAATGGCGAATTGCGTGTAGAACGAGTTGCTACTATTGGTGTAATCAAAGCGTATCCGAACCGTATCACCCACATACGAGGACAAGGAGATTATTTTCTCAGACCACGCCGCATTTTGACCGCCATGCGTGGAACCGCTCGTATCCCATAGTGCTGACCAAGTTCCTCCTAAAGGCTGAACATATACATCAAAATCTCCCATACTAATGCCATAACCATGGTACCAGAACGAAAGCTCAGGACTTGAAAGCGTATCTAGGTTGATCCATGGCGAAATCAAGCGTGGATTAGTACCAGAAACAAAGGTCGAGGTGACCTGATTGTACATATACTGGCCATTACCAGTGGTATGATCACCTGATGGTCCCGTTTGGGTCCAATTAAATGCTGGAGGCCCTGGTGTCCAAAACTGCGTAGATGAACCCTGATCCAACCAACATTGATCTAGATCTCCTTGAACATTCCAAGTACCTGCGGGATCCCAAGAATTAGCCTCAAAGTCTTCCTCAAAGGGCGCTGTGTAAAACGAACATTGTGTGGTAAAAACAGTGAAGTTTGACCAGCCCGAGGTATCCCCTGCAGAACAAATTTCTCGAGCACGCGCTGCATATGTCGTATTGGGATTGAGTCCAGATATAGTCGTCGGCTTGGTAGAAGAGGTGATGATCGTCCCCCCTGTCGGAGTCGTATTTCCCTGTTTGTACTGCACCTGATAGGCCAGCGGTGAGGTATTGAGCGAGGACCAATTGATTTGTGCCGAAGTGGCCACCACATTCGAAGAGGTCATGGAGAATGGCAAATCACAGGAAGGCGTTTCTTCCACAAGGATATCGTCTATACAAACACGAGAATTCGTCCACCAAGAAAAATTCACATCGCGCTTCGCAGAAAAACGAATCTGAATGGTGTCCCCTGCCCAACTACTCAAACTCTCCACCTGCTTGCGCCAAGCGGAATTTGAAGAAGAAAACTGATTCGAAGCGGTGGTTGAATTCACCGTATGGATTTGGGTCCAAGAATTAGTGCCCACCTTGCGTACACGCACATCCAATAAATCAATATCAGAACCGTACATGTGGTAATAGAAAATCAACCTTGGCAAAGAATCGTTCGATAGATCAATGGGTGGAGTCAATAGGTGTGTCACTGTGGCGTTGGTACTAGTGGCTCCAGTGAACCAACCTTCCGCAACGGCATAACCTCCACCATTACCTGGGGTATGATCGTCTGCGGGCCCAGAGTTTAGAGAACCCAAAGACGGCGGTCCGGCCATCCATAGGTAGTTGTTGCTCGTCTGTAAACGAGTCCAACAGTTAGGAATGGAACCACTATTGTTCCAGTTGGTTTGGGGGACCCAATTCGTCCCTTCAAAATCCTGCGAATACGGCGTACTCTGTACACACTGTGCAGCGGCCGGCTCCAGGACAAACAACATGGCCAAAACGGCTAGGTGAAACCACGAGTTTTTCATACGTACAATTATACCACAACTTTCGTACCGAAATACCAACAATGAGTTAGCGTAAGTGTTCAATGAACTTGAGAATTATCAGTAGCTTTATCCTTGTGAAGAAACTGTTCATTTTCGTAAGCCTCCTAGGCCTTCAGCTATCGTGCTCCGGTCAGGTATTGGCGGTGATGAAGTACAACGGCGGCGGGGATTGGTATGCTAATCCAACTGCCCTTGACAATCTCGCTGCGTACTACAACCAAAATTTAGACGGTATCTGTAAGGTACAGGGTCATACGACCCCCATAAATGTCCTCACTTCGGGTATATCTTTTCTGCACGCTACCGGTCATGGTCGTATTTTTTTTGACGATGTTGATGTAGAAAATCTTAGAGCTTATGTTGAGCGTGGTGGGTTCTTGCACATTGACGACAACTACGGCATGGGTGAATTTGCCCGCACCGAAATGCAAAAGA
>CAXPFQ010000016.1:0-38428 GCA_964216615.1 Schleiferiaceae bacterium
ACCCCCGCTTTGCGCAAAGATTCCTCTTGGCTGTTAATATCGTTTGGATCGAGCCATACGGCGTTTTCGAAGCGCTTGAAATACGTCAATTGTCTTTTGGCATAGCGACGACTGTATTGTTGGATGAGTTCAATGGTGCGGTCTAGGTCGTATTCGCCCTTAAAATAAGGCCACCATTCGCGGTACCCTACGGTTTGTAAGGCGACGAGATCTTGATGCGGTTCCAATGTTCTCGCTTCCTCCTCTAGGCCGGCAGAAATCATCAAGTGCACCCTGGAGTTGATGCGTTCGTACAGCTTTTCTCGGTCCATGTTCAATACCCAATTCACTATGGCAAACGGTCGATCCTTTGGTCTATGATTCAACTGTTCGGAATACTTCTTCCCAGTGATTTGGATGACCTCTAATGCCCTAACTAGACGTCGAGGATTGCGGACGTCCACTTTAGCGGCATGTTCTGGATCTAGGCGCTCGAGCTCCTCTTTTAACACTGCCAGCCCTTTAGCTTCAGCGCGTCCTTCTAAGGCCGTTTTTATGGAAGCATTGGAAGGCAAGGGATCGAGGCCGTGTAAAAGGGCGTCGATGTACATTCCAGAGCCTCCGACGGCAACCACGATGTCGTGGCGTTGGAATAATGTGTCGAGGGTGTCTAAGGCGAACTGTTCAAAATCACCGGCGGTTATAGGGTCGTGAATACTCCGGTCGGCGATGAAATGGTGCGGGATTCGATCCAATTCTTCTTGAGAGGGCGGCGCCGATCCTATGGCCAATTCTCTGTAGCATTGGCGGGAGTCTGTGGAGAGAATTGGACACCCCAATTGCTTAGCCCAATATAGCGCTACTCCAGTCTTACCCACAGCGGTGGGGCCACAAATATTCAGTAAATATTTAGGCATCCCTAGTGAAATCTGGAGGATAAACAATGCGGCCCATTAAGGGATACGAATTCTTTTCAATGATGCAGTACGCATTTGATTGGGATTTAAAATTCCCATCTAGGGAGGATGCTTTGGGGCTCTTTATTCGCATAATTAAATCAAATTTCGTAAATTTATAAGTACCGCTTACATGAACAGATGACAGAACTTCCTATAGATATCAGCAGATTAGAAACTGCTTCGTTAGAATTTCCCCATGGCGATGTACTTTCAAGAAAGGCAGAACGAAAGAAACGTGCAAAGCGTATTCATTCCGCAACCTATGTAGGAAATATCCGTCAAGAAAAGGTCAATATTGTGTTTCAAACAGAATCACACGTGTTCAAAGTGCAGACTACGATTTGGCTCCATTATGGAGGCGCAATCTATTTGAAAGGAGATATTACGATACCCGTGGAACGGGTTATTTCGGTGGACTGGATTTAATAGTATTGTTCTGTATCGAAGCCACTATCGTCTTCTTCGGAATTAGAATCTACACTTTCTTCAACATCATCTAAACCGTATAAGGCATTAATTTCAGCTTCGGTCATTTCATTTGGGTTTTTAGCCAAGTTTGGTGCAGTGTCGCCCATTGAAATTTTCTTTTCCAATTCCCCTACCGCATTCAAAACCACAAATTCTTCAAAGCCTTCTTCGTCATCTACTTTGACCTTTTCAACGTAGAAAATATTCATATCCAAGAAGTTGTATACGTACAATGCATGCGGAGATTTTTCAAAAAAATCTGCAACGGATAGGGTTTCCATGCTAGGGCTATGGTCATCCATGCCAAACATGGGCACCTCTTCGCCTTGATCCCAATCCTCAGAACTGTAATAAAAACTTCCCATTTCGCCAGGTTCTAGACCAAAGGCGCCATAGGCTTGTTCGTGAAGATTGAAAAGTGAGGCCTGCCCTTTGATGCGAACCTCGCGAATTACTGTATTGCTCGTATCTGCAATAAAACGTAAAAAAACTTCCATTTAAACTAATCCTAATTCGTTCGCAAGTTCGTCCATTTTTTGCAATGCGGCACCCCGTTCATTTGGGATATCGCCTTCTAAAATGGCTTCTTTAATGCCTTCTTTTATTTGCCCTATTTCACGACACGGTCCTAGGCCATACTTTTTCATGATTTCCTCGCCACTTACCGGCGGTTGGAAGTTTCTAATATGATCTCGCTCCTCAACTTCTTTTAATTTCGTTCGAACATGCTTAAAGTTCTGAAGATATTTGCGCTTTTTCTTCTCATTCTTCGTAGTTAAATCAGCCTCACATAATAGCATTAACGATTCGATATCATCGCCCGCATCAAACAATAATCTACGTAATGCGCTATCCGTTACCGCATCATCAGATAGAGCGGCAGGTCTTGAACTCATCTGAACCATTTTAAGAACAAACTTCATCCGTCCGTCCGATGGAAGGTGCAACCGCTTGAAAAGTTTGGGAACCATCTTACCACCTAAAAACTCATGCCCCCTGAAGGTCCATCCAGTACCTTTTATGAATTTCTTGGTTTTTGGTTTTCCTATATCATGGAGTAAAGCCGCCCACCTCAACCAAAGATCTTCTGAGGTCTTACTCAAATTATCCACTACCTCCAAGGTATGGTAAAAGTTGTCTTTATGTAGTTGTCCTTCAACTTCTTCAACCCCTTGAAGGGCGCAGAGTTCAGGAATTATCTGCTCTAATAGTCCGCTCGTGAAGAGTAATCCCAAGCCGTAGCTTGGTTTTGGAACAGCGAGAATCTTATTAAACTCTTCTATGGTTCGTTCGGGGGCAACAATGTGGATCCTTGGCGCATTTTTTCTAATACTCATTAAGGCCTTGCTGTCTATTTTAAATTCAAGTTGAGCAGCGAATCTAACAGCCCGCATCATTCTTAATGGATCATCATCGAAAGTCTGCTCAGAATCTAATGGAGTACGAATAATTCTATCTTCAATATCTTTTCGGCCATTGAAGGGATCAAGAAGTTCGCCCCAACGATTTTTGTTCAAGCAAATCGCCATTGCGTTGATAGAGAAATCACGTCTGTTTTGATCCTCTTGTAAATTAGCTTCAGCAACGTTTGGATTTCGACTATTGCGGTCATAGCTCTCTTTACGAGCACCCACAAATTCTAAATCTACACCATTGTAATTCATATGGGCCGTACCGAAATTTTTGAATACGCTAAGTTTTGGACGTGGTTTTAGTTGTTGTTGAACTGCCTTTGCTAGTGCGATACCGCTCCCTACGGTTACAAAATCTATATCTTTTTTCAGTGGTCTATGCATCCATCGATCTCTAACATAGCCTCCCACTACATAGCATTCTAAATCTAGGTCATCGGCTTGCTGGCCAACAATTGAAAAGATTGAATCCTCAATATATTCTGGGCATTTAACCATTAGTCTATGCTTGAAGTTCTGGTAGTTTCGAGAAGTAAATACCTGAAAGCAAAAGTACAATGAGGATAAAGTAGATACTTATGTTCGTTCGCTTGATTTTCTGAAGCCAGAAATCTTCGGATTCGTTACCTGTCAATAAAACCGGATAGAGTAATGGAAACAGCATTATACTTTCACGCCACCAAATTTCATCTTTTTTATGGATGTAATTCCTTCTGAAGTAATCTGACCAGTGTCCTGGACTTTTCTTGTTTTTGACACGTAGGTATTGAAAATGGAGTGCCCATTTAAAACTATATACGGCTATGATGAAAACCATCAATGCGACTAAATAAATGATCTGTCCGGTGCTCATGGTGTGCGTAATTTTTGCATTTCAACGTATCTCCAATACACTCCTTTTGCCATGCTGATGCTATATGACCATCCAGCTCTTCCGTCCAACACACCACCGCGAAGGAGGTAATGTTTTATAAATCTAAATGAGGGTTTTAACACCCAATGGAAGAAGGATAAATTGCCGGTAGAGTGGTTTTTGTCTAAGGCACTTTTAGCGGCATAGGAACGCTGTTTGTCTTCCCAATGCTGCGCGTTTAGATAGGTATGATGATGTAAAATACCGGACAAGGGTTTAGGTTTAAGCACATCTATTTTTTCGTGCACCTCTCTTTGCGCATAGCGTTGGCTTCGATGAAATAACCGTATTACAACATCAGATTGCAGACCTGAAAAACGCATGCGCTTGCCTTTAAAGTAGTGTACTCTTTTTAGGCCCCAGAATGCAGCTATATCTTCATGCGAATGATGTTTCCAATTCAATAATGATGCTTTTAATGTTTCGTCGATGACTTCATCGGCATCAATAAATAATACCCATGGGTGAATGGCTTTATCCATGGCCCAGTTCCTTTGTTCGGCCCAATTTTTCATGGGGCGTTCCAAGACAGTCGCTCCAAATTCTTTAGCGATGACTTGAGTGCCGTCATTTGAACCACTGTCTACAACCAGTACCTCATCTCCAACGGTTAGTGCTGCCTCCAAACATTGCGGTAGGCGTTCGGCCTCATTGTAAGTAAGGATAATAGTTGTAATAGAAGTGGGCATTACACGGCTACGTTATGCGTTCTAAGTGCGTCGTTCAGGGAGGTCTTCTTATCAGTGCTCTCTTTGCGTTTCCCAATGATTAACGCACAAGGAACATGATAAGTTCCTGCGTTAAAATTTTTCGGCATTGTGCCCGGAATGACAACAGATCTCGCGGGGATTTTACCCTTATACTCAACGGGTGAATGACCGCTAACGTCGATGATTTTGGTGGAGGCCGTAAGTACGACATTTGCCCCTAAAACGGCTTCTCTTTCCACATGAACACCTTCCACAACAATACATCTAGAACCAATAAAGCAATCATCCTCAATAATGACCGGAGCAGCTTGGAGTGGCTCTAAAACCCCGCCTATTCCTACACCGCCACTAAGATGAACGTTTTTGCCTATTTGAGCGCAAGAGCCCACGGTTGCCCAAGTATCAACCATCGTGCCGCTATCCACATAAGCCCCTATGTTGACATAGGAGGGCATCATGATTACACCGCTCGCTAAAAAAGAGCCATGTCGGGCAATGGCATGAGGTACCACGCGCACACCTTTTTCGGCATATCCCGACTTCAATGGGATTTTATCATGGAATTCAAAAGGCGCTACCTCTATGGTTTCCATCTGTTGAATAGGAAAGTAGAGTACCACGGCTTTTTTAATCCATTCATTGACCTGCCAACCTTCGCTCGTGGGCTCCGCAACGCGCAGTTGACCTAAATCAAGTGCTTTGATAACTGAGCGGATGGCATCCTGCGTGCTAGAGTTTTGAATTAATTCTCTATTCTCCCATGCACTTTCAATAGTTGATTTTAACTCTTGCATTTTTGTAGTCATATTGAAGTTCAAAGGTACGGCTTTCAGATGCTTTAGTCTACCTTTGCAACATGTCAAAAATTGTTGCTTTAGATATAGGTGAGGTTCGTACAGGTATTGCAGAATCTGATAGCTTGCAGATGATGGCATTTCCTCTTCTAACCGTTTATACTTCGGAATTAATGGGGTATTTAAATTCTCGAAATCTTGAGGACCCCTTGAGTATTATTGTGGTAGGATCCCCTACTAGGTGGAACGGGACCCCGTCGACGGTAGCTACTTTTATAGATGAAATGTGTGAAAAGATTAGTAAGAGATTTTCCGGTATACGCATTGTTCGTGTGGACGAAAGGTTTACCTCTTCCTTAGCCTCGGATGCATTAATTCGTGGAGGGATGAATAAGGCTAAACGTGCTGAAAAAGGAGCGGTGGATAAAGTAGCCGCAGCCTTGATTTTAGAAAACTATTTGGCGCAACGCTAATTATCTTTGAATATAGAATAGAGCCTGATGATATTACCAATAGTTGCATATGGAGATCCCGTTCTGAATAAGCTTGCTGAGGAAATTGACGAGCAATACCCGGGTCTTGATGACTTAATTGCCAACATGTATGAAACCATGTATGGAGCAAGTGGTGTTGGGTTGGCTGCACCCCAGATAGGTAGGAGCATCCGCCTTTTTATAGTGGATGCTAGTCCATTCGCAGAAGAAGGAGCGGCAGATTATGAATTATTGAAAAGTTTCAAGAAAACCTTTATCAACCCAATCATTATTGAGGAGTCCGGCGAAGAATGGGGTATGGAAGAAGGTTGCTTGAGTATCCCTGATGTTCGTGAAACCGTTTTTCGAAAGGAAAATGTGGTTATTGAATACTACAACGAACAATGGGAACTAATAGAGGAGTCATACAGCGGTTTAGCAGCGAGAGTCATACAGCATGAATATGACCACATCGAAGGAACACTTTTCACTGAAAAGATTAAGCCATTAAGGAAAAAATTGGTCAAAGGTGCTTTAGGTCGAATTGAACGTGGAAATGTTAGTGTTGATTACCCGATGAAATTCCCCAAGGCAAAATGATTCGCTTGAGTGTATTGATTTTGTTCACCTTGTATTCATGTCAAGGCCCCGGGGAACAGCATTCCGTGTTCATTGAAAATAGTGCAGTTGAATCCATAGATTCTACGTTGTTTTATTTGAATCGAGTAGAAAAGGGCGTGCTATCTCCAAAAGCGTATTCAAGGGCTGCACAACATTTTGTAGCGCAAGATTCCTTAATCAAGTCAAAGGCAGATTATCTGATGAAAGCGGGCTTGACTTGCATGAATCAAGAGGGAGAATTCAGATGGTATGGCGTAAATTACTTGATACTGTTGAGCAATAAGTTTCCTCAACACGAATATGCTCCTCAGGCTTTGTTGCAATTGGCGTTATTTTTTGATAATGAATTAGGAGATGATGCGCGCGCAAGTGAATTTTTACGTGCTTTGGTAAGTAGGTATCCAGATGATGATTTACGAGATGATGCGGAAGGATTACTCAATCTGATAGATTTTTCGGAATCTGGAGAAATAGATCAAGTTAGACAGTGGTTAAATAATAATTAATGGGATTACAAACGGTATTATCAGTGGCCGGGAAGCCAGGCTTATTCAAACTCATCGCTAGAAATAAAGGCGGAGTTGTTGTTGAAAGTTTATTAGATGGAAAGCGTACAAGCATTTCGGCGAAAGCAAATGTGAGTTCCTTAGGCGATATAGCAATTTACACCTACGATAAAGAGGTGCCCCTGCGAGAGGTTTTTCAGGCTATGGCTGCTGCTACTGAAGGAAAAGAGGCCTTGAGTCACAAAAGCAGCAAGGAAGAATTGGAGGATTTCTTCGGAGAAGTTTTGCCAAAGTTTGATCATGAGAGAGTTTATGCCAGTGATATCAAGAAAGTGGTACAATGGTTTAATATTCTCGTGAACAATGATTTATTATCACTGCTCGATGAAGAGGAGGAGGCAGAATAATGAACAATCGCAAAGAGAAAATAGAAGCTTTTGGTAGATTATTGGACATCATGGATACGCTTCGTGCAGAGTGTCCGTGGGATAAAAAACAAACCTTAGAATCCTTACGGCATCTTACTATTGAGGAAACTTACGAATTAGCTGATGCTATTGAGGAAAATGACCTTCAAGAAATAAAAAAGGAGCTAGGTGATCTCATGTTACACATGGTGTTTTACAGTAAAATAGGAAGTGAAAAAGGCGCTTTCGATGTGGCTGATGTACTCAATGCCGTTTGTGATAAGCTTATTCGTCGTCACCCACATATTTATGGAAATGTTGAAGCGGCCACTGAAGAGGAGGTAAAAGCAAATTGGGAAGCCATAAAGCTTAAAGAAAAAGGTACAGAAAGTGTTTTACAAGGAGTTCCAAGAGGGTTACCTGCTTTGGTAAAAGCTATTCGGATAGGCGATAAGGCACGAGGTGCCGGATTTGATTGGGATGAGCCACAAGATGTTTGGGGTAAAATTAAAGAGGAATTGGGTGAGTTTGAGCAAGCTCAACTACTTGGAAATCAAGAAGAAATTGAAAGTGAGCTAGGAGATGTACTCTTTTCAATTGTTAATTTTGCGCGCCTAAGTAATCTTGATCCAGAACTCGCTCTTGAACGCACAAATAAAAAATTCATCTTCCGCTTTACCTATATGGAACAAAAGGCCAAAGAATTTGGTAAGTCACTCGAAAACATGACGTTGCCTGAAATGGAGCTATTGTGGAATCAAGCCAAATCAGCGGCGAAGCTCTGAATTCTGTAAAATTCAGATTAAATTTCTGTAAAAGATTGACTTTAGGTTTACCAAACCTACTGAATTACCGTACTTTACGGTAATGAAAACAATCTATTTGGTTCGTCACAGCAAGAGCTCCTGGGGTATAGAAGATATATGCGATAAAGATCGCCCTTTGAAGGGGCGCGGTATTCGCGATGCACATTTAATCTCTACTTATTTATTCAAATCAATGAGTAGGGCAAAGAAAATTGAATTCTGTTCCTCGTCCGCAACGCGCGCAGTACACACGGCCTTGATTTTTGCTGAAAACTTCGATATTCCTGCTCGGGAAATAAAAATTTTCGACGAGTTGTATCACTGCGCAGCAGATGAACTCCATGGTGTAATCAAAAAAACGAAGGATGAGGTAGATGAGCTGTTTATTTTCGCTCATAACCCCAGTATAACCAGATATGTGAATCAAATAACAGGTGCAGGTATTGAAAATGTGCCTACCACTGGTGTAGTGGGGATTAGATATGAATCAAAAAGGTGGTCGACCATAAGTAGATTAGGAAAATGTATGTTGTTCGAGTACCCGAAAAGATTTAAATAATGGATTCAGATAAACGTTTTTTTAATAGAGATATTAGTTGGCTACAGTTTAATGATCGCGTGCTCCAAGAAGCAGAGGATCCAAGTGTTCCTTTAATTGAACGTATCCGATTCTTAGGAATTCACTCCAATAATATGGATGAATTTTTCCGTGTTCGTTATTCTTCAATCCGGCGCTTCACCTTAGCGGAGAATAAAGGAATGTTTGAGGATTTAGAGGGGTATAAACCGTCCAAGCTCCTAAAAATCCTAACGGAGATGGTCACCTATCAGCAAGGTAAAAGCCAGGAAATATATAATGCTTTGGAAGAGGAGCTTCAAACTCATGGTGTTGAAGTAGTTGATGAAAGCCAATTAACGGCAATGCAACGGCGCTATATCCGTCAATTTTTCCGGGAGAAAATTGCTCCGGCACTTACTAAATTAATGTTGAGTCAAGCACCGGAATTCCCCTATCTGCGTGATAAAAGTATATTCCTCGCAGTTCGAATTTTACAAAAAAAGGACGAGCAATTTTCAATTATTGAGGTTCCTACGGGAGCTGCGGGAAGATTTATAACCTTACCGAAATACGGCAAACAATTCGTCATGTATTTAGATGATGTGCTCCGCTTAAACTTGGACAGCATCTTTTACATCTTCAAATATGATAAAATAGAAGCCCACACGGTAAAAATTACTCGGGATGCTGAAATCTCTTTAGATGATGATGTGAGTAAATCATTTTTGGAAAAGGTTCAAGTGGGTTTGGCGCACCGCAGAGAAGGCGACCCTGTTCGTTTTGTTTATGATAGGGAAATAGGAGACCAAACGTTACAACTCTTAGTCAAAGGGCTGGGTATTACAGAACTTGATAGCTTAATAGCCGGAGGTAGATACCACAACAAGAAGGATTTAATGCGCTTTCCAAATGTTGGCGATCCTTCGATGGAGCATGAAAAACTAGCACAGATCCCACATCCTGCCTTAGATTTAAATAGGAGCATTATCGATGTTATGAATCGGCAAGATGTGATGTTATTTACCCCGTATCATGATTTTAGTAATGTGATTCGATTGTTGCGTGAGGCTGCGATAGATCCTAAGGTTCGAGTAATTAAAGTGACCTTATACCGATTGGCCGATGAAAGCCGCATCATTTCAGCACTGGTTAATGCTGCCAAAAACGGAAAAGACGTAACCGTATTTATTGAGTTACAAGCAAGGTTTGACGAGGCAAATAATATCAAATGGACCAATCAACTTCGCAATGAAGGGATAAAAGTAGTAAGTGGCGTTCCTGGGCTGAAGGTGCATTCAAAGCTCACCTTGATTCGACGTGATGAAGGAGGCGAGAAATTGAAAGAGTATTGCGTGGTTGGCACTGGTAACTATCACGAAGGAACAGCAAAGGTATATACAGATTACCATTTACTATCCTCAGATAAACGTATCGCCAAAGAAGTCAGACGTGTGTTTCAATTCATAGAAGCACCCTATAAACATCAGAAATATAAGCATCTGATGGTAAGTCCAAACTCGAATCGTGAAGGCTTCTACAACTTGATTGATCGTGAAATTGAATTTGCGAAGGCAGGTTTAGAAGCGAAGTTTTGGGTCAAGATCAACAGTATCAGCGATCATGGTATGATTGAGAAACTATACGAGGCCAGTCAATGTGGTGTTAAGATTCGACTAATTGTAAGGGGCATTAACTGCATAAAATTCGATGATCCAGAACGCTCAGCGAATATAGAGGCCATTAGTATAGTTGATAGGTTCTTGGAACATACTCGTGCGTTCTGTTTTCATAATAATGGGGAGCCAGAATATTTCATTTCTTCCGCTGATTGGATGACGCGAAACTTGAATAGAAGGGTTGAGGTTACTGCGCCCATTTATGATGCCAAGATTCAACGTCAATTAAGAGATCACTTCGAAATCCTTTGGAAGGACAATACAAAATCACGAATTTTCGATGCCAAACAATCTAATAGACATCGTATGTTGCCGGGACCAAAGATTCGAGCCCAAATAGAATTGCATGAATACGTAAAAAAACAACTACTCAAAGGGTAAGTTTTGGATATGAATGTTACCAAACTCGGCGCCATAGACATAGGCTCAAATTCTGTTCGCTGCCTGATCAGTAACGTAGTGCATAAGAACGGTTATACTTATTATCGAAAGGTCAGTATGATTCGTTTGCCTATTCGACTGGGTCAAGAAGTGTTCATGAATGGAGTGCTCAGTGAGGAAACCACCGCCAGGTTTATCGAGGGGATGCAGTCCTACAAACATCTCCTAAAGGTTCATGGCGTTCAGGATTATCGAGCTGTTGCAACTTCTGCAATGAGAGAAGCGGCGAATGGGATAGATTTGGTAAAAAAAGTCAGGAAATCTACTGGGATAGAAATTCAAATCATTGATGGTGCAGAAGAAGCCAGACTGGTCTTCAATAGTAAGCTATACGATATTATACAAGCGCCTCAAGAATATTTCATTTACATTGATGTCGGTGGGGGGTCAACGGAGCTTTCTATTTTACACAATCGAGAAGTTATTGCGAGTCAAAGTTTTAAAATAGGAGGCGTTCGAATCATGAATGGCCTGGACAAAGAGGAAGAATGGCTGCGTCTGAAGAATTGGACCGAAAAGCATATGCGCAACTTCCACAACAAGGCGGCCATTGGGGCGGGTGGTAATATCAATAAGCTCCATAAGCTCAGTTTGCGTACTCTTAATAAACCGTTGCGTTTAAGTTATATAGAGGATCAATTTAACATGATCAGCGCATTAGATGTCGACGAACGAGTAACCAAATTAGGGCTCAACTTTGACCGTGCGGACATCATAGTTCACGCGCTTCCAATATACATGAGAGTTATGCAGTGGGCTGGTGTGGGAAAGATTTATGTTCCTAAGATTGGCGTATCGGACGGATTAATTCGAGACCTATACCACAAGGAATATAAAGCTTTGATTGAAGGCCAGTAGTTATAGGGATTACAACAAACGAAAGGGGGCCGCCAAGCCCCCTTTCTACCTAAACCGCCATGAAAATCTGCTTTCGCAGAATGTTCCATTACTTCATAACCCAAAAGTTGGGGGTAGGTTCACGATGGATGTAAAAAAAATATAGCAATTCGTGCTTCTCCTTAATCCAGGAAACAGATTTCTCCTTTTTCCTCGAAAGTTTGAAGCGTCTCTACCATGCGCAATGCTTCGCTCACCGATCGTACTAATGTGAAAAAGTTTACCACTTGGTGCATAACTATACCTTCCTTATTAATTAAGAAGAGGCCTCTGTACGCAATCATCTCACCAGATGCTGTGAGGTTTCCTTCTTCATCGTAGCTCCATTCGCCATTAAGCACATCATAATTATGTGCGATTGTTTTATTCGTGTCCGCAACTACAGGGTAGGTAATCCCTTGAACACCACCATCTTCTTTGGCCTTTTGGAGCCAATTGAGGTGGCTTACTTCCGAATCTGTGGATATGGCAATCAACTGAACTCCCTTTGCCTCAAATTCCGCAATGCGCGCTTGAAAAGCATGTAGTTCGTACGGACACACTCCCGAAAAATCTTTAGGATAGAAAAACAACAGGACGTATTGACCTGCGTATTGTGATAAAGAAAACTCTTTAACGATCTCCTTGCCATTAATCACTGCCTGTGCAGTAAAATCTGGCGCTTTTTTGCCAACTAAAACAGCCATATGTATATGTATTTATAAAGAATTCAATTGCCCTAAATAGTGCATTAGTGGTTTATGTTCACACCCATCCAACCCGCTAATATCATTCCTGCTACAACGAAGATGAGTTTGATGAAATTGAATTGATGATTTTGTGCACTTTCAAATAAAATGGTGGTACTCACATGCAAAAGTAGCCCCACAGCTACAGCAAGTAGTTGAGGCGCTAAATCTGTTACCATGGAATAAGTGCTCATCGATGCACCTAAAGGAGTGGCTAAAGCGAACAAAATAATCACTATTGCTAGTGAACTCGAAGGAACCTTGGCCTTTCGTAAGGCACCGGTAACAAGTAATGCAATGGGTAATTTATGCAGCGCGACGGCCCATAGAAAAGTACCTTCGCCGTGATTATGTCCAGGAATTCCCGTATCATTTAATGGTAATCCTTCGATAAAGGCGTGAAGGAGCAATCCAAAAATAGCCAGCCAAGGAACCGAATTACTATGAGAGTGGAAGTGACCGTGCTCCAGTCCTTCGCTGAGGTAGTCAAGCATTAATTGGACCCCAAAACCCAACATGATCCACCATCCCATTTTTATATCCCCTTCGTGAAATACCTCAGGGATCATATGGGTGAGCAATGTGCCGAAGAGAAAGGCACCAGAAAAGGCCAAGAGGTATTTAAACATCTTGGAATCTGTAGGGATAATCCATGCTGCGCCTGCGCCAAGACTTACGCTAATAATAAGTGCGGTCCAAATCATGGAAGTGCTGATTTTTCAGCAATGATAATTAATCTATCGCTGTATTTCGGGTCAAATACACTCAATTCGTAGTCGCCGTGTACACTTTTAATTTTTAATCCTGCATCCTCCATAAACCTACAAAGTTCAGCTTTTGAAAATGCGCGAACGCGTTCTTCGTAATTATAGACGGAGCAGTCGGCCTCTCTCAGCTTGATGGATTTTACGATGGTCTGGTCTTCTACACGGCGTGAAATTTCATAGGTCGCAAGATCAGTCTTCACAAGGTCTTTTGGGACCAATTCTGCCGCAATCTTCTCCGCATTCATGTAATCTAATACCAATTGTCCGCCGGGCAATAAAATATTAGCCATATGGTCAACCGCTTTTTGGTGCATGTCATCCTCCTCGAAGTACCCAAAACTCGTGAAGAGGTTGAACACCCAATGGACACGGTCTATATTTAGGGGTTCTAGCATGTTTCCAACTTGAAAACTCAGTTGGTCGTGCGCCATTTCAGAAGCCATTGCGATACTTTCTGGGCTGAGGTCAATTCCTGTGGTCTGTAGGCCACATTCTGCCAATACCGCGGCATGGCGTCCACGTCCGCAGGCAATATCTAAGGCACGCTGACCAGGTTTTATCTTCAAGGCTTTGCACATCATTTGAATTAACGCTTGTGCCTCTTCACGGTCGCGGTGCCTATATAAATCGTGGTAATATGGTGTGTTAAACCAAGTGGTATACCAAGGTATCATAAACAACTTATATGTTCAGATAGCAAAGATAAGGCTGGAACATTTTAACGATCGCTACCATTATTACGACAATCAAGACGTACCTAGTAATGGAATTAGCCTTCGGATGCTGAATCACCTTTTTGGCCCCAAAGCGAGCACCAATGGAAGTGCCAACGGCCAGCGAGAGGCCATAAGTCCATTCTATGCTTCCGCTCATGGCGAATATGATGAAGGGGGGAATGGTCATTAGAAAAGCTATAAATAGCTTCATAACATTACCGTCTTTTAAGGCGTATTTAGCCAACAATACAGCGATAGACAAGAAGAATATGCCGAACCCCATCTGTATGAATCCGCCGTAAATGCCTAAAGCAAAAAAGCTAATCCAAATTCCTGGCGTTCTCTTTTTTTTCGAACCGTCCGTAGAAATAAGCCATTTCTTTGGATTAGTCAGCATGGTGATGAGCAGGATAATCATGATGCAGCCTATGCTGATACGCATGGCATCCTCTGGAATGTCTACAGCAAGATTGGCTCCAATAATGGCTCCGATGATGATAGGGGGAGCAATGAAATAACTCTCCTTAATCATGTATTTGGCACGTTGTGTTTTTGGGAGAGCAGAGATGGCGCTGCTGGTTTGGAAAATGGCGCCTACTCGATTTGTCGCATTGGCTGTATTCGAGTCTAGGCCCACCCACATCAAGAGCGGCAAAGTGATGGCCGAACCGTTGCCGGCGACCACATTGATAAGACCTGCGAAAAATCCACCAACGGCTAATGCAATTAAACTCCACCAATCCTGCATGCGCTCAAAGTTAGCGTACATTTGTACTCTAAAACGCAGAAGGGTGCTACAAAACAACGACTATCGATTGATCGTAAAGACGCTTTATGGCCTGGAAGACATTCTAGCTAAGGAATTGCTGTCTCTAGGTGGACGAGAAATCAAAACATTAAATCGTGCAGTCTCCGTGGTTGGAGATTTAGGATTTGTCTATAAAATCAACATTGCATTGCGCACTGGTTTGCGTGTACTTATGCCTTTGTTGGAGTTCGAAATGCGCGATGTAGAACATTATTACGAGGAAATTTTCAAGCATCCTTGGGAAGAATACTTCAGCTTAGACAAGAGTTTTGCACTAGATGTAGTGGGTACAAATGACCTATTGAATCACAGCAGTTTTGCCGGTTTGAAGGCCAAGGATGCAGTCGTGGACAGATTTCGTTTGGCTACGGGTGAGCGTCCTTCAGTGGAACGCGGAACGCCTGATGTGCCCATACACATTCATATTTACAAGCGAACTGTTCGTGTTTATTTGGACGCTTCGGGTGATTCCTTGCACAAACGTGGCTATCGATTGAAAGCCGGTTATGCCCCGTTAAATGAGGTATTGGCTGCGGGTATCATTCTTCACAGTAAGTGGAACGGTGGGATGCCGGTGCTAGACCCCATGTGTGGTTCCGGAACCTTTTTGGTGGAAGCAGCGCTTATTGCGCACCAATTACCTCCGAACCTTTATCGGGAGAAATTTGCCTTTCACCATTGGAAAGACTTCGACGAGCATATGTACCTGAAGATTCGCGAAGGACTGTTGTCAAGAGCGAAGGAATACGACGGCAAAATTATGGGCCGTGATATGGATGCCTATGCTTTGGAAGCGGCTGCTGAAAATATTGAGCGCGCCATGTTTGATGATTGTATTCGTATTCGTCAAGCAGATTTCTTCGAAGCGGAGCCGCCGGCTAATAAAGGATTACTGTTAATTAACCCACCTTATAATGTTCGTATCCAAGCACAAACCCATCGAATGTATCGAGAGATGGGGGATACATTGAAGGCCAAGTATGCCGGTTGGGAAGTGTATTGGATTACCTCTGACATGGAGGCGGTTAAGAGTATTGGATTACGCCCATCTAGGAAATGGAATCTATTCAACGGTGAACTGGAATGTAAATTGCTTCGTTTTGATATGTACGAAGGCACTAAAAAGATCCATAAATTAAAAACATAATTGCACTCGACTATGAAAGCAATACCATTTTATCTGGCCCTTTTGTTTAGCACCACTATCGCCGCCCAAAGCAGCGGAAATTTTCGACGTGTACAGCGTGAATCCGAAAAAGTAATTCATTTGACCTCTGCTTTAATTGACGGTGTGATGACCTACAAAAAAGCAAAGAAAATGCGTCCCATTATTAAGGAGCAATTTGAGGTATGGCGCAGGGCAAAGAGATCTTTTGCAAGATTGGATGATGAAGCAGAAAAAGTTCTCTTAGAGGTTGTAAATGATCAACTGGGTCAAATTGTAGCGGCTTCATCCGGACCTTTACAGGATTGGTTAGAAGACGATCGCAATTCCAACTATAATTACGAGTTCTTGAGTTTATGTCAACATTCAATTCAGAAGGTTTATGAAGCATTGGATGAATACGCATTCCTATACGATATCAATACTCGTAAAACGGATGTACAGGAGCGATTCGAAGACCAAGTCGCTTTGATGGAATACACGGCGGATATGAATGAGGGTGCTGCGCCTGTAGATAGTATTGTGGAATTTATAAAGTCTGAGGTTGGTACCATTGAATTGGTGGTGCTTTTCGATGCCCAGAAATCGTTAATTAGGGCACTTAGCGTTCAGTTAAGAGGTTATGGGGAAGAGGCCTTCTATGAAGGTGATGGTGATTTATATTACGCCTACCAGAAATATTATCAGGAGTTGTTAGCATTGGCTACCGCAGATTTATTGGCAGATTTCACGAAGATGAAATACGATTTGGTCGAGTTGAGCGCAATTGCCGGATCTACGGAATCTTCAACGGCTAAGACCCTCAGTTTCTTTGATAATGAGAAACGATTGTTGGCCAAACGCGAGGCTCGATTTGTAAAGCACAACCTACCAAAAGCGCCGAAGAAATAAGATGCAGGTCGCTGAGGTCGTACTTCCCTTACCCTTAGACAAACTGTTCCATTACTTCATTCCGAAGGAGTGGGTGGGTAGCGTACGGCCGGGAATGCGTGTTTTGGTCCAATTTGGTGCGCGCAAAGAATACGCCGCCGTCGTAGCGCGGGTCTTAGAGACCGAAGAGGAGCTCGAACTCAAACCCATTCTCAACGTCCTCGACGAGCAACCTGTGGTATTGGAGCACCAATTATTACAGTGGTCCTGGATGTCATCCTACTATATGGCGCCCATAGGCGACGTGATGAATGCCGCACTCCCGCCGGGACTTAAACTGAGCAGCCAGAGCGTCGTTGTGCTAGATCCTGAGGTTCTACCTGATGAGGCACAATTATCCGATGCACTCTTCACGCTCTACGAATCCCTGCGAAACAACCAAAAACTATCACTGGACGAGGTCCGCAGCATATTGGGAGTAAAAAATCCCATGCCCTTGGTGCAAAAAGCACTGGAACAGGGGTGGGCCATCCTAGAAGAAGAGCTTAAAAAAGTAAGTAAAGCCAAACGCCGTAAACTCCTTCGATTAACGGCAGAATCTTTAGCCCATTTAGATGCAGCCTTCAATAAAACCGCGCGCAGTGATGCACAAACAGCTGCATTACTCGCTTTGGTGAACGATTGCGGAGCTAAGAATAGCTTCGTAGACCGTAAGGCCTTCGAAAAGAAGCATGATATTGCCACGGCTCAAAGCCGTGCTCTAATTACCAAGGGTATTGTCGAGGAGGTGGAGGAGGTAGACGGTACCACAGCGGCAGCCGCTCCACATACCGAAATTCACCTGAGTTCGGTGCAACAGGAAGCCTTAGAAGGTGTGCGTGAAGGGTTTACGCAAGAAAAGCCCGTGCTCTTGCATGGGGTGACGGCCTCGGGGAAAACGGAAATTTATATTCACCTGATCAAAGAGGCATTAGCTAAGCACAAACGGGTGCTCTACCTCTTGCCCGAGATTGCCCTCACTACCCAATTAATCAATCGCTTGCGCATCCACTTTACGGTGGCGGTGAGTCACAGTAGGTTTTCTCCTGCGGAGCGGTTGGCGGCCTGGAGGGAATCGGTCCAAAATGATCAACCACTCCTTATTATCGGTGCTCGTTCGGCGTTGTTTATGCCCTTGCCGGATTTGGGCCTCATCATTGTGGATGAGGAGCATGAGAGTAGCTTTAAACAGTATGAGCCCTCACCTCGCTATCACGCCCGTGATACGGCAGTTTGGATGTCCGCGCAACACGGATGCCCCATAGTATTAGGTTCGGCTACGCCAAGTTTGGACAGTTATTTCAATGCCCAAAAGGGCCGGTACCATCTCGTGTCTTTATTGAAGAGATTCCATACTGCGCCGCTACCGGAATTAGAGGTGGTGGATATGCTAGGCGCGAAGCAGCGTAAGGAGGTCGTTGGGAACTTTAGCGTGGAACTGGTCGATGCGATGCGTGGCGTATTGAACAAGGGGGAGAGTATTATTCTCTTCCAAAACCGACGTGGATTCAGCACCTACCAGCAGTGTCAAACCTGTGGACATGTGGAAGGGTGTACGCGCTGTGATATAAGTTTAACCTACCACAAAGGCCCGCAAAAATTGAAATGTCACTACTGCGGGTACACGGTTCCCCCAGTGATGAAGTGTTCCGCTTGTGGGGGTGAGAGTGTCTTGCACCATGGTTTTGGGACTGAGCAAATTGCAGAAGAAGCGGCAACTTTATTCCCGAAAGCTCGGGTAAAGCGAATGGATTTAGATACTACGCGCGGTAAGCATGCCTTCGGAAATCTCATTCAGTCTGTGGAAAACGGTGAGGTCGATATACTCGTCGGCACACAGATGGTCACCAAAGGATTGGATTTTGACCGAGTAGGTTTGGTGGGCATCATGAGTGCGGATAACTTACTGAGTTACCCGGATTTTCGCGCCAACGAGCGCGCTTTCCAAATCATCGAGCAAGTGGCCGGGCGCACCGGGCGCCGTAGCTCGCGCGGAAAGGTCGTTATTCAGAGTTTGAAGCCGAGGCATGCGATCATACAATTGGCCCTTAATCATGACTACCAAGGAATGGTTCAAAAGGAACTTGCTGTAAGGCAGGAGTTTGCCTACCCCCCGTTCGTGCGATTGATTACCATTACGTTGAAGCACAAGGACCAAAAGCTACTGAAGCGTGGGGCAGAGACCTTTGCGAAATCCCTACACAGCAAGATCGGGGAACGCTTTCTGGGTCCGGAATTTGCGCCAATTGCCCGATTAAAAAACCTCTATCAAATGCAAATCATTGTGAAGGTGGACAAGGGAAGTTTGGGTGCAAAAATTCGTGACCGTATTAAAAAGGCGCATCAAGAAACCTTGTTGACCCCAGAATTCAATAGAATCCGGGCGCTCTTTGATGTAGATCCGAATTCTTAAACGAAAGCTTTGAACGCCTCTGGAACCCCGGCTTCGATGCGCACAGACTCTTTGGTGGTGGGGTGTTTAAACTCTAGCGATCGCGCATGCAGACAAATACTTTTATCGCGCTCGCCGCGGCGGGCACCGTATTTAACATCTCCTTTGATCGGGTGGCCTATGGAGGCGAATTGGGACCTGATCTGATGATGCCTTCCCGTGTGAAGGGCTACTTCAAGCAGTGTATATCGGTCGCCACAATTCAATACGTTGTAGGAGAGTTTCGCTTCCTTTGCACCCGGTTCAGGGCGCCCGAATGCCATAGATTTATTGTTTTTTGGATTCTTCTTCAAGTAATGGTGAAGCTGGCCGTTTTCTGTAATCTGACCTTCCACCAATGCCCAATATGATTTCTGTGTTTCCCTGTTTTTGAAAGCGGCGTTCATGCGTTCCAATCCTTTGGAGGTGCGCGCAAATAAAACTACACCCGTGGTGGGGCGGTCCAGCCTGTGAATAACTCCTAGAAAGACATTTCCAGGCTTGTTGTATTTGTCTTTGATGTACTGCTTGAGAAGGTCTGGCAAGGGAGTGTCGCCCGTTTGGTCGCCTTGCACGAGGTCACCGGCCCGCTTGTTGATGGCGAGTAGATGGTTGTCTTCGTACAAGATTTCAGGCAAGGAAGCCATGATTAGCTGGTGTAGCTTTCGTCTTTATTCGGAAAGTCGACACTTTTCACATCCGCGACATATTGGCCAATAGCACCAGTGATATCGTCATACAGATTGAGGTATCTACGCAAGAATCGGGGATGGAATTCATGAGTCATTCCCACTAAATCATGGAATACTAGAACCTGACCATCAACGCCAGGACCGGCTCCAATTCCAATAACAGGAATATTTAGCATTTCAGAAACCTCTTTTGCAAGTGGCGCCGGGACTTTCTCCAACACAATGGCAAAACATCCAGCCTCTTGCAAGGCCTTCGCATCCTCTTTCAGTTTCAGTGCTTCAGCTTCTTCTTTTGCACGAACCGTGTACGTACCAAACTTATAGATAGATTGCGGTGTGAGCCCCAAATGTCCCATTACAGGAATACCGGCAGTGAGAATTCGCTTGATCCCGTCGATGATTTCTACTCCACCTTCAACTTTCACGGCATGGCCGCCGGTTTCTTTCATGATGCGGATGGCGGAACCCAGGGCACCTTTAGAATCTCCCTGGTAGCTGCCAAAGGGAAGGTCCACCACAATCAATGCACGGTCAACGGCACGTACCACTGAACTTGCGTGGTAAATCATTTGGTCCAAAGTAATAGGCAAGGTGGTTTCGTGACCCGCCATTACATTAGAAGCACTATCGCCAACGAGAATACAATCTACACCCGCGGCATCTACCATTTTAGCCATGGTAAAGTCATAGGCGGTGAGCATGGAGATTTTTTCACCTTGGTCCTTCATTTGCTGTAAACTATGCGTGGTAACCTTCTTAAATTCTTTCTTAGCTAGTGACATCCTGCACGATTTTTGTGAATTCTCTGCTACAAAGAAAACAACCTAAGCCATAGGTTGTATTTTTGGGACCCATGAAAAACCTCATTCTCTTCATTTTTGCGGCATTTGCCATCACTTCGTGTGACAATACGTTGGACATAAATGCGGATTATGACGTGCAGAATGTGGTCTATGGATTGTTGGATAAAGACGACGACACGCAGTGGGTCAGGTTGCACAGAACGTATCTAGGTACAGATGGCTTGCTCGCGGGCGCCACACATTCGGATAGCCTCTATTTTGATACCGCGGCCCTTTATCTCGCGCAACTCAACGATCAGGGCAATGTGCTTAATACGTACGAGCTGTTCCGAAAGGATACTAATATTCTAGAGCCGGGTACCTTTACTACTGACAATTACAGAATGTATTGGACCAATGCACCAATAGATCCCGCTTATGAGTATCGATTGAAAGGCTTTATACCCGGCAACAATAATTTCGAGGCCATCACTCCGGTGGTAGGGAATGTTGAGATTACCAAGCCTAAGGGTTTTCAAAAAGTAACTTTTGGCGTACGAAATGCTGAATTTGGTTGGGATGCCGCGCGCAATGCACGTATGTACCAGGGGTATATTCACTTTAGATACAAAGAAGCACCGCGTTCAAATCCAAAGGATTCCGTAGTCAAGAGATTAACATACGCCTTACCTGTTCGTACCGGATCAAATTTAAACGGATCGGGAACTTTCTTATCTGAATTATCCTACGAAGCATATTATAAGTTCCTCTACAATAATATCGGCCCTACAGAAGACCTTGTTCGTATTTTCAAAGGTATAGATCTTGAGATATGGGCAGCCGCTGATGACTATGCTACCTACATCAATGTCAACCAGCCTTCCCAGGGTATAGTTCAAGAAAAACCCATGTTCACCAATGTTGATGGGGGAATAGGTCTGTTTTCGTCTAGAGGTCGTGCCGTCAAAAAGAACGTGAAGCTCAGCACATCTTCTATGGACAGTTTATGGAGAGGCGTTCACACCTGTGGAATGGGTTGGGTAGATTTCCAGGGCATCGACAGTGTAGTTTGTGAAGATGGTTTCCCAGTAGTGATCAACTAACGGACAAACTGTCACATTTTTCACTTCATTTTAGAACACTTTGGCACCTAAGTTTCAATGTTGCTGACACTTTGTGAGCACATTTGGGGGAATTGGCACGTGGCATAACCCTTGCTTTAAAGAGGTTGTAAAAATTGAATACTCAACCTAAATAATAAATACAATGGGTAAAATCATAGGTATTGATCTTGGAACTACAAATTCTTGTGTCTCTGTAATGGAGGGTAATGAGCCGGTAGTCATTCCAAACAGCGAAGGAAAGAGAACCACGCCATCAATCGTTGGTTTCGTGGAAGGAGGCGAGCGTAAAGTAGGAGATCCTGCGAAGCGCCAAGCCATTACTAACCCGGAAAAAACGGTTTATTCTGTGAAGCGTTTTATGGGTGAGAAATTCTCGAACGTATCAAAAGAAGCCAAGCGCGTTCCTTACAAGGTAGAGGCTGGTGATAATGATACACCGCGAGTTAATATTGACGGTCGTCAATATACACCTCAAGAGATTTCAGCCATGATTCTTCAAAAAATGAAGAAGACGGCCGAAGATTACTTGGGAACAGATGTTAGTGAAGCAGTGATTACTGTCCCGGCTTATTTCGATGACGCACAACGTCAAGCGACGAAAGAAGCTGGTGAAATTGCTGGTTTGAATGTTCGCCGCATCATCAATGAGCCAACAGCTGCGGCTTTAGCTTATGGCCTAGATAAGAAAGGACAAGATCAAAAAATTGTTGTTTTTGACTGTGGTGGTGGTACACATGATGTATCCGTACTAGAATTAGGTGATGGCGTTTTTGAAGTAAAATCAACGGATGGCGATACGCACCTCGGTGGTGATGATTTTGATCAAGTAGTGATCGATTGGTTGGCAGAAGAGTTCAAAGCAGAGGAGTCTATGGACCTGCGGGACGATAACATGGCGTTACAGCGTTTGAAAGAAGCTGCAGAGAAAGCAAAAATTGAATTATCCTCTACGACTTCTACCGAAATTAATTTGCCGTACATCACTGCCACAGCCTCAGGACCTAAGCACTTAGTACGTACGTTGAGTCGCGCGAAGTTCGAGCAATTGGCTGCATCGTTGATTGAGCGCACCATTGCACCCGCAAAGAATGCATTAAAAAATGCAGGTTATTCAACCTCAGAGATTGATGAAGTCATCTTGGTAGGAGGAACAACTCGTATTCCGGCCATCCAAGAAGCTGTGAAATCTTTCTTCGGTAAAGAGCCGTCTAAAGGTGTAAATCCAGATGAAGTAGTAGCTATTGGTGCTTCTATTCAGGGTGGAGTACTTGCGGGTGATGTAAAGGACGTATTACTGCTGGACGTAACACCACTTTCACTTGGTATTGAAACCATGGGTGGCGTCATGACAAAGCTCATAGAAGCCAATACGACTATACCTACGAAGAAGTCAGAGACGTTCTCGACAGCGGCAGATAACCAACCATCGGTAGAGATTCATATCCTGCAAGGTGAGCGCCCCATGGCAAGAGATAATAAGACCATTGGTCGTTTCCATTTGGACGGTATTCCAGCTGCACCGCGCGGTGTGCCTCAGATTGAGGTAACATTTGATATCGATTCCAACGGTATTCTGAACGTAAGTGCAAAGGACAAGAATACAGGAAAAGAGCAAAACATTCGTATCGAAGCATCTTCAGGTTTGAGCCAAGAAGAAATTGATCGTATGAAGCAAGAAGCAGAAGCGAATGCTGATGCTGATAAGAAAGCGAAAGAGGATATTGATAAACTCAACGCTGCCGATAGTATGATTTTCCAGATAGAGAAGCAGATGAAAGAAATCGAAGGTAAGCTTTCTGAGGACAAGAAGGGTCCAATAGATGAGGCCCTTGCGGAACTTAAAACTGCTCATACGGCTAAAGACATCGCGGGATGTGATGCGGCAACAGAAAAGCTAAATGGTGCCCTACAAGCAGCATCTGCTGAGATTCAAGCAGCCATGCAGGGCAATCAAGGAGGCAACGATGGTGGACCAGATGCTGGCGGCGATACCGGAGCAGGAGGTGCTGACGATGTCACCGACGTAGATTTTGAAGAGGTGAAATAAATCTTCATAATTAAAGGCGATAACATGCCCCCATACCCACAGGTATGGGGGTTTTTTATGTTTTCATTGATTCAACGATTAAACCTTTGAGTAAACGAGGGATCTAATCTATACCGAAGGTGTATTTTAGTTACTTATTTAATTTAGCTCATGCGTACTAAGATTTTTGCGATGTTGTTGGCGTTCAGTTCCTTCAGCGCGCTAAACGCACAGATTACCACTGATTCCACCCGTTATGTATACGGCGATCTAGGAGTTCAGCAGGTAGCTCCCGTAAACATTAACTCTCAATCTTCTTGTGCCGATACCTTGGGTATTGCCATACCCTCAGGTCATTGGATTTCCTCTGTGGATGTGGAATACACCATGAACACTACCGGTGGTTTTGGTGGTTCTGCCCCAAATGATATCGGGGTATACCTCGAATTATCAAGCGAGGGTACAAAGGAAGCGGCCTTAGATTATGGGACCATCGGGACGAACGGTTCTTCTGAAACCATCACTCGAACCATCAACGACTTCAACGGTGCAGTAACGGATACCTTCCTGGTATTTAAATTACACGCGTTCCGTCAACAATTTACTACTGCATGTGGCACTACCACGGCGAGTATTGCGGATAGTTCATGGAAGATTACCATTAACACCTATCCGGCACCCACTTGTTACCAGCCTACCAACTTAGCGGTAGACTGGACCATGAGTAATAAGGCTAGATTAAGTTGGACCGGTGGTGGTGCAGCCAACTGGGAGGTAGAATATGGAACACCGGGTTTCACTCCAGGGAGTGGGACAAGAGTGTCAGTATCAAGCAATCCTTTTGTGCTTTCCGGTCTTTCGGCTTCCACCACATATGAGTTTTACGTGAGAGACTCTTGTGGCCTTGGAGATGTTAGTATTTGGTCGGCTCCAGTTGTGGATAGTACGCTTTGTGCCCCTATCACGTTTACGACCAGCTACACTGAAGATTTTGACGGTACTGGTTGGTCTGAAGGATCAGGCTTCGATAACGACGGAAGTACTATTGGAGGTTGCTGGCAGCGTAACCCGACCAGTCCGAATGGCGGTCAAGGCTATGCTTTTGGTTCAGGTACAGATAGTACGGCCACAGCGGGTACGGGTCCGAACGACGATAGAACAGGCGGTGGAAACTATGTATATGCAGAAGCTAGCGGTGCTGCTAACCAAAGCGTTGCTACGATTACCTCTCCGCTTATTGACCTGAGCGCACTGAGTACGCCGGAACTAAATTTCTGGTACCACATGGCTGGTGCCCAAGTGAACGAATTAAAGACAGAAGTATGGTCACAATCTTCGGGTTGGGTGAATGTGGGTAGTATTAATGGCCCACAACAAGCATCTTCTGCAGATACCTTCCTATTACAGACCTATACATTGGCCCAATTCGCCGATGATACTGTTTTAGTACGTTTTTCGGCCTCGAGAGGTTTCGGAAACAACAACCAAGCCGATATCGCTATTGATGACTTTGGGTTTGAAGAGGCGCCGACTTGTCCGGATCCATCTTTGCTAGCGGTGTACTCAAGAACTACAAGTTCAATTACTTTATCATGGCAGGCGGTGAATGCAGCCTCTTGGGACATTCAATACGGTAACCCGTCGGCAAACTTGGGCGCCATGGCGAACACTACTGTGAATACCACTTCAAATCCGGGTACCGTTACGGGGCTTTCGGCGGGAACGACTTATAAGTTCTGGGTGCGTGAGGTTTGTGGTCCGAACGATAAATCGGATTGGATTGGTCCAATTCTCGGAACAACACATTGTACCGCCATTAGTGCGCCTTGGTCGGAAGATTTTGATTCGACGACTTGGACACCCGGCTCTGGTGTCTATAACGTAGGTGATGCATTGGCAGCCTGTTGGGTGCGTACGCCTGAAAAAGATACGCTACCGGCGTCGCCACTGAGCTGGGGTGTGCGTTCGGGAACGACTACTACTGGTCAAACAGGTCCATTTACTGACGTAAGCGGAACAGGAAATTACATCTATGCCGAAGCCTCAAGTGGAGCTCCAAATCAGGAGGCCTTCATTGAGTCGCCATTGTTGGATTTGAGTGGTTTGCTCAAGCCTCAGGTGACCTTTAATTACCACATGAGAGGTTTCTATGTAAATACCTTGAAATTACAGGTTTGGGTGGATAGCACGCAGACGTGGGATACCTATTTCACTAAATCAGGAAATCAAGGAAATCAATGGTATTACGAAGAAGTTGATCTCGCAGGATTTGCCGGAGATACCATTGTATTGCGCTGGTCTGCTACGAAAGGAAATGGCTCGCAAGGAGATATCGCAGTCGATGAGGTAGTGGTCAATGATCAGCCGTTGTGTCCGGAACCGACGCAGTTTGCACTATCAGGGGTGACCGCGACGACGGCGACCTTTACTTGGTTGACCGGTGGTTCAACGACTTGGAACATTGTGTATGGCTCTGTTGGATTTAGCCCAAGCGGAAGCGGCTTGACGAATATTACTTCTACCACCCACACCATTACTGGATTAACAGCCGGTACGAGTTACGACGCATATGTTCGTGATACCTGTGGTGCCCTTGGGGCGTCAACGTGGATAGGTCCTATTACGTTCAACACTTTGTGTGCGCCGTTTATGGCACCGTATACAGAGAACTTTGACAGTACCTCTTGGGTAACGGGCGCGAATCAAACGCCGGGTCAGATCGACGGCTGTTGGCAGCGCAGCGATACCGTAGAATATTTCTGGAAGGCCGGTCCTCCGACCAACCATAGTAACAATACGGGTCCAAGTGGCGACCATACCTCAGGTAGCGGTGGATACATCTTTACGGAGGCAAACACCGGATTTGGTGGAGGATCGACCTTGACGAACTCTATTACCTCGCCATTGGTGGATGTGACTTCATTAACGACACCGGAGCTTTCATTCTGGTACCATATGTACGGATCTCTGATCAACAAGTTGGAGGTATATGTGCGCGGAACAGGAGGGAATTGGACCCTAGAACATACCATAAGTGGTGCCCAGCAAAGCAATGCAACGGCAGCATGGGAAGAGGCGATCGTGGACATTAGCAGCTATGCAAACGACACCATTCAGGTGAAATTCACGGCGTACCGCTACCAAGGATTTAACAACCAAGTGGATATCAGCGTGGATGATGTGGATATTCACGAGGCACCTACCTGTCCAAAACCGAGCAATTTAGCGGCTTCGAATGTGACGAGTAACAGTGTCCAATTAGATTGGACGACAGGTGGCGCAACGAATTGGTTGGTGAAATATGCCGCGGGTTCTATCGTGGCTGCCGGCTCGAATCCATTCACGCTAACCGGATTGTCGCCAAATACCACCTATGATATCTACGTGCGCGACTCTTGTGGAACCGGTAGTGTATCGGATTGGGTAGGACCTATTTCAGTGACCACTCTTTGTGGTATGGTTACGGCACCTTGGACTGAAGATTTCGATGGGATTTCTTTCGATGCTACTACAGGTGATATTGACCAATGTTACACGACCAGCACCTCAACCACATATTTCTGGCAGACCGGTCAAGGTCAAACGCCGACCAATAATACTGGTCCAAACGGGGATCACACCTCAGGGTCGGGTAAATATGTGTACTCTGAAAGTGCCTTTGCTTTTGGTGGCGCGGATTCAGATGCGGAATTTATTACTGCCGAGATCGACCTAGATACCTTGAGTACTCCTCAGGTAAGCTTCTGGTGGCACGGTGCAGGTAATAATATTGACCAATTAGAAGTGGATGTATACAGCGGCGGAACTTGGACGACGGAATTGACCATCGATGCCTCAGGCTATACCCTCCAAGCGTCTCCAGCGGACGCATGGCAGGAGGGCATTGTGGATTTGACTTCTTACGCTGGTGATACGATCAAATTGCGCTTTGTGGCCTACCGCGCCTCTACTTTCGGGTTCAACTCGACAACAGCGGATTGGGCGATTGATGATATTGAAGTGGACAATGCGCCGACGTGTTTCCCACCGACAGCCATCTCTTCTTCGGGTAATACCACTACGAGTGTGACCTTGAGTTGGACCACAGGTGGTGCCACGAATTGGCAAATTGAATATGGACCGGTTGGGTTTACGCCAGGTGCAGGGACCATCATTTCAGCTACTACGAATCCATTTACGGTGACCGGGTTGAGCTCGGCGACCTATTATGATTTCTACGTTCGCGATTCTTGTGGTGCTACTGATGTGAGTGATTGGGCAGGTCCTATTACTGCTCCAACAGCTTGTGGAACCGCTTCAGCACCGTACTTCGAAAATTTCGATAACGGCTTCGTGGGCGGTACAGATAATAACCAAGGCCATAACATCGGTGCGACCATCAGTCCCTGTTGGTCCCGCACGGATACCGATACGAACTACCGTTGGGGTGGACGCGACGGTGGTACAGCCACCTTCGGAACGGGTCCAAACGGCGATCATACTAGTGGATATGGAAACTACGTGTACACCGAAGCGAGTTTCTCTACCGGTACTCCAGTAGCTACCTTGACTTCACCAAGTATTGACCTAAGCGCCTTGACTACTCCTGAAATGCATTTCTGGTACCATTTGTTTGCACAAAACGGTTCTCAGGGAACGCTTACTTGGAGTATCCAAGATGTGAGCGCAGGTACTTGGGTAGATCTCGATTCTATTTCAGGTAACCAGGGCAACCAGTGGGTTGAGGTCGTAGAGGACCTTAGTGCCTATGCGAATAAAACAGTGAAGATCAAGTTCACGTCTAAAAAATCTAGCGGTGCCACGGCACAGCAAGGAGATATTGCGCTTGATGATTTGAGTATAGTTGAGGCGCCGACATGTCCGGATCCAACCAATCTAACGGCGACTGCTATTAGCACCACAGAGGTAGAGCTCGCTTGGACTACTGGTGGAGCCACTGCATGGCAGGTGGAATACGGACCTTCAGGATTTGTTCAAGGAAACGGTACCATCGTAAATGCCACGACGAATCCGTTTACAGTAACCAACCTCGTGGCTGGGACATCGTACGACTTCTACGTTCGCGATTCTTGTGGCGCTACCGATTTCTCAGATTGGATCGGTGCGGCATCGGCCACTACCTTCACTTGTGTGGGCGGATGTACGTACACCTTGGAATTGACCGATACTTATGGTGACGGTTGGACCGTGAACAACTTCGGTACACAGTTCCACCAATTAGAAATCACCACGGGTACTACGACTACTAGCTACACCATGTCAAACACGACGGGAGCATTAGGTTCGAGTGAAACATTCACCTTTAACGTATGTGATGGCGATACCCTGTGGGTGGAGTTTATCGACAACGGTAACTGGGAGAGCGAGTGTGGATATACGTTAACAGACCCTAATGGTATAGTAGTTTCAACTGTCGCAGGTGCGGCGAATGCCAACCAAGCGGGAGCGATGACAGCAGGTGTGAAATACCAAGGCGCCGCGAATTGTTCGTCGCCATGTCCTGCTCCTGTAGCGGCATTCTCTTCAACAGATACCTATTTGTCTGTGGACTTTGATGCTACTGCATCTACCGGTACGGGATTGACTTATGATTGGGATTTCGGCGACGGAAATACGGGTACTGGAGACCTAACCACGCACCTTTACGGAGCGGGTGGTACCTATGTGGTTGACCTAACCATCACGGATTCTTGTGGTCAATCGGTGAACCTAACGGATACCATATTGATTTGTGAGGAGCTTATCCCTGCGGTAGTGTACTCACAAAGCCAATTCACGGTGAACTTCGATGCTTCGGTGATTCCAGGAGCGACATCTGCTGATTGGGATTTCGGGGACGGAACAACGGGAACGGGATTAACTCCTGCTCATTCGTACAGCGGTTCGGGCACCTTTGCGGTGGATGTAACCGTGTATAATGACTGTGGCGATCAAGCCGATACCACATTGTACATCACCATTTGTGTGCAGCCAGTTGCGAATTGGACCGCGACGATTATTAGTGCAGGTGGTGGAGGCATGCAGGTCCAATTTGACGGTACCTCAAGCACCGGCGGAAATGCCTTCCAGTGGAACTTCGGTGATGGTAATACCAATACCACTTCGAATTATCCATTGCATACCTATGCCACGCCATCGACGGCTTATGTGGTGTCACTAACCGTGTACAATGCTTGTGGGGATTCAGATACCAAGACCGGTATATTGGGTGAAAACCTTGGGGTAGAGGATATGGATCTAGGTCAATGGACTGTTTTCCCTAATCCGGTTCGTACAAAGTTGACCTTGGAACACACTTCCGGTGTCAATGGAATGATTACTCTAGTGGATGGTCTGGGCCGCACGGTAGTTGAAATGCCAGGCAATGGTCAAGCCACCCAGCAAATTGATGTTACTGATCTTAGTGCAGGCTCGTATGTCCTTCGCATCGTTTCGGACGGCGGGTTCTACCAGCAGCGCATAGAGATTGTGAAATAAGAAAAAGCCGCCCCTCGGGGCGGCTTTTTTATGTGCTTAAAATTCGGGCGGCCTTAGGCCTTTTTCACAAACTCGCTCTTGAGCATCATGGACCCAAATCCATCGATCTTACAACTGATATTGTGATCTCCTTCGACGAGTTTGATTCGGGAAACTTTCGTGCCGGGTTTGATCGGCTTCGGTGCGCCCTTCACGGGTAAAGATTTAATCACAGTAACGCTATCTCCATCTTGTAATGGATTGCCATTAGCATCAAGCACAACAAGGCCTTGCGGCTGGTCTTTTGGGTTCCATTCGTGGCCGCATTCTGGGCACACCATAAGCGCGTCCATGGGGTAGGCATAGATCCCTTTACATTCTGGGCATGGATTTGAATCTGACATTGATTTAGGTTTTAGCGGTTATGGAAGTTTTGAATATCGGACCATGGAACCGGCAAGAAGCGTAATAATTGCTATACCGGTAAAGGCAGCGCCGGGCGCGTTTAGTTGCAGGGCAAGGTAGCCAATAATCGCACCGAACACGTAGCCCATATCACGCCAAAATCTATAGGTCGACAGTGCCTTAGGACGCCAGCTCGGGTGGCTGTGGTTGCTGATGCCGACCAAAAAGGTAGGGTAGACCATGGCGGTTCCCAGTCCTAATAGGATGTAAGGTAGCCAATTGGTAGTCGCATTGCCAATGAAAATTAGCGATAGGCCTTGGATAGACATGCCCCACCAGAGCAGGTTGCGGATTTTTCCGTTGTTGGATAAGGGGCCAGTGAATAATTGGCCAAGACCCCAGACTGCGGCGTGAATTCCGGTCAGCACACCAACAGTAGTTAAAGATTCACCGCTGGCCAATAGTAAGGAAGGTAGAACAGCCCATAAGACACCGTCATTGGCATTGTTTACCACCCCTGTCCAAGTGATGGTGCGAAGTGCTGGATTGCTCCATGTTGTCTTGTGAAATATTCTTTCCGCATTGCCATCCTGATGTGCCGCTTCGGTTTTGGCTTCTAATGCCGCCCATGGTTGGGTTTCTGGGAGGATGAACACGGTAATGAGTGAGGCCACAAGTACGATGGTCATGGCTGTGTAGAGGATGGGGGCGATGAGTCCACTGGTTTCTGCGTAGTAGGCCGCAAATGCGGAGGAGAGCCCCACGGCAACATAGCCTGCACTTTCGTTAAGGCCCATGGCAGTGCCGCGGTGTTTCAATCCCACGATATCAATTTTCATGATCACCGTGGTCGACCAAGTAAATCCCTGGCTCAGTCCTAGTGCAATGTTTGCAAGGATGATGAAAGCGCTGTCTCCGGAGTTTAATAAGATCAGCGGGGCTTGTATGGCCATGACCCAACCTAAAAGCAAAGTGCGCTTACGGCCAATTTCTGAAATAAGCTTGCCGGTGAATAGATTAGCAATGGCCTTGCTAAGGCCAAAAACGCCCACCATTAGCAAGGCGGCTTCGGTTTCGGATACATTCCAAGATTTGGTAAGCTCTGGTAAGAGGCTGCGCTCAAAACCGACCATGGCGCCCACAAAAGCGCTCATCAGCACCAACACACCGAACAGACCAGCGTTTTCGCGAAGTCCCAGTACTATGGGGCGGATTTTAGTCATTCAGGCGTTTGATGCGGATGCCTACCCAGGCATATACTAGGGTCATCAGCGGACTGATGAGGTTGAAGAAGGCGTACATGAAGTAATCGCCGGTCGCTACATTCAATGTTGCACTCTGGTATACACCGCAGGTGTTCCAAGGGACCAATACGGAGGTCACAGTCCCACCATCTTCGAGTGTGCGGCTCAGGTTCTCTGGAGCTAAACCTCGTTCTCGATAGACATCTTTGAACATACGGCCAGGAACTACAATAGCTAAGTATTGGTCAGAGGCAGTTACATTTAACACCCCACAAGCAACTAGTGTGCTCGTAATTAAGGAGGCGGTGCCCCGAGCTAGAGAAACAATTGCTTTGGTTATAATGGTTAAGAATCCAGCAGCTTCCATCGCACCCCCAAATGTCATTGCGCTCAGTATAAGCAAAATAGTACCTAGCATTCCTTTCATTCCTGAGGTGCCCAATAATTCTGCCAATTCAATGTTGGAAATTTCTGTTATAGCAACATTTGGTATGGGGACATTCATTGTGCCGTAGATACTTCTTGACGCCGCTTCAAATACGGGAAATGAGCCATTCCCCACGGTTTCCATGAGTTCAAACTGGAATAATAATGCCATAGTAAGCCCACCTAGTATTCCCACGGATATGGCCATCAAAGCATCTATTTTAAACACTATTAATGTGATGACTATAATTGGAACAATGAACAACCAAGGCGTAATTACAAAGTATTCTTGTAATGCAGATTGAACGCTTTCTATGGTTCCAGCATCCATAGTGTTAGTCGTTGTATTCCACCCCAGGATGGTGAACAATACTAAGGCAATGAGTATTGACGGAATGGTTGTGTACAGCATATAGCGTATATGCGTATACAGATCCGTTCCAGACATGGCAGGTGCAAGGTTAGTAGTATCGCTTAGCGGACTTAATTTATCGCCAAAGTAGGCCCCTGAAATGACTGCCCCAGCAGTCATAGGAGCACTAAATTCAAGGGTATTGCCTAAAATCATCAAGGCTGCGCCCACAGTGGCAGTTGTTGTCCAGGAAGAGCCTGTACTAAGGCTCACTAAGGCTGAGATGATTACGGCAGTTGGTAAGAAAAAATCAATATTTATAAAGTCTAAACCGTAATACACCATTGCCGGTACTATACCGCCCAAAAACCAAGTTCCTGTGAGGGCACCAATAAGAAGTAGAATGAAAATTGCTTTTTTGGTATCCTTTATATTGAGTACCACTTTATCAAGTATAGATCTAGCTTTAGCTCCATTTGCCAATCCTAATAAAGCGGCTATTAAAGCACTGAATAGTAGGATAACTTGGTTAACACTGAAAGCATCGTTGTCGAATTCAATTTCAAGGTTTAATCCAAGTAATATAATCAGCACGACAAGGGGGGTCAGCGCTAAAAGTAATTGGACGGTTTTGTTCGTTTGCTCCATGAACCCACAAGTTACATATTAGGAGAGTAGGCTTGGCCTATTCCATGAAAAACAACTACGAAAAAATTGTATTCCCGCTTAACTCATCGCGGTAATGATGTCTTGTTTGGTGATGATGTGTAATCCTTCGCCAAACTTGACTAAAACCGCACGGTGACCGCCTTTAACCATCTTGGCAATTTCCTCGATACTCGTGGTGAGTTCAACTACTGGGTATGCTGGCCCCATGATATCTCCCACCAGTGTGGCGTTCGAAGGATTATCCACCATTGAGCTCAACAAGGTATGATCGTCTATGGACCCGACCATTTGGCCGTTTTGCATGACTGGGATTTGGGTGATGTCGTGGGTTTTCATCAAGCTCGCCGCATTGCTAATAGGTGCGGCGGTGCTTACGGTGATTAGAGGTAAGTGACTGTGTCCGTCGATCAGGTCTTTTGCGACTTTATTGGCCGGGGCTAAGAACCCGCGATCTCTCATCCAGTCATCGTTGTAGACTTTACCCACATAACGTGAGCCATGGTCGTGGAAGAGTACCACCACCACATCTTCAGGAGTGAGTTGGTCCTTAAGTTGACGGAGTCCTTGGAAGGCAGATCCACAGCTATAACCTAGAAAAAGCCCTTCCTTTTTGGCTAATTCTCGAGTCGCCAGTGCTCCGTCTTTATCGGTCACCTTCTCGAAGTAATCAATAACTGAGAAGTCTACATTCTTTGGTAAGATATCCTCTCCAATCCCTTCAGTGATATAACTGTAAATCTCTTTCTCGTCAAATTCTCCAGTCTCATGGTATTTCTTGAATACAGATCCGTATGTGTCTATCCCCCAGACTTTTACCTCAGGATTTTGCTCCTTCAAATATTTTCCTACTCCTGATATGGTTCCACCGGTTCCCACACCCACTACAAAATGAGTCACCTTACCTTCGGTTTGTTCCCAAATCTCTGGCCCGGTACTTTCATAATGAGCTTCACGATTACTTAGGTTGTCGTATTGGTATGGGTAAAAGGAGTTAGGAATCTCTTGGTTTAACCTTGAAGCCACGCTGTAGTAGCTATCTGGATGCTCAGGAGCAACATTTGTGGGGCAGACATAAACCTCCGCACCCATTGCACGTAAAATGTCCATTTTCTCCTTGCTTTGCTTGTCACTCAGCGTACAGATGAGTTTATAACCCTTGACAATTGCTGCTAGAGCGAGCCCCATCCCTGTATTTCCTGAGGTACACTCGATAATAGTTCCGCCTGGTTTTAAATCCCCTCGAGCTTCTGCATCTTCAATCATTTTTAATGCCATGCGGTCCTTTACGCTATGTCCTGGGTTGAAGTATTCCACCTTGGCATATACAGGACATGGAAAATCTTGAGCAATCTTGTTGAGCTTGATCATTGGGGTATCACCAATGGTCTCGAGAATACTGTTGTAAATGGGGCGCATGTGATGCTTCTGTTTGTTACGGTCCCTCAAAGATAGGGGAGTTCTCTCTACGAAAAGCGGATACTTTTTATAGGTTGTAAACGACTAATCCAATGCACAGGGATTAAAAGAATTAAGAAGGCAACTACTATAAATCCAAGATTCGCGCCTATGATCCACGTCCAATCAAAATATATGGGCGCAGAGGAGATGTAATATGTACTTGGATCCAATTTAATCCATTTAAACCAATACTGAAAAGCACTGAGCCCCAAACCTATGGCATTTCCGATGAGGAGTCCTTTAACAAGTATGTTTAAACTTAACCACTGAAATACCTGTAAAACAATAAGATCTGAAGCGCCCATGGCTTTTAGAATTCCAATCATACGCGTCCTATCAATAATCAGAACAAGGAGTGCCGTTATTAAATTCGAAATGGCCACTACAAGAACAATGCAGAGAATGAGTACTATGTTGACATCAAATAGATCAAGCCACTCAAAAATTTGCATGTGACCGTTCTCTAATGAGGTAGCCTGCATATTAAACGGTACCGCTTCATTCCAATACTCCCACGGCTCATAAAGCTGTTCAGGATTATACAAATGAACAATAAGAGCTATCGATACTAAGATCATTCCAAGAATAGTTAGAACAGGAATTAATATCTCAAATATTCCTGGTATATCTCTATCTAGAATTGTAGCCTCCGCGGCATTAGTTTGCATTAACTCACGCTGTGTATACTTCTGTTTGGGAGTATTCAAATGGACAACATAAGTACTTACGCTATCACTTTGCCACCCATTCATCTTACGAACATCAATAGCTCTCATGAGTATATTTTGACGATCGAACTCATCTAAGCCTGAAGAAAATGTGCCGCAGATCTGACTGTTGATTAATCGGGGTGTACCGCGATTGGATTTTAGTATTGGGATTTTAGCCGTATCTCCAATACCTAATTGCAGACTTTGGGCTAAGGTCTCTGAAATCCAGCACCCGTATCGTACCTCGATAAGCTGACTATTAATTTCAAATTTTTTCTTAAAGTATTCGAAATTCTTTTCCTCTAACCCTTGTATTAGAATGCCTTCGAATGCGTCGTTTTGAGGATTAACAAGTAAAGCCGCTTTTTGTACTACGGGAAAAACTTGATCCACGTATGGAGCATTTTTTAAGGCCGTGTATAGGCTATCACCTAAGGCAATGGCGCGCCATTCTTCCGTACCGTTAACAGCATAAGCTCGAATAGAAAAATCACCCTCGAGCGCTCGAAATTTATCCTTGATGGCATGCTGAAGACCTTTTCCCGACGTTATGGATAAAACGATAAGAGCCATGCCCATGGCAGTGGCTGCGATACTTAATTTTAGCAGAGGTCCGATCACTTTCGACCCCATACTCTTTTGTATCTTCCTAGCTATGAAAAACGCCTCTTTCATCTCCTCGCAATTTAGAACAACTCTCGCGTTATTCGCGGTATTGCTCCTGTGCTTTTCTGCGCGTGGGCAAGAAAGTTACGCGCCGGGTATTGCTCAGACTGGAGAGTACTATATAAAGCTGACCGAAAAATCTGTGGCGGTGGTGGCCAATGCGACTTCGTTGCTCCCCAACGGTACCCATACAGTGGACCATTTGATTTCGCTGAGTGTGGATGTACAGCAGGTGTGGGCGCCGGAACACGGCTTCAGAGGCGATGCAGATGCTGGGGAGCATGTGGAAGATGGCCGCGACCCTAAAACAGGCATACCTATTCGAAGTTTGTATGGTAAAACCAAGCGTCCACCAACGGATTGGTTGGAGGGCTTGGATTGGGTCATCTATGATATTCAAGACGTCGGGGTTCGATTCTACACCTACAGCACTACCTTGAGCTATGTCATTGATGCATGTGTGGAAGCCGGTGTCCCGCTCATGATTATGGACCGGGGCAATCCAAACGGCCATTACATCGACGGTCCCATTTTAAAACCAGGCTTCGAAAGTATGGTAGGCTTGCACCCCATACCGGTAGTGCACGGCTTAACCATGGGAGAATATGCGTCCATGGTCTATGGTGAGCATTGGATGCCTGCGACAGGGAATGAACAGTGGCGTACCGCCTTCGAAAAGAAAGGCGGCATAGAGGTTATTCATTGCAAAGGGTATTCTCACTATAAGGTCTTCAAGGAATTCCAAGTTCCTCCGTCGCCTAATCTACGCTCCATAGAAGCCATTTGGCATTACCCAAGCTTGTGTTATTTCGAGGGCACACCCATTTCTTGTGGACGAGGTACTGATGCGCCATTTACCCGTTTTGGTGCACCGTGGCTTGGTGGGGAAGGGTACGAGCATAGGTTCACCCCTGCGCCAGATCACGGATCGAAGTATCCCAAATTTCAAGGAGAGCAATGCGGTGGGGTTCAACTGCCTAAAAACCTAAGTACCGCCCCAAAGGAAATAGATTGGAACCATTTGTTTGATGCTTATGCATACTGGACAGAGAATGCTCCCACGGAGGCCCCGGAATTTTTCAATGCGTTCTTCAAAAAATTGGCCGGTTCAAATGAACTGCAAGAAGCCTTGGAATCTGGGATGAGCGTCGAGGAGTGGGTGAATTCTTATTATGGAGAGTTGTACCAATACAAGCAAAAGGCCTATGAGTACGCTTTGTATCCTCATTTAGGGGTTGAGACTTATAAGTCCAACTAGGCACCATTAAAAAACCCCGCACTAGGCGGGGTTTCCTTATGAAGTCGAAAAGCGGATTATTTCCAGCCTTTCATTTCTTTCTCGTAGCCGGCTCTGTAAGAATCAGGTGCTCCCATGTCCATGGCTTTTTTACCCTGCTTGAGGGCAGCTTTAGTATCGCCTGCTGCGTACAGAATTTTAGCCTTTACCCAGTTCGTATACCAGTAATCTGGATCTAACTGCAAGGCAATTTCGATTGTTGCGAGCGCTTTTTCGTGATCGCCTTGACCGCTGTAGTAGTTTGCTGCATTTCTGTAAGCACGCTTAGCGTCTGATAGTGCTTTTGCTACATTTTTACCGCTTTCACCGTCAGAATCTACACCTAGGTTAATACTAACTTCTGTAGTGGCCCATTCAATGACTAATTCACCACCGGTCGTACTCAATGATTTGAAGCCTATAGTAAAGCTTTCGTCGAAATCCCCTGTTGTGGAAGGTACAGTGGTGCGAAGCACATCGCTTTCTTGCGTGTAACCGGTATTTCCCCAAAGGTTGGTTTGGGTGGATAGGATAATGGTCCACTCATTCTCTCCTGGAATAGTGAATAGTGCATACTCTCCTGCGGGTACTGCATCACCATTAAGAGTAAAGTCAGTTGAGGCATTAAACTTTACGCAAGCATTCGCGCCAGTACGCCATACTTCATTATAAGGCACGAGGTCTCCGAAAATCGCGCGTCCGCGCGTAGCAGGACGACTGTAGGTAATGCTAAAGTCCGTGAGACCTATTCTTTGGTCAACGGTAGAAGTTGGTGACGGTTGAGGTAGTTCTTGAGCTGATGCGCTCCAGCTGAGGCTTAGGGCCAATGCGCCCACAATCCATTTTCTCATGTATGTTGTTTTTTAGGTTGTCGTGAAGTTAAGTCAAAAAGTGCCTTGAAGGTTCACTTATAGAGCCATCATCTTTAATGCGGCAACAGCAGCTTCAACACCTTTATTTCCGTGCTTACCGCCACTTCGATCGCGGCTCTGCTCGA
>CAXPFQ010000017.1:0-64878 GCA_964216615.1 Schleiferiaceae bacterium
AAGCATTATTTATCTTCCGAGGGAGCATGCCCTATGTTTTGATCAATAAAGGTGAACTTTTCGAGTACCCCAAGCTCAAGCTCACTGAGGACAGAGATTATGGAACGTTCTACTTCTTTCAAAGACCCAATGATAGATACCTTTCTGAAATAGACGATATCGTATTGGATTACATACAATTATAAAAGAGGCGCCCTCTGGGCGCCTCTTTTATGCAGTATACATTTTTGCTTAGTCGACGATGGAGATCAGGAAGTAGTTTTTCTTTCCTTTCTGAACGATGATCAATCCCCCGGCAACCACATCCTCTTCGGATAGGGTTTTGTCTACATCCACCTTACTCTTATTGATGGCCACACCATTACCTTGCACCATCTTGCGTGCCTCACCTTTCGAAGGGAAGATCGCAGTGTGCTCTGCCAAGGCCTCAACAATATCCACGCCTCCTGCGAGCGCCGAACGGGATAATTCAAACTGTGGCACCCCTTCAAAAACACTTTCGAGGGTGGTGCGATCGAGCTTACGGAGCTGCTCTTCTGTTGCCTTACCAAAAAGGATTTGCGAGGCCGCCTGAGCATTCTCCAAGTCTTCTCTGCTGTGCACACGCTCAGTCACTTCTTCTGCCAAGGCTTTCTGAAGCTTGCGTTGATGTGGGGCCTCTTTATGTTCTGTTATCATGGCCTCAATTTCCTCGCGGGATTTGATACTAAAGATTTTAATATAGTTCTCGGCATCTGAATCCGCCGCGTTCAACCAGAACTGGTAGAAGGCGTACGGCGAGGTGCGGTTTGGATCTAACCAAACGTTTCCGCCTTCGGACTTACCAAATTTGGTTCCATCCGCCTTTTTAATCAACGGTGTAGTCAATGCATGCGCAGAGCCACGACCTAATCGACGTATGAGTTCCGTACCAGTGGTAATGTTGCCCCATTGATCCGAGCCACCCATTTGCAGCTTCACACCATTGTTTTTCCAAAGGTGATAAAAATCATAGCCTTGAATGAGCTGGTAAGAGAACTCCGTGAAGCTCATACCCGTCTCCAACCTGTTCTTTACGCTGTCTTTAGCCATCATATAGTTCACGCTCATGTGCTTACCAACATCACGAATGAAGCCGAGGAAGTCAAACTCCTTGAACCAATCGTAGTTGTTGACTATTTCGGCGCTGTTGTCCCCACAATCAAAGTTGAGGAATTTCTCAAGCTGTGCTTTTTGACAATTCAAGTTGTGCTGGAGGGCATCTAAATCTAAAAGGTTGCGCTCGGCACTCTTCCCCGAGGGATCGCCTACCATACCGGTTGCACCGCCTACCAAAGCGATAGGTTTATGCCCTGCACGCTGAAAGTGCACGAGGGTCATAATTTGAACCATATTACCTACCCCTAAAGAATCTGCTGTGGGATCAAAACCGATATAACCACTAACCATTTCCTTGGTCAATAATTCTTCAGTTTCTGGCATGATATCATGTAACATACCCCGCCAGCGCAGCTCTTCAACAAAATTCGTATTCATCCTTTCAGTTATCGCTTGAATCATTGGCTAAAATAGCCATCATTCGTCATCTACGCCTAACTCAACCATTAAATCTGGGTTTTGAAAAAGGTAGGCGCGAAAGCGCAGGTCTTTTGGTTGAAAAAGCTGCAGACCATCTACTTCCAATGGGACTTCGAGGCTTGGCTCATCGAGGTCAACGATACAAAATTCTTTGCGGGAAGAAGACCAAAGAAAAGTACCCATTCGATCACGTTTGTCTTCGAGGCGATATTCAACGATATCCCACTCATAGAGCATTCGCTTGTCAATATCAAAGAGTCCTACACTTTCGTCGACTTTGTTGTGGTCGATTTTCACGCCGGACCACCAGAACTGATCTTTGCTGTAAAAATGTGAACGACTACCTATTTTACGGGCATAGCCCACCACTTCACCTTCATGGCGCAATCTATATCGTATTTCTAGGGTAGTTTCCATCACCACTAAAAACACGACCAGGCTCAGAAGGTTCTATCCCTTCCTAAAATTTATTCGGCAAACTTATTTTTTGAATGCGGCCACACCCCGATCAAGCCAGTCTAAATAAGCCTCTATGTTCGGATTGTAGGCATTCTTTTCAACCAAAGGTGTGAGGTCATCATGTCCTAGAATCACGTATAAGGGCTGGCTCACCTCTTGGAAGTTCACCTCTTGGAATTCTGTCCACTTATTTCCTATATTTTTAATCTTGCGACCGGTAATTTCACTGACGTATTGCTCGCTTTCCGGTAATGGCGTTCTTTCATCTACATAGAGTGAAACTAATACCACATCATTCCTGAGCCGTTGATGCACCTTTTCATCAACCCATACATTCTCTTCCATCTTACGGCAATTCACACATCCCCACCCTGTGAAGTCTATCAAAATAGGCTTATTCACTTCTTTAGCATAGGCTAATCCTGCTTCAAAATCATTAAAGCAAGGTAAACCATTTGGACAATGCTCACCAAGATCAGCTTGTATTAATGCTTCTTCGCCGGAGGAAAGCATATTAATAGAAGGCTTTGCATAGGCGCCACCTTTACTTTCTGAATAATGCTCTGGAGGAAGGAATCCAGAGATTATTTTCACTGGCGCACCAAACATTCCTGGCAGTAAATAAAAGGCGAACACCATGAAAACAATTGCAAAACTTAATCTCGAAACTGAAATAGATTGTACTGGACTATCTAAAGGCATGCGAAACGCTCCTAACAAATAGAAAGCAGTCATAAAAGCGATGGCCACCCAGATGGCGATAAACAATTCTCGTTCTAATAAATGTAATTGCATTACAGTATCTGCGGTCGAAAGAAACTTAAAAGCGGCGGCTAATTCTACGAATCCTAGGGTCACTTTTACTGTGTTCAACCATCCTCCGGAAGAGGGAAGAGAATTGAGCCATCCTGGGAAAATCGCAAACAGTGTAAATGGAATAGCTATAGCAAGTGAGAATCCAAACATACCTGCAGCAGGACCCAAAAATGAACCTTTTTGTCCGGCTTCAACTAGTAATGATCCAATGATAGGACCTGTGCAAGAAAAGCTTATTAGACTTAAGGTAAAGGCCATGAAAAATATTCCAATTAATCCACCTTTATTAGAAGCATTATCCGCTTTATTTACCCACTTTGACGGTAAGGTAATTTCAAAGGCACCAAAAAAGCTTAAAGCAAAGACTACGAAAAGAATGAAAAACGCTATGTTCAGCCATGGGTTTGTTGCCATCTGGTTTAATCCATCTGATCCAAACAGGACACTTACGACTAATCCAAGGCTTACGTAGATGACAATTATAGATATACCATAGATTCCCGCCTTAAAAACCCCTTTTGCCTTAGTTTTTGCTTGTTTTAGGAAGAAACTTATAGTCAATGGTATCATGGGCCAAATACAGGGCATCAACAGAGCGGCAATCCCCCCAAGAAAACCCAACCAAAAGGTAGAACCGAGTCCTTTTGAGGGTATAGGCGCCTCTGAAACCGAAACAGAGAAATCTTCATAGGTCGGCGGCAAACACATTTCGTCGTTACACACCATGAATTCGAGCTCTCCTTTAACTGTAAATTCTTTCTCAGTCGGCAAGAGTTTGATGGTGAAATCCGCGGCATCGCTGAAATAGGCGAGATCCATATCGAAATTTGGATCAAACTCCACATGAGGCTCTCCTTCTGCCCAACCTCCCACTGTGGTGAAGGCAGCATCATCTTCAAGGACAAAAGAGGTCGGAATAGGACCGCCCTCATCTAGGTTTTGGCTATACAAATGCCAACCCTCTGCAATTTCTGCGTGAACGGTGACGATCGTATGCTCATCCGTGTTCTCGTAAGAAGCAGACCAAGTAACGGCTTGCGGCTGTGCCCAAGCCAAGGTGGTCATTAGGAAAAGAAAGGCGGTAAAAAATCGCTTCATGTGATTAAAATTTGCAGGTTGCAAGATAAGCCATGTCATCGCCTTCGGCAACTTTTACGTGGTCTGCAATTCTATACCCAAGAACCCAGAATATTTCATCATTGTGCAAGGCAACATAGATGTGCTTTTTGCGGTGTCGAGGAAGGCGCAGGTCGTTGAGGAAATCGGCCACTTTTTTTGATCCTTTCATCCCTAAGGGCAAAAAAGCGTCTCCGGATTTCCAAACTCGAATAGTCCAGGGGAATGGAACTGCCTCTGGACTGATCCATTCGTGGTCATCATCGAATACAATCTGTGCCCGCGGGGTGGGTTGCAGGGTGAGCGCAAAAGGTAAATTAGACAAATCTTCCGGTCCATGGATGGTATAGGTATTGGGGTCCAATTCCTTTTTAGGCGCCAAAATAAAGGCCGTGCGGTCTTTGACTAAAATCTTCTGGCGGCCAGGGGTTAATTGGCCCGAATCCCCCTTCAAAACATGGCCACATTCCTCGAAGGAAAAGCCTAGATCCCAGCGCAGGCAGTACCTGTACAACAAAGTTTGGGCATAGGGTTGCTCGACCCAAATACCAAAATCAATATGGACTTCATCTTCAAGTTCACGCACATGATGCTGCTCAAACTCGTCCAACATTCCCTCCAACAGTTCGCGGTCGCGGACCAAATTATCAATGGTCTTGGCCAAACCGCCGTGCCAGCGAGGCTCCACTTCATCGAGGACCTGCGGCAGCAAATTGCGCACCTTGTTTCGCGTGTATTTCAACGTTTGATTCGAGGCATCTTCTCGCCAAGTGAGCTCATGTTCCTCAGCAAACGCAAGAATATCCGCCTTGCTCATCTGTGACAATGGACGAAGAATGTGGGGGTGAGACATGCCGGTGAGGCCGGTCAATCCCGCGCCGCGAAGGGCGTTCATTAAAAAGGTTTCCTTTCTATCGTCAAGGTGATGCGCCGTAAAAATATATTCCGCCCCCAGGGCTTGTGCACGTTCCTCGAACCAATGATACCGAAGCTTTCGTGCCCAATTCTGAATGTTTTCTCCCTCGCGCTTTGTAGGATCGGCATGCAGTACTTCAATTTCAAAGCGATGCTCCTGAGCGAACCAGCGGCACCAGCGTTCGTCTTCGTCCGCCTCCTCACGCAAGCCGTAATTCACATGGAGTAAATACGTACGGATGTTGTACCGCTGCAGCAACCAATGACTCAACACCACGGAATCTACGCCGCCGCTGAAGCCGAGAATTGCTTTTGATCCGGGAATAATGGTCATGAATGGAGGATTATAGTGTCAAAACTACAACCAATTTATCGAGCGCTATCAAACATGCTCTCTGCCTTGAGCAAACACTCTTCGTACTCCTGCTGTGGATCGCTCAAAATCGTAATCGCACTGCCTACATGCGTCGTTGCCACTCCTAAGTTGCGATTGATCGCCACGCTACGGATGACCACGTTGAAATCTGCATCACCTTGTGGAGTGGTGTAGCCTATGGTACCTGAATAAATTTCCCGAGCGGTTTTTTCATACCGCTCGGCCAATTGCATCGCACTCACCTTTGGAGCACCCGTCATGGACCCCATAGGGAAGGTCGCGCCGAAGAGGTCCCAAAAGCCTGTATCTGGTTTGATCTCAGCTTCCACTGTACTGATCAATTGATTGATGTTTTTGAAAGCATAGGCACCGAACAATTCACTCACCTGTACGCTCCCCTTGGTCGCCACACGACTAAGGTCATTGCGGACTAAATCTACGATCATCACATTCTCTGCGCGTTCCTTTTCGCTTTCTCGTAAAGAGGTTAGAGCCCCCTCGTTTTGGGCTAAACGGCGGTTGGTGCCTTTAATGGGCTGCGTCAAAACACGCTGACCTTTTTTGCTGAAATAGCGTTCTGGAGAGGTACAAAGAAGCTCGTACTGGTCGAGCTTGAGGTAGGCGCTGAACGGCGCTTCGGTTCGAGACGCCATTTTTTCAAACAAGGCCGATGAATGCAATTCACCCACTTCAGCCTTGAAAGCCGTGCAGTAATTGACCTCGTAAATATCACCTCGTTGGATATGTGCTTTAAGGTCTTCGACGGCGCTCAAATATTCCTCTTTGGACTCCATAGGCTTGAAATCAAGGGCAGTGGGGCCTTCGGGTGGCGTACTGGGCTGAATAAGGTCTTGAATGATTTGGTCGGAGCGGTCGCTAGTGAAATCGGTCACGGATATTACGCCATCCCAGCTCAACGTGCCCACTACTTCAGGTTCAAAGAAGAGGGCTTCGGGCCAATTTCCCAAGGTAGGATTCCCACGGTTCAAAGATTCAAACCGATGGCGCATTTCATATCCGGCATAGCCGAAACGCCACCCGCCTTCGAGGGCACCCCCTGCCATTTCTTCCGCGCCAAAAACACGTTGTGCCCCCCAAGCGAATAACAAGGCGTATGAGGTATGTGCATCTTTATACCCTCTGGAAGTGTAGAGGGCAAAAAACGATCGGCCATTGGATTCCTCCAACAGCCGATGTTCTAAATGGATCGGATCGACCTTATGTGTCGATGCCGTATGCATTAACTATGTAGTGCGCGGTTATCTGTCGCCGCCAACGCTGCTTCCTTGATCGCCTCAGTGTAGGTCGGGTGACCGTGACAAATGCGGGCAATATCCTCAGCAGAGGCGCGGAATTCCATCGCCGTAACTGCTTCCATGATCATATCCGCAGCACGAGCGGCCACCATGTGTACTCCTAGTACTTCATCCGTCGTAGCATCTGCCAACACTTTCACTACCCCGTCGAGATCACCGCTGGCACGTGAACGTCCCAAGGCACGCATAGGGAAGCTACCTGATTTATAGGCAACGCCTGACGCTTTCAACTCTTCTTCCGTCTTGCCCACGGCAGCCACTTCTGGCCAAGTGTATACAATACCCGGGATCAAGTCGTGGTTAATATGTGGTTTCTGACCGGCCAAAGTTTCGGCTACAAATACACCTTCCTCTTCAGCCTTGTGCGCCAACATAGCTCCTTTCACCACATCACCGATGGCGTAAATATTGGCCTGTGAGGTTTGTAAATGTGCATTCGTCTCGATGCGACCGCGATCGTCAGTAGCAATACCTGCATTTTCTAACCCGAGGTTATCCGTGTAGGCACGGCGACCTACGGCCACCAAACAATAATCTCCTTCGAAGGTGATTTCGTTGCCTTTCTTATCTGTTCCTTTGACCGTTACGGTATCACCGTCGCGGCTTACTTCGCTCACTTTCGTGCTCAAGCTGAACTTCATGCCCAACTTTTTCAAGCTGCGCTGCAGCTCTTTGCCCAAGGCGCCATCCATCGTAGGGATAATGCTCGGTGCATACTCTACCACCGTTACCTCAGCACCAAGACGCTTATATACAGAACCTAGTTCCAATCCAATAACACCGCCGCCGATCACGATCATGTGCTTTGGTATCTCCTTCAAGCTCAACGCCTCGGTAGAGCTGATGATGCGCTCTTTATCAAATTTCGCAAACGGCAACTCAATAGGTTTTGAACCCGTGGCGAGGATGATATTTTTCGCACTGACCTCAGTGGTGCTTTCGCCAGCCACCTTTACCGTATTGGCATCCACAAGTGAACCGAAGCCGCGAAGCACATCGATGTTGTTCTTTTTCATCAAGTAATCGATACCGTCGCAAGTAGTGCTTACTACTCCTGCTTTGCGCTCCATCATCTTGCCAAAATCAATGGTAGGTGGACTCACCACAATTCCGTGATCTTCGAAAGAGTGTGCCGCCATGTGGTAGTGCTCCGAAGAGTCCAACAAGGCTTTTGATGGAATACATCCAACGTTTAGACAGGTACCACCAAGCGTAGCATATTTCTCTACCAAGGCTGTTTTCATTCCCAGTTGCGCGCAACGAATAGCGCTCACATAACCACCAGGACCTGAACCAATGACAACGACGTCGTAAGAACTCATAAAATGATGTTTAATTCTAAGCAAAGGTACACACGGGGCGTTGCTTACCTCGGCTTTAATCGGAAAAATCTAGTGAATACAAGCAAGAACAAATTCACGGCGAATAACATAACCATAAACCGGCCAATCCAATCCCCGGTTCTACTGTACAGTGTTCGACCTTCTAACAGAGGAACATCCATCATAATTACACCCTCTTCGTCCCAACCTAAAGGTTCATGAACCCTCCCTTTTGGGTCAATAATGCAGCTAATACCCGTGTTAGCACTACGCACAATCCACCGTCCGTTTTCAATAGCACGCAATCCTGAGAATCGCATGTGCTGAACATGGCCTCGAGTATTTCCCCACCATCCGTCATTGGTAATTACAGCAAGTAAATTAGCTCCGTTCCTTACGTAATCTGTGGTGTAATCTGAAAATTCATTTTCCCAACAAATGATTGGGGCCAATTTAAATTTATCCCCACTTTCGAAAACCTTACGCTCCCTTGAAACCCCGAAAGACCCGGAGGTACCCCCGAGCTCCAAAGCCAAATCCCCCAATAGTGGTTTTAAATACTTTACGAAAGGCATCGTTTCTGCACCAACAACTAATTTTCCCTTGTGATAAACAGACGGTGATTGGGAGCCTTTTACATGAAAAATTGCGGAGTTGTATGAGGTCTTGTAGCGACTGCCATAAGGCTTGTTATACACATTAGAAGTATCTTGGAAATCAAAGGTAGTAGCACCGAAAATGGCTGCATTCCCAAAGCCATCCAACATTTGATTTATGCCACGGGTGGTAAACCCTAAAGACGATAACTCTCGAGGGTTCGGGAGGAACGTTTCTGGAAGTACTATTAAATCTACGCGCTCCTCACCCAAGTGCGCCGAAAGTAAACTATCGACTTTTTGAATTTGTTTCCCTTCTGGGATGCTGAATTTTTCGTCGGGAACGTGAAAATTTGGCTGGACAACGGCCACCTTAACCGAACCTATGGGTAAATCATGTTGTGGTAAAAACCACAGGGTCACACTTATCGTTAATGGAGCCAGAAAAAGAAATATAGGTCGGCTTTTCCTCCAACGCCCTGATAACCATTCATAGGCGGCCATCGCCACCATCAACACCCATAAGGTTCCGCCGGTAACCCCTAACCACTTATACCATTGTACGAACATGGGTAGTGCATTGAAAGTATTGCCTAGGTTTAGCCAAGGAAAGGCCATTCCCCAATGATCATGCAATTTTTCAAACGCTATCCAGGTAGCAATAAAGGGAAGATATGCCAATAAACTGTATTGTGCTACTCTAGGGAATTTGGACCACAAAATCGAAGATCTCATTCCTAGCCAGATTGCCCCTGCCATTAGCGCCCCGTTAATAACAGTGGTAGCAACAACTCCTAATCCATGAGAATCGGGAGCATACGCTACCCAATAGGTAGTGGCTCCATTCCAAATGGCCATGACAGCATATAGCTTCAAAAACCTTTTTTTCGGCCGATGTGCTAATTCAAGTAAAAGCACAAAGGCAGGAATAATGAGCACACCCAATACGGGTACATTCCAGGCCGAAATCAACAAAAGTGTTGCGGCCAACATTAATTTCCCGTCTGACCAAGATCGAAGTAGAGACATAGTGCCAAAATAATGCATCTTTGCAGGGCATGAAACACATTCCAAATATTTTAACACTCGCCAACGCTATATGCGGAATGATGGCCATCTACTTCATTGTAAACGATAGTAGTACGGGGCTAGCATATGCCTTAATTTCCGCGGCTTTATTTGACTTGATGGATGGATGGGCTGCCAGAAAAATTGGAGTTACTACTGCATTGGGTAAACAACTGGATTCCCTGGCAGATGCGATCTCCTTTGGCGCCACCTCTGGATTTTTATGGTCAGGAATTCTTAGTGATTATGCGAGGGTACCTGAATTTTGGGCAATGTTATTAGGTGCAGGAGTCACAGCCGCCAGTATTTACAGGTTAGCCGTCTTTAACCTGCGTGAAGACGGACAAAAAGATTTCATTGGTATGCCAACCCCAGCTAATGCCTTATTTGCCCTTGGCTTATGGTCTTGGATGGGGCATTATGAAAATTGGGAATGGATCTTTGCATTGGAGGGAACAGAATTGCTGCTATGGCACATGAGTCTAGTTGCTCTAGCTGTATATGCTATTTATTGGCAAAATGCGCCATTCCAGGTTTTAAGCTTGAAAGGGGGAGGTGATTCACGTCGTAAATTAGGTCAATATATAGTTGTTGGAATTTTAGCGGTAATGATTCCTTTTTTAGGGGCACTTAGCATTTCAATTGTCGTATTTTTGTTGCCAATTATTAGCGCCCTTACTCTAAAAAGCAAGGCATAAGACCCATAAAAATTCAACGATGAAATTCACTGCTGAAATCAATGTGATGCCGCTAAAGGCACTCCTAGATCCTCAAGGTAAAACCGTAGGTGCAAACCTAAAAAACATAGGATTAGACGCATTGTCTAATGTTCGAATAGGAAAACACATTACTCTTGAGGTTGAAGCAGATTCAAAAGAAGCTGCGGAGGCTATGGTTAAAGAAGCGAGCGAAAAGCTCTTAATCAACCCGGTAATGGAGTCCTTTGACTTCGTCGTAACCGAGGCGTAAACAATACGCTTTGAACTTTCTAGCGCATTTACACTTAAGCCCGAACCTCTCCGAGGTTCGGGTTTTTAATTTTACTGCAGATGGCTTCAAAGGCCAAGGTTGGAGAAAATATGCTACGGCCGCTCAACGACTAGGCATTGATCTGCACCGCTTTATTGACGGATTTGCGGATGCACATGAACTGAGCATTGCCTCTAGAAAATTGCTCTATCCTAAAGTGGGTAAGTATGCCCCCGTCGCACTCGACCTTATGGGTGATTTCTTTCTACACCGCCATTGGAATTGGACCCAACATCGTCCCGCCCCGACTGCACCTGAGTTTATCCAAACCTGCCTTGAAGATATCGCAACGCACAAAAATTTACTGGTCGGACGAGCCGCGCACATGGCGCCGCATCTGCTCAAGGAAAATTGGCTCCTATCTTATAAAAGTGTCAAGGGCTTGGCACGTGCTGCCTCAGGCATTGCACATAGACACCCCGGTGGAGCAAGTTTTGCGCACTACTTCAATACATCTTTGGAAAGTGAAATAGATCGTTTTGAACCTTGGTTTTTGGGGATGTACGGGGATTTACAATTGGCCGCTAAAAACTTCTACGAACAACACCAGGATTGGGAGCAACTTCGAGGAAGGAATGCTGAATGAGAACTTCCCCCATCGTATCTTTGCTTAAACTTTTACCAGCATGATTTACATCAAGCGTAAAGAACACTTCTGTGCAGCGCACAAATTGTGGAATGATAAATGGGACGCGGAGACGAATAAAAAAGTCTTTGGTAAATGTTCGAACGAAAACTACCACGGCCATAACTTCGAGCTGGAGGTTACTGTTCGTGGGGAAATAGACCCTGATACGGGCTTTGTCATGAACCTTTTTGACCTTAAAAAGATCATTCGCGAGCACATTATCGATGTAGTCGACCACAAAAACTTGAATTTAGATATCGACTTCATGGCGGGCAAACAACCTACGGCTGAGGTCATCGCCTCTGAATTTTGGAAAATTCTTGCGCCAAAAGTTGGTGAGTATGGGGCCGAGCTGCACAAAATTCAATTAGCCGAAACACATAATAACATCATAGAATACTACGGAGAATGAGCAAAGCCTACGTATTTCCGGGCCAAGGTGCCCAGTACCCAGGAATGGGAAAAGATTTATACGACACCCATAAAGAAGCACGAGAGTTGTTCGATACCGCCGACAGAGTCTTAGGTTTTGAACTGAGTAAAATCATGTTCGAAGGCACTGAGGAAGAGCTGAAACAAACCAAAGTAACCCAACCGGCCATCTTTACCATGAGCGTGATTATGGCAAAACTTTTGGGTAACAAATTCGAACCAGATATGGTGGCAGGACATAGCTTGGGCGAGTTTTCAGCCCTTTGTGCGGCCGGTGCACTGAGCTTTACAGACGCCTTAACCTTAGTGAGCAAGCGTGCCATAGCCATGCAAAAAGCCTGCGAGCAGAATCCTTCCACGATGGCCGCAATCTTGGGCCTCGACGATAATGTGGTCGAAGATATTTGCGCCGATATCGACGGAGTAGTCGTTGCCGCGAACTACAACTGTCCTGGACAGTTAGTAATCTCAGGATCGATCAGTGCAGTGGAGGCCGCTTGCACAAAAGCTACCGAAGCTGGTGCGCGTCGTGCCTTGGTACTCCCTGTAGGAGGAGCATTCCACAGTCCACTTATGGAGCCTGCCAGAGCAGAATTAGCCGCTGCTATTGAGGCGACGGATATTGATGTTCCGGTCTGCCCTGTATACCAGAATAGCGTTGCGAAAGCCGTGCAAAACCCAACAGAGATCAAAAAGAATTTAATCGACCAATTAACTGCTCCCGTAAAATGGACTCAAAGTGTGCAAGAGATGATGGCCGACGGCGCCACTCACTTTGTAGAATGCGGTCCAGGAAAAACCTTGCAGGGCTTGATTAAAAAAATTGATCGCGCCAATCAAGTCAGCGGCTTGAGCTTCGAATAATGAAAGAAGTAACCTGGAAAAGTCCTTCTAATATTGCGCTGGTAAAATACTGGGGCAAATACCCGGTCCAAATACCGGCCAATCCTTCTATTAGCTTTACCCTGAGTGCCGCAGCTACAACTACGACGTTGAAGTATGCACCAGGAACTGGCCAAATCGAAGTATATCTCGAAGGCGTTTCCACCGCGAGTTTCCTACCAAAAATCAAAATGTTCCTCGAACGTACTGCCGAGCTATTCCCCTTTGCCGGCACCCTTGATTTGGAAATTCACACCTCAAACAGCTTCCCACACAGCTCGGGCATTGCCTCCTCTGCCTCCGGCATGAGCGCTTTAGCGTTGTGCTTGATGAGCGTGAAACAAGCGTTGGGACTGCCCGTCTCTAACTTTTTCCAAGAGGCCAGCGAGGCCGCAAGATTAGGGTCTGGGTCTGGATCACGAAGCGTTTTTGGCCCAATGGCCGCCTGGGGAACGCACCAGGACATCCAAGGAAGCCAAGACCGCTGGGCCGTTGCCTACGACGATGTGGCCGAAGTATTCACCACCTTCCAGGACACCATCCTATTGGTAGATAAAGGAGAAAAAGAGGTGAGCTCTACTGTAGGTCACGGCTTGATGGAAGGCCACGCATATGCAGAGGCCCGTTTCGCCCAAGCCCACACCAATCAAGCAGAGCTGCTAGTTTGTATGCGCAATGGAGATATTGAAGGATTTGGGGCTATCGTGGAAAGTGAAGCATTGACGCTGCATTCCATGATGATGAGCTCTCGTCCTTACTTTATCCTGATGAAGCCAAATACCCTCAAGGTCATCGAGGCCATTTGGGCATTTCGCAAAAACACCGGAAACCCCTTATATTTCACCTTAGATGCCGGGGCAAATGTGCATTTATTGTATCCAAAATCGCATAAAGACGTAATTTTGCAGTTCATAGACAGTGACTTACGAACTTTTTGCAAGGACGGGAGTTACCTATGTGACGAAGTTGGTCAAGGACCTAGACAGCTATAAATGGAAAAAAATCCGCTCTTCTACGGAAAAGTACTTCTCTTTGGAGAATACGGAATTATCAATGATAGTATGGGATTATCAATACCCCATACCTATTACAAAGGCGCATTTCAATTTTCTTCAGAACAAAATCCGGAGCAAGAGAAAAGCAATACTAATCTTAGAAAGTTTGCCCAATACCTTAATCAAGATGAGGCTCTTTGCTCCTTTAATTTCGAACAGCTTGAGAGGGATCTGAATGATGGTTTATTTTTTGACTCTTCAATACCTCAAGGATTTGGTGTAGGTTCTTCCGGAGCACTAGTTGCTGCGATATACGATCGTTACTGTACTCAAAAGATTTCCACAAGCCCAGAAAAGGCTAAGGATATCAAGGAACTTAAACAGATCTTTAGTTGGATGGAAAGTTACTTCCACGGAAAGAGCAGCGGTATAGATCCAACCATCTGTTACCTGGGTCTACCCCTTTTGATAAAGAGTAAAGATAATTTAGGCACGGTCGAACTCCCCGCCTCGCTGGTAGAGGGGTCTGGTGCAGTGTTCCTACTCAACAGTGGCGGCCCTGGAGAAACACAGCCTATGGTTGAGATCTTCATGGAAAAGTTAAAGGAAAAAGGCTTCCGCAAAATGCTGAAGAACCAGTTCATTAAATATAACAACGCTTGTATTAAAGCATTTGTCAAAGGCGACCGAAATCCACTTTTTAAAAATTTGAAAAAGTTGAGTACTGTAGTTTTAGACAACTTCGACCCTATGATCCCAGAAGGATTTCACGATTTGTGGCGTGAAGGGTTAGACAACGAAGAATACTACCTTAAACTTTGCGGATCAGGTGGTGGTGGATTCGTCATGGGCTTTACCCGTGATTATGATAAAGTGAAATCAAAATTTGAGGGATATTCCCCGGAAGTCATTTACAGATTTTGACAGACCAGAACAACCGCCGATACTCAGTTCTAAAATTTCTAGCTTTTTTAAGCCAAATTCGTTGGTATAATGTCTTGTTGCTGTTGATAGGACAATACTTGACCGCGGTCTTCGTATTCGAACCTGATAAAAGCTGGCGTGACATCCTTCAAGACGCTGGGACACATTTAACTATTTGGTCGGCGGCATGTATTCTGGTTTTTGGGTTTCTCATAAATAGTTTTTACGACCTTGAAACAGATGCCATTAATAGACCAAAACAAACAGCTTTCGAGCAGTTAGTAAGTCGCGGAACCTCATTGCGTATTGCCGGACTGGCATTGCTCACAGGACTGATCATGGCGTTTGTTGTAAGCTGGCGTGGTTTGATGTTTTATGGATTTTACGCCTTTTTACTCTGGCTCTACAGTCATAAACTGAGAAACATTCCATTTTTAGGACATATTAGTGCAGCTGTTATAGGGCTCCTGCCATTTTTTGGGATCAGCGTATATCACCGCTACTTAAGTTTGCACACTTTGGCCTTTGGAGGTCTTATAGGTCTGGCGCTCTTTTCAAGAGAACTACTTAAAGATTTATTAATGGTCAAAGGGGATACCGTCATGGGAAAAAGCACGGCCGCAAGTGAATTTGGTGGGGATCAGGTACGTCTAGCCCTAATCATTAGTAGCGGTATTGCATGGATTCCAGCTTTGTTTACCCAGCAGTGGTTCAGCCCTTTTGCTCAATTAGGCATGCTGCTAATGCTCGTCCTATTGAGTATTGCCAATACCATCACGCTTAATACCAAGGGCATTCGCGGATTGCGTTGGGCTCACTTGTGTTATAAAGTGGTTCTTTTACTCGGAATTTTAACGATTCCTTTCCTTTAAACTTATTTGAGAATAGTCAAGATACCTTCCTTCATGGCAATTTCATCGAACGGCAATCGAACGAGTAGCTTCCATGAGTAGGCTCCCGTAGGTAGAGCTCCCCCGTTGAAGGTCCCGTCCCAACAGTCGTTTTCGTCGGTAGAAGCATATACCACATTGCCCCAGCGGTCGTATACTTGGAAATCTATAGATTCAAACCCTACCCCTTTAATCTCGTAACAATCATTCACTCCATCGTTATTAGGGGAGAAGGCCGTAGGTATATACAAATAGAAATCTGTTTCCACAGCAACGATCAGTGTAATGCTATCGATACAACCAAAATCACTGGTCACTACTTGGGTTACCTCGTAATCTCCCGGGCGTGAAAAGTCATACTCAAAACTTTCACCTGTGATAATAGTAGAATCCAAATACCATGTCCAACTTACCTCGTTTTGAGCCTTCTCATCAAAGGCCACACGAAGCGGAACGTACGGATCATTCATGTAATTGAACCCTGCCGTAGGTCTTGGCATATTGATCGCCATAGCACTATCAATGAGTAATACTTGGCAACCGTCTGACACGCTAAACGCTAAGTAGGTCGTGTCGTTCCAAGGTAAAATAGAACGAGGGTTATTTTGGGTCATGTTGTCGAGCCAGTAGAAGGTCAATGGATCTTGACCACCGTAATACACAGGACTTAGCCATGCGGAATCCCCAGGACATACACGGATGGTATCCTGCTCATAAACCATAGGTTCATAGGGCTTCAAGTACATATTCTGCTCAAAAATGATCGTATCACCACACTCGTCGAACATGATGTAGGTAAAGGTGGTATCGCCATCTACTTGGACCCAACGAGAAGGCACAAAGGCACTGTCGTTCAACCAGAATCCGTCGTAACTGCCTTCATAAGTGATGTTTGTCGTGATCAGTTCCACGCTATCGCCCGGACAGTTGACGGTATCTGTAGGTGCATTCAACGTCAGTGTCCCGTTAAGGGTATCCTTATCGCGCAGGTAATATTCAAAGCGATGAACCGGGTAGTTGTAGCAATCCGTGTACACATAATCTTGTACGATCACTAGGGCTTCATTTGCTTCTGCCACATTATCGTCATACACCCAAAACTCTAGTGTGTCTGAAGTTTCATAAGGATCAAGAGTAATGGTATCGGGTAAGACCGAGAAGTCAACACCTTCCACCGCAGTACTCAGAGCCGTATCGACGTAAATAGGGATTTTCATCTCCACGCTAAGGTTGGCCGAACGTGAGAAGATAATTTCGTTTTTATTACAACCTTCAACTAGAAGGGAATCTATGAATGAATTGCCCACGTTATTGTTCTGCGCAAAAGCAATCTCCGGTCCTTTCAAGGAGTTCTCTTCCAAAAATACTGCAGAGCTCAAAGCTGCATCACTCACGTTCGCTAGTTTCAATCGGATCGTATACCACCCGCCACATTGCACCTGTGCTTGGGCCGTGAATTTGTCCGTATATCCGTCCAAGGTCACCACAGAACCGTTAGAACTGTTGTAATACACACTGTGCGCTACGAAGTTCGGATTGGCTGAAGAACAGTTCGAGGCCGGGTAACTACCTGAAGGACTTCCCGAATTAATGGTGTTCACGGCAATAGGCACTGTAGTTCCAGGAATGGTCGCAATGTTCTTGACAATCGAGCCGTTCGTCGGTGCGCTCACCCCGTCGATATAAGGTCCTTCGAGGAAGAACCCAAATACATCGTTGAAGCTACTGCAGGTATAGCCGTCGTATTCATGAGAACCGAAACAGTAGTTGAATTTAACAGAGTCAGATTGTGCAATGAAGCTGAACTCAATACTCACCATGTCTTTAATCGCATAGCCTGTGCTTCCCAGTTGGCTCAATACACTGGCCAATTCGCTATCTGTGAATGTGGTATTGTTTCCCGTCCCAGGGCTACTAGCTATGACATCCGAGCTTTGTTGCGCAGCCACCATTACAATGCCCGATTGAACAGGAAAAGTGGTATCATTCGCTTGGAAATAGCCTATTTGCGTTGTGTTCGGCTGGGTGAGGTTGAACCCGTTTTGGCCCATGTTGAAGACAGACAGATTGGAGTCTACCAATACGTTTGAAGCCATCCAGTATGGATTTTTGTGAGTCCCATTGGTGCTCACTGTCATGCTAGGCTGGGCGGTCAATAGGCCGGCTGTACACAATGCTATGGCTAGTAGGAATTTGCGCATGCTCGAATATAGGAATTTAAATGTAGGTCTTACCTTTGAGGAGAACCCAAAATTTAATCCACTATGAACCCCAAATCATTTATCGATGCGCACAGAGAACGCATGCTCAACGAACTGTTTGAACTTTTGCGTATCCCTTCCATTTCAGCGGACCCGGCCTACAATGATCAGGTGGCTCTATGTGCCGATCACATTGCAGTACACATGAAGGATTTGGGCCTTCAAAACGTCAACATCTACCCCACCAAGGGCCATCCCATTGTCTATGGTGAGTGCTTAGTTGACCCTGCCTTGCCGACCGTATTGGTCTATGGCCATTACGACGTACAACCGGCCGATCCTATAGAGCTTTGGGACAATGATCCGTTCGACCCTGTGATCAAGACCACAGAAATTCACCCGGAAGGAGCCATTTTCGCCCGTGGTGCCTGTGACGATAAAGGACAGATGTTCATGCACCTCAAGGCATTTGAGATCCTTCAATCCGAAGGTGGCGTGCCTTGTAATGTAAAGTTCATGATCGAGGGTGAGGAAGAAGTGGGTTCCTCGAACCTAGGCCCGTTCCTCTCCGAGCACAAAGACATGCTCGCTTGTGATACCATCCTCATTTCGGATACAGGCATGATCGCCAATGATACCCCGTCCATCACCACAGGTCTTAGAGGCTTGAGTTATGTGGAGGTTGAGGTTACCGGGCCAAACCGTGATTTGCATTCTGGTTTGTATGGGGGAGCAGTGGCGAATCCGATCAATATTTTGACCCAAATGGTGGCCAGCCTGCACAACGAGAAAGGCGAAATCACTGTGGAGGGGTTCTACGACGGTGTGGAAATTGTTTCGGACGACGAGCGAGCACTGATGGCTCAAGCACCTTTCAGCCAAGAAGCTTTCAAAAAATCCATCGGCATCTCAGATGTATGGGGTGAAGAAGGATATTCAACACCCGAACGTACGAGCATTCGTCCAACCTTGGACGTGAACGGTATTTGGGGTGGTTATATTGGGGAAGGTGCGAAAACGGTCATTCCATCCAAGGCCTACGCTAAAATTTCAATGCGTTTGGTACCCGGTCAAGATCCGGAGGCAATTACCGATAAATTCACCCAGCATTTTATCAATATAGCACCGGCGAGTGTACGCGTTAAAGTAACGCCTCATCACGGCGGTTTACCTTATGTAACGCAATCTACGGACCCAGCATACCAAAGCGCTTCGGCTGCTTATGAGACGACTTTTGGCAAGCCCGCATTGCCGGTGAGAAGCGGCGGTTCTATCCCCATTGTTGCCTTATTCGAACAAATTTTGGGCGCGAAGAGCATCCTGATGGGCTTCGGATTAGATAGCGATGCCATTCACAGCCCGAACGAGCATTACGGCGTATTCAACTATTTCAAAGGCATTGAAACCATCCCTTACTTCTACCACAACTACGTGAACCAAATGAAGTAACTAGATGTCCAACGAGCTTTACCTCAGCAAGAGTCTGTACTTGCAACAACACGCGGAAAATCCCGTGCATTGGAAACAGTGGTCGCAGGACGTGTTAGATGAGGCGCAGCTCAAGGACCAATTAGTTTTGATCTCCATAGGCTACTCCAGTTGCCATTGGTGCCATGTGATGGAGCGCGAGAGCTTTGAAGATGGCGCGGTGGCGTCGTTGATGAATGCCCATTATACCAGCATCAAAGTTGACCGAGAGGAGCGACCTGATTTGGATGCACGCTATATGTCGGCCGTACAATTGATGACCGGCCAGGGCGGTTGGCCTTTGAACGTTATTGCCTTGCCCGATGGTACTCCCGTATGGGGCGGCACGTATTTTTCTAAGGCGGATTGGAGTGCGGCATTGGAGCAGATTGCCCAATTATGGCGCGAGGATCGTGAGACCGTGCTTTCTTATGGGACCAAGATGCAAGAGGGCTTAAAAGAATTGGTCGCAGTGCATAAAAATGGGGTGGCCAACGCCTTTACCCCTTCCGACCTCGAAGATATTCTCGTGCCTTGGATGCGGAGTTGGGATCCGAACTGGGGCGGAAACAATAAGGCGCCGAAATTTCCGATGCCCACGAACTACCAATACCTTCTACAATACGGCATTGTTACCGGTCAGTCCGCGGTGTTGGATTATGTGCACCATACACTGGAGCGCATGTCGTACGGCGGATTGTACGATAGTGTGCACGGTGGATTTACGAGGTATGCTACGGACCGATTTTGGAAGGTCCCCCACTTCGAGAAGATGCTGTACGACAACGGCCAATTGCTTCAGCTCTTTGCCTTGGCACAGCGCCATCGTCCGGGCGAACATTATGCCCAAATCCTACGCCAAACTTGGTCCTTTCTACAGCAACATATGGCCTTACCGTGTGGGCTGTTCGGAGCTGCCTTAGATGCAGATTCCCCTACCCCGGAATCCACTCGAGAAGAAGGCGGGTACTATACTTGGCGAAAAGAGGAATTGGTCGCTGAGAAACTTTGGGAGCAAGAGCACTTCCGAGAATACTTCGACCTGGGGCCACATTCGGCATGGGAAGGAAAATACATCCTGCACCGCCCCCTATCCGACGAGGAGTTTTGCGCCAAATTTGAGCTCAGCACAGTAAAGCTCAAAGCGTTCAAAACACAATGGTTCGACACCCTTCAAAAGGCCAGTGGAGCGCGTGAGCAGAGTCATCCGAGTCCCGCCCTTGACCCTAAGGCCATCGTTAGCTGGAATGCACTGCTTGTAAGCGGATTAGCACAGGCACATTGGGCATTGCCGCATGAGGGATTCGATCGTGCCGCGTCCCAATTAGTAGAGCAATTATGGACCCTCACCTACACCAATCAGGGGTTACACCACCAATACATCGACCAACCTAGTGGCGAAGGGTATTTGGACGACTACAGTACCTTGGGGCTCGCCTTGTTGGATCTTTTTAGCGTTCAATCTGATGCAAAATATTTAGAACGTGCCCTCATCTTGGCCCAAGACATTACACAACTATTTCCCCCTGCGGAAGGCATGGCCTTTAGGCCGTACGCTCGAGGTGTTAAAGAAGCCTGGCAACAGCACATAGAAGTGGAAGACAACGTTATCCCTAGTGCGAATGCCCTTTGCGCTCACTTCTTCGCTAGGCTCGGCGCCATTACCGGCACCTCAAATTATTCAAAGTGGGCCACTGATGCGCTGCACGGAATCCACGAAAAGGTATTTCGATTTGGGGCCAATTATTCGCACTGGCTCTCCCTCGCCTTGCAGGAAACTTATGGTCACCATGAAATGGTGATCTGTGGCCCAAAAGCAAAAGCATCCGCCGAAGCTCTAGCCGTAGCGCATTATCCGCCTTTAGCACAACTATTCTGGAGCGACCACACCCGCGACGAGAGCATTTTCAAAGGGCGCTTCCAACATGACAAGACACTCTTTTATTGGTGCCAAAACAACGCTTGTGGACTGCCCACCACCTCTACCATAGAAGCATTATCGCAATGGAAGGGTTAGAGGGCAAGTGCGGATGGTGCTTGGGCAACGAATTGTACGAGCGCTACCATGACCAGGAATGGGGCAAACCCCTACGCGACGAACAACAAATGTTTGAATTCTTGCTCTTGGAGACCTTCCAAGCCGGATTGAGTTGGATTACGGTGTTGCGCAAACGTGAATCTTTCCGAGAGGTGTTCCATGGCTTTGAGGTGGACCGAGTCGCCGCTATGAACGAAGATGAGATTCAAGCCGCCCTGCAAAACCCGGCCATCATCCGAAATCAAGCCAAGATTCGGGCAGCCGTGCACAATGCACAATGTGTACAACGCATGCACGAGAGTGGCACTACCTTGGTAGAATTCTTTTGGAACTATGTGAATGGCGAGCCCATTCGCAACCAATGGCAAAGCTTGAAGGAATTGCCCGCGAGTACACCGTTGGCAGAACAGATTTCCAAGGATTTGAAAAAGCTGGGCTTCAAGTTTGTGGGACCCACGGTGGTATATGCCCACATGCAAGCAACGGGCATGGTGAACGACCACCTGCTCCACTGCCCCGCTCGGTAATTACAAGTATTTCTTTTTCGATTTTTCCGCGACAAAGTCTTTCAAATAGAAAGGCTCGAAATAAGCGGTATCGACCGGCGAAAGATTTGGTCCCAGGAATTTACACATAGCACTAGCTGATGGGTATGCTGTAGGTGCGATGGTCCAATGCGCCGGCAACGGCGATAATAGTTCCGCCATTTTCTCGGCGCAATCGCCTATTACTGTAACACTTTCCCCACGCAAGTGATCCCAAGACTGTGCATCGACAATGACCGCTTCAATAGGGCCACTGGCCTCGAAGCCTCCTGAAGCGTTTTGCCATACTTGGGCAAAGACTTCATCTCGTCGGGCATCGAGAACTGAGATACAATAGTTGGACTTAAAAGAGCTGAAATCGAAGCACCCAAGGGTAGGAACCGCGTGCATAGGAATGTTCAAAGCAAAGGCCAAACCTTTGGCGGTACTGGTCCCTATTCTCAAACCGGTATAGGAGCCTGGTCCTTCACCGACGATAATACCTGTTAAATCTTTCGGAGCAGCAGCGTGCCTATTCAGCAGCTCCTGAATCATTACATGCAACCGCTCACCGTGCACGAATCTATCGCCTCGTTCATCGAAGGCACCAAGCTGCACGCCGTCTTTGAACAGCGCGATGCTGCAGTTTTTAGTCGAGGTTTCAATGCCGAGGAGCATATCAATTGATGTTCAATTTTGAATATAGAGTACCCTAAGGTACAACCTATTTAGAGGCCTTTTTGGAGCGGTACAGCAGGTATGCAATTCCACTTATGATCAAGTATGGAAAAATCATTAGATAGATAATGCCATAATTCAATCCTTCTCCAAAGCCATTATTCGCAGATTCTGCGACAGCCTTACACATACTACATTGCCCCTCTGCCAAGAAGGGGGCTACGAGACAGATTAGAATGTAGAAAAGTAGTCTTCGCATCAATAATAATCTTTCATGAAGATGTACACCAAAACGCCTGTCAAAGCGACGTACAACCAAATGGGATAGGCATACTTCACAATTTTTTTATGAAGGACTATGTTATTAGTCCAACCGCGGTATATACTCAATAAAGCAAGCGGTATAACAGGAACACTTAAGATGATATGAGAAATCAAGATGAAGAAATATAAAGCTCGTATGGCTCCTTCTCCTCCAAATTTAGCACTATCGTGCGTTACGTGATAAATAACGTAAGAAATCAAAAAGACACTGCTTAGTACGAAAGCGGAGAGCATGAAGGTACGATGGATGCTGACCTTTTTATTTTTGATAGCTATTCCCGCGAATACCAAGAGCACGAACGTACTGCCATTCAATACGGCGTGAAACAAGGGCAAACTACTTAGTTGACTTCCTTCGGAAATACCCAACGCCTCTTTCCAAGAGGCCGGCATAATCATCAAAACGGCTACTGCAACTGGTATGAGAACGCTCACGATAGTAATGGTTCTCATGATGTTTTTTTCAGATGTAGAATTACTCATACTTTTTGGCATTATGCTTTTCCTTCTCGTACTCCGCTTTTAGGACTTTAATATCTTCTTCTAAATCATTTAAAACGGTAGCTTCAAGCACATCATACGATCCTACCATTTGACCGTTATCGTCTCTTCGACTGCGAATATGACCATTCCAGTCCACCAAAACCACGCTCGTGCTATGTAGAAAGCCTCCTTCCGCAGTTTGATCTTCAAAAGCATTTAAGTACACACCCTTGGCAAGATCATAGATTTCCTTTTGGTTGCCTGTCAAAAAGATCCATTTCGACGGATCATAATTTCTTTCTTTCTGATATTGCTTGAGTATCGCTGGCGTATCCTTTTCGGGGTCAACGGTAATACTTACCAATTTGAAATCATCAAAGGCTTTAAATCTGTCCTCAATAACTTTTAAATGAAAATTCATGACAGGACAAATGGACGGACAGGTAGAAAAAAAGAAGCTTAGCACATAAAAGTTTGAATCTAAAGAAGCTCGGCTAATGGCATTGCTGTCCGTATCGTAGAACTTAAAATCTGGAATAGTATACGCTAGAGTATCAAAGCTACCATTAGTCTCGACAACCTGCTTTGGGCCGACATAATCAAGTGTTTTGAAAAAGACCTCACTGTTTTTGTAAACACAAGAATCATAAAGCAACGAAGGCAGCACTAATACACTGATTAGTACTGCCTTGTCAAAAATGGATTTATTTCTCATTACTGAAACAGGTAAGAACCTTCAGATAGTAAGATGAATGTTAAATACGGAATTAGGATTAACGTAGGTAGATATAACGAGTATTTCATCGCTTTGTTCTCAAATTTCACGTGCATGAATACCTGAACTATGTAAGCAGCCTTAAAAATTGTCAGGATGATGAAAGTGTAATTCAGAATAGAAGTGCCTAGGAATTGTGTAAGCATGAATTCAGGCTTAATGATGCCTAGCACTACCTCAACAGCTGTAACGATTAAAAGAATCCAGAATACCTTCCAAATCCACCATGTTCCTTCGTGTTCTGCCATGATTATATGTTTAAACGAGATAAAAGAATGTAAATACGAATACCCAAACTAGGTCAACAAAGTGCCAGTACAATCCAACCTTTTCGACCATACGGTAATGACCTCGACGCTCGTAGGTACCCAAAAGAATATTATAAAAAATTACAAAGTTTATGACCACTCCGGAGAAAACGTGGAAACCGTGAAATCCAGTGATGAAAAAGAAAAAGTTCGCAAATTGTTTACGACCGTATTCATTTCTAGTCATGTTGGCTCCCTGAACAATATTTCCCTTCTCAAGCAATTCAACAGATTCATCATGAGTGAAGCTATCACCTGCTTTTCCCGGTTCTTGGAGATAATAATCTGAATTAACCTTCAGTGCATTTAGGACTTCTTCTTTGGTGAACGTCTCGCCATGGTTACTTGCATGGCCCTCTTCCATACCATGAACTAACTGGCTGAAACTTAGGCGTTCTCCTTCATCGTTATAAATGTGTAAGATTTCTGCATGGTCCGTTTCTACTGCACCTGTATCACCAGAGATAAAGTGGTACCACTCCCAAGCTTGAGATCCTACGAATATCAAACCACCGATGATCGTCAATAACATCCAGTTAGTAACAGCCTTACGCTTCATTTTCTCGCCAGCATTCACAGCCAAGACCATGGTGACTGATGACATGATCAAAATAAACGTCATTAAAGCGACATAGAGAAGCGGCTGATCACCTTCAATTCCCGGGAAATGAGTAAAGACATTTTCAGCAATAGGCCATGTTTCGTCGTACTTGAAACGCATGAGACCGTAAGCCGTTAAAAAACCAGAAAAGGTTAATGCATCTGAGAGTAAGAAAAACCACATCATTAATTTGCCGTAGCGAGCTCCTAATGGTCGTGAGGCGCCACCCCAGTGGTTTTCTTCCTTCGTCATTTCAGCGGTTGAAGCCATATTCGGATAGTTTTCAGAGTTTGTGCGAATTTAACGAATAAGAGTCAAAAAGATGTACAAATATACCCACAAAAAGTCCACAAAATGCCAGTAAATAGAAGCTAACTGAACACCGTGATAATCTTCTTGAGAATACTTACCTCTATGCGCCCTTACAGTCGTGTAGAATAAAGAGATAATACCACCACAGAGGTGAGCTAAATGAAATAGGGAAATGACATAAACCCACGATCCCGCAGGGTTGGAGCTATCTCCAGTAAAGAATACCCGTTCATTGACCAATTCACTCCAACCTCGAACCTGTAACACTGCGAACACTATTCCAAGGATAATTGTCAACCATAAGTAGATTTTAAACATACTTGAATTCCCAGAGCTGATTGCCCTTTTACCATGCCATAGCGTAAACGAAGAAGCTATTATTGCTAGAGTACTATAGTTGAAAGCGGTGGGTAATTCAAACACCAGCCATTTTCCTGATTCTAATAACGTCGTTCTACTAACCACATACCCCGAGGTCATTCCAGCAAAAGCCATAATAATGCTACCTATTCCTATCCATAAAAGCGGCTTAGATGCTTTTTTTCTTTGTTCTTGAAGTGTTTCCATTAAATAAACCTATCAATGATATAAATGATCTGCATTCCTGTTAGATAACCAATACTGCTCAGCATAAGTTTGCGGGCAACTTTATCATCGCCGCCGTCCAGAAGCTTAAAACCTTGGCGCAATACCCAAAGTCCTAAGAATCCAATGCATGCTGCTCCAATGGGTGATAGAGTCAATTCGCCCGTAATGCCAAATGCAGGCAGCAACCCAACTACTATCATCCAAATCGTATATACTATGATGAACAACTGGGAACTACGGTCTTTGTATTTAGAAGGCAATAGATAGTATCCAGCTTTGGCATAGTCATCATAGGAAAACCATGCTATGGCCCAAAAGTGGGGAAACTGCCAAAAAAACTGCTGGGCAAAAAGTGTACCTGTTTCAATATCAAAATCATTGCGTGCAGCTACCCAACCGAGCATATAGGGTATTGCCCCAGGGAAGGCGCCTATGAATACCGCCATGGGCGTCCTTGCTTTCATAGGAGTATATACCAGGGCGTAGAGCATAACGCTAAGCGCACCAAAGTATGACGTCATGGGGTTGATATAATATAGAGCGCTAAGGCCTATACACAGCAAGATAAAGGTAACTGCCCATGCTTGTCCTAGGCTTAGCGTTCCTAGTGGCAAAGGGCGATTCTTTGTTCGATTCATTAAAGCATCACGGTCCTTCTCATATATCTGGTTGAGCGCGTTTGAAGCTGCAACTACAGTAATACCTCCAATAATTAATAGCGCAAAATGCGTCCAATTAAACTCCGTAAACCCAAGAATATAACCTGCTACAGAAGAAAACACCACTGAAATACTCAAGCGGAGTTTGCCGAGACGAATGACCTCCTTAATAAAGGAAGTCTCTACAGATTTGTTGAGTGCGTTAGAGGACATAATGGGGTGCAAAGATACTACCTGAAAAGGGAATCAGTAGGCACTAAAGCACTATAAAATGTGGGTTCAATAAGTTCTCCTTATTGTATCTCAGCGGAGTACGATCATTCTTGGTGATCATTTGGAAACCAGCGGCTTCCACTACGGCTTGCCCTGCCGCCGTATCCCACTCCATAGTGGGAGCAAAACGAGGATAAACATCTGCTAATCCTTCCGCGACCATACACATTTTTAAGCTCGAGCCTTTACTTATGATTTCTACCGTTCCGTGTTGCTTACGGTATTCCTCCAAGAACTCTGAGGTCTCCGCATTCATATGTGATCGAGAACCTACCGCTCTAAAGGGTCGATCCAGAGCCACTGGTAAATTCGTGCCGCCATCGAGATCAGTTTGGCTCAGCGTAGCACCGGCCTCGAAGTAATATTTTTTTGCTCCTTGACCCACTACACCTAAATACAATTCTCCGGTTACCGGTACATATACCGCCCCAAGGACTGGAGCACCATCCTGCACTAAGGCCACATTCACAGTAAACTCTCCATTCCGCTTTATGAATTCTTTTGTTCCATCCAAGGGATCAACAATCCACATGATATTAATATCCTTGCGATCAGCATATTCCATATGCTTTCCCTCTTCACTTAACACCCAATAGCTTGTTTTCTTCAAGTGGTCTATTATGGCTGCATTGCTTTTCAAATCCGCTTGGGTCAAAGGGCTCTCATCACCCTTGATCGCTATCTGTGTTTCTTCGTTATTGTATACGTCAAGTATGGCGGCACCACCATCCAAAGCTGCTTGTGCAGCAACAAGTGTATTCGTTAGAAGATCTATGGACATAATGGGCTCTACGATAAAAAACAAAACCCGGGCAACGCCCGGGCTCTGATTATTAGTTATGGTTATTGCAACCTTGCGTTGATGGGCACCGTGTATTGCATTGGCACCGGTTTTCCACGCTGCTTGGCAGGGGTGAATTTAGGGAGCAACTTGATCACACGCATAGCTTCATCATCAATGATTTCATCTACTCCGCGCAGTACGGATACCTGAGTTACCTTTCCTTGTTTATCAATAACAAAATTCACATATACCTTTCCTTGAATACCCATTTGCCTTGCCATTTCTGGGAATTCAAAGTTTTTTCCAATGTGCTTCATGATATTCTCGTTTAGACAACCAAACTTCTCATCTTTGGTCGCTAAATTTTCACATCCAGGATAGATTGGAAGGGTTTCTACGTTTGCGAAGTTGAAAATTTCCTCCTCAACATCTGGAACGTCTTCAATGAATTCAACAACCTCATTTTCATCGGTTTCAGTAGATTCGAATTCTATTTCCTCAATTTCTAAATCATCCTCCACAATCTGGATTACTTCCGGCGGAGTAGGTGGTTTTTTTTCCGGCGGTGGCGGTTGCTCTATTTTGGTAATAATTGCCATCTCATCGTCAAGCTCATAGGCCATTTTACCCAAATCACCTGGGCCGCTCTCATATGATTTTAGCTCTATAAAAAACCAAGTTAAAGCAAGCGAAGCAGTCAAGCCAATCAATAAAAAGAGGCTCTTTTTACCCTCCGCATCTGCTTTTTGTGTCTTTCTATTTTTCATGAACACGAACTATTGAGGCGCTAAAATAACTAAAAGTATCCGTCGCGCAATATCAAATTAGGGTCAATTACGAGTAAACATCACGGGTACAACCATGCTCACCGGAGCAGCCTCTCCACCTATAGTCCCTGGATGAATGGGATCAGGTAGGGTACGCATCGCACGCAACGCTTCCTCCTTGGCCAAATCATCGTATGAACGCAGGCTATTGACCTCAGCTAAATGACCGCTAGCATCGAATTTTAGCTCGATAAACACCTTTCCATTCTCCTTTAGTTCTTCCGGCCATTTTAGCTCATTCATCAAATGATTCATCACGAATCTGTTGAAGCAAACCTGCTGCTCATTTTGATCGCCTTGGATGTGCGCACAAGTTTCAAACACTGGCAAGGTCTGTATCTCATGCATAAGATCGGTAGACTGAGCCATTAAAGGCAAAGACATTGATAAAGAAGCCGACACTAATAGGGAACGAATCAACATACGTTTAGAACTTTACATTAATGGGCAAAATATACGACATACGCACGGGCTTTCCATTCATTTTGGCCGGAGTGAATGGAGGCAGGGATTTTACTACGCGTAAGGCTTCAAAACCAATGAGCTCATCCTCACCACGAACAATACTGGCATGACGTACAGCACCGTCTTTTTCGATAATGAATTCGACATACACTTTTTCGCCGCGACTGAACTGAATCATGCGTTCAGTGACCTCAAAATTTGAAGAAACGTACGCCATTAATTGGTCATTCATACAGGCGAAGCGCTCATCATTTGATAACGAAGTTTCACAACCTAAAAAGACTGGCATACTCTCCACTTGAGTGAATTGAAACACCTCTACCGGATCGGGATCAATAATCACTTCAAGGCCGTCATCAATACTTGTTGTACTCCACTCCGTCACCAGAATAGGTAAAGTTGCGTTGTTATCAACCACTGTGAATTCGTTAGGATTGAATGCAGACTTTTTCACAGGTTTCTTTGGGGCCTCAGGTGCGCGCTCTACCGTCACGGGTACTGTCCAGTTGATTTCTTCCATTTCAGCGCCTTTGCTGCTGAAATCTGCTATAGCCTGTTTGCCGAAATTCATTTCAAACGCAGTATATGCGGTCAATAAGGATAGCGATAGGCCCAGTAAGAAAAAAAGAGGGCGGTTGGCCTCAAGGCCTTTGTGATTTGGGTTGGAGTTCTTTTTCATAACCAAGTGATTTTAGGGGTTCACTTAGTCTACTCAAAAAACTATGCCAAGAATTTATGAAAGCATCGGCTGCCCATAAGGGCAATGATGGCACCGCCAGTATTGGCAAGGGCATCTAGGGCATCTGCGCTGCGACCGTAGGACATCCAACCTTGTACGAGTTCTATGCCGGCTCCAACGAGTACGGCTGCCACCCAATAAAAAATCATTTTGTTGGGGCTCACCCGTTTTTGATAGGCTCTTGAAGTACCAAAATACAGCAGTGCTACCCATATAAAATATAGGGCCGCATGGATCCATTTATCTGAGACATTTATCGCCCAGCCGGGATCTAAATCTTCAACCGGTGCTAGGCTGAGGTATACAATTAAAAAACCCCAGACAATTGCTGGGGCTCTGTATATCCAAGGGTTGCGCATGGCTTATCCAAGCATTGCTTCGTATGCAGCGGCATCCATAAGGCCATCTAGCTCTGAAGCATCCGCAATTTTAATTTTCACCATCCATCCGTCGCCGTAGGGATCGTCATTCACAGATTCAGGAGCATCTTCCAATGCCTCGTTGAACTCCAATACTTCACCACTCACTGGCAAGAACAAATCTGATACGGTTTTCACTGCCTCTACAGAACCGAAAACTTCGTCTTTATCCAAAGACTCGCCTTCTGTATCAACATCAACGAAAACGACATCACCAAGCTCGCCCGCGGCGAACGCTGTAATACCAACATAGGCCTCATCGCCTTCAACGCGGATCCATTCGTGGTCCTTAGAGTACTTTAAGTTATCTGGAAACTGCATATGCATTTGTTTTGGTTGTCAAATTTAAGTCCAATTTAGTTTTCTTCTCTCCTATTGCGAAAGATTAAATCTAAAGGCAATTCCTGCATTTGTATTTAACGTCGGGAAGGCATTAGAAGTTTTGAATTTACTGACCGTTTGGTCGTAATATAATCGGGCCGTCAACTTAGGAGATAACATATAATCAGCACTGGCTTTAAGGGACCAAATACGCTGTCCCGCAGTAATTTGATCTACACCTTCTTGAATTCGGCGGATTATCGTTGCATTATCTCTCAGGCTAAAATCTAATTTTAAGTCAAGGTTGGAAGTGATTTTTTGCGGACGACCGTCGCTTACTACATTAATGGTCACGTCTTTAATAATGTATCCTGTTCCCAAAACGAATTCAAATCCTTTAGTATCCGTCATTTGATTGTTTACAAGGCTCAAATTCAATTGTCTATTCCGCTTGATATCTAGACGCAGACTGGCCTGGTTTTTCATCCGCATGTTCAATCCCACAAAAGGCCCAAAGGTTTCAGAAATGCTGATTTGGTTGATTTGTAATGGGCCAAGGAAATCACCATTAGTATTGCGAATATTATTCGCGGGCTCGCCGTTTTGAATACGCTGTTGGAGCAACATATTGCTCTGGAAGCTATTCATGGTATACAAGCTCTTGTAGCTGTGGGTCAAGGTGAAGCTCTGGAAGTTCTTCTTAAACCAAGGGATGTTCATAAGCCCGTTAAAGTTGAGGTCCCAATTCGGCATGGGCATCGTGGGTCGACCATTGAGCTCCACGGAATTTGGGTCGCGGCCAGAATAGGCTGCCAAGAAGGCTGGGATTAGCACATCCGGATTGTTGTAGCTGTAGCCATCAAATCCTTCGCGTGTACCCGTGGTGTCTTGGGCAGCGGAAATAAAATTAGCCACATACATTGGATCATCAATGGAGCGTTGCGTTGCCAAACGCTCAGAAATCACGTTTCGGTGTGCTAAGAAAGTTTCGTAGACCTGAGAATAAGAAGTGGAGTCCATGGGTTCGAATGCACTCCCGATAGAAAGGAAGGTAATACTGTAATTACCCATATCCATTGGATTGAAGTGGTAATAGCCTTCTGCTAAACCAAGGGTGGTATCCTGTAATGGATCGTGGAATCTGAAGATCGAAGTGTTGTTCAAACCGGATACGCGCGAAGCATTGATTTGCAGACGAATATCCTTCCAAGGCTCCACTACCGCACGGAAGTTGAGGTTTTCCGTGAAAGTTTTTTGGAATTGGTTGGGTTGTTTAGGGTTTTTAGTCAACCAACCTAAATCACCCGCTTTGGCAGTAATATCTTGCTGCGAACCGAACACAAAGCCTAGTCCTGGCGCCATTACGCTGCCAGGATCCATACCAAAGTACACTGGATTTGTAATGACCCCAGGCAAAAGAGTACCGTTGGTTTGAGAGTAGGTCAAAGAAGCACTGCGGACCATCATAGCCACACGAGCAGCACCCAAAAGGATCTTAGGATCTTTTTTCTCCTCTTCTTTCTCTTCTTCCTTGCCTTTTGCTGCGCCACTTTTCTGCGGGCTTCCACGACGGCGAGCTTGCGGTGTGGGACGAGCGCCCTGATTGGCTTTGCGCAAAAACGGTACTTGGTTGTAGAAGTTGACGAAGTTCGCGTTTCCGTTGAATTGGATCGAGTTTGAGTTTTGAGCCCTGTTTCCGAAGTAAATGTCGGGATTGCTCTGTGGGTTCAATGCTGAAGTGGAGTTCGTCGTCCAATCGTAATTCGCAGAATAACGTAAGCTCGTGGAAGTAAAGTCCATGAACGGAAGCTTGTTGAATGGAATCTGCCAGTTCACATTTAGGGTTTGGTGGAACTCTGTGGGGCGTCCTAGGGTAGATAATCCCGCTCTAATGGTATCGCGGTTGGCTTGGGTTTTTGGATTCCCCGGCAATTCGTCGATGCGGCTCATCGCTTGGGCGTTGTAATCTACCTTTAGGCTGCGGCTGAGGTCGTAGGCAATGTCGTACATGCGCTTGGTGGTCAAGGCCTTATTGTAGGTCACCGGCAGCTGAATGGACGGATCAAAGGTGTTGCGCATCTGCATGGTCGCCATTTGTCGCTTAATCTCCGTGCGGAGGGTCACCTTAGACGGTAGATAATAGAAATTGAAATCTCTAATCAAGGCCAATTGTTTGTTCGAGATCTTCGATTTGAAAGGCTCAACAATCTTGGGGCGTGTTTGATAATTATAATTCAATGAGGCCGTATGCATGAAGCGGTGGTCGCGCACAATGTTGATGTTGCGCTTCTCACTCTCGGTATAGGCGTATGAGGTATTGAAGTTGGTGATGTTGAGCGGAGAATTCGCCCAGAAATCCCCTTTGGACTTCCCGCCGCTTTCCTCGCCGCCTTCCATCCCTTTTGGACCCATGGGTGCCGGTCTACCCATACCACCCACAGCGCCACCTTTTTCCTTGCGAACATTGGTGAAGTTGATGCTCTTACGCATCTCGTACTCTTGTCCTGCGAAGCGAAGACTATCTCTTTCTTGTTCTGAATTTGTCTCTGCCAAGGCCCTGTTAAATTCGATGTCGGGATCTAGGGGATTAAATTGAGGGGATTTAAAGTTTTCGCTAAAGCTGAAGAACATGGGCACCTTCACTCCGAGCTCGGAAGGCAGAACCTTATCGAGGTTGATATTGCTCTGTACGCCGTACGAACGCTCGGCAAATTTGTTTCGTTCGTTGACCGTTTGATCAATGGAACCAAAACCGATGGTACTCATCATTCCGGTAACGTTTACATTGGCAAAATCCGCGAGTTTCGCGCTCGCCGTAGCCGTAGCAGCCCAACCCCCTCGATTGTCAAAATCACTTAAACGCAATTCATTCACCCATATTTCCGCACACTTATCGAGACCATCATCCCCATCTGTAGCTGTGCGTTTTTTAGGGTTACGCACACCAATAATCAGCGTTCTTACGTTGCTTAAGTTTGGAGCACCCACAACACTAAGCTTTGCTCCATCTACGGTGGTGATAGAGTACTTATTGGTAAGGCTTAGGGTTGGATCAGTTTCCATTGCCGCATTTCTCGACAGTTTTAACGTCTTTAGATCTTCAAATACTAAATCAATATTGTTATCCGCAGGCCAAATCTCATCCGGCAGTAAAGCACCCCACTCGGAAACACGCATAGGTACCTCGTACTCGTAGTAGTTGCCATTATAATCGGACCCTAGGCGAACAAAAATGCTTAAATCACCGTCCTGAAGATCGTCGAATTCCCCACCGCTTTCCACGTGCACGAACATCTTCAAGCGCTTGTACATCCGCATATCAAAATTGAAGTTGCGGAATACCGCTCGAGCATCGCCGTCTTTTAAACCACACACTTCGAGCGACATGCTCTGCTCGTTCTGCTGGATGATTTGGGTGCCGCCGTAGACTTGCTGGCGTTCAATATCAGGTGGCAATACGTACGGAATAGGTACGCGTCCGCCATTTTCCTCTAGGTTTACCGCATTCACGTTGAAACTGGTGCCGTCGTTTTCGTCCACGGGTACATTTTCACGAATATCGTCGAGCACGAATGGGAATCGGCGCCACTCGCCGCGGACGAGTTCAAGCTTGGCGAAACGAAGCACAATCGGGTCGTCAAATTCCGTGAGGAACATGCGCATGAATCGGATGGAGCGGAAATCTGTGATGCCGCCTACTTTTTTCTGTGGTTGGAAGACTGGGATTTTGAATTGGATCCAGCGGGTCGGGCGAGTCATCCCGTTCGGCAGGGCATGGCTGTTCGTCTCATAGATATCCGCTACGAAATTTTTACCCACCACCAAATCTTCCGGACGCATGGATACGCGGTATTGGAAATAGCTTTCAGTCTTGCTCAAGGTCTGGTCACGGTTCGCATCCTCCTTATCCGGTACGTTGGTAGCCGAGGCCGGCGCGCCGTTGATGGTCTCCGTGCCACTATTTCCCTCAACCCCGTTGAAATCATAGTAACGACGTAGGATGTCGGCCGAGGCATTATCGAGTGAATCGCCCCGGTAGTACACGAAGTTGTCCGCATTTGGATCGCGGAAGGCGCGCTGGTAAGCCGCTGTATTAGTTCCATACGTTGTACTAATACGCTGCAGGTATGAACTCCCGGTAACGGGTGACCAAATTCGCTCTTCTGTATCCGTCAAAGCATCGAAACCCACATCTTGTGCTTCTCGAGCTCCCGCGGTATTGTCAAAGAATTCAGTGATAGGTTGAATTTCACTCAATAGCCCCCATTGCGTGGAATCCATGCCGGATTTATCTCCATCTGCAGGTATACCGTTCTCAAAACTTTGACGTCCATCTTTTAAAATATCTTCCGAAACACTACCTAGATTGAAATAAACGTCCCCACCGTCCGGAGCATTGTCGTTATCGTAGAATGGATCCATCACCCAGAATTGGATGAATTCAATATTTTGCTCCTCGAAGTTGTTGATCTGGAGGGGACGCATGATTCCGGCCCATCGCGAAGAAGGATCGACCAATTTTCCATCGGAATCAATCCCTTGACTAATACCTGCCAAGCCTTCGACATCAAAGTTATAAGGGCCGCGCTCCGCTGGATAGTACGCTAAATCAAACATCGCCAGGTTGCGCGCCTCGTTTGTACTCAAGCTGTAATTTGGGAACACCTCTTTCACCAAGACCTCACGCATGCGCTGGTCGGAGGTGATTTCAGGGTCATTCCGAATATTATCCGGCACACTCGCCCCTCCCGTATAGAGGGAAGGATCAATAATGTACCAGGCCAATTTCGCTCTATTGTACCCATAGGCCAGGTCGTTATTGAGCGCACTCTCTGGGAACAACCCATCCTGCTTGGCAGGGGTCGAGGCCAAGTTCCAAGCGGTAAAACTGCGCAAGTCAATGGTGGTCTGCGAACTTTCGAAATCATCGAGGTAGGTGGTTTCCGCACCTGTAATACGAATACCGCGAGGGGATCCCGGAATGAGGTGGGCGAATTCACCTTTAAATTGCAGCTGTGATTTTTCTTTCGTTTCGATAAACGGCAAGGCATCCACGAAGCGCGTGAGGTAAGGCGCCTCGTCACTGTAGTTGGTATTCATCCCCCAAATGGTGTTGGAGATGGGCTCGTCGCCAATATTTACTTTCTGCGTCAGCGGTCTTTCGGTCAAGTGTAACCATGTCCCACCAATATTCAAATGCTCATTAACCTTGTGATCAATATTCGTCCCGTAGAACGTCTTAGTTTGAACGTTGAAGAGCGTGTTATTTTCAAAGCTCACTTTGATGGGCGAGCCTGAATTCAGTACTCCCTCATTGATAATGCGGACGCGACCCAATGAGTAATCCACCGTGTAATCTTGGTTTTCCGTGAGTGTTCGCCCTCCTGCGGTTACCGTCACTGATCCTTGCGGAATATTAAAGGCTCCAAGGCTGATCTCCGACCCGCTCGCACTCTTGTATTGCCCGCGCAAGATGAATTTATTGAGCTGGGTTTGTTCCTGAGCACGGAACCTCGTACTATCGTACAACGCTTGATATACATAGCGATCACGTGCTTTTTCCGTGTCCAATTTCTCATACAAGTTCGACCCAAAGGGCTCCACCACCGGGAATATGATGCGGCCGCGCTGCTGGTCAATGGTGGTCCCTGGTACAAAGTCGAAAATTCCATCCGGGAAGGGATCATTGTTCGTATTTAATCGGTCCAATTCCATGACCCCAATAAGCAACGTATCACTCAAATTTCCGTCCGGCAAGAATGGGATAGGCACCCCAGTTTCGTCGTTCATGTACAGGATGTCCATGTAGAAATCCTCGCGGTCTAACTGGTAGGCATTCAGGGCATAGATGTTCTTCATCATCAAATCCCACGTGGGCATGCGTACATCCAACACCGTACTCTTGAGGAGTTTTAGAATTAACGTTTTCGGCGGGGTCACCCCATCGTTCGAAAATTCACCGACCTGGTAGGTACGGCCCGCAGCGGTGTACTGGAAAGCGACAGCCAAAACCTCATCTTGATTCAAGGCTTGGTTAAGGGTGATATAGCCCAACTGCGGATGCACATTGTATTGATTAGGCTCCAATTTGCGCGCATTGGCCAATTCTACATATTCCCGTGCCTCCAAAAATCCGGAGCTGCTCAAATCTTGGTTCGCCGTGGCAATATCACGCACTCCAGGAATATCAGATTCCAATACGAGAGGATCCAACCTGTTGTTCGCATTGTTCGGGAATCCCTCTAAATTCACATTCCCACCCGGAAAAATACTCACCCCTGGCAAGCCTGACGTATCATTTCTATAGGCATAGCGTTCGTCCGACCCCAAATCCATGAAGGCCACAATATTGCGCAGGTTTTGCGTGGCACTCCGCTCGTTCGTGACCCAAACCTCAACTTTGGTGATCTGCACCGGCGAGGTGATCAGCGGTAGGTTTTCCAGATATTCTTCGTAATGTTCGCGGAAGAATTGGCTCAAGAAGTAGTGCCGGTTTGCCTCGTATTGATCCCCTTGGATATAAAATTCAGTCGTGGTTCCACCACTCTGCACATTAATGCTCTGGCTTTGGGAGCGCTGCTCGGAGAACACGGTAGTGACCATGGTATTGCCGAATTGGAATTGGCCCTTTAAACCGAATAAACTCTGCGCGCCCGTGATCAAGCTGCTGTTGAGCGGCATGTTGATGTTTCCCATCTCCAGGCGCTTGATGATATCGTCTTCCTCCCCTTCGAAGTCCAATTTCATTTTGTTATCAAAGGCGAACGTAGCTTCCGTATCGTAGTTGATGCCCAACTCCAATCGGTCACCAATTTTTCCTTTTACATTCATCTGAATGCGCTGGCCAAAATCGAAGGCGAAGGTCTTTTGATTACGTACCGGAATACCAGGGTTTTGAACGTATTGGTACTTTCCTCCAAAGCGGATTTCTGCCATCCCCTGCGGGCGAATTTCCACGACATCACTTCCAAAAACCTGACCCAAGGCTTCATTGCCTGTTTGAATCTGCGGCACCAACCCGACATTATCGCGCGGATTATCCCCGCTGGCATTGTATAACGCACTCTTGTTGCCGAAGTAATCTTGCTCGCTTTGGCTGTACATGTATTGACGGTACTGATCCGTCGTCCATACCTCAGGGGTCATGAACAACACATCGCCGTATCTTCTATAGACTAAATAATTCCCTGTAATAGGGTCGTAGATGATTTCGCGCTGGTAATTGGCCGGATCCGGTAAAGAAAGACTACCCGAACTACCTGTGGAAGTAGTATCATTATTGTCTTGAGCAAACGAAGGCGTCGCCCAAAACAATGCTGCGGCGAACCAAAAGAAATGTATTCGTTTACCCAAGGTGCGTTTCATTACAGCATTTGGAGTGCTTGACGGACCAATTCTTCCGTCGTCGCGTTTGGATTTGACTTGAGCAATTTGTTTAGGATGTTTTCGGTCTGCTTGGCGGTGATGCCTAGGGTCGTCAAGGCCGCATGAGCCTCTGCACGTGCACCACCAGAGGCAGCTACCACACCTTCTCCAGCTACCGCGGTCTTCGCCACCTTATCTCGCAAATCAATCACGATACGCTGCGCCGTTTTTGCCCCAATACCTTTGACCCCTTGAAGCGTATGCGCATCCTCACTCATGATGGCTTGTTCCACCTCGTGTGGAGCCAATGAACTCAAGATCACACGTGCCGTATTGGCACCCACCCCACTAACACTGATGAGTAATTCGAACAACGCTTTCTCGCGCTGCGTACTGAATCCAAACAACTGCTGGGCATCCTCGCGCACTAAATGGTAGGTATAGAGCAAACCATTGGACAATGGTTCAACATCTGCGTAGGTATTCAAAGAAATCTGCACGTCGTACCCTACTCCGGCACAATCCACCACCACCTGAGTAGCGCTTTTCAGTACAAATTCTCCTTTGACGTAATAGATCATAATTACTGCTGGTCTTAATCTATTTCAAACGAATGGCTAGGGCTTTTGGTATATCCATAAACGAAAAAAAGCCGCGCACGGCGCGGCCTCTCTTCGTTTTACAATCTTAATGTCTAATAATGAGTTTTTTAAACGACGAACCGTCCACGCTATAGAGGTATACTCCGTTGCTTAACTCCGCCACCGAGATGGCATTTTTCCCTGGGTTCAAGGCTTTCGTTTTCACCAAGGCGCCAATGGTATTATACATGACTAATTGGCCACTATTTGCAGTTTCTACTGTGATAAAATTGCGCGCCGGATTAGGATACAACTTATCCGCAGCTATTTGCACATCTACTGTGCCCATCGTTGGTCCTGCGGAAATTTGCACCCAAACGCTCAAACTATCACTTGGATCTTTTCCATTATAGAAAACATACCGAGTACTGTCCATACAAGTGGCATTAGTAGAGGGTGAATAAACATGACCGCTAAAATCATTTTTTTCATCCCCAGCAAGAATATTTACATATCCAATACTATTGTCGACATCCGAGCCGTAACAGTAATCCCAACAGAAATAGGCACTATCATAAGCACAGGAAGGGCTGTTGTACGCACGACGCACATACACCTCCAAATCTTCTGAGCTGGTATTTTTGACTTTAATATGGAATCCGTAATCTGCCACGGCCGTAGAATTCACTTCTACCACAGTATCTTGTTCGACTACAGATAGAGATTGTGCATTCACATTCATGGCGAAAGCAGCGAAAAGAACGAGGTAAAGGGCTTTTTTCATGGGTCACTATTTAATGCTCAAATATAACGAACCCTTTTCACAACGCAACTATGCTCAATTCCACTCCTTTTTATTAAATTTCCACTTTCAAAAACACAAATGCATGAAAAAAATTTTACTATCCTTAGCCGCCTTGTTCGCTGCAACAACTGCATTTGCACAAGGCCAGAGCACGATTTATTCGTGGGACTTTAACAACGGGATTCCTTCAGGTTGGTCACAAGTGACTAACGCTACTGATGGGGGTTTCCAAGCTGGATCTGCTTCTTCAGTAAGCTCACAGTACTTCACGATTAGCGATCCAGGATCAAACATCTTGGCCACGAACGATGACGATTGTAACTGTAACAAAGCGGATGAATACCTGATTACTGATACCCTCGATTTGAGTAACTACTCAGTATTGCACGTAACATTCAAGAGCTTCTTCTACGGCGCAACGTACAGTGGTGCTACGGAAGCGGCTGAATTCTTGTACTCTACTAACGGTGGTTCTTCATGGACTTCTTTGGCGGATATCACTCCAGGTGCAGATTGGACTTCTCAGTGGATTGATGTAAGCGCCGCTTGTGGAAATAGCAACGTACAGTTTGCCTTCAACTACCAAGACGGTGGCGGTTGGTTGTACGGTTTGGGTATTGATGACTTTGCCATCTTCGCCCCTTACAACTTCGACATGGCTGTGGAATCATTAGATATGTTCAATACGGTTGGCTTAAATAATGCACCTTTCACTCTTGAAGGAACCATCAAAAACTACGGTGGTACAACGATCTCTTCAGTGACGTTAAACTACTCGATCAATGGTGGTACTGCAGTTACAGATAACCTTACTGGTCTGTCGATCGCTCCATACGGAACATACAGCTTCTCGCACAACACGAACTGGAACCCAGGTTCTACAGGGAACTATGATGTTGATATTTGGGCTTCTGCCTTAAACGGTGGTAACGACCAAAACAACAGCAACGACACCTTGAGTGCTACGATAGAAGTGGTTACTGCAACTGCAGACCGTGTGGTTTTGGCAGAAGAGTTCACCTCTTCTACTTGTGCACCTTGTGCGAGTTTTAACCCTGGCTACAAGCAATTGTTGGATGCAAATGATGCGAACACTTCAGGAACTCAGCTTGTGAGTGTGAAGTACCAAATGAACTGGCCTTCACCAGGCAATGACCCTGCATATAACTCTGAAGGTCTTGCAAGACGTCAATTGTACGGTATTAGCGGTGTGCCAGATGTTGTCTACTCAGGAGCAAATATTGCCACGAGCCAAGCTGCCATTGACGCAGTAATGGGCATTCCAGCATTGGCTGAGTTGAGTGCTGAGTGGAGCAATACAGGTACCTACATCCAATGTGATGTAGAAGCAGAGGCTTTAGCAGATCTCGGAAATAATGTTTCGTTGCACATGGCAATGATTGAAAAAGAAATCTCTCACAACGTTCAAACGAACGGTGAGACTACCTTCTACCACGTGTTCCGTAAGTTTATGGACGGTTCTAACGGTCATGCCATGGGTGCTATGACTGCCGGTAATACCTACACGCACTACGCAAATTCTACCATCACTGTAAACAGCAACCCAGCTCAAGGATCGTTCGATTTCTGGGTAGGTGCGAACAACATGGACATCATTGTTTGGTTACAAGACATGACCAATGGCGAAGTATTGCAAGCAGCATACGCTGAGTATACTACTTCTAGTGTTGATGAAATGGATAACCTAGCGAAATACATCTCTATCTACCCTAACCCAGCCAATGAAGTTGCTGGCGTTGAGATTGAGTTGATGGATCGTTCAGAAGTAACTGTAAACATGGTGAACGCTATGGGTCAAACAGTACTTGTAGAAGCTGCTACAATGGATGCAGGGGTTCAGAAATTGAACTTGAATACTGCTGAACTAAGTGCAGGTTTGTACTTCGTGAATGTCAACGTTAACGGTGTAAGTAAGACCTTGCGCGTGAACGTTGCTCACTAAGCACAGAAAATGTTATTTTTACGGGGGACTTCGGTCCCCCGTTTTTTTTGAAAGCACATTACATGAAAAACCTATTCACAGCCCTAAGCCTATTCTTTGCCACCACAACGCTAGTTGCGCAAGAATTACCCAGTACTACATTGAAAACCCTTGACGGGAAACAAGTAGATATCTTAAGCCAAATCAATCATGAAGGTCCAACGGTTCTAAGTTTTTGGGCGACTTGGTGTAAGCCCTGTATTAAAGAGCTTGACGCCTTTATGGACTATGCCATAGATCTAGAGGATGAAGTAAATATGAAAGTTCTTGCGGTGAGCATTGATGATACCCGCATGTCTTCACGTGTTGCACCACTGGTGCAAGGACAAGGATGGGAGTACACCGTACTTCTAGACGAGAACCAAGACCTAAAACGCAACCTAGGCATCGTGAACGTACCTTTTACACTCGTACTCAATAGCGCAGGCGAGGTGGTTTGGAAGCACAGCGGTTATTCGCCTGGCGACGAAGAGCACTTGGCAGAAGTCGTTGAAGAAGTTGCTGCAGGTAGAACACCAAGCCATTAATGATGGGCAACAAATTTCTCGTATGCGCCATAGTTTTAGGCTCACTTTCTTTAAGTGCGCAGGACCAATTCGGCGGTCAACTCCACGGAAACTTCCAACTCGACGGCCAATGGTACCTCCGCGATGAGAACATTGACCCCACTGGAGAGTTCTACCCTGACGAGCGATTCTTAGGCCAGGGTTACGCAAATTTCGTCTACACGGATGGCGATTTTTCTGCCGGGCTCCGCTACGAGAATTACCAAAATGTCATGCTCGGTTTCCCAGAAGGGTATCGAGGCGAAGGCATTACCTACAGATTTTTAAGATTCAAACAAGATAACCTCGACATCACCGTAGGAAGCTTTTACGAGCAATTCGGTTCGGGGATGGTTTTCCGTTCCTACGAAGAACGTGGCCTAGGCTACGACAACGCCATGGACGGAGTCCGCATTAAAGCAAATCCCGCCAAAGGGGTATACCTGAAAGGAGTGTTGGGCCGCCAGCGTTTCTACTTTGAAAAAAGCCCAGGAGTCGTTCGCGGTTTCGATACAGAAATCAATCTGACCGAGCGCTCACAAAAATTGGCCGACAAAAACATTACCTGGACACTAGGCGGATCTTTCATAAGCAAATACCAGCGCGGCAATGATCCGTTCTTGGTACTCCCTGAAAATGTAGCCACCGGTGGATTCCGCACCCAACTCATCAAAGGAGCATGGGCATTTGATGCCGAATGGGCCTACAAAGCCAACGACCCAAGTGCTGATAATGGCTACATCTACAAAGACGGCAACGGGTTCATCACACACTTGAGCTACAGTAAAAACGGTCTTGGTCTCATCCTAGGAGCCAAGCGCATCGACAACATGAGCTTCCGTAGCGACCGCAACGGAACCACCATAGACATGCTGATCAACTACTTGAGCCCAACGGCCCAAGTACATACCTACGCCCTACCCGCCCTCTACCAATATGCCACTCAAATCAATGGAGAAGAAGGCATACAACTCGAAGTAAATTACCGCTTTAAGCGCGGCTCCAAACTCGGCGGCAAATACGGCACATTACTCAGCGTGAACTACAGCCTCGCGCAAAGCATCGATAAAGATTATATTGATCCATCGCAGGATACCCTTCGCACCCTACAAGGCTACTACAGCGATCCATCTTTGCGCGGTGACATCCCATACTTCCATGACTTCAACGTGAAAGTCAGTAAAAAAGTCAATAAGGATTTCAAATACACCGCTACCTACCTCAACCTCTTCTACAACCGCAGCGTATTAGAAGATGGTCTAGGCGATGAGGCCATCCTTTCAAATTTCGACAACCAGAAACTTCTGGACGCGAATATTTTCATTTTCGAAGGCCTCTACAAGATCAAGTCGCGCCATTACCTACGTAACGAATTGCAATGGCTCAATACGCAAGATGATCGAGGCAGCATGGCCATGGCCTTGTTGGAATACAGCATCGCGCCAAACTGGTTCTTCAGCGTTCAAGACATCTATAACTATGGAAACCCAGATCCAGCGCAGCGCCTGCACTACCCACTAGCCTCTGTGGTCTACACCGAAGGCACGAGCAGGTTCCAACTTTCTTATGGACGTCAGCAGCGCGGTATCTTCTGTGTAGGAGGTGTATGTCGCGTGGTTCCACCGTCAAACGGTATTAGTTTCTCCCTCACTACAAGCTTCTAGTCATGAGAAAACTCTTTGCATTTTCGGCCTTACTCTCTTTGCTGTTCCTCACACCGCAATGTGATGTTGTGGACCAGCCTTTCAAAGGTGGAACTATTGACACCACAAGTTCAGAGCAGCGCCGCAACGTGCTCATCGAGGACTTTACAGGGCATCGCTGTAAGAACTGTCCCAAGGCCTCGAAGGAAATCGCTAATCTCGTTGACGCCTTTGGAGATGATCGCATCATTGGATTAGCCATTCACGCAGGTCCAGGAAACTTTACCGGCACCAACACCGACTACCCAACAGATTTCACCACCCAAGAAGGGAAGGCCGTCCAAAATTTCTTTGGAACCAATTTCCTCCCGGTAGGCATGGTCAACAGAGAGAATTGGACCGTATCCGGAAATGGCCACTGGTCAAACTACGCGAACTGGCCTACACTGAGTGCCGAAGCTATGGACAGCACCTTGCGCATCGCCCTCGAAGCCTCTGCCTCCATTACCTCTGGCCAACTCAACGTAAGCGCCCGAGGGTTTCCGCAAACCAGCCTGCTCCATGATTTGAAAATTGTGGTATTGGTAAAGGAAAGCAACATCGTTAGTCCCCAGCTTATGCCAGATGATACTCGAGACTCAGATTACGTCCACATGAATGTGCTGCGTGATTATGTAACCGATACTTGGGGCAATAGCTTCGGTACCAGTCCTATGGTTCCCGGAGATACCCTAAGCGGCTCTTATTCCTTGGCATGGAACATGGATTGGGTGCAAAGCAATACTGCGGTGGTGGTCTATGTGTTCAACCCAGACAATTACCGCATTCTACAGGTTATAGAAGTCCCGGTGGACTAATCCTTTTTCGAAAAACTTAGATTTCTCTTGAAGCCTTCGTAGCCCGTTCTACGTATGGCAGAACCCTGCATGATTTCCTCCCAGAGTTCGTGGGTAATTTCTTCCCACTCCTGCCAACCGTTTTTCCCGATTGCTTCTCGCATGTTGAAATCCGGCTCCTGGTGTGGTGAAGAGAATCGGTTCCACGGGCAAACGTCCTGGCAGATATCACAGCCGTACACCCACTGCTCCATCTTATCTTGAAACTCCGTGGGCAAGGCTTTTTTATACTCTATGGTCAAATAGCTGATGCACTTGTTGCTATCTACTACAGTCGGCGATACAATAGCATCCGTTGGGCATGCATCCATACAGGCGGTACAACTGCCACAATGATCTGTACTGGGTCCATCTGGGTCCAATTCTAAATCGACAATCAACTCCCCAATAAAATAGAAACTCCCGGCCTTTTTGCTCAACAGCAAACTGTGCTTGCCTATCCATCCCAAGCCACTTCTTCTGGCCCACGCCCGATCCATGACGGGAGCACTATCGACAAAACCCCGCCCATGTACTTGGCCTATTTCCTGGTGAATGCCAGCCAGCATTCGCTTGAGCTTCCCGCGAATAACCTTGTGGTAATCCCGTCCATAGGCATATTTAGAAATCTTGGGCGCACCCTCTACTTGGCCTTCCTGCGGGAAATAATTCAAGAGCACAGTGATCACAGATTTCGCGCCTGGCACCAATTTGCGCGGATCCAATCGCTCATCAAAGTGATGCTCCATCCACATCATCTCTCCATGATAGCCATGATTGAGCCATTGCTCTAGCCCTGTAGCTTCTTCCTCTAAAAATCCTGCCCTAGAAATACCGCAAGCCATGAACCCTTGCTCCTTTGCAAGTCGCTTAACAATAGCTGTGGCTCGCGAACGATCCATCGTTTAGAATAAGGATCCTGTCGACCCTTTACCTTTGTTGTTTTTTCCCAGGTGGTGGTAGGCCTTTTCCATGACCATACGTCCGCGTGGCGTACGCATGATAAAACCTTCCTTGATCAGGTAAGGCTCGTACACTTCCTCAATAGTTTCCGCTTGCTCACCAATGGCCGTGCTAAGGGTATTCAAGCCCACCGGTCCGCCGGCAAAGTTGTCGATCAACACATGAAGAATCTTGTTGTCCATTTCGTCTAGACCACTACTGTCCACATTCAGGGCATTGAGGCCAAACTCGGCAATCTCCACATCAATGGTTCCATTTCCCTTGACCATGGCAAAGTCACGTACGCGACGCAACAAGGCGTTAGCAATACGCGGTGTACCACGCGAACGACCTGCGATACGAATACACGCTTCATAGTCCGCAGGAACATCCAAAATTTCCGCCGAACGATCTACAATAGTGCTCAATAGCTCCACATCGTAGTACTCCAATCTAGCATTGATTCCAAATCGCGCGCGCAGCGGCGCGGTAAGTAATCCTGAGCGCGTAGTGGCACCTATAAGCGTGAACGGATTCAATGCTATTTGTACACTGCGGGCACTCGGTCCCGAATCAATCATGATATCTATTTTAAAATCCTCCATGGCACTATAGAGGTACTCCTCGATAACTGGCGACAATCTGTGGATCTCATCAATGAACAAGACATCATTTGGTTGAAGACCAGTCAGTAGGCCGGCGAGATCGCTAGGCTTATCAAGAACAGGACCTGAGGTTACCTTAATGCCTACGCCTAATTCATTCGCAAGGATGTGAGATAAGGTGGTTTTGCCCAACCCGGGAGGGCCGTGAAGCAGAACATGGTCCATGGCTTCATCCCGCATCTTCGCAGCCTCAACAAAAATCTTGAGGTTTTCTAATACCGTAGCCTGCCCTGTGAAGTCATCAAAACTTAAAGGACGTAGCTTGCGCTCTATCTCGCGCTCGGTATTTGAAAGATGTGATCCTGTGGGATCGAGATGCTCGTTCATAGTACTACAAAATAGCATAAAAAATCCCCTTGCCGAGCGACAAGGGGACTTGAGTTTTACAAAGCTTTTCCTTAGTGGCCGCTTTCCTCGCCTTCTGCGAGCGGCACGTTCTGAGGAATGAAATCTTCTGCTGCACCGGGCTTAGAGTAGTCGTATGCCCAACGGTGTACCACTGGGATCTCTCCTGGCCAGTTTCCATGTAAGTGCTCTACTGGAGTAGTCCACTCCAAAGAGTTTGCCTTCCATGGATTCTGAGTTGCCTTAGGGCCTCTCCAAATACTGTAGAAGAAGTTAAAGATGAAAATCAGCTGAGCGATACCACCGATAATTGCGAAGTACGTAATCAATTCGTTAATATCCGCAAGGTTATCGAACATTGGGAATGCAGTATTGCTGTAGTAACGGCGTGGAAGACCTGCCATACCTAAGAAGTGCATTGGGAAGAATACACCGTAAGCGGTAATAAACGTCAACCAGAAGTGTGCATATCCCATGGTCTTATTCATCATTCGACCATACATCTTCGGGAACCAATGGTACACCCCAGCGAACATACCGAAGATGGCACTGAGGCCCATCACGATGTGGAAGTGAGCAACGACGAAGTAGGTATCGTGAACGTTGATATCAAGAGCGCTATCCCCGAGGATTACCCCTGTCAAACCACCGGTAACGAATGTACTTACCAAACCAATAGAGAACATCATTGCAGGTGTGTACTGAATTTTACCTTTCCAAAGTGTGGTGATGTAGTTGAATGCCTTTACTGCTGAAGGAATAGCAATCAATAATGTGGTGAAGGTGAATACAGAACCAAGGAACGGATTCATACCTGTTACAAACATATGGTGACCCCAAACGATGAAACTCAAGAAGGCTATGGCCAAAATTGAACCTACCATCGCGCGGTAGCCGAAAATAGGTTTCCTCGAATTCGTCGCAATAACCTCAGAAGAAATACCTAAGGCTGGGAGCAAGATGATATATACTTCAGGGTGCCCTAGGAACCAGAACAAGTGTTGGTACAATACTGGCGAACCTCCACTGTATTCCAAAACTTCACCGCCCATAAAGATATCGCTCAAGTAGAATGAGGTACCCAACATGCGGTCGAACAATAAAAGCAATGATGCACTTAACAAAACCGGGAATGAAAGAACCCCTAGGACTGCGGTTACAAAGAATGCCCAAATAGTCAAAGGAAGACGAGTCATACTCATTCCCTTAGTGCGCATATTCAATACGGTGACGATATAATTCAAGGACCCTAAGAGTGAACCTACGATGAACAAGGTCATAGAAATTAACCAGAGCGTCATACCTGCTCCAGAGCCTGGCATAGCTTGTGGTAATGCGGACAATGGTGGATAAACGGTCCAACCCGCGGCCGCAGGACCAGATTCTACAAATAAGGAAATGACCATGATCACTGAGCTCAAGAAGAAGAACCAGTAAGACAAAGCGTTCATGAAGCCGGAGGCCATGTCTCGGGCACCAATTTGTAATGGAATAAGTAAGTTCGAGAAGGTACCTGAAAGACCAGCAGTCAATACAAAAAAGACCATGATGGTACCGTGTATGGTTACCAAAGCGAGGTACATATTTGGATCCATAACGCCATCCGGCGCCCAATCACCTAAGAAGAATTCGAGTATAGGGAAACTCTGCTCAGGATAAGCTAATTCTAAACGGAATAACATCGACATCATAACACCGATAATTCCCATTATCATACCGGTAATCAAAAATTGCTTACCAATCATTTTATGGTCCGTCGTAAAGATGTACTTCGTGAAGAAGTTCTCTTTGTGATGGTGCTCCATCAAATGATCTTGAAAGTGCGGGTTTTCTGTCGTTTTCGTTGACATACTACTCATTATTTTGTCTTAATTACAAAGTCTCAGCGACGGTTTTCTGTTCGTTTAACCAAGCATTATATTCATCCTCGGTCTCCACGATAATATCCATTTGCATGTTGTAGTGTGCAGCTCCACAAATTTTATTACAGAGCAGGACATAATTGAAATCCCAAACGTCTTCTCCCTTTGCTGTACGTATGGCATTTACCTCTTCAACATGTCTTTTAACATCTTTGTTCTGACGAATCTCAGCGGTGGTAATAGTAGGTGTAAACTGGAAATTAGTTACGGATCCAGGAACACAATTCATTTGCGCACGGAAATGAGGGAAGTATGCTGAGTGGATGACGTCTTGAGAACGGAATTGGAACAAAACAGGTTTACCCACTGGCAGGTGTAATTCCTTCGCAACTATATCATCTGAGGAAGCTTCATGCTGCGTATCTACACCAACAATGTTGGCTCCTTCAATGTCGTATACAGAGGCTGGCCCTAGAATGTTATCTCCTCCACTATAACGAGCAGTCCAATTGAACTGTTGTGCATATAATTCGATAACGATAGGTTCTTCTTCATTTTCCGGCATCATCAATGTGCTCCACACATTCAAACCCCAAATGATTAATACTGCTAATGCAAGTGCAGGTACCATGGTCCAAAACAGCTCTAATTTATTGTTGTGAGCGTAATGGACTGCCTTGGTACCTTTTTTACCTCTGTACTTATATGCGAAGTAAAAAAGAATTGGCTGAACGATAAAGAATACTACGTTGATGATCAACATGCTCAAATTCCATAATCCGTCGATCTCTGCTCCGTGTTCTGAAGAAGGCTCCGGTAAACTATGACGGCCCCATACATAGTACATGACCACCACGCTTATGATGAAACCAAAGCCCACAATGAGCATGAGACGGCCTTGTATATCATTGTCTTTCTCGCTTACCTCATTATCCTTGCCCTCTTGAATTTCCGAAGAAGCCTCTGAGACGCGCATGATCTGCACCAAGGTCAAGATTGCGAGAATTACTAAAACGATAATTGAAACTGTATTCATTGTTTAGTTCCTTTTCTAAATTATTGTTTGAAGTACTTTGATTCCACAATCATTGGGTGATTCTTGTGGAGCAAAGGCGCTTTAGCTACGTTATTCAAAGTCACGTAAATGAAGAGGCCCGCGAAAAATAGAATAGGTCCTAATTCTAGTAATCCAAACCCATACCATTCACCTACTGTACCAGGCATAATCATAACGTAGTGATCCATGTAGTGACCTACTAGCACGAAGATTGCAGCCATTACTAGCGTTCCAGAAACACGCTTTGCTGGACGACTCATAACAGCCAAAACTGGAAGGATAAAGTTCAATGATAGCATCGTGAAGAACGGCAATTTATATTGTTCCCAACGCTGCATGTAGTAGGTTACCTCCTCCGGGATGTTGGCATACCAGATCAACACAAATTGAGAGAACCATAAGTAGGTCCAGAATATGGAGAATGCGAACATGAACTTACCTAAATCATGAATATGATTTTCATTAATCCACTCTAGTAAACCTTTAGATTTCAGGTATAGTGTTACCAATATGATCGCAGCAAAGGAACTTACAAACATGCCCGCAAAGGTGTACCAACCAAACAAAGTTGAGAACCAGTGCGTGTCGATGCTCATGATAATGTCCCAGGCAGCAGTTGAAGAAGTAACCGCATAGAATACTATAAACGCCGCGCTTACCCTGCGGTTCTTTTTCCACATTGCTACTCCATCCCCACTATCAGAAAGCAAAGAATTTTTACGTAACATTCGTGCAGCCCATACCCAACCTGCAATGTAGATTACAATGCGAATCATGAAGAAAATTGGGTTCAAGTAACCTGTTTTTCCCGCGATAATCTCATCGTAATTCTCATGACCTTCAACATCTATACCTTCAGCCATCCAGTGGAACATATGGTGAATGTGTCCTAGACCCATTAGCGCAATTACTGCTATTACTATTAGTGGAATAACGATTGTAAATGCTTGGGCCTCCATGATGCGCAACAGACCAGCAGACCACCCAGCTTGTGCCACATATTGAATGGCCAAAAAGAACAATTGTCCTAGACCTAATCCTAAAAAGAATATCGCAGCCACATAAATGGCACTCCATGGTCTATTTTGCTGTTGGTGATGCGCGTGATCAGCATGTGCGTCGTGAGCCTCTGCCCCATGTGCATCGTGCGAACCCTCAGCATGTGCATCGTGACCGTGGTCGTCATGCACTTCTTCAGCATGTGCATCGTGACCGTGGTCATCATGCGCTTCTTCAGCATGTGCATCATGACCAGCATCAGCATGCATTTCAGTAGCATGCGCATCGTGTCCGTGATCCGCCTCGTGAGAAGATGATCCATTCATGGCAAATCCAACAATCCATAAGATTACCCCTACCAATGATAGGCCGATTGCTCTTTGTTTTGCTCTAGTACTAAACTCAAACATTTCTCTTCAGCGGTTTTATTCTTGATCTTCTCTAAGTTTCACAACATAACGTACGATCTTCCATCGCTCGTCATAGGTCAATTGAGAGGCATGTGAGCCCATAATTCCCTTTCCATGCATGATTACGTGGTACATTGAACCCGGAGTGATATCACGGTCTTTATAAGCTGGTACACCAAGGATTTTTTCTTGTTGTACCAAGTTTCCATTTCCATCACCTTTTTCACCGTGGCAGTTCACACAAAAGGTTGTGTACAATTCCTTTCCCTCGGCCAACGCTTCGTCTGATTCGAATGAAACTGGCATTGTAAGCGAATCCTTTGCTGAATCATATCCTTCATTCGTGTTTGGATATTCATAAGGATGGTAACCACGTGCAACAGTTCCTTCAACAGGAAGCTGAGCACTTAGTCCATTCGAAAATTGATAAGCCGGTTCGTAGGTCTCGAGTGATGGGCTCGTATACATATCGTCCATGTATACATATCCAGGGGTGGTTTTATCATTGTTACAGCTGGATAATGCAGCGCCTGTAACGAAGAGTAAGAGTATAGATAAACGCTTCATGCTTAAGCTTCGATTTTAGAAATTTCTAATGCACCCAATTTTTTAAGCATCTTATTCAATGCATCCTCATCGCCATCCAATTCAACTTCCATCAAAAAGTGGTCATCAGTAGTACGTGGATCTGGGTTTTGTGCTTTTGCTCCAGGATAAAGTCCGTTTACTGCGAAGTACGACCAGCACATCAAGTGAGCCGCAAAGAATACAGTCAACTCGAACATCACAGGAATAAAAGACGGCATATTCAAGAACCAATATGAATTAGGCTTACCACCTATATTTTGCGGCCAATCTAGGGTCATGGTATAATAGGTCAACCAAGAAGCAAAGAACAACCCTGTTAAACCATAGAAGAATGCCGCGGTACTCAAACGTGTCCTCTTCAAACCGAGCGCTTCATCTAGACCGTGTATAGGAAACGGAGAATATACTTCACTCACATGATATCCTTTGGAACGGAGATCTTTGACCGCACTTAGAACGATATCATCGTCATTGAAAAGTGCGCGTACGATAGGATTGTTTTTAGTGTGCCCCATGTTCGTCGTGATGTTTTTTGAAGTTTTCACCAGAAGACTTCAAGATGGTTTTCAATTCGGCTTGTGCAATTACTGGGAATGTTCTTGCGTATAGAAGGAACAATACAAAGAAGAAGCCTATCGTTCCTATGAAAATTCCAATATCAACAAATGTTGGAGAGAACATCGACCAGGAGGACGGAAGGTAATCTCTATGAATTGAGGTAACGATGATCACAAATCGCTCGAACCACATTCCAATATTCACCACTATTGAAATGATGAACGTGAAAACTAAGTTGGTTCGCAACTTTTTAGACCACATGAACTGTGGAGAAAATACATTACACGTCATCATTGCCCAATACGCCCACCAATAAGGGCCTGTTGCCCTATTTAAGAACGCATACTGTTCGTATTCGACACCAGAATACCATGCGATAAAGAGCTCTGTAATGTAGGCAACACCAACTATGGAACCGGTAACCATAATTACAATGTTCATCATTTCGATGTGCTCTATATTGATATAATCTTCCAATTTGAAAATCTTTCGAACAATCAAGAGCAGTGTCTGCACCATGGCAAAGCCGGAGAAAATCGCACCCGCAACAAAGTATGGCGGGAATATGGTAGTATGCCAACCGGGAATTACCGAAGTTGCGAAGTCAAAGGATACGATAGTATGAACAGATAGTACTAAGGGCGTCGCTAATCCCGCTAGTACCAAGGAAACTTCTTCAAAGCGCTGCCAATGTTTGGCTTTTCCACCCCAACCAAAGGAAAGAAGCTTATATATGTGTTTTTGAACAGGGTTAATGGCACGATCGCGAATCATTGCAAAATCCGGAATCAAACCGACATACCAAAAGACTGTACTCACGGTCAAATAGGTTGAAATCGCAAAAACATCCCACAAAAGAGGCGAGTTAAAATTAACCCAAAGTGACCCAAACTGATTCGGTATTGGCATTACCCAATAGGCAGCCCAGATTCTACCCATGTGGATTAATGGGAAAAGACCAGCCTGAATTACCGAGAAAATAGTCATTGCCTCCGCAGATCTGTTGATGGCCATTCTCCACTTCTGGCGGAAGAGAAGAAGTACTGCTGAAATCAATGTCCCTGCGTGACCAATACCTACCCACCAAACGAAGTTGGTGATATCCCAGGCCCAGTCGACCGTTTTGTTGAGTCCCCAAACACCGATACCCGTACCTATGGTATAGAGGATACACCCAACGCCCCAGAGGAACATTATAAATGCGATAGAAAAGGCAATCCACCACGCTCGTGGTGCCTTTGACTCTACCGGTTTTGCTATATCATTGGTGATATCAGAATATGATTTATCCCCAAGAATGAGCGGTTTTCTAACAGGCGATTCGTAATGCATGTCGCTTTCTTATTTATTAGGCTCTGTTTCTAACTTTTGTCTGATAGAAGACACTAGGTTGTGTGCCCACTTCTTCGAGTAAGTGGTAAGCACGGTCTTCCTGCTTTAGATGACTAATTGCGCTCGATGGATTGTTTATGTCTCCAAAAACAATTGCACCCGATCCACATGCTTGCGCACAAGCCGTCGTGAACTCGCCATCCGTCAACATTCTGCTGTCTGTCTTCGCTTCTAGTTTACCCAATTGGATACGTTGGATACACATAGAACATTTCTCAATTACACCACGTGCACGAACCGTCACATCAGGATTCAATACCATGCGGCCGTAATCATCCTGTGCCGGGTTCACATCTGTGAAATTCTCATTTGCTTGGTAATTAAACCAGTTGAATCGGCGCACCTTATATGGACAGTTGTTCGCACAATAACGAGTACCTATACAACGGTTATAAGCCATATGATTAAGCCCTTCACGTGAGTGAACTGTTGCACCAACCGGACAAACTGTTTCACACGGTGCATGATTACAGTGCTGACACATGATAGGTTGGAATACTACAGATGGACTCTCAGAAGGAATTTCCATTTTTGAGTATTTCTCAATAGCTCCAATACCTTCTTCTTTGGCTCTTTCAGCAGTCATATCTGAAGAGTAGTAGCGGTCAATGCGCAACCAATGCATGTCACGATGACGGCGAACTTCCTCTTTACCTACTACAGGCACATTATTTTCCAATGAACAGGCCACCACACAAGCACCACATCCAGTACATGAATTCAAGTCGATGGACATATTCCACATATGGGAGGTTTCATGATCGTGGTCGTCCCATAAATTCGCTTGATAAGCAGTTAAAGGACCCCTGTAAGTTTCAAATGTGGGTGTTTCATTCCATTCAGCCGCATTACCGTCTAGGAAGGTTGGTAAATTGATTTCATTGACGATTTTACGGCCCATCATAGTATGCGCCAACTGAACAGAAGCGAAACCATGCTCAACATCCGTGGCAACTATTTGCGCTTCGGCATATGGGATAGTAGTTGATAATAACTTGTTCGCATTAACGCCTACTCCATTTCCTACTTTGCCTACAGACTCACGTCCAAATCCTAGGGCTAGGCCTACAGATCCTTGGGTTTGTCCTGGCTGGATCCATACTGGAACGTTTTCCAAAGGCATACCGTTAACAATTATGTTCACCGTATTACCATTGATCGCACCATTTGACTGAGCATAAGTCTCAACACCTAGCTGTACTGCATCTGCAGCTGACATTACCAAATAATTATCCCACGAAATTCTCGTAATAGGGTCTGGTAATTCATATACCCATGGATTGTTGGCGTTTGAACCAGCGCCCATTCCGGCTTTTGTGTACGTGTAGAATTCCAATCCTTCTATAGCTTTACCTACTTTAACATCGGTTAGATCTATGGATGGAGCTACTTCATAATCTACAACCAATACTGGCATGGTAGCAAAACCGTCGTGCAACAATGCATTCCATGTTTTAGCCTTTCCGTTCGTCGAAGCGCTTGCTTTAATTAAGTCAATAGCGCTTTCAGAACCTCCAGCTAAACCATTTACGATTTCAACCGCACTCTTACTGTCGAAAAGTGGGCTAATGGTTGGTTGACCTACCGCATACACACCGTCTACTGGCGCAGCATCTGTCCAAGCCTCAAGATAGTGGCTCAATGGAAATGCGACCTTGGCTTTAGACGCAGTTTCGTCTGCACGATCCGCGATACTCACAAGATTTACCTTATCTGCCTGTGCGGCCATCTCTGCAGAGAAATACAACACATTGCTATCCAAAGTAATGATGGTATCTACCGTACCGGCTTTAACATCTGCCAAAAGCGCGTCGAACGCACTATCTGAACCTGTTGAAGTGTATTCAAGAGTTTCAGTGTTATACGCTGCGGATGCAAGTAGTTCATTTGTTTTGGCAGCCAATTTTTCTGCAGTAGCTGAATTCAAGCCGTTCAACAACAAAGCACCTGATCCCGCTTGGATCAATTCCTTTGCCGCATTATCAACAGAGCTCGCTATTTCTTCGCGTACTGCCGGTGCCGAAATTTTATCTGCGCCCGTAGCAGCTGCAACCTTGTTATATATGTGTGCAAGTACTGTTTCGTACTCACTTACTTTCGCTTTGATGCGGGCATCTGCATTCGAACCAGAAAGTGATAGACCTGCTTCCACTTGAATGTGACGCAGCATTCCTTCACCTGGTTTACGAGCTGTAGCATATGCACCCATAAGGTTTTCGCCGCCCCAATCGCCTAAGAAATCAGCACCTACAGCAACAACTGTAGAAGCCTTATCTAAGGATACTGTAGGTAGACCGCGACGACCGGTTAGGTCTTCGTATACATCTGCACGTGCACTCTGGCTTACTGCATCAACACTAATATGACGTAAGCCTAGTTTTGAGATGGCTGTTTTCAACGCTGGGCTGATTACAGAGCCACTTACCAAAACACTGTTTTCGGTCATGAGCGCACGAGCGGCGGCCATTGCATCTCCCCAAGAAGCGGCAACACCGTCCACCATAGGGCTCTGCATGCGCGCTCCATCGTACAAACTCAATACTGAAGCTTGAACGCGGGCGTTCGTTGCACCATTAAAAGGAGCATCATTATTTGGTTCAATCTTGATAGGACGACCTTCGCGTGTTTTGACTAACACAGAAGCGAAATCAAATCCGTCGTATGAAACAGATGCATAATAATTAGGTACACCTGGGGTGAGGCTATCTGGCTTCACCACATAAGGAATACTTTCTACTATAGGAGCCTCACAAGCTGCAAGCGTAGCTGCTGCAGTGGAGAATCCCATGAATTTCAAGAAATCTCTTCTCGAAGTTTCTCCATCCGCTAACTCGTCTTTTCCGAGGAAATCTGCTTGGCTGATTTCGTTTGAGAATTCGTTTTGAGCGAGCTTTTCTGCGAGTTCTGGATTAGATTGATCCTCAATCCCTCTCCAATATTTATTGTTCTCAGTCATTGCTGCTTCTTAATTAGTAGTGACACTTACCACATTCCAAACCACCGATTTTTTCAGCAGTGATTTTCTCGCCGTGGTATTTCTCATTTAATTCTTCGTGGAAATCTTGGTAGTATTCATTCTCATTGAACTGAACCTCTGTTTCACGGTGACAATTAATACACCATCCCATGGTCAATTCTGAATACTGATAAACTTCTTCCATTGTTTCAACTGGTCCGTGACACTCTTGACACTCCAACTGACCAACATTTACGTGTTGACTGTGATTGAAGTATGCCAAATCTGGAAGGTTATGGATGCGCACCCATTTGATAGGTTTTTGTTCGTATCCTTCTATGTATTCGCGGTTCTCAGCATCCCATCCTATAGCGGTGTATATCTTGGCAATCTCTGGCGAGCCTTCACCGTCGTACTTCAAGTTACCTGCGTCGTCGGTAATTTCAGAACCGTCCACATACATGTGACAATTCATACAAACGTTGGCAGATGGAATACCAGAGTGTTTTGAGTGTCTGGCAGAACTGTGACAATAATTACAATCTATTTGATTCTCTCCAGCGTGCAGGGCGTGCGAAAAGGCAATGGGTTGTTCTGGCTGGTAGTTTTGTTCTACACCAATACTCATTAGCCAACCATAAAGCTGACTTAGAAATGCTACGGTCACAACCAAGGTGGTAAGGGTAACAAAGCCTTTGTTACGGATGAGTCGACCCCAAAACCAGCCGGCCTCTTCTAAAATGCTCACCGGAGTCTTACCCTGAACAAGTCGAAGAGTATTTTTCATTCGAGCCAGCAGCATCACCATGACGAAGAGTAAAATACCTAGGCCAATGGTAATTTCCTTGTCATAATTCTTACTCTCAACCATTACGGATATACCTTCACTCACATCGGCTCCGGGCGGTACTACTTTTTTATCGCCTTCAACGGTATATTGGAGGATGTCAAAAATGTCTTGATCACTCAGGGTAGGAAACGCGCTCATGACAGAGCCATTGTACTCCTCGAAAATGGCAATTGCATCTGCATCGCCGGAAGCACGTAATTCGGCATTGTTTCTAATCCAAGCGAGTAGCCATTCTTCAGAATACTTCTCCGTAACCCCTGCCAAAGCAGGACCTACAAGTTTCTTGTCGAGTTTATGACAACTGGCACAGTTGGATTTGAAGAGCTTTTTACCGTTTGAAGCGTCCCCCTCAAAAGCGAACACGGTTGTAACAGAAAACAAGAAGATAAATGCTGCCAAAACGGAGCCCAGACTTCTTCGGTTTGAACTTGTATACATATGAGGCCTAATAATAGCTATTCAGTGTGCCGCAAAAATAAGGTCCAGCGTCCGAAAAAGGCTCGGATATTTTATAAAATGCTAATTTGGAATGGTTCTAAATTAACCAGTGTTACAACATGCAATCATGGCATGAGTTTTGGTACCTTTACCTTTGGTTTTAAATCAATACGAAACATGCGCTATACAATTCTCTTAATGGTACTGGTTTCAGGGCTTAAGGGGTACTCTTTTACTCATTCGGATACCTTGGATATTGCACCGAATATAGACTCTGTATATGCGCATTTCCAAGAAGCGCAAAAGCGCGAAGTTTTTGAAGGGTATACCATACAATTGTTCAGCGGTGATCGAGTAAATGCTAACAAGGTCAGAGCTAATGTGATTGACCTTGACTTAGGGCATCCAAGAATTGTTTATAAAGCACCCAACTTTAAGGTTCACCTTGGCGCATTTCCTACCGTTTTAATGGCGGAAAAAGAACGTCAACGTTGGATTGAAAACTTTCCAGATGCTTTTGTGATCCAGACGTTAGTTCCTTGGTATCCCATTGAAGTTCCTATCGTTGCTGTTCCAGATTCTCTAGTCGCGCCTCAAGATTCTCTCGAATTGAGATATAATAAAGATTGATATCACCGCGGTGATAATCCTTGGTTCGGATGAGCCAACTGCCTTTGAATTTTGGGCGATCGGCGATAATAATTCCATCATGAATTTGGGCACCAATTAACCCAGGCAACACCTCACCACTTTCAAAAACTACCGCACCCGGATTGTCGGCTGCAGGCACTTCGACGGTTGAAGTGTCCCAACTCAATGGATTTACCACGCCTATCATTACACCATTGTCCGGTGATTCAGCAGATTTGTGAAAAGTCCTCCATGAGACAAAACAGCCGGTCTGTAAAGGATCTTCACAAAGTGGGATGGGCAAGTCGGCTACGACGGGCATTCCAACGAGGTAGGCAATGACCAATCTGTCCTGCAACTCCTTATCAAATTCATTACGTATTAAACGTTCCAGATGATTTGTGCCTTGACTATGCGCGGCCAAAACAAAGGGGACATCTGGACCGATATCGATGAGGAATTGCTCAAACGCGGCGCGCACATCATCGTAGGCTAAATTGTATGCATTAACAGTGGTCGTGTTAGGCGCTACGTTGTAGACTTGGAAGGCGGCTTGACGGTAATACGGTGCATATACAGGACCTGCGACGTTGAAGGCGCTGCTCTGCATTTTCACCGCAAAGTGCGTGCGCTCACGAACCTCCTCGGCGTAAGAATCGGCATTCCAAGATCCTCCTTTTTTAGGGAAATGAACCGTAGGGTATACATAGAACACTGGAACATCAAAAGTTCGAGGCGTAGGCACAAAAACAGAATCTGTGATGTCCAATTTCTCTGCGTGTCCCGCCCAATTATCCAGATTAGTATAATCCGGTGCAGGCGGCACTTCAAAGACCAAATCTTGCGACAATCCACAACCCACCATTGTGGTAGCGAGTAGAGGAATTATAATGGTCCTTGAAATTGAGCGCATTTAGGCTTCGATCTGTGCTTTTTCGCGAATGATCTGGGCCAATTGATACGCCGGTACAACACCGCTCTGGCGCCAAATCATTTCTCCGTTTTGGAACAACGTCAACGTAGGCACGCCCTGAATGCGCAGTGCTTCGGCCAGTTGTGGATTCTTATCGACATCCACCTTGATAATATTGACCGCCTCTCCCATATCTGCAGCCAATTCCTGTAGAATAGGCGACATCATTTTACAGGGTCCGCACCACTCTGCGAAAAAGTCGATGAGGGTGGGTTTCGGGCTATCAATGATTTCTTTAAAGCTTGCCATGTTTAGGGGGTTTAGGGGTTATTTGGCAACGGGTTGTTTTCGAGCCCACGCACCCATACCGCCTTGCAAGTTGTATACGGTGCTAAAGCCCATTTGTTTCATCATTTGGGCAGCCTGACCGGAGCGATTACCGCTTCTGCAATACACATAAACGGGTACTTCTGGGTCCAATTTCGCCAGCTCCTCCTGAAAGTCACTGCGGTAGAAATCGATCTGGTTTGCGCCTTTGATATGGCCCATGGAGAACTCTCGGTCCGTACGCACGTCCAAGAGTACTCCCTCGGGTCCATGATTGATTAAATCTGCAAACTCTTCTACCCCAACATTTCTATTGATTACCCCTTCAACCTGCGCGGATTCAGACGGATTAGTGTTCGTCTGGCAACTAACCGTGCCGCCCCATAATAAGGCTGTAAGGAGCAGTTGTGGTAGGAGTTTAAATGATTTCATAATCTTACATTTTATGAATGAGGACATCAGAAGCACCTCCTCCGTTCATTCCGTCCTCAATTCCTTTCGACGCCAAGAACATGATCGCTTGTCCTGAACGATTTCCAGAACGACAAAATAGAATTAATGGACGCGACATAGACTTAAATTCCTCCCATCGAACAGGCACTTCATCTAGCGGGATGTTGAGCGCACCAGGTACTGGCTCAAAAGCCACTTCACCGGGCGTGCGGACATCCACCAAAGTGGCTTCAGGATGGTTAATTGCTTCGTTGATTGTCATAATTGCTTGATTTTAGGTCAAAATTAGCAGCATCTTCTAAAACGAAGCGCAACTAAAATCACAGTTACCAAATAATGATCTGATCTTCTGCTGCTTTAATCACTCCGCTATTCTCGCATGAGCCGCCAAAGGCTTCAGTAAATTCAGGCATATTACTCATGGGGCCGTTGACACGAAATTTCCCAGGACTATGTGGGTCCGTTACTACCTGGTTCTTTAAGTACTCATCGCGGCCATGCATCTGCCACACCTGTGCCCATCCCAAAAAGATACGTTGTGTATCTGTAAATCCATCAATTGGGGCCACTTCTTTATCGCCTCGATGCTTCAAATAAGCATAGTACGCCAAGGTCAATCCGCCCAAATCTGCGATGTTCTCGCCCAAGGTCAATCTACCGTTTACATTCACCCCAGGCAATACCTCGTACGCATCGTACTGATCAGCCAACTTAGTGGTCAACGCATCAAAACGCTTCTTATCACCGGCACTCCACCAGTTCTCTAGGTTGCCCTCAGGACCGTAGTTTGAACCCTGATCGTCAAATCCGTGTGAAAACTCATGCCCTATGACCCCACCAATGGCGCCATAGTTGATGGCATCGTCCGCATCTGGGTTGAAGAACGGCGGCTGAAGGATCCCTGCCGGGAATACCACCTCGTTGTTCAACGGGTTGTAGTAGGCGTTCACAATATGTGCACCCATGCCCCACTCTTCTTTGTCCACCGGCTTGCCAAGTTTCGACAAATTATCTGCGGTGAAGTACTGGGAAAGAGCCTTGCGGTTGGCGAAGTAGCTCTCGCGGCTCAAATCCAAATCGCTAATGTCTTCCCACTTATCAGGGTATCCTATTTTATAGGTAAAGGCATCCAATTTGGCCAAGGCCTTTTCCTTGGTCGTATCGCTCATCCAAGCCAAACCGTTGATACGGTCGCGGAAGGCTGAACGCAGATCCTCCACCATGGCCTCTACTTGGGCCTTGCTCTCTTCTGGGAAATATCGGTCTGCATATAGGTGGCCTAGCTGGTCCCCTAAAACACCCACAGCACCTTGTGCTCGCTTCCAACGAGGGTTCATTTTTGGTATCCCACGTAAAATCTTGCTGTAGAATTCGAAATTCAAGGTTTCAAACTCGTCGTTCAATGAGGTCGCCGCTGCATCCGCCACATGCCACTGGTAATACTGCTTCCAGGTTTCCAACCCAGATTCAGCACAGGCTTCATTGAATCTACTGAAGAATTCTGGCGCAGAGTTTATCAAGGTATCCACAGAAACACCTACGGCGTTCACATAAGCTGTAATAGGCATGTTTGGTGCCAACGCTTGCCACTGCTCCAGAGTCATAGGATTGTAGCGCGCTACAGAATTTCGCATTTCTACTCGGCTCTTCATCGCTTGGGCCATGGCCTTCTCGAGGTCGTAAATGGCATCTACATCCCACTCCTTACCCACGAGCGCGGAAACTTTGGCGATATGATTGCGGTACTGTTGCTGCAATACTTGGCTCGAACTATCCTCACGCAAGTAGTAATCTCGATCCGGCAATCCGATTCCGCTCTGACCCGCATACAAAGCGTGCGCTGACGAATTCTTTGCATCTGTACCTACGTACAAGCTCAAGGGCGCACCAATGCCGTTGAACTTGTTCTTGCCCATCAATGTAAACAACTCCTCGAATGAAGTCACTGCAGCCACTTCTTCGAGGTAAGGCAATAGCGGTGCTATTCCCTGTTCGTTTCTTGCAGTGCTGTCCATCGCGCTGGCAAATAGGTCGCCAATGAGCTGTTCGTCTGTACCCTTTTCATAACTGCCAGAACTTACCTCTTCTAAAATGGCTTTTAACCTGATTTTATTGGTTTCGATGAGCTCATTAAACCTCCCCCATCTAGTTTCTGTTTCCGGAATAGGGTTTTCTGCAATCCAACCGCCTGCTGTGTGCTGAAAAAAGTCTTCACAAGGGGCCACCGATGTATCGAGATAGTCTGTGTTAAAGGCCGATTCTTTCGGCGCTTTTTTTAGCGCTGTACAAGCCGCTAAAGCTAGGGGTAGCGCGAACATTAGTTTTTTCATTCGTCCAGTTTATAGATTAAGGGGGGCTAACCCTTTCGTTTCCAAGTCTCGAAGGTAAAGGAATATTCGTGGTTTTCATCGGCCGGATGGTGCACGCTGGACACACATTCAAAAGGTGCCTTATCCCAATCCGGGAAATACGCATCTCCCTCCAATGAAGCGTCCACTACCGTAATTTCCAGCGCGTCGACAAATGGCATGGCCAAGGCATAAATCTGCGCCCCGCCCACGATGAACGCCTCCGCTTCATCTTTCAACAACGCCAAAGCTGCCTCGAGGCTATGCACAGATTCACAACCTGCCGCTTCAAAATCAGCATTGCGCGAAATGACGATGTGTCGGCGGTTCGGCAAGGGACGACCGCCCAGGCTGTCCCAAGTTTTACGTCCCATGATAATGGTCTTTCCGGCCGTATGTTTTTTGAAGTGCTTCAGATCGTCTGGCAGGTGCCAGATCAAATCATTGTCCTTGCCAATGACCCTGTTGGTCCCATAGGCGACGATGGCTTTCAATATCATCAGACGGCAACTTTGCCCGCGATGTGCGGATGAGGATCGTACCCTACGATTTCAAAATCGTCATAGCTAAAGCCGAAGATATTTGTGATTTCCGGGTTGATTTTCAACTGTGGGAGCGCACGGAAATCTCGCGACAACTGCAACTCCAACTGCTCAATGTGGTTATTGTAAATATGGGCATCACCGAGTGTATGTACAAAATCACCTACCTCGAGTTCACAAACTTGGGCCACCATGTGTACCAAGAAAGCATACGATGCGATGTTGAAAGGCACACCCAGGAATATATCTGCACTGCGCTGATATAGCTGACAGCTTAGTTTTCCATCCGCCACATAAAACTGAAAAAAAGCGTGGCAGGGCGGCAGCGCCATTTGATCTACAAAACCGACGTTCCAAGCATTAACGATAATGCGTCGACTGTTCGGATTGTTTTTAATCTGATCAATGATTTGAGCGATTTGGTCCACATGACCGCCACTGGGCGCAGGCCATGAGCGCCACTGATACCCATAAACTGGACCTAGCTCTCCCCACTTCTCAGCAAACGCCTTATCCGTAGCTACACGCTCGGCAAAAGCGCGGATGTCTTCGCCTTGGAAATCTTCAGACTTCGCATAGGCAGCATAAGGCCAATCGTCCCAAATGCGCACTTTATGTTGCGCGAGGTATTCAATGTTCGTTGAACCTTGAAGGAACCAAAGTAGCTCGTGAAGGATGCTCTTGATATGAACCTTTTTAGTCGTCAGGAGTGGGAAGCCTTCTTGAAGATTGAACCGCATCTGGTGCCCAAAGACACTAAGGGTGCCGGTGCCGGTTCGGTCGCCTTTTTGTACGCCTTCGGATAATACGCGTTTTACAAGATCGTGGTATTGTTGCATGACACAAAGATGGTCGAGATGAGCCGGAATTGCTATGACAATGCCTATGGGTTTTCCACGGAGAAATGAACAAAAAAGCCCGCCTCGAGGAGGCGAGCTTTTCGTGCCCCGGGCCGGGGTCGAACCGGCACGGACATTGCTGTCCACAGGATTTTAAGTCCGGCGTGTCTTGATAAAAATAATTTTTAAGACGCTGTAAAACAGTGTTTTAAGAAATGTGAGCTGGACATTTTTTGGTTGTGGCATAAAATGAGTCATTATGAAGACGAAAAAAGAGCTGTTTCCAGTGTTGTCAAATCGTGAGAAAAACTTCTATCAGGTTACAATTTGGTATCGAAACAAAAGATTCAGGTACAGTAACGGGAATGTGATTGGAGTGGATATCCGTCCAAATACTGAAGAAATAGATATTCGAGAAGCAAGAGCTCAACTTCTCAGAAGTGCGTTTGAGATTGAAATAGCAAAAGGCTGGAGACCAAAATTCAAATCAACTCCTAAGGCTACTAGACCAACAATAACTGAGGTTGTTGAACGAGCTCTAAAAAGGAAGCTGTCGACCAATTATTCTGAAGTTTATAAAACAGATCTAAAACGAACGCATCAACGTTGGTTGAAATACTGTAAGGACAGACAAATTGAGAAAATGATCATTGATGATTTAACAGTTGATATCGTTAGGGATTTTATATTCAGTAGTTCGCCCTCTCCAAAATCTATGGCGAATTTGAAACGCAACATCTCCTCTATTTTGAAGGACGAGGCGGAAAGCTATGGGGTTCTTTTGAACCTTAAGAGAATAAAAATCCCTAAAACAACTCAGACACTTCATAAACCAATAAGAGATGTAGGTGGATTGCTTAACGCAATTAAAGATCATAATGACAATCTATATATCTGTGCTCTACTTACCTACGGTTTACTTTTAAGACCACATAGAGAGATTAGGTGCCTTAAAAGAGGAGACTTCAATGAGGACTTTACAATTCTTAGTCTGGACGGGAAAAGAGTTAAATCGAAAAAAAATAGGATAATACCGATACCCTCATTTATTCAGATTGAACTTAAAACAAGGTTAAGTCATTTATCGAATGAGGCGAATATTTTCTCTAAGAGAGAAAACCCTTACCATAAAGATTATTTCAAAGGTCTGTGGAGAAAATTCAAGTTAAAAACCGATCTATTAAACCCTAACGAAACTCTTTATAGCCTGCGCCACGCCGCTTCATTGAGTGTTTTCAAGAAAACCGGTTCTCTTCAGAAATTGCAGCAGGTACTTGGTCATTCATCAATGCTCGTTTCACTCACCTATCTTCGAGGGCTTGAAGTTCCACAGATCGACGTAAAAGATTTACCCGAGTTGTAATGGAGCCATCACTGAAGATTTAATTCGAATTATACCCAAACTTTCGACTCAATAAAGTTTCTTTCCACCAACTTTCTCGTTCAATAATTAGCTTTTCATCAGTAGTTGATTTGAAAATATCTAAGATTGAAAACCTGAAGTGATTCTTGATATGATCAAACTCTAGTTGTTTAAGTTCTTTATTCCCACCATTGCCAGTTTTGATATAAGCCTTCCAACGGTTCAAAATCATCTCATCTCCATACGCTGAGCCAACATACATCTTCCCATTGGAAGTGTCGGTTATCAAGTAAACACCTTTCTGATTTTGTAAAGCTGTTTTCCAAGTATCCTTAGTAATGGCTCTGGACAGCTCACGCCAAGAGATATTGACTTTTTCGTAACCGGGAAATATATCGTTGTCAAATACATCAGGCAGTATTTGTGCTATTTCACAGTCGTGTATTACTGAATCGGCTAGTCGTACCATATTCTGGGC
>CAXPFQ010000018.1:0-6927 GCA_964216615.1 Schleiferiaceae bacterium
GAGAATTTCAAAATAAGTCTTGGCCGGTTTGATATCTTTTTGAATCAAAGATATCTGACTATTGAGTTTAAATTCTATAGATCGTTCATCTTCAGCACCTCTTTGAACTTCATTAACCATTGCTTCAGAAATATCTAAGATTTTTGCTATTGCCCCGAAAATAGCAGAAGACCCTGACGCAACATTTTCAACAAGAGCGATAATTCCATTAATGGGACTAGAAGTTTTTTCGACTTCATCTATAGCTAAACTCGACTCAAAAACTAATTCATTGACGTTAATCAACCTTGCTTGAAGAATATCCCCTTCAGTTACAGCGATATTTTTCCCAATTAATTCTTCTATATGTTTCCCATGTATGTTGTGAACTTGATAATAATTTACCTCATCGTTGATTCTATCGTATTCAACAATATAGTGGTTTTGAGCGCATAACAAGTTGGCAGCTATTATTCCTATCAGGACATATAAGGGTCTCATGTGATTTATTTTTTGGCTGGTTTAAGATAAGAATTAAAAACAATGAGTCGTTTTATCCATATGAAGTACCTCCTAATTATCCTGCTGCCGTTTCCTTTTTTGAGTTTCGGTCAATCCAGTCAAATGTTGGATTCAGTCAACTTTTACTTTCATGAGATCCTTAATCAAGAAAGGGATAGTATAAACGTGTTTCATGAAGGGGATGAACATTTTACTCCATTAGTACACGTCAATATTGAATCTGATGAGTTAAAATTTAAAAATCCTCAAAAACATCTAAATAAGGTGTTTTATGAAATAGGTAATAAAACAAAATACACCCCTCATTCCACCACCAATATTGAGAATTTCCTTTGTTCCTACTCTTCGAGTGACTTTACAGAGGACTATGATGACCCCAAAGAAATTGCCAAGCAATTTTTTCATTCTTGGAAGACTTCTCCAAAAGGACATTATGATGTCATGATTAATGCTAACGATTGGAAAGATTACATCTATGACTCCTTTATCGTTTTATATAAGGTAGAATATAATCCAAAAAACTCTCGAATACCATGGGTGATGGTCGCCACGTACACGGTGTTCAGAGATTAATTCGTAAGTGAAAAAACTACTTCATGATAGGTATGAGATATTTTACGGCCATTGGACTATTTCTTTTATTCACTTTTCCAGTGTTAGCTCAAGGATGGACTCCTATGCAACTTGCTAAAGCGAATACTGCAAAAGATATTGAGCTTCTAACCGATATGGAAAAGGAGGTTATCATGTATATAAACCTTTGCCGACTTTATCCTCAAGAGTTCTTGGAATATGAAGTGGAAAATTATTACGGAACCTCTAAATATGGTAATTATCTTATCCGATCACCGTATCGGAAATCTCTCATGCGTACTTTAAACACCATGGAGCCAACCACTTCATTACTTTTTGATGAAGGAGCCTACTTTAGCGCAGAGTGTTTTGCCAAAGAACATGGTAAAGTAGGTAGAGTCGGACATAACCGTATTCGCTGTGAAGCTTTGAATTACGCAGAATGTTGTTCGTACGGAATGAGTACTGCGAGAGATATTGTCTTACAACTTCTTATCGACCACGATGTCCCGAGTTTAGGGCATAGAAGAATTTGTTTGAGTTCAGCATATAATGTAGTAGGAGTGTCCATTCAATATCATTCCAGGTATGGCAAATGTGCTGTCTTGGATTTTGATTGGTAGCATATTAGAAATCAAAAAAACATACTAGGGTGTAGAGACTCTATAATTTCTGCGATAATATAAAAAACCCCGCTCGAAGCGGGGTTTCATCATGAATTGGAAAAGCGGACTATTTCCAGCCTTTCATTTCTTTCTCGTAGCCGGATCTGTAGGAATCGGGTGCTCCCATATCCATGGCTTTTTTACCCTGCTTGAGTGCAGCTTTTGTATCGCCTGCCGCGTATAGAATTTTTGCTTTTACCCAGTTCGTATACCAGTAATCCGGATCTAACTGTAAAGCAATATCGATGGTCTCTAGCGCTTTTTCGTGATCGCCTTGACCGCTGTAGTAGTTTGCTGCATTTCTGTATGCACGTTTGGCATCAGATAGTGCTTTTGCCACATTTTTTCCACTTTCGCCATCAGAATCTACTCCTAGGTTAACGCTTACTTCCGTGTTGGCCCATTCTAGGACTAATTCACCACCGATAGTGCTCAGTGATTTGAAGCCCATAGTGAAGCTTTCATCGAAGTCGCCAGTGGTGGCAGGAACGGTTGTGCGTAATACGTCATTTTCCTGCGAATAGCCAGAATTCCCCCAAAGGTTGGTTTGGGTAGATAAGATAATGGTCCACTCGTGTTCACCCGGAATAGTAAACAGCGCATATTCTCCGGCACTTACATTATTGCCATTCATAGTGAAGTCGGTTGATGCACTAAGAATGACACAAGCATTTGCACCAGTGCGCCATACTTCATTGTAAGGCACGAGATCACCGAAGATGGCGCGTCCACGTGTAGCAGGACGGCTGTAGGTAATGCTAAAGTCCGTGAGACCTATTCTTTGGTCCACGGTAGAAGTAGGTGAGGGTTGTGGCATTTCTTGAGCGTTCATCGGTAGGGCCACTGCTAGAAGGGCGGCACCGAGTATCCATTTTTTCATGTGAGTTGTTTTTAGGGTTTGCCCTAAAGTAACAAGAAAAGTGGTTGAAGGTTGATTAGAGTGCCATCATTTTTAGCGCGGCTACCGCGGCCTCTGTACCCTTGTTGCCGTGAACTCCGCCTGAACGCGCTTTGCTTTGTTCGATGGTATTGTCGGTCAAGACACAGAAGATCGTAGGGGCGTCGTAGCTGAGGTTCAGCTCAGTCACACCATAGGTCACACTCTGACAAACGTAATCGAAATGCTTGGTTTCCCCTTGGATGACACAACCTACGATGATTACGGCATCAGGTTCTTCCTGCTCGTGAATGCGCTTGGCGGCGTAGGTGAGTTCAACGGCGCCGGGAACATCGATGGAAAGGATATCCTCTGGATCTACCCCATGCTGAACTAGCGTATCTCGGGCTCCTACAGCGAGGGCTTTGGTGATTTCATCATTCCACTCGGCACGGATTATAGCAACAACCTTTCCTTTACCCGAAGGCACGGAAGCATCGTTGGTACTGTCGAAATGCTGGTGGGCAGTGGCCATTTTACTTTAAAGCGGGTATAACTCCGACTATACTCTGCGCTTGTCGACTTTCTGGATAATCTGCTTCGATGCGTTCGTAAACCGTAACCGCATTTGCATTCTGACCTAATGATTCATAAACTAAGCCGGCTTTCCACAAATAAAGCGGGGTTGTAAAATCATTTTCATCAGCTTCGTAAGCTTCAACGTAGTAATCCAAGGCATCTTCCATTTGGCCTAATTCTACGAAAGCATCACCAATAACGCCTTTAGCCAGCGCAGCGGTAAAAACATTACTGGCCTCATATTCATCTAAATACTCAATAGCCTCTTTATAATCACCTAACTGGTAATAAGCAAGACCTGCGTAATAATGAGCGCTATTGCCTGCTGGCGTACCATCGTATTCAGAGATGATATCTAAGAGTCCGTATTCACCGTTAATGCCGTTCAGTGCGATATTCATGGAATCAATCTCAAACCACTTGATCGAAGCAGCCATTTCGTTTCCAGATTCGTTATTTTCAGATGAAGAGGTAAACATTAGATAGAGTAAAACTAAAAGGACTGTGCCACCTATGGCTAAACCGACGTTACGGGCATTCTTTTCTAGAAATTGCTCAGTCTTGGTTAGGGTTTGTTCTACACTATCAAATCCTAGGTTATTTTCTACGGGTTGCTGTTTTTTCTTCTTAGCCATAATGCGTGTTGAATTCAGTCCGCCAAAAATAGTATAAATTTTGAAGCTTAGAAGCCTATTTTTGTAGCTATGGAAAACCTTTTGGTCAAGCAATTAGAGCTTACACATTTTAAAAACCATCGCGCATCGAATTGGTCGTTTGACCCGAAGGTGAATATCATCTCTGGTAACAATGGCAATGGGAAGACAAATGTGCTGGATGCCTTGCATTTCCTGAGCTTGACGAAGAGTTACTTGAACCTGACGGACAGTCAAACGATCACTCATGGGGAGACGATGTCCTTGGTTAAAGCGCACATTGAGCGCAAAAATTCAGCGCATTCAGTGGATCTGGGCCTTAAAAAAGGGCAGAAAAAGAAGATCCGGGTGGATGGGAAAGAAGTGGAGCGGTTAGCGGATCACATCGGGTATTTGCCGGTGGTGATGATCTCGCCCATGGACCGTGACCTCATTATTGATGCGGCTGAGGTGCGCAGAAAATGGATGGATACCACCATCTCGCAGAGTGATTCGAGCTATTTGCGCGCGCTCATTCAATACAACAGGGCGCTGTCACAGCGTAATACGACCTTGAAGTATTTTGCCAAAAACAGAACTTTTGATGCGGAGATGCTGGGGTTGTACAACGACCAATTGGTCGAATACAGTGCCCAAATTTCTGAGGCCCGTCAGGCGTTCGTAGAGGAATTGGCCCCGCTGCTTCAACATTATTATGAGGTGCTTTCAGGCGGTAAGGAAGACGTGGGTTTGACCTACAAGAGCCAACTGCTCGTCGCGTCGATGGAGGATTTGTTGGCCTCGAATCTGGAAAAGGATAGGGTGTTGCAGTACACTTCGGCGGGAACGCATCGCGATGATCTGACTTTCAAGTTAGGCGAGCATCCGATCAAAAAAATAGGGTCGCAAGGGCAGCAGAAGAGTTTTCTAATCGCATTGAAATTGGCGCAATTCGAAGTAAGTAAGCGCCACATGAACATGCCGCCGCTTCTGCTGTTGGACGATATTTTCGACAAGTTAGACGAGGGGCGCGTGGCCAACCTCTTACAGCTGGTCAATACCGAGGAGTTTGGGCAAATCTTCATCACGGATACCCATCCAGAGCGTATGCAGCAACTGAGTAAGAACCTCAAGCTCAACCATACCACCTTTGAAATTGCAGATAATGGCGAAGTACAAACCCTCTAACGAACAAACCATGGGGGAGGCCTTGTCCCTGTTCCTCGAGCGCTACAGGTTGCGCCGTGGTTTCGACGATGCCATGATACTCAAGGCATGGGACGATGTGCTAGGCCCTTCCATCACCCGACAGACCACCTCGAAAAAAGTACAGAATAAGGTATTGGTGGTCCAATTAGATTCGTCCGTCGTCCGCAAAGAATTGCTGATGGTGAAGTCCAAGATTATCGCATCGATCAACGAACACTTGGGTAGAGAAGCCATCACCGACCTTCATCTGTTTTAATCTTCCAGTAAATCCGGGCGACGCTCCTTGGTGCGCTTGTAGGCTTGCTCCTCACGCCATAGATCTATGGCCTTGGTATTTCCGCTGAGCAAGATTTCCGGCACCCTGTGGCCTCGAAATTCTTCCGGCCGCGTGTAGACGGGCGGCGCTAAAAGATCGTCTTGAAAACTATCGGTCAGTGCAGAGGTTTCGTCGTTCAACACCCCAGGAATGAGGCGAATGATGGCGTCGGTAATGACCGCTGCGGCCAATTCCCCACCCGAAAGCACATAATCTCCAATGCTGAACTCGTGGGTTACCCAATGGTCACGAATGCGCTGGTCGATGCCTTTGTAATGGCCACAGATCATGATCAAATTACCCATCAAACTCAAGGCATTGGCATCTTGCTGATCGAAACGCTTGCCATCTGGCGTCATGTACAACACCGCCTCATAGTTGCGCTCGCTTTGAAGTTTTTCTATACAGGCTACAATAGGTTCACATTGCATGACCATGCCGGCGCCTCCACCGTACTGGTAATCATCGACTTGTTGGTGCTTGCCGGCACCAAATTCACGCAACTGATGCACATGCACTTCGGCAATGCCTTTATCCGCAGCACGCTTGAGGATGCTATGCGAAAAAGGACCCTCGAGGAGCTCCGGCATTACTGAAATGATGTCTATGCGCACGATTATTTTTTCTTAAGGCCTATTTCAACCAAGCGCTCGTCCAAATATTCCCCAGCGGTGATGTCGTCAAAGGCTTTAGGACGTGTATCGCTGATGCACTGTGCCAAAGCGTTCAGTGGCATCTTGCCCACAGGGTGTAGGAAGAATGGAATGCTAAAACGAGAAGACCCCCATTGTTCTCTCGGTGGATTTACCACACGGTGAGTGGTAGATTTCAAGCAGCCGTTCGTCAAACGTTGAAGCATGTCGCCTACGTTTACCACGAGTGCGCCTGGGATGGCAGTAATGCCCACCCATTCGCCTTGTTTATTCAACACTTCGAGGCCTTCCGCGCTCGCACCCATTAGTAGGGTGATCAGGTTAATATCTTCGTGTTGCCCCGCACGTACGCTATCTCCCGGATCCTCTGTAATTGGCGGGTAGTGGATGGAGCGCAAGATGCTATTTCCTCCTTTTACCCAAGGTTGGAAATACTCTGGGTCCAATTCTAAATACGTGGCAATGGCGCTCAACATATCGAGTCCCACACCCTCTAGTTGCTGGTAGGCTTGTACACAGGTCGGCGCAAAATCTGGGCGCTCGTCGACATGTACATTGTCGTGGTATTCTGGGCCATTGTACGCAGGCTCTGGTTGCCCTACCTGCCAGAATTCTTTCAAATCCTTTGCAGGAATGCCCTTGTCATGCTCACGTCAGAATCTCGTATAGCAACGTTGTCCCGCTAATGATTCAATCTCGTAGTTTCTTTTGATCGTGGTATCAAGGCCGAAGAAGGTCTCTACTTCACTGTAGAGCTTGGCCTGCATTTCGTCCGTAAAGCCGTGATTAGTAATGGTTACAAAGCCGATATCTGTATAGGCTTTGCCCAGGTCTGCAGCAAACTGTTGTTGCTGTTCTGGTGTGCCCTTGGTCCAATGGGCGAGATCTAAAGTTGGTATATAAGACATGTCCCTGCGATTAG
>CAXPFQ010000019.1:0-4311 GCA_964216615.1 Schleiferiaceae bacterium
CCTAATGCCAGTACGAATTACCCGTATTTCGGAAGTAATTTCTGGCAGCCTTGGTCAAGAAAGTCTAGGATGGAGTTTTTCGACGGCACCCAAACCAAACAGTTTGAGGCAGAATTTGATCTTGAAATTCACGGCGGCTGGTCACGAGCAGAACCACAGAAGTCTTTCCGGGTGGATGCAAAATCCATTTATACCGGAGATATTGAATACACGTTAATCGAGCGTAAACCGCACATCACCCGTTACAATAACTTCAACCTGCGAAACGGCGGACAGCATGGTCTTTCGGATCGATTACAAGACGCTATTATGAGCAGATTGGCCCAGGGAACTGAGATCGACCGAATGGGCTACCAACCCTGTATCGTGTACTTGAACGGTTCGTATTGGGGGTTGTACGGGATTAGAGAAAAATTGGACGAACATTACGTCGAAAGCAACCATGGTGTACCTAGCGACGAGGTGCAATTGATGAACAGAGATGGCTCGCTGGTAGGGTCATCGGCGCACTTTACCGACTCTTACGATATCATTATGAACACGAGTACTTCTTCGGACGACTTCGTAGAAATATTCAGTTCAAGGTTTGATCTCAATAACTACATCGACTACTTCGTTTTCCAGACATATATTCAGAATAGAGATTGGTTAGGGATAGATTGGGGGCTGAATAACGTCAAGTTGTGGAGGCAAGACACTGTTGGTGCCACGTGGCGCTACATGATGTAAGATACTGATTTCGCCTTTGGGCTTTACGGTGGTAATATCTACCAGAATTATATCGACCGGGCAAGAAACCCAACCGAGCCAAACGACCATTCAGAGCTCTTTGATCACGTTCTTGACAATGATGACTTTATGTGTCGATTCACCAATCGTTACGATGACCTGATAAACACCACATTCCAAAGTGCAAACTTCGATGCAACTACCGATGAATTAAAAGCGGCACTAGCCCCTGCTATTCCGGATCATATTGCCAACTGGAGCAGTCAGATGGGGCCGTATTCTTACACATTTTGGTCAAATGCGGTGAATTCGATTAAATCGTACAATGCGAACAGAATAGCAACTGCTCGACAACACATCAATCAGAGCTTCTCTTTGATGGGTCAACGAGATGTGGATCTCGATGCATACCCTTCGGGTGCTGGAGCAATCACCATCAACAGCATCACTCCAGAGTTGCCTTGGGAAGGGGTGTACCACGGCGGGTGTCCTATTACAGCGCAAGCTACTCCCCACTTTGGCTATGTATTCTCGCATTGGACCTCAAACAACGGGAATTACCAGAATGAAGAAGACGATTCTATTCAGGTGGTGACGAGTACAAATACAGAATTGGTCGCAAATTTCGATACTTGTTCAGCGGTCATTGATGTGGATATTGTAGCCGATGGAAATGTGTTGCGCAGCGAAATTTCTGAGGACGTTAGCGGTGTAGTTTACAATTGGACCCTAAACGGCATCACCATTTCTGAAGACAGCGTGCTCTTCAACCCTACAAATGGTAATTATGGACTTACGGTACGTTTCGATTCCTGTGAAATAGCGACTGAAATATTCACTGTGGAGCGAGAATCATACTCCTTACTTCTATTCCCGAACCCTGCAATCGATCAACTGCATGTTCAATTCATCCTCGGTACTCAGAGCGATATGAACATGCGTATTTTTAACACCTCAGGACAGGAAGTTTGGCAGAATAGCCGGGCGGACTTCATTGGACAGTTCAATGAAACTATTGACGTAAGCGGGTTGGCACGTGGAACCTACATTCTGAGGGTAGAAACCCCGACCGAGGCCTATGCAGAGCGGTTTATTCTGATTTAACGGACAATAGTAATGCGCACCTTCTTCTTCTTCAAACGCTGATTGTTCGTGAGGTCAACGGTCTGATGGGCGACTGAGCGTTCTACTGCAACGTAAGCGTAGGTCTGTTGAAGTTCAATTACACCAAGTTGTTGTTTAGAGAGTCCTCCTTTCTTAAAAAAGAGGCCAGCGATATCTCCCTTTGAGATTTTATCCTTTCTTCCACCAGTGATATGAATTGTGGTCCATTTCTGAACATCTACATGTTGTGAAGCGACCTCCTTTAATTCGACCTTTTGTGGCTCAACTGCCTGGATAAATTCTGGCAGGGGTTTAGATTTTTTATGAAGTATGTACGCCGCACCTTTCGCATTCATTCGGGCCGTCCGCCCATTGCGGTGTGTAAATTCATTTGGGTGGTAGGGCAATTCTAGGTGAATGATAAATTTGATCTCGGGAATATCCAGACCACGGGCCGCTAGATCTGTAGCTAAAAGCAACTGACAGGTTCCGTTGCGAAACTTCACTAAAGCGCGTTCTCGATCGATTTGTTCCAATCCACCGTAATAGCATTCGTGCTCAATTTTTTGGTCCAAGAGAAAGTCACTTGCATCAAATAACGACTCTTTGAAATTGCAAAAGATAATGCCCGGCTGTCCATTCAATTTCCCTAACAATTCTGCCAAAACATCAAGACGCTCGCCAGCCTCAGCAGCAATCGTCTTTATCGTCAACTGCAGTCGGTGCTGGTTCAAATAATCGATAGAAATAGGTTCTTCAATACCCAAAAATTCTGGGATGGCCACTGCATCTGTAGCAGAGGTCAGTACGCGCTGGTTCACGGAAGGTAGGCTGCGCACGATCTCCGACATCTCGCGCTCAAAGCCTACTTCGAGGGATTTGTCAAATTCGTCCAGTACTAATGTTTTCACGCCCGTCAAATCCATCTCGTCCCGACGGAACCGGTCTGCAATACGGCCGGGAGTGCCTATGAGCAAGGCAGGTTTGGTTTTCAAATCTGCTTTATCCATTTGGCCCGATCTTCCGCCGTAGACAGCGTTTATCTTGAATCCTGACCCTAGCTGTCGCGCGACTTGTTCAATCTGCATGGCGAGCTCTCGAGACGGGACCAATACAATGGCTTGTATGCCTTCTACATTCTGTTCTAAACGCTCTATAAGCGGCAAGAGAAATGCAAGCGTTTTACCACTTCCTGTTGGAGAAAGAAGAACGACATCGTTCCTGCTTGAGATGGCCTTGCGGGCCTCAATCTGCATCGGATTTAGCGTTGTGATACCAAACTTCTCTAAAAAGGATTTCAAAAGCTCCTTGCGCTTTGGTTGTTGTGCGTTCATCAGCTGTTTTTTGGGTGGCTCAACGATGATTTATACTTGATCTGCAACCCCATCAAAAAGTTGCGTAAATATTGTCCCTTGAGGTACCGAAACGAGGAATGAGAAGGCTTTCTAAAAAACGCACTCAGCTCGTGCGGGCTCAATTTTCGGTCGACCAATACAAAGATTTCCAACATATCCTCTGACCTGAGGTTGAAGGCAATTTTCAATTTGCGCAAGATGACATTGTTGCTCATCTCCTCTTCAGGAATCGGAGGAGGACCGGGCTGTGCACCGCGCATTTTAATGATTACACCATTGAGGAAGATGGCCAATTCGCGATCGGTCATCGCCAAGAACCGGTCCTCTTCTTCTTTACAGGCCCAGCCCTTGTACTGTGCTTCACTCACTTCGAAACCAGTAGATTCAAAGAGCGAAATAACCTCACCGTACTGGTACCCAAAAAGGTATCTCAAACGGCGGTAAATGTCGTTGTTTATCATATCGAAGTTCAGGGCGTTATAGCACCACGAACGTGTCCATTACTCAGAAGCTGGTGGCGCAGCTTTCTTCAGGTTCGGCAAGGCTTCGTAAAGGAGTCGGTTTTTTGACTTCTCTTTCTTACGCTCTTCGCGAGGTTTACGATCCTTGCGATCGCCACGAGGATTATCCTTGCCTGCTTTGTCGCGGCGTGGTTTGTCCTCGCGCTTATTTCGCGGGTTTGAACCTTTGCGGCCTTTACCCTTACTGCTCAGACCTTTCCATTGTGGACCTTCACCAATATGTTTTGGCGGCTGCTCTTTGTCCAATTCTCTATCGATCAATCGCTCAATCTTAGAGAACTTGAACATGTCGTCAGGGCAAACCAGTGTCACGGCCATTCCCTCCGTCTTGGCACGCGCTGTCCGACCAATACGGTGAACGTAGTCCTCAGCATCTCCTGGAACGTCGTAGTTGATCACGAGATCAATACCCTTGATATCGATTCCACGCGACATCACATCAGTGGCAACCATGATGCGAGTTTTCCCGCTTCTAAAGTCGCGTAAAGCTTCTTCACGTGCATCTTGCTCATAGTCTGAGCTAATACCTTGACAAGCATATCCTTTCTGCTTGAGCGTGCGCGCTAGCTTCTCCACCTTCTTTTTCGTAGAACAGAAAATAA
>CAXPFQ010000020.1:0-8352 GCA_964216615.1 Schleiferiaceae bacterium
TTGGTTAGAGCACCTGACTCATAATCAGGTGGTCGCAGGTTCGAGCCCTGCTGGGCCCACTTTAAAGCCCTTCCTTTTCGGAGGGGCTTTTTCTTTTAGTGCGACCTAAGAATAACAAAGGCTTATAAATGATTTTCTTAATACTGCTGAAATTCTCGGTAACACATACATTAGAATGAGTTTAAGACGTTAAGAGTACATAGGAATAAATGTGATGTTATGAAAAAGGTCTTTACGGTATGTGCATTTCTACTGAGTTTCCTTGGATTTGCTCAGCATTCAACCGCTATGTTAGACGGTGTTTGGGTTGGTGAGGGTTATCAGTTCAATTTAAACGAATCTTGGTCTGTGGTATTGACCATTGATGAAGGTGAGTACAAAATTGATTATACATCACTCTCGTGTCTAGCTGAATTAAACTTACTTCAGGTAAATTCGAATCGGGTATTTTTCGAAGAGGAGATGAAAAAAGGTCATTGTATCCCCCATGGTTTGGTTGAATTAGAGCTGATCAACGCCAACACCCTAAGATATAAATGGAGTTTTAGTGATGGCGAGCCAGGGGCTATAGCTGAGTTATATAAGTTTTAACGTTTCTTCGTTCTTGAGAGCCATTCACGTGCATCAATTGGTGCTTCAAGCTCTAGGGGTGATTCGTTCAATACTTCGGGCAATTTGATTTTCCACGCATGAAGTGTAATAGCATTCGGGATCAGTGGGGAGCCGCCATATTTCTCATCGCCGATGATAGGGCAGCCGATGTAGCTGAGCTGAGCACGAATTTGATGGAAACGACCTGTGCTGGGCTTGATCTCGAGCAAGGTACCGTACTCATTCACTTCCAAGGTTCGGTAGTGCAGGCGGGCAGGTTTTGTGCCGCCTTTAGGGTGGTCGTAAACCAGAGCTTTCTTTGCGGCTTTATCGGTGAAAAGGTAGTGTTCTAAGATGCCTTTTGCGGGCTTTGGAGGTGTGGCAGTGATGGCCAGGTAGGTTTTCTGGATCTTGCGATCTGCAAACCATTGGTTGAGTTGTTTCAGGGCGCTTTTCTTTTTTGCGAAGATGAGCAGGCCGCTGGTTACCCGATCAAGTCTATGTGCGACCCCCACGAATGGGGGTTTAAGTCCTTGGCCCAGGTAGTGACGGACTTGGCTCTCGGCGGATAAGGCTTCAAAGGGGTTTTGCTCTGAGATAATGCCCGATTCTTTGTTGATGACGATCAACGCAGTGGATTCAAAAATGATTTCGGGTGCCTTCATGGGCTAAAATTACCGCCTTTTTACTTGGGCTGAGCAGAAGTGCGTGAAAGAGTTAATGTATTTTAGCAGGTAGATTACAGCCACACATGAAACTAAACACCAGCGAAATCTCCTATAAGTTTCGTCATTTCTACTGGAACAAGTACGTTTTGAAACTCTTCAAGAAGGAGCGTTTTTTCATGTCGTATAGTTACCGCTATAAGGCCATTTGGTTTCGTAATTACAAGGTCGCTTCGCGTACCATCAATAATTACCTTACGGCAGATAGCAAACCGGGTTCATTGATTTACGGTTCTGCCATGCCTTATTCGAAGTGGATGGTACGCAACTTTTACAAGTTCGCCTTTGTACGTAATCCAGAAGAGAAATTCATCAGTTGTTGGAAGGATAAAGTGACCGTGCAGAACTACTTCAGGTTTACCCCTGAGGAGCACGAGCGCATGCAAGATTTTGATGCGTTTTTGACTTGGGTTGAAGGTCAAGATGTGACCCAGTGCGACGAGCATTTGCGAGCACAGATTTCCATCATCGATATCCCAAATATGGATTTCATCGGCAGGTTCGAAAACTTTGATGAAGATTTTGCTAAGGTCGCGGAAAAATTGGGCACACCGTATGAAAAAGAGGTGAAGCTCAACGTGAATCGTTCCAAGAAAAAAGTGGAGCTCACCGACGATCAGCGCCGGAGATTACAGGCTTTGTACCGTAAAGATTACGAGGCGTTTTACCCGGAGCTATTGATTGACTAGCGGCCGTAGTATTTGGCGACAAGCGGCACTAATGCCTCGTCGTACACTTGCTTTTCCTTCTTCTTTCTGCTCTTGTTGACCGGTGTATCGAGTACGCGCTGCACGCTGCGCTCATCGGCACTAAAGTTGAGCCAATTCAGAATGCGAATCGCCTCTTCCTTGTTCGAGAACAGGTCTTCTGAGCGTACGGTCAGCGTGCGGTCTTTACCAGGACCAGCTTTGAAATCATCGATAAACGAATTTGTCGCATTCCAAAGCCAGGCAATCTTGTCCGGACGGCGCTCAATGCCCAAGGATTGCGGTGGAGCGATACGGCCTTCATCGGTGATGGTTTTACCGGTGTACCAATTCCGTTGTATGCCCGAAGACACAAATGAATCTGGATGACGCAGCAAATGAATGAACTTCGCCTTTGGGAAAAGTTCTGCCATGGCGGGGGCGAAGAAGGTCAATCTGTTGTTGGTTTCTACGTAACGCAATCCACGTAATGTATAATCACGGATGGCTTCGTAACGGCCTGCCATGAAGGCACCTTTGGCAAAGGAGCGATCACCAGTTTCGTAGGCAGTTTTCCCGGCCAAAAGCATTTCAGGCAGTGCCTCATGTTCGATGTGGAGGCCTTGTTCTAATTCGAATAATCGGGTGAGGAGCATCGTGCCTACGCGGCCGGTGGAAAGCACGAAGACGGGCTCGGCCTGGGCCATGATTTCCTGTGGTAAGGCCTCACTGTTTTCAAGGTGCCCGTGAAGTTTAGCGCGGTGTTTTAGATCTTTCCAATAGCGAACGTTGAACCCCAACCATTCCTTGATCAGCCTGTCTTTTCTCATGATGCGGGTAATTTTTGTTCGAGTAGTAATTTGAATTGGTCCCTGAACGCCTCGCTCGAATACGAACGAATATGCGCTTTCAACGCAGTACGAAGGTCTGCGATTTGCTCGGATTTTTCAAGTTTCTGGACCAATTCCGGTATATCTGCCTCACTCTCATAACGCAGCTCCGCATAAGGCACCACCTCGCGCTGTCCGCCGCTATTGTGCACGATGGGCAGGCAACCGGCGCCTATTCCTTGCACAGTGGTAATGCCAAAAGGCTCCTCTCGGAGGGAATGGATGAAAAAGGTAGCTGAGGTTAATAGATCGTTACGTTCTTTTTCGGATGCATCTGCCACTAAATGTACGTTGGTGAGTCCCAAGGATGCTATGGCGTCGGCGCATTGATCGAAATAGTTGGCGTCGTTTTTAAAACCTATAAGGTAGAGCTCATACCGTGGGAGTTTAGCCATCATTTTAACTTGCTCGAGCTGCCGCTTGTTGGGAGAGAATCGGCCCAAACTCACGATGCGGTTGAGTAATTTTTCGCCCTCTTTAAAATCAATATCGACCGGCGGGTAGAGGATGTGTTCCACCTTATGATCATAGTGTTGTTCGAATCGCTGAGCTGTAAATGCGCTATTGGCCACCTGAAGATCATTCGAACTTACCCGGCGGTGTCGGCGATAGCGAATAGCGTTGAGCATGAAGGGATCACGGCCAACATCGAACAAGCGTTTCAGTGTGGGTTTTTGCATCAACCTAGCCTTGCGGGGATAATGGACGTAGCTCAAAATATTGAGGGTGGGGTCCAGTCCCAAGCTGGTGTTGTTGCTGTTGATGATCAAATCATAGCCCTGAAGGTGAGCATTGACATCAAAGTTGAACTTGGTGATGTTCCACTCAAATGGTCTACGGGATTCCGGGATGTTGATGAAGTTGCATTCAATGGTACTGCCGTAATGTGCTGCGATGTCCTCGTGGGTGAGCCGAAAACGGTAGCTGTAGAAGTCCGGAACGATCCCCATGGCATTGAGCACCTTGGTCATTTCGAAGGTGACCTGGAATCGACCGCCTAATTGGACTCTATTTTGAATATATGCGACTTTCAACGGGATAAAGGTACGTAGGCTTAACGCAACAGGACGTGCTTGATGAACTTTCGAAATACTACAACTACAACCAATATTATTGTACCAGAGAGGATAAACCTCAAAAAGCCTTCATACGGCAGTAAGTAACAAGCCAAACCAACAATTGAACTTCCTATGAATATGTAAAGACTCTCGCGGGTGAAGGGCTGAAGACCACTTTTGCGGTAGATCATAATGGCGCGCATGGCGTTCACGAAAATTACGGCAATTAAACCACTGTAGGCCACCCCTAAAATTCCATAGGTCGGGATAAAAAGTAGATTAAGGACTATGTTAATGACCAACATGATTGAACCTATTTGCATGTTCAGCATATAAAACGGGCTATTGGCAATTATTTCTCCATTTGAGCCAAACGATGCATTGATATACTTACGCGCAAGAGTCCATCCCACCACTGGTATTGCAAGTTCAAATCTTTCCCCATCTGGAATGAGAGAGAAAATCCACTCTAGGTTAACCATAACCATAATAACGAATGCTGCATTGACTAACATTTGAGCGCTGGAGGTCTTCTCATAAATTTTGCGCAGAACCTCCATGTTGTTCTTATTCCAACTCGTAGAAATCTGTGGAGCGAGCATCTGATTTATGGGTCTACGGATGCCGTCAATGACAGAACCTATAAAGAAGGCCATACCATAAATTCCTACACTGTCCATATCTGTGAGCATGGAAAGCATCTGTACGTCCAGGGTGTTGATGCCTATTTCAATGAGAATGCTAAAAACGCTGATGCGCGCGAACTTCCGTACATCTCTATCCATTCTGGCTCCCATATGTCGCCAAGTGAATTTTGGTTTTACACGGTTCCAAGCATATAGCAACGCTAAAAGTCCAAGAGCTAAAGAGAACCAAGCATAAGCTATGAGCCAATTACCAAAGGAGAACGCATAGAAAATTAGCACTAAACCTAAGACGAACATGGCCATTCGCAATCCTAAGTTTTTCAAGAATACGGGTATCACAATACGCTTGGTGGTTGCTGCAGCTGCTATGGCCATTAAAAAAGCCATTCCACTGACGACAAAAAAGCTCAAATAACGAAGGAGGTAAGCGCTGTCCTCTTTAAATTTAAAAAGAGGAGCAAGCTCAGGTCCTACGACAAATAAAATAGCGCCTACTAAGATCATTAGTAGCGTACTTCTGCCCACTACAGCACTTTCGAAGATTTTCTTATCCTTACTTGGATCTGAATGAAACTTGGTAAAGGAACGGTGTACCCCGAAGAGTAAAATATTAGACAGCAATACAGCGGTACGTTCCATCCAACGGTACATCCCCAACTCTTCTGTGCTGAATAATTCCGGCAGTAACCATAGATTCAATACGGCCCCGATGAGGATTCCGGCAATGTTAATGACGGCACCTGTTGAGATTTGTTTTTTCGAAACGTTCATTCGCCTTTGGCTTGCATCAAATGTAATGATTTACCGCATCGCTACTTCACGACATAGTCATCACTGAAGGCATAAAATTTGGCCAATTCTTCCGTAATCCAACGTGCATTTCCCTTCAAATATTATACGCTGAAAACACTTAGTCCAATGTTAAAAGTACCTAGCAAGTAATCTATTTAGGTAGTGATATAAAGTCATAAAAGATTCGTCCCTACTTTGATCCAACCTTTGCTTGCTTCTGTAGCCCGCTGCCATTGATCTCGGAGCAATGCTTGGTCCATGGGTGTTGGATCGAAGTTTTCGTCGACATTGAGCAAAGCCTTGAGATCCTCCAAGGACGACCAATACCCTATGCCAAGTCCTGCGAGCAAGGCAGCGCCAAGTGCGGTACTCTCGGTCTCCGCCGGGCGAATAACCGGACAGCCTAAAATATTGGCTTGTAATTGCATCATCGTATCGTTGGCACTGGCTCCGCCGTCCACCTTGATGGCTTTGAGGTCTTGCCCAAGGTCTTTGGCCATGGCTTCCAAAACATCTGCCGTACTCAGGGCGATGGCTTCGAGCGCCGCGTAGGCGATGTGGCTGTCGTTAGTGCCCCGAGTGATGCCCATGATGGCACCGCGGGCATAGGCATCCCAATGCGGCGCTCCTAATCCGCTTAAAGCAGGGACAATGGTAATGCCGCCATTGTGGCCTTCCTTCAGCGCCAAGGCCTCAATATCACTGCTGTTCTCAATGATTTTTAGTCCGTCGCGCAGCCATTGCACTAAGGCACCGGCGATGTAGACTGAGCCTTCGAGTGCGTAGGTGAGTTCGCCATTTAATTGCCATGCGACCGTACTGAGCATTTGATTTGTGCTGTTGACGATGGTTTTGCCGGTATTGGTCACGGCGAAACAGCCCGTGCCGTAGGTATTTTTCGCCTCGCCCGGTTCGAAACATAATTGGCCAAAAAGTGCACTTTGTTGGTCTCCGGCGATGCCCGCAACAGGTACACTTGCGCCAAAGATTTTTTCGGAGGTATATGCCAATTTTCCGCTGCTGTCCACGACTTTTGGTAGCAAGGACATGGGAACCTCGAGCAAGGCACAAAGGTCTGCATCCCACTGCCCCTCGTGGATATTGTACAACAGGGTGCGGCTCGCGTTCGAGGCATCGGTAATGTGCGAAGCGCCTTCGGTAAGGTTCCAAATGATCCAAGAATCTACGGTGCCAAATCGCAATTCACCACGCTCGGCACGCTCCCGCGCCCCGGGCACTTTGCTGAGGATCCAGCGAATCTTGCTGCCGCTGAAATAGGCATCAGTAATGAGTCCCGTTTTGGCGGTGATGGTGGGGCCGTGCTGGGCTTTGAGACTCTCACAATAATCCGAGGTGCGGCGGTCTTGCCACACGATGGCGTGGTGGATGGGCTCGCCCGTTGCAGCATCCCAAATGATGGTGGTCTCGCGCTGGTTGGTGATCCCGAGGGCACTAATTTCATGCGGCTTGACCTTGGCTTGTTTTAAGGCCTCTTTGATGGCGCGCAATTGGGAGGTCCATATTTCATTGGCATCGTGCTCCACCCATGAAGGTTGTGGGAAGTGTTGGGTAAATTCGAATTGGCCCAGTCCAATTTTCTTAGTATCCCCATCAAAAACGATCGCTCTGGAGGAGGTCGTTCCGGCATCAATAGCCAATAAATAAGGTTTCATACGCCTGCGGGTTTAACGAATCAATAATTAAGTAAAATTCTCGGAGTCTACCAATTTTTGCATCTTAGTAGTTCAGAACAAAACCACGCGTATGTCACCATTTTGGGCCGAGTTCGTCGGAACTTTCTTGTTGCTGTTTATCGGAAACGGCGTTGTCGCCAATGTTGTATTGAAAAATACCAAGGCTCAGGGCGATCCCGGCTCGTGGGTGATGATCACCACCGCATGGGGTCTCGCGGTCTTCGTAGGGGTGGTCGTTGCCGGCCCATATAGCGGTGCGCACCTGAATCCGGCGGTGACCCTTGGGCTGTGGATGGACGGCGCGGTGGATACGGCGACGATGTGGATGTATTTCGGGGCCCAATTATTAGGTGCAGCTGCCGGCACCACCATGAACTACGTGTTCTACAAGCCGCATTACGACATCACGGACGATGGCGGCGCCATTCGCGGTTCCTTTTGCACCGCACCGGCGATCAAAAACACCTGGAACAACTTCTTTGGCGAGGCCCTCGGCGCCTTTGTCCTCGTTTTTGTGGTCTTCTACTTTGTTGGAGGAACCTTGGAAGGCGAGAGCACCACGCCGATAGGGTTGGGGAGTGTTGGTGCCCTGCCAGTGGCCTTGTTGGTTTGGGTTATTGGTCTGGGATTAGGGGGTACGACCGGATATGCGATTAATCCCGCCCGCGATTTAGGTCCGCGCATCATGCACCAATTATTGCCTATTAAAAACAAAATCGATTCAGGTTGGGACTATGCATGGATCCCCGTGGTGGGGCCTTTGGCCGGAGGTGCCTTGGCTTGGTGGATCAAAGAGTTGCTCTTGACCACAGCGGTCTAGCACCGAATCTTACTATCTTGCGCGCATGAACCCAGCGCTTCTTCCTAATGTCATTATTGGCGGTGCCCCAAAGTGTGGCACCAGCAGCCTGTATTTTTGGTTATCGGCCCATCCAGAGGTCTATGGTAGCCCGAAGAAGGAGACCTTCTTTTTCGCCGATAAGGTGAATAGGTTCAATGCCTCGGCCAATGTGCACGAGCATGATTTGGCCCACTATGAAGCTTTTTTCAAAGGCGGTGAGGATGCGACGGTACGGTTCGAGGCGACGGCGCATTATTTGTACGAAAAGGTGGCGCGCGAGCACTTTTCGAATTGGTCCCATAAACCAAAGATGATCTTCTTGTTCCGCGAACCGTCGAAGCAGATGTACAGCCATTATAAGATGGAGCGCTACCGCACCAAACGCATTGATATGCCGTTGTCGGAGTACATTCAGCGTCCGCAAATCA
>CAXPFQ010000021.1:0-11537 GCA_964216615.1 Schleiferiaceae bacterium
CTTCTTCAGACAATTCTTCCATACCAAGAATCGCGATGATATCCTGCAATTCTTTGTAACGCTGCAACGTTTCTTTTACGCGTTGTGCAGTATCGTAGTGCTCTTTACCTACGATGTCCGCAGTCAAGATACGAGAAGTAGAATCTAGTGGATCAACCGCAGGGTAGATACCTTGCTCAGCGATCTTACGAGATAACACAGTGGTTGCATCCAAGTGAGCAAACGTGGTTGCAGGAGCCGGATCCGTAAGGTCATCCGCAGGTACGTATACCGCTTGAACCGAAGTAATAGAACCGCTCTTAGTAGAGGTAATACGCTCTTGCATCGCACCCATCTCAGAAGCTAGGGTTGGCTGGTAACCTACCGCAGAAGGCATACGACCTAGAAGTGCCGACACCTCAGAACCTGCTTGCGTGAAACGGAAGATGTTATCCACGAAGAAAAGGATGTCTTTTCCTTGTCCGTCGCCTTCACCATCACGGAAGTACTCTGCCAAAGTCAAACCTGAAAGCGCCACACGTGCACGTGCACCTGGAGGCTCGTTCATCTGACCAAATACGAAGGTTGCTTTAGAGTCCTTCATCAACTCTTTATCTACTTTGCTTAGATCCCAACCGCCTTCTTCCATAGCGTGCATGAAATCGTCACCGTATTTGATAATACCAGATTCTAGCATCTCACGCATAAGGTCATTACCCTCACGAGTACGCTCACCAACACCGGCAAATACAGAAAGACCACCGTGGCCTTTAGCAATGTTGTTAATCAATTCCTGGATCAATACCGTCTTACCTACACCGGCACCACCGAAAAGACCAATCTTACCACCTTTTGCGTAAGGCTCGATAAGGTCAATGACTTTAATACCTGTGAAAAGAACTTCCGTAGAAGTACTCAAGTCTTCGAAGGCAGGAGCTGGACGGTGGATAGGCAAACCTTTTGAACGGTCAATACCGCCAATACCATCGATATCCTCACCTACCACATTAAATACGCGGCCGTAAATCTGGTCACCGATAGGCATGGTGATCGCATCACCTTTAGCACGCACCTCTTGACCTCTTTGACATCCGTCCAAAGAATCCATAGATACGGCACGTACTGTATCCTCACCGATGTGCTTTTGCACCTCGAGGATGACTACTTGACCCGTAGATTTTGTTACTTCAAGTGCTTCGTAGATTTTAGGAAGCTCTCCTTTTGAACCGTCAAATTTCACGTCCACTACAGGACCGATAATTTGAGCGATAGTTCCAACTAATTGAGACATTGTGTATTCTTGTTTAAATAAGACGGGGCAAAATTACATCAAGGAGTCCTTTCACACAACTAGACAAGCCACGAACTATGGGCCTTCAGAATACTTATCAACAAGTTACTAACAAAAGGGACGGTCAAACCCATACCGCGTCTCCCGACACTCTTCGGTACCATTGACAAAGAGAGTATCATTAACCAGTATTTTATAAAAGATGGATTGGATTGATAGTATAGGATTAATTGCAGCTTCGCTGACTACAGCTTCGTTCATTCCACAAGCTTGGAAAATCATACGATTTAGAAAAGTTAAAGATTTGAGCTTAACCATGTATATCATGATGTTCACAGGACAAGGTGGATGGTTAATCTATGGCATACTCATCGGGGACTTTCCACTTATACTTGCCAATGTTATAGGATGTAGTTTGACAGGGACCATTCTTGCTTTCAAAATCTTCATAAAGGAATAGTCCGGGCATTGTCTGCTCAATTCTTAAAAAATTCTTCGACCAAGTCATGTCGTGGCATAAACTTTGGTTCTTTGCGGAACAAAAAAGCGAGAAATCGCTTATGTAAGTAATAAACAACCGCAATATGAAGAAATGGCTTGCCTTAATAGGACTAGCGTTTACCCTTTCCGCTCATTCTCAAAACGTTACCATTAGTGGATACATACGTGATGCCGCAACTGGCGAAGAACTTATTAATGCGTCAATAGTGAATGAAGATCGCCAGGGAACAATCTCAAACATTTATGGATTCTATTCCCTAACGGTCCCCGCTGGTAAACAAACATTCACCGTTAGCTACATTGGATATACTAACGAGGTACTTACCATCAACCTTAGCAGCAGTCAAACTATTGATTTTGAGCTGGGTGAAGCAATCAACGAATTGACTGAAGTGGAAGTCACCGCCAAAAAATTGGACGAAAATTTGAATCGCGCAGAAATGTCCACCACACAGCTCAGCGCAAAACAAATCAAAGCCATACCTCAGTTTTTGGGTGAATTTGATGTGGTTCGTTCCATAACGCTACTTCCGGGTGTGACTACCGTTGGAGAAGGTGCGAGCGGCTTTAATGTTCGTGGAGGAAAAACTGATCAAAACCTCATTCTCCTTGACCAAGCTCCTGTCTACAATAGTTCGCATATTTTCGGATTCTTCTCGGTATTTAATGGAGATGCCGTTCGTGATCTAAAGCTTTATAAAGGAGGAATACCTGCACCCTATGGTGGACGATTAAGTTCTGTGCTCGACGTCTACCAGAAGGAAGGAAACAACAAAGAATTTGCAGGAAGCATGGGCTTAGGTTTGCTTTCTTCTCGCTTGATGTTTGAGGGTCCTATTATTAAGGATAAGGCCAGCTTCATGGTGGCGGGCCGCCGTTCGTACCAGGATGTTTTATTGAAATTGAGCCCTAATGATGACTTGAACAACATCATCGCTAATTTCTACGACCTCAACGCTAAGATCAATTATAGATTTTCAGATAAGAGCCGGTTATTCTTGAGCGCATACTACGGTAAGGACGCCTTTGGAGTACCGGGACTGGTGGGCTTTAACTGGGGGAATCTCGGTATAACGGCTCGTTGGAATTACCTCTTATCCGATAAGCTCTTCATGAACGTCAGCAGTATTTATTCTGATTACGATTACGCCATATTGTTCGACTTTCCTCAAGCGAAAATTGATAACATCGCTTACATCCGCAACCAAGCGAATAAGATATCGTTCAGCTGGTTCCCAAACGCCCAACACCAAATCAACTATGGTGTTGAAGCAACTGTATACGACTTTGAACCATTCTCTACCACATTGGATTACATCGATAGTAACCTCACGGATATCTCGATAGAACTTCAAAACGAATATGCTTTAGAACCTGCCTTATTCGTCGAAGACGATTGGAAAATCAATAACCGACTTACCGTTCGTGGTGGTTTACGATACAGTTCTTTTTACAATGTAGGAGGGCGTGATGTGGTGAACTATACCCCTACCTCTATCGGGACGGTTCGCAATGACCTCATCGTCGATACTACTTCTTACGCCTCAGGAGAGATCATCGAATCATTCGACGGGCTACAAGGCCTTGAACCTCGATTAGGAATCAACTATAAAACCTCCGAGAATTCAGCTATTAAGGCAAGTTATAACCGCATGCGTCAATACCTGCATTTGATTTCAAATACTACTTCTTCATTACCTATTGATACGTGGCGACCAGCTGGTCGTTACATCAAACCGGGTACTGCAGATCAAGTAGCCATAGGTTGGAACCGAAACTTTAATGACGGTGAATGGCAGCTGAGCATAGAATCATACTATAAGAGTATGCGCGACCTCGTTGATTTTAAAAATGGCGCACAACCAACAGGAATTGATAATATTGAGGTAGCCTTGATGACGGGACAAGGACGCAGTTACGGCTTGGAAATGCAGCTGGATAAAAAGATTGGTCAACTCACGGGTTGGATTGCATACACCTATAGCCGCTCTGAACTACAAGTAGACCTGGGAAATACTCCAGATGAATGGATTAACCTTGGCCAGTGGTATCCTGCTGCCCAAGACAAACCACATGATTTTGCCTTGGTGGCAGCATATGCTTGGAAACCAAACATCAGCTTCTCCGGTTCATTCATTTACCAAACCGGCAAGCCTTATACATACCCAGAAGCTAGAAGTGAATTTGAGGGTATTATCTACCCATTTGCATTGAGCCGAAACAACAGCCGTACCCCGGCTTACCACAGACTAGACTTGAGTATGGATATTGCCGTTCCTAGCAAACGAGAAAATAAAGCGAGCTGGAATATCGGGGTTTATAACGCATACGGGCGGAAGAATGCATTCAGCATTTTCTTCGAAGAAGAATTGGACGACAATGGAGACCCAACGGGTCAAACCAAAGCCACGCAGTTGAGCATATTCGCTACGGCTATCCCCATGATTACCTACAACCTAGAGTTTTAATTCCCATGAGAAAGTACTTATTCCTCTTTTTAACCGCCACATTTTTAGTTAATTGTGAAACCGACGTAACCGATAAAGTAAAGACCGATGCCTACGACGGCGCAGCCTTACTTTCAGTCAGCGGCTCTGTAACGGATTTAGTAGGCACCGGCACCTACCTTGATTTGGCCATTAGCTCGCCTTATTTAGAAACAGGTGCCTCTAACGTGATTAGTGGAGCTATTGTAGAGGTTTATGAAAATGATAGTTTGGTAAGTTCTTTAGTCGAAGTTAGTCCCGGTCATTACGAGGATACGGCGCTCATTGCAACCATTGGAAACGGATATCGCGTAATTATCGATGTACCGTCGGGATATGGTGATGCCACTGGTTTATGGGAAAGTACTACTGATATTGTGAATACTCCTTTTACCCTGTTGGCACCAATGTTCCCAATAATGGAAGATGATAGCAGCTGGGTCGATTTTCGAACCGGAGATTCTGTTTGGTATGCCGATGCAGATTCTTGCTATTACAGCCCATATGCACTCTGGAATGACCCGGTTGGTAAAGGAAATGCCTACTGGATTAAAAATTACTGGACTACAGAAATCTACGCACCAAATGGACTTTTGGGACCGTTTGAGCCTCAAGAGACTGTAAAGAGTTTGAATTCAGAAATAAATATTTTCGATGACGAGCAATTCATTCAAGGAACTCAGGTTAGCCGATTTAATTTTATTGGTCCGCCCTATACCGTATACCGAGATACCCTGATAAACCTGGTGTTCGAGACGCGAACTTTGAGTGAAGGAATGTTCGATTACCTCACCGTTATGGCCAATAATATCGGAGGAGGGGGCTTATTTAGTGTGCCCTATAGTCCTCAAATTGGAAATATTCGTCGTTCAGATGATACAACCGTCTACGGTTTGGGATATTTTTATGCAACATCAGTTAGATTTGATAGCATAACTTTATTTCACCCATACTAATGAGTAAACTTCACTGGACCACTGATTTTCTATTAGATCAAGGCGTACAGCCAGAATACGTACAAATAATAGCCGTCGGAATCGATATTATACTCCTAGTTCTGATATCGCTGATCGCCGATTTTATTGCGCGCCGAATCCTCCTTTCTATCATTCAAGGCGTTGTAAAACGTTCAAAAGCAACTTGGGATGATTATTTCTTTGAGCAAAAAGTCTTCAAGAACTTAGCTCATCTTGTACCCGCATGGATTGTCCACACAAGCCTACCCTACATATTTAGTGATGTCCCCGCTGCGATCCCTTATCTCGAAAAGCTGGTCGTTCTATACGTGATTGTACTACTGGTTAATCTGGTAAACCGCACGCTACGGGCATTGGAGAATTGGTTTGGCATGAGCGATAAATTATTGAACTCGCCCTTCCGAACTATTTCTCAGGTCATTCGAATATTAGCATTCTTTGGTGCTGTTATCGCCATAATTAGTATCCTTACGGGCACGAACGCAGGTACTATTTTAGGTGCGCTTGCCGGGGCTACTGCCATTCTCATTCTTGTCTTTCAAGACAGCATCAAGGGCCTTTTGGCCAACTTTCAAATTCACATGTATGACCTGGTAAAGGTTGGCGATTGGATTACCTTCACTAAATATGGGGTAGACGGCGATGTATTAAGCATAGATCTCACTACAGTTAAGGTTCAAAACTTCGATAAAACTGTAAGCACTGTACCGGCAACTGCACTTGTTTCCGAGAGCTTTGTGAACTGGCGTGGAATGAGTGAAAGTGGTGCTCGTCGTATCAAGCGAAATATTCATATCGACATTACTTCCATTCGGCACTTAGATGAGGGATTAGCAGATAGCCTCAAAGAAATTGATTTGATCCATGATTTTATGATTCAACGTCAATCTGAAATTGATACGAATAATAAGAAGAAAGGCATTAAAGGCGCTAGTAAATTAAATGGGCGGCGTCAAACGAATATTGGCCTTTACCGTAAATATGTAGAGTTCTACTTAAAAAATCACCCTGGAATTCATCATGACTTCACCTTGATGGTGCGTCAACTTCAGCCAACTACTGAAGGCTTGCCCATAGAGGTTTATTGCTTTACGAATACCATTGTTTGGCAAGAATACGAAGGCATCATGGCCGATATATTCGATCACCTTTATGCTGCAACACGCCATTTTGACTTGGCCTTATTCCAGACTCCAACTGGAGCAGATTTTAGGGCTATTTCTAATCCATAAAATAGCCGTAAACTATATAAAAAAACCCGGCGCATGCGCCGGGTTTTTTATGCGTAAATTTTCCTCGGCTTACGCCTCGGCAGCTTCTTCCATGTAGCTCTCAATAGGCTCACATGTACAGATGAGGTTGCGATCCCCGTAGGCATCGTCTACTCGACGCACGGAAGGCCAGAATTTGTGATCAGCAACATATGCGAGTGGGAAGGCTGCTTGTGAACGTGTATAGGGCAAATCCCAGGTATCTGCGCAGATCAGTCCTTGGGTATGTGGCGCATTCTTCAATACGTTGTTCGAAGCATCCATATCGCCACGAGTTACCGCATCGATTTCCGCACGGATGCTCAACATGGCATCACAGAAACGGTCGAGTTCCGCCTTGCCTTCACTTTCAGTAGGCTCCACCATTACGGTACCCGCTACTGGGAAGCTTACTGTAGGCGCGTGGAATCCATAGTCCATCAAACGCTTCGCAATATCCGTAACTTCAATGCCGGCATCCTTCTTGAACGGGCGGCAATCTAGAATCATTTCGTGTGCCGCACGGCCGTTCTCACCAGAGTACAATACATCAAATGCTCCTGCGAGGCGCTCCTTGATGTAGTTCGCATTGAGGATGGCATATTTGGTTGAATCTGTCAATCCTTCTGCACCCAACATTTTAATATAGGCGTAAGAAATCAATAGGATCAATGCCGAGCCCCATGGTGCTGCAGAGATCGAGTTGATGCCTTGCGCCCCACCCATGTCGATCACTGGGTGCTTTGGAAGGAATGGGGCAAGGTGTGCCTTACAACAAATAGGACCCATACCTGGACCACCACCTCCGTGCGGAATGGCAAAGGTTTTGTGCAAATTCAAGTGACAAACATCGGCGCCAATTAGACCCGGTGAGGTCAAACCTACCTGAGCATTCATATTGGCACCGTCCATATATACCTGACCACCGTGTTGGTGAATGATGTCGGTAATTTCCTTCACTGCACTTTCAAACACACCATGCGTTGATGGGTAGGTGATCATGAGTGAACTCAAGTTCGCACTGTGTTGTTCCGCTTTAGCACGTAAGTCTTCTACATCGATGTTTCCGTGATCATCACAACCGACCACTACGACCTTCATTCCCGCCATCACAGCAGAGGCTGGGTTGGTTCCGTGTGCCGAAGAAGGAATAAGAGCGATATTGCGATGGTCTTCACCATTGGCTTGGTGGTAGGCACGAATGACCATTAGACCTGCATATTCACCTTGTGCTCCAGAGTTTGGCTGCAAGGAAGTGGCATCAAAACCTGTAATTACGGCTAAGTCGCGCTCCAAAGTTTCGATTACCTCGGCATATCCTTCGGCCTGGTCTACCGGTACGAACGGGTGAATACCATTCCAGGCTGCATTAGAGAGCGGAATCATCTCAGAAGCTGCATTGAGCTTCATGGTACAAGATCCCAGTGAAATCATACTATGATTCAATGCCAAATCCTTGTGCTCTAACGATTTTAAGTAGCGCATCATATCCGTCTCGCTGTGGTAGCTATGAAATACCTCATGCCCCATAAAATCAGACAAGCGAATTAAATTTTCTGGTAAATTTCCTGACGGATCTGCCATTGCAATGGTCTCCACTCCTTCCGCTTTGGCAAGAATGGCAACGATATCTGCTAAATCTGCATCTGTGGTCGTTTCGTTCAACGAAATACCAATAGTTTGCTCGTCAAAGTATCTAAAATTCACCTCTGCAGCTTCAGCCAGGGCTTTAACTTTGGTGGCTGTTGAATGCTTTAAGGTAATTTTCAAGGTATCGAAGAAGTGCATATTGTGCTGGGTCAATCCCATGCCTTTCACGGCTTCATTCAACGCTGTGGCGTGCAAGTGGATGGTTGAAGCGATACCTCTCAGTCCTTCCGGGCCGTGGTATACGCCATAGGCACCGGCCATAACCGCCAACAATACTTGGGCAGTACAGATGTTTGACGTCGCTTTGTCGCGCTTGATGTGTTGCTCGCGTGTTTGCAAGGCCATGCGCAAAGCTGGATTGCCATCGGTATCGATGGTACGACCGATGATACGACCTGGAATAAACCGCTTGTAGCTTTCCTTAGTAGCAAAGTATCCGGCGTGAGGACCTCCATAACCTAGAGGAATACCAAAGCGTTGAGTGGTTCCTACTACAGCATCAGCACCCCACTCTCCCGGAGGCGTGAGCAATACGAGCGACATGATATCAGCTGCTACAACCAACTGAACCTCAGCAGCATTACATGCCGCAGCAAAGGCGCGGTAATCTTCTACAGACCCGTCGGCATTTGGGTATTGCACCAATGCACCGAAGAATTCTTCGGTAGGCTCAAATGTTTGGTAATCTCCGAAGACCAATTCTACCCCGATGGGCTCCGTACGTGTGCGCAACAAAGCGATACTTTGAGGGAAGGTATTTTGATCGACAAAGAATTTATGGGCACCGGCTTTTTTCTTAGCACGTGACATGGCACCATAGAACATGCTCATGGCTTCTGCTACGGCAGTGGCTTCATCCAACAGAGAGGCATTCGCGAGCTCCATACCCGTGAGGTCAACAACCATGGTTTGGTAATTCATCAATGCTTCCAAGCGGCCCTGTGCGATTTCAGCTTGATAAGGCGTATAGGCCGTATACCATCCAGGATTCTCTAATATGTTGCGCTGGATTACCCCCGGAAGTACCGTAGGATGGTACCCCATGCCTATGTAAGTGGTGAACACGGTATTCATCTGACCGAGCTCACCTATGTGCCTGGCGAACTCTGCCTCAGTCATTGCTGGAGCTATATCCATTTCGCCTCTGAAACGAATGGCTTCAGGTACGGTTTGATCGATGAGAGCGTCTAGTGATTCTGCCCCAATGGTCTGGAGCATTTCAGTGACTTCGAGTGGTTTAGGTCCGATATGTCTGTAGGCAAAGGAATTGCGCTTCATACTGTGTTAATATTAGATTGGGCAAAAATACGGCAGACCCGCCGAACATAGTGTACTTTTATAGATGCATAATGAGACGAAATATTCACGCTGTTATAAACATATTTTTAGGATTTCTACGGCCCTTCGTTTACGCTAATTTTTGGGTCGCTGGAGCGGTCTGGGCGCTTACTCGACTTACAGAAATTCAAATATTAGGGTCATGGGAAGGTGCTATCGACAGTCAACATGATTACTTCATTCTTAATTCATCTCTTGCTAATTTAAACGCTGCCGGCACCCTCATTGTTTATGGTTTTGCTAGGCTGTTTGAGAACAGCGGCAAAGATGGATTACGTAGTAAGATTAGCCAATGGCGTTCTGCCATGCCAAGAACTGCACAACTTAGTATGGGATTAGGTGCAGCCTATGTATCGCTTTGGTGGGTTTTGTTTGGTACTTGGGAGCTTCTATGGCTTTATGCTGGTGCTATAGGCGTTGCCGCACTATATCCACTGCCTTTTATATTGCGTAAATCTGGAGGGGGACTCAGATCAATTCCGGGCTTAAAACTAGTCGTAATTGCCGCTGTCTGGGCATACGTAAGTGCCGTAATACCTAGCCTCGCGAATGATTCATTTACCTTCACGATATTCTTTGAGCGATTCTTTTGGACTGCCGCATTGACTATTCCATTTGATATACGAGATATGTTTATTGATACAGGAAGCATTAAAACCATCCCTCATTTCTTAGGAGCCAGAGGATCATTGATCCTTGCCAACACTATGCTAGGGGTAAGTTTATTCCTACAAATAGTTCATTTAGACGCTCACATGATATGGAGTTCACTACTTTACCTTGTTTTCGGTACAATAATCTCTTTTTCAAAGCCAAGACAAAGTGATTTGTATTGCAGTTTCCTAATCGAAGGTCTCCCATTTCTACTGTTAGGACTATGGGTCCTTAGTCCCTACCTTTAAGGCACCCATATTACAACCATGAACGTACTCAGTAAAGCACACGCACAGGAACTCGATGCCAATGATTCATTGGCCCACTTCCGCAACGAATTTCACCTCCCCGTGATCGACGGCAAGCAAACGCTCTACTTCACGGGCAACAGCTTGGGGCTGATGCCAAAATTGGCCGAAAAATACCTCGAAGAGGAACTTGAGGATTGGAAAAACTGGGGCGTAGAAGGACATTTTCATGCCCGCCGCCCATGGATGCCGTACCATGAATTCTTTTCGGAAAGCCTGTCAAAACTCGTAGGCGCCAAACCGGAAGAAGTTGTGGTTATGGGGTCGCTGACAAACAACTTGCATCTGTTGATGGTCAGCTTCTTTCGTCCAGAAGGAAAGCGCACGAAGATTTTGTGCGAAGCTAAAGCCTTCCCGTCGGACCAATATGCCTTAGCCTCTCAACTACGCTACCATGGATTAGACCCAAAAGAACACCTGATCGAGGTGGGACCGCGCGAGGGTGAACACCACATTCGCAAGGAAAATTTCATGGCCGCTATCGATGCCCATGGAGAAGAAATTGCGATGATGATGATCGGTGGGGTGAATTACTACACCGGCCAAGTGATGGACATGAAACACCTTACCGCCTATGCGCAAGAAAAAGGCATTACAGTCGGTTGGGATTTGGCGCACGGCGCAGGGAATATCGACATCAAATTACACGATTGGAATGTAGATTTTGCCGCGTGGTGCCACTACAAATACATCAACTCAGGTCCCGGGGCAACGGCCGGGTACTTTGTGCATGAACGTCACCACGGCAAGGCCGACATCCCTCGTTTCGAAGGATGGTGGGGACACGATAAAGAGACACGGTTCGAAATGCCCGAAACCTTCAAACCTATACCTACGGCAGAGGCGTGGCAACTGTCCAACGTACCGGTAATGGCGATGGCTCCGCTTCGCGCGAGTCTCGATTTGTTTGATAAAGCGGGGCCAGAAAATCTACGTGCAAAGAGCAGAAAACTGACGGGGTACTTACAGGAAGTACTGGAGTTTATAGCAGAAGAATCGGGCAGTAATTTCGAAATTATCACTCCTATGGAGGAGCGCGGCGCACAAATATCCTTGCTTGTGCATGGCTACGGAAGACCGCTGTTTGACTATTTGATGGAGCA
>CAXPFQ010000022.1:0-73729 GCA_964216615.1 Schleiferiaceae bacterium
ATGGGGATTCAGTGTACCGTCTGTTCTACGATACGATCAAAGGTGGGGATTACCGCTCAAGAGAGGCCAACGTTCACCGTTTGGCCGAGGTAAGCCGCAATATTATTGACCAGTGTGTCGCTCAAGGGGTTCCTTTCGCACGTGATTACGGTGGTTTGCTAGACAACCGTTCTTTCGGTGGTGTACAGGTAAGCCGTACGTTCTATGCTAAAGGTCAGACAGGGCAGCAGTTGTTGCTCGGTGCGTATTCTGCATTGAACCGTCAGATTGCAAAGGGTCGTGTGAAAATGTACGCGCGTCACGAAATGCAAGAGCTTGTTGTCGTAGACGGCAAGGCGCGCGGTATCATCGCGAAGAATTTGGTCACAGGAGAGTTTGAGCGCCACAGTGCTCACGCAGTACTTCTGTGTACGGGTGGATACGGTAACGTGTTCTTCCTTTCCACAAACGCGATGGGATCGAACGTAACCGCTGCATGGAAAGCCCACCGCAAAGGAGCCTTCATGGCAAACCCATGTTTTACGCAGATTCACCCAACCTGTATTCCGGTAAGTGGTGAGAACCAAAGTAAACTGACCCTGATGTCAGAATCGTTGCGTAACGACGGTCGTATTTGGGTTCCTACGAAAAAGGAAGATGCAGAAGCCATCCGCGCAGGTAAACTACACCCGAACGATATCGCAGAGGATAACAGAGATTACTACCTCGAGCGCCGTTACCCGGCATTCGGTAACCTGGTACCTCGTGATGTTGCCTCGCGTGCAGCGAAGGAGCGTTGTGATGCAGGCTACGGTGTCAACAAAACAGGCGAGGCAGTTTATCTAGATTTCGCAGCGGCAATTGTTCGTTACGGAAAAGAAGAAGCACTTGTAAAAGGGGTGAACAATCCGTCTGATGCCGATATCAAAGCATTGGGTGAGAAAGTGGTAGAAGCTAAATACGGTAACCTCTTCCAGATGTACGAGAAGATCACGGCATCTAACCCGTACAAGGAGCCTATGATGATTTATCCAGCAGTACACTACACGATGGGTGGACTTTGGGTAGATTACAATTTGATGACAACGATCCCAGGATGTTTCGCCTTAGGTGAGGCGAACTTCTCTGACCACGGTGCCAACCGCCTAGGTGCATCAGCTTTGATGCAGGGTCTTGCCGATGGATACTTCGTAGCACCTTATACCGTAGGTGAGTTCTTGAGTAAGGACATCCGTACTGGTAAGATCTCTACAGATTCTCCAGAATTTGAAGAAGCTGAAAAAGTGGTTCGTGAGCGTACAGATAAGTTCATCAATAATAACGGTACCAAATCTGTTGACTTCTTCCACAAGCGTCTCGGTAAGATTATGTGGAACGAAGTAGGTATGGCTCGTAATGAGAATGGCTTGAAACAAGCCATTACTGATATCCAAGCATTGCGCGAAGAGTTCTACGCAGACGTTCGAGTGCTTGGTAGCGCGAACGGCATGAACCCAGAACTAGATAAGGCGGGTCGTGTGGCTGACCTTATCGAGCTTGGTGAGTTGATGGCGAAGGATGCACTAGAGCGCAACGAGAGCTGTGGAGGTCACTTCCGTGAAGAGTACCAAAGCGAGGAAGGGGAAGCCCTTCGCGACGATAAGAACTTTGCTTTCGTAAGCGCATGGGAGTTCACTGGAGTTCCCGCAGAAGCGAAGTTGCACAAGGAAGAGTTGACTTTCGAGAATGTTGAATTGAAGACACGTTCTTACAAATAATTCAGACAATGGATGTAACATTAAAGATCTGGAGACAAGCAGGCCCTGAAGCAAAGGGTGAAATGAAAACATACCCTATTTCTGGGGTAGAGGAAGACATGAGCTTCCTTGAGATGCTCGATTACTTGAACGAGCAGTTGATCGATCAAGGCATTGAGCCTGTTGTGTTTGATCACGACTGTCGTGAGGGTATCTGTGGTATGTGTTCGCTATTTATCAATGGTGAAGCTCACGGTCCAGGCCGTAAAATCACGACTTGTCAGTTGCACATGCGTGAATTTAAGAGCGGAGATACCATCTACATTGAGCCGTTCCGTGCGAAGGCGTTCCCTATCATCAAGGATTTGATGGTAGACCGTTCTGCTTTTGACCGTATTCAGCGTGCGGGTGGTTTTATCTCAGTAAATACCTCTGGTAATACGATCGATGCCAACGCTATTCCTGTACCGAAAGAGAATGCAGATAAGGCATTCGATGCAGCAACATGTATCGGTTGTGGGGCTTGTGTTGCCACGTGCAAGAACTCTTCAGCAATGTTGTTTGCCTCTGCGAAGATCAGCCAGTTCTCATTGCTTCCGCAAGGACAGCCTGAAGCCAAGGAGCGTGTATTGAATATGGTGCACCAAATGGACCTTGAAGGGTTCGGTAACTGTACCAACACCGGTGCTTGTGAGGTAGAATGCCCAAAAGGTATTTCTTTGGAAAACATTGCTCGCATGAACCGCGATTACTTGTTTGCTTCATTGAGCAGTAATAAATAAGATCCTAAGCTAGTCCAATAAGGACTAACACATCCTAGACCCCGGCCTTTGGTCGGGGTTTTTTTATGCCTTTGGTCGAATAGGGATGTAGATATCCTCTTCTGAATTTGGGTCCTCGTTTTTGTATTTCGCGCCCAAGCGTTCGAAGTGCGGTCGATTGTCCAACTCCCATGGGCTGTTGGGGAGCCATTGGCTGTAGATATAGCGCCACACGGTAGAGTCGCTACTCAGCCCTTTGTAATGAAAGACAGCATAGGTACCCGCAGGAATTTCTAAATGCTCAAAACCTTCGTTAGGGCCCATGACTTCTGCACCGCCCCAATAGGTAAAGCTTGGATCTGCCGTGGGGCCGAAAACGGGTACTCCGTCAAAAGCGCGCAACGAAATGAGGTCTGCATTGCAGCGGTTGCTCACGCGCGAAAGTTGTGGCATCACTTTGGGCCAAAGGGTCCAAGGAGTGAAGGAACGAAGAGACATGGGGGCGGAGACGCCGCAAAGAAGTGAGCCTTCGAAGGTAATAATGGCGGGTTCAATCATCTTCCCAAGGTAGGGAACATCATTGTACTTCCACGTTTCGTCCTAAGGTTTTAAACTTCGTACCGGAGGCTTGCACCACAGTAATGGTAATGTTGCCGGTTTTGCTGGTATTAATGTCTCGAATGGTACCGCTTTTGCCTTTGTGCGATCCTTTGATTACAATGCATTGCGCACCATCTACTACCTTAGGCAATTGCTCCATTAGTCGTTCAGCTTAAGTACCGCCAAGAAGGCGCTTTGAGGAATTTCTACGTTGCCCAGTTGTCGCATACGCTTCTTACCTGCTTTCTGCTTTTCAAGAAGCTTGCGCTTACGTGAGATATCACCTCCGTAACATTTCGCTGTAACATCCTTACGCAAGGCACTTAACGTTTCACGCGCAATGATTTTATTGCCTATTCCGGCTTGAATGGCTATCATGAATTGTTGTCTTGGTATTAATTCCTTCAACTTTAAGCACATTTTTTTACCGATGTCGTAGGCGTTGTCTTTGTGAATCAAAGCACTCAAAGCATCTACGGGATCTCCATTGAGCATGACATCCACTTTTACCAAAACACTTTGCTTGTACCCGATAGGGTGGTAATCGAAGGAAGCGTACCCTTTGGAAATGGTTTTTAGTCGGTCGTAGAAATCAAAAACGATTTCAGCGAGCGGCATATCAAAACTCAATTCCACACGGTCGCTGGTGAGGTAGGTTTGATTGGTTAATTGGCCACGTTTGCCAATACATAGGTTCATTACTGCGCCAACGAATTCTGCACTGGTAATGATTTGCGCTTTAATGAACGGTTCTTCCATGTAATCCATCTTTGTTGGATCTGGGAAGTCGGTGGGGTTTTGTACCCAGATGACTTGATCTGGGTTCTTTTTCATGTAGGCCTTGTAGCTTACGTTCGGAACCGTCGTAATGACCGTCATATTGAATTCACGCTCGAGGCGCTCTTGGATGATCTCCATGTGGAGCATGCCCAAGAACCCACAACGGAATCCAAAACCAAGTGCTGCTGAGGTCTCTGCTTCAAAAGTTAAAGAGGCATCGTTGAGCTGCAATTTTTCCAAGGAGCTACGAAGTTCCTCGAATTCTTCGGTATCCACAGGATAAATCCCGGCGAATACCATGGGCTTCACCTCTTCGAATCCAGCAATGGCTTCAGTAGCGGGCTTTGCAACAGCGGTGATCGTATCACCGACTTTTACTTCCTTGGCGTCCTTAATACCGGAAATGATATAACCTACATCCCCTGTTTTAATTTCTTTGGCCGGTGATTGTTTGATCAAGTTGATTCCGATCTCGTCGGCTTCATATTGCTTGCCCGTCGCCATGAACTTCACCTTCTCACCACTCTTGATGCTGCCGTTCACCACTTTAAAAATAGCTTCGATACCGCGGAATGGGTTGTAGTGGCTGTCGAAAATCAAGGCTTGTAGGGGCGCATCTGGATCTCCTTCTGGTGCTGGGACACGCTCGATGATGGCATCCAAAATCTCTGGAACTCCTTGTCCGGTTTTGGCCGAAGCGTGAAGGATGTCTTCGCGACTACAGCCGATAAGATCGATGATTTGGTCGCCCACTTCTTCCGGGTTGGCGGATGGGAGGTCAATCTTATTGAGGATAGGAATGATTTCTAAATCGTGCTCCAACGCTAGGTATAGGTTGGAGATGGTTTGGGCTTGAATGCCCTGAGCTGCATCTACAATGAGAAGCGCTCCTTCACATGCCGCAATAGAACGCGAAACCTCGTAGGAGAAATCAACGTGTCCTGGCGTATCAATGAGGTTCAGCGTGTGCTTCACACCGTCCTTTTGATAGTACATCTGTACCGCGTGAGATTTAATGGTAATCCCACGCTCGCGCTCGAGGTCCATGTTGTCGAGGAGCTGGTCTTGTTTCTCACGGTCGGTCACACTTTGAGTAGCGTCCAACAATCTGTCCGCCAATGTGGACTTACCGTGGTCAATGTGTGCGATGATGCAAAAGTTGCGGATGTGTTTCATAAGGGGCAAAAATAAGCTATAACCCGCCTTCTCGCACCTTCTTAGGCAGCTTTTGCCAAATGAGATTGTAGCTGGTCTGAATGAGCTCATGAATCAACACTATCTTAGTGGAATGCAAAAGTCATGGGACATCGAACATTGGGATCGAAAATCCGCTTATGAATTCTTCAAAACCTTTGAAGACCCCTATGTGGGGATTCAGGTGAACCTGGATTGTACGGCCTTTGTACAACAGTGCAAGATGCATTCCTACAGCACGCACCATGCGTTGTTATATGCGGTGGTTAAGGCGGCAAATGCCTATGAGCCGATGCGGTTGCGCAGGTCTGGCGACGGTGTGGCATTGTACGATGCCATTGATATTGGTTGTTCGGTGATGCAGCGTGGGACAAAGGCTTTTGTCTTCGCGTATTATCCATGGGTTGAAGGAGAATCTGTGGCCGATTTCATTTTCCGCACCCAACAAATCACTGTCCAAGCGGCTGAAGGAATTCCCTTTGAAGATAGGCCGGAACGCACCAACCTAATCTATGGTACGACTTTGCCTTGGCTCTCATTTTTCGGATTTAAGCACCCCCGAAAAGGCGGGAATCACAGTGTTCCAAAGATTGTACTTGGTAAGATTACTTCACAAGCTGGTCGGTACGTTCTGCCTTTCCAGTTAGAGGTGGATCATGCACTGATGGACGGTATTCACATGAGTGAGTATTTGGCCTTGGTGCAAGAGAATCTAAATAGACTCTAAAAAATCTTCCTGATCCAGGTGGTCCATGGGATCCCAGACCAATTCCCCAAAGTTTTGAATTTCATCATTTACGACCCTGATGCCCTCGCTGGCGAGTAAATCTTCCATGACGGTGCTGCCGCCGAAAAAGTGTTTGCCGGTAAGCAGACCTTTGCGGTTGACCACGCGGTGTGCGGGAACACTGGGGTCGTTGTGCGAAGCGTTCATGGCATAACCCACCACGCGTGCCGATCGACCGGTGCCTAAGAAGCGCGCAATGTGACCGTAGGTGCTCACGCGCCCTTCGGGGATGAGGCGGACGACGCGGTATACTCGGTCAAAGAACTCGCTGGCCATCTATTTCTTGAAATTAGCCCAATGCGCCATGGCGTCTTCGATGCCGTCGAGCTTGAAGCGCAAGTAGGTGGTCGCCTTGCCTTGGGCGAGCCACATGCTTTCGTAGTGCGTAACTACATCGAACAGGATGCCTTCGTTGGGTAAGATTTGTTCGTGGATGTTGTGGTAGGCTTCCTCGACCTCTAGCCCCAGCATTTGAACGATGCCGTGGGTGTAGCCATGCAGGTATTCACTATCACATTTGAGGTTAATGGTGCCACCGGGCTTCAGGATTTTGCGGTAACGCAGGAGAAATTCAGGGTGGGTCAAGCGGTGTTTCGCGCGCTTGTATTTGATCTGCGGATCTGGGAAGGTGATCCAAATTTCGTCTACTTCGTTGGGGCCAAAACACTGGTCGATCCAGTCGATTCGGGTGCGTAGGAACGCCACATTATTCAATCCTTCCTCGGTCGCGGTTTTGGCTCCGCGCCACAGACGAGCCCCTTTGATGTCAACGCCGATGTGGTTTTGATGAGGATTTCTTCGGGCTAATTCCGCGGTGTATTCCCCTTTCCCACAGCCAAGTTCTAGGACGAGGCCTTGGTCATTGAAGAATTGGTCCTTTGCCCAATTTCCCCTGAGTGCTAAGCCGGAGCGCGCCTCTTCGGCACTGGGCTCAACGACGCAGGACATCTGCTCGTTTTCACGAAATTTCCGGAGTTTATCTTTTCCCATGTCGTAAAAGTAGTGGTCAATATTCATTAAACCCTTTTCCCGCGTAAATCTTCGGGATGCATTTTTCAATGCGGCTCAGCTGGGTTTGTTCTTGTTTGGCGCTACCCACGTGGAGGATATAACTTCTTTGACGTCCCGGGGTCAGCAGGTCCCAAGCTGTTTGGAGTTGCGGGTCGTTTTCCAACCAATGTGCCAAGGTTTCCGGCATAGGCTCGCGCTCAGTGGGCTTAGGAACTTTGGCGCCGCTTTTCTCAAGCTCGATGGCTTCGGCGATGTAGGCGTGGATGAGCGGTTCCAATTCTGCTACTTGGGCGGCAGAGGTGATTTTGAGTAGGCGTGCGACATTGGAATTGGCCCCTGCTGGAACTAAAATTTTTGCATCATCTACAAGGAGCACCCCTTTGAAAAAGCTTATGCCGCAGCTGTCCTTGAAAGAAAAAATCATGGCGACATTCTTGCCTTTTAAGGTGTAGGTCGGTTGGCCCCATTTGGCCTCTTCCTCTAATCCGCTCTGTAGCATAATCTTGCGTAATAGCACCAATGGATCAGCCCAAGTGCGCACCTTGCAATGGTCCGTACCGTGGAGGGAACAACGTCCGCAGCCGTCGATAAAATAGTCATTGGGGTCTTTGATCATCATGGGTTACCAATTTTCATAGGGCACCAAACTCAGTGAAGAATTTGAGTACCTGCGGTCCCCGCTGACTTCCTCGCCCAACCACACCGGTCGAACGAATTCCTCATCCTCACGGCTGAGCTCAATTTCGGCCACTTCAAGGCCCTCATTGGCCCCTTCGAAAATATCTACTTCCCAAAGATGTCCCTCGTGAGCTACGAAATAGCGTCGCTTTTGAATGGGGGGATGGGCACACATCTTGAGCAGTGCGGCCGCCTCGTCTTTGGGAATTTCATATTCAAACTCATCCCGGCTGAGGCCGACGGTCAATCCTTTAATGGTCAAAAACCCATGGGTGTCGGTCTCGCGTACTCGGACGGTGCGCTCGGGATCATAGCTGAGGTACCCTTGCGCGAAAAAACTCGAACGTTGCACGCCGGCTTTCCAACCCTCGTTGGCGATTAAAAACTTACGTTCGATTTCCTTGGGCATGCGTTAGAAATTTGGGGCCACCTCGAATGAAATTTCTTCTTTGGTGGTCGGATGTATAAAACTAATGGATGCAGCGTGAAGATGCAATCTATTGGCCGGGACCCCATAGAGCTCGTCTCCAATAATTGGGGTGTGGAGCCCGTCCGGATGGGCACAATGTACGCGCAACTGGTGCGTTCGCCCAGTCACGGGGAAAAGGGCCAATCGTGTCTTGCCATTGTGGCGCTCGAGCACTTTCCAATGGGTGATGGCGGGCTTGCCGCGCTCGTGACACACCATTTGGCGCGGAAGATCATAATAATCGGGGCGCAACGGGAGTTCGATGGTACCCTCATCCCCCTCAACGATCCCGTCCAGGACGGCGATGTACTGCTTTTTCAGTGTACGTTTGATGAACTGCTTTTGAACGAATTTATGGGCCTGTGGATTTTTAGCAAAGACTAAAATACCCGAGGTAGACATATCTAATCTGTGCAGAAGCACGCTCCCTGTAGCCTCAGGATAGAGGGCCTTGATTCGGGTCAATGCGGAATCTTCGATATCCTTACCGGGCACCGATAACATGACCTCGGGCTTGTTCACCACCACCAAATCCTTATCGTCATAAATGATGGGCAATTCCGCGCCATCGCTCCAAGACAAGAGGGGATTGGGTTCGACGGCCACACCCTCGAGCATGTGCCCAAGTATGGGCCGGCAGCGACTGTTGCACGAAGGGTAGAAGAGGCCCTGTTTGCGCACCTCATTCTTCGGTTCCTTGCCCCACCAAAACTCGCCCATGCACAAGGGTTCATACCCCTGCAAATAGGCATATTGGAGCAGCTTCGGCGCACTGCAATCCCCAGCTCCAGAGGGCGGTTGCTGCGTCTCGAAATCCGGGAAGAGGTCCTTGATATCTTTGCGCTCGCCGCGCGCATTGAGGAATTTGTACTGCGAAAAAATCCACGCTTGGAGGGCATTGCTTTTGGCGCGTCGGTCCTTTTTTAATTGGTCCAATTTCATTTGCCAACCCTCCACTTCTTCACGCAATTTCTCCAACTCTTCCTTTTGATGAAAGGCAAACTTTTTGAACTGCAACTGGGTGGTAATACTTTCCGAGGTCAACTCCGCATTGAAGGCTTCAAAGGCTTCGGCATCAAGGCGGGCTTTGGCCGCTTCGCGGCGTTGTTTGCGGTCGAGTTTTTCTTGTTTTAATTGGCCCCTACCATCGCTCAACACCTGCTCTACACGAATTTCTTCGTCCTTCAAAAGGGCTTTCAAGCGCACAAATTCAGGCTCGCGTTTCAAGGCCTCAATGGCTTCGGTCATTTCATTTAGCTCCGCTTCCCCAAGCTTATATTCGGTGTGGGCCGCGTGAATATCAGCCACGGCGGGCACCATCCACTCCGGACGCGGCCCATTCAATTTCCCTGAATAGGCGGACAGGTAGCCCAATGCTCCTTTATCATTTCTAACGACCAATACGCCGAGCATTTTCCCGGCTACGGCATCACCTCCCAAGAGTTCTTCGGAAATGGCGGTATTGCTTTGGAGTCGTTGTTGCAAATGCTCGGCCGCGGCTACGACCAGCGGATGCGGGGTGTAGAAAAACGGATAGGTAAAGCGCTTTGGAGGTGCAGCAGTTGATAGATCTGTAGTGATGGGTTGGAAACAGTTCAATGCCCGAAGAATGGTTATCTGTGTTAATGCGAAAGTTCTTCAACGCCAATATTTTCGGCACCAAAATGCGCTCGAGCAAGTTTCATATACAACTTCATCTTTTCTGCTTCTTGTATGTCCTGAAATTCAAGCTGTTCTACTAAAGCACAAGGGAGCACCTCGTAATGGACTTTATTATCAACCGTTGGGCGATGTACCCAAGTCAGCATGTATCCCGCGTTATCAATAGTCGTAATAGATCCTTCCTTGGTCAAGGAAATTTCTACCATGGCGCCACCGTCTCGATACGTATCTCTTTGATTGGAAACAAAGTTACCTAAGGAATAGGCAATGAACTTATCCTTAAAATTAACCGTATCTCTGTGTAATTCCATACGTTGAATAACATGTGGATGAGAACCTATGACGATATCAGCTCCTTTTTCGAAAAGAAATTGACCCAGATTTATTTGTTCATTAGAAGGATGTAATTGGTATTCTTTGCCCCAATGAATGAAAACGATGAGCTTATCAAGTGAGTCACCTTTACTCAATGCGATATCTGAAGCAATAATGGCAGTATCAATTCTATTTACGACGGTTGGTATTGGTGTAGGTAAACCATTTGTGCCATAGGTGTAGTTTAATAGTCCAATTCGTATGCTGCCTTTTGTTAAGACTAAAAGATTGGTCGAATCGCGATGAGCTTGATTGAGGAATGTACCAGTATGCAAGATATTCGAGGAATCCAAGACTTCAATGGTTCGCTTAACCCCGGTAAGCTTTCTATCACAAGAATGATTGTTGGCAGTGACTAATACATCTACGCCATTATCCTTTAAACCTGCGGCTAGTGCATCTGGCGAAGAAAACTGCGGATATCCGTCGAAGGGTGGTCCTGCTAAGGTGACCTCAAGATTGGCGATGGTAAAATCACGGTCTTCCATTACTTTTTTCAAGGGGGAAAAGACGTTGTGATAATCATAGGATTCGGTGGAATCAACCCATGCACTTTTGATCTGGGGCCCATGACCCATTACATCCCCAATAAAGAGCAAAGACATTTTTTCTGTGTCCGTATTTGCTTGTTGAGCACTTCCAAATAGTACTAAAATGCACAGGCTCGCGGTGGTTAGGAGTTTTGTGTGATTCATGTGTTAGGTGTCAAAAATGAGTCCAAATTGTAGGTATTTTCCAGTTTTATCGCCGACAGTTTGTAGTAAGTAACCCAATTGAAGTTGGATATTCGGCGCATATTTATAGCCTAATCCGCCATAGAGTCGATTGCGGTCAAAAGTGGTTTCTCCAGGTTGTAGGAAAATCTCATCATAGATGCCCAGATAGTAGGTGCCTGCCTCGATAGACGCACTGTTCAGTGGGTAAAAGAGCATGCCGCGGTAACGATATCGGGTTTTGAAGTCGCTTTCAATCCAACGTTGCTCGTAACGGAAACGATGTTCAAGTTTGGCTTTTCCAAAATAGCTTGCGGTTATCAATTGCTGCCAAATTCTGTGTTCTTCTACCTCCGGGCCTATTCGAGAGCTCTGAAACTCATGATTGGTAATGTTCGCATAACCGCCCGTAAGCATAAGCCCACTGTTGAACTTATAATTTAATCCGGTGCGAAGTAGGAGTTGTTCGAGTTGAGGTTGAACGGTATAGTTACGGTGTTGGGCCTCCGTATGGATGCTCCAATGAGGGTCTATTTTATTTGTTCCGAAGTACATCATCCAATTGCCCAAACCTGATTGAGCAGCGGCCGTACCTGAGCAGAACAAGAGTATGATTAGCCAGCGCATAAAACATGTGTTAGTTCCCCAAGAATATAGCGAATTTTTCAATATTTCGAAAGAAAGTCTAGCGCTGAATTGGCCAAAATAATTACTACAATTGGGGCGATGATGAGGCTTAGGAATAGTGCTGCGATTTGGCGACGTTTGCGCCGAGAGGCTCGGGTTTTGATATTAGATTTTATGGTGTCCAATTCTTCTTTGCTCACCTTCTTATCATGGGTCGGCGCGCTCCCAAATCCACCCTTGTGCTCTTTGTCAAAAATCTTAGTGCGCTTAACTCGTGCATTATTTTTCAGAGAGCTGACCATGGCAGCTACCGCACCACCCCAACTCATGATTTCCCTTGTGCGGAGCGGATATCTTCCACCATTAATTGGAGGCTGCGCTGCCCGCGAAACTCGTTAATTTCCAGCGAGGCGATGATGTCAACGTCCCCGCCGGCTTCGAGATGGCCTGCCCAAGTCCCTTGACCAAAGGCAATGCCGGTCATGGTCGTGGCACTGCCCGGATGTTGCAACACCACGCGTAGGTGGCTTTCATCCGCCCCAACGGCCTTAGTTCCCCCTGCATCTACCAAGTTTTGAATGAGGAATCTCGGGGCCTCATTTGCTTCGCCATGAGGCTCCATTTGGGTAAGTACGGCATAGAAACGCTCGGTGAATTGGTCCAAGCTTGCCACCGCATCGTATTCTAATTCCGGTGTTTTCATCTCATCCGTCAAGTTTTCGGCACAATAAGCTTCGAAAGCCTTCTTGAAATGCGGTAGCTGGGCTTCATCTAAGGTAAGCCCGGCCGCATACTTGTGTCCGCCGAACTGCAAAATATGTGCTTCACACGCCTCAATGGCGTTATACACATCAAAGCCAACAACACTGCGCGCAGAACCGCCCAGATGATCTCCACTCCTGGTCAATATAATGGTCGGTCGGTAGTGCGTTTCCACGATTTTAGACGCTACAATGCCCACCACACCCTTGTGCCAATGTGGTCTATAGAGCACATTGGAATTCGGATAGTTCTCCGGGTCCAATTCTTCTTTGGCTTCCTCGAAAATTTCAGCCTGAGTTTCACGACGGTCCTGGTTGAAGGCATTGATGCGCTCCGCGAGTTCGTCCTGTTCCGCGCGGTCGGTGCTGCGCAAAAGTTCGACCGCGCGCAACCCACTCTCCATCCGCCCAGCGGCGTTGATACGTGGGGCAATGCTAAAAGAAATATCTCTGAGGGTTAGGGATTCAGGTGCTTTTCCACTGGCCTCCAGTAAACTCATAAAACCGGCACGTGCCTGGCCCTTACGTATACGCTGTAGACCAAAATGTGCGAGCAATCTATTTTCTCCAGTCACATGGACAATATCCGCCGCAATACTGACGGCACAGAGGTCGAGTAGAGGATGAAGATGTGAGGCTTCTGGCAATCCCCAATGCGCACAGAGGGCTTGGCAAAGCTTGAAGCCAACGCCACACCCTGAAAGTTCCTTATAGGGGTATGCGCAATCTGGGCGCTTCGGGTCCAGAAGGGCATATGCTTTAGGCAGCGTTTCTTCCGGGCGGTGGTGGTCGCAAACAATCACATCAATGCCTAACGATCGCGCATGCGCTATTTGATCAAAGGCTTTAATTCCGCAATCCAACGCGATGATGAGGGTAATGCCCAATTCCGCCGCAAGGTTAATCCCGTCAAAAGACAATCCATAGCCTTCTTTATAGCGATCCGGGATATAAGCTTCTATAGGAAACTTGCCTTCGAGAAATTCAGCCATAAGCGCCACTGATGTGGTTCCGTCCACATCGTAATCGCCGAAAATCATTACGTTTTCCTGCTGAATTCTGGCCTTCTCGATGCGCTCCACAGCACGCTCCATATCTTTCATTCGATAGGGGTGGTGCAATAGGTTTAAATCTGGTCGGAAAAAGGACCTTGCATCCTCAAACGTAGTGACGCCACGCTGCACCAAAAGAGCTGCGAGCAAAGGGTCTTTAGTGACTTCTGCGGTGAGCTGAGACACGGCACCCGGATCCGATATGGCTCGAGCCGTCCAGCGCATTAGGACTCTTTTTTGGTCAGTCGCGTTTGGTACTCGACGCTGTATTTATGGATGGTCGCGAAGAGGTCATGCATGAATTCTGGTGTCAGGCCTTCGCTATCCCCTTTTTCGGTGCGCTCATTGACGAGTTTCAACCAGCGTTCCATTTGGAATATGCTGGTACCTTCTTGTTCTTTGATGATGGCAATCTCCTTGGCCAACGCAAAGCGCTGACGCATAATATCAACCAAATTATCGTCCAATTCATCTAGTGAATCTCGCAGTGATTGTAATGCTTCACTGGCCCCTTGATCTAGTTTCTTGGGGTGTATAACTAGGTTCTTAATGACCTCGCCTAATTTTTCCGGGTACATTTGTTGGGCTGCATCACTCAAGGCGATTTCTGGAGAAATATGACTTTCCACCATTAATCCATCCATACCTAGATCCATGGCTACCTGACAAACTTCTGGAACGAGCAAACGTTTGCCCGCAATATGGCTAGGGTCCACAATAATCTTTATATCGGGCATCAAAGCGCGCAATCCAAAGCTGTGATGCCAATGAGGTTCATTCCGGTATACACCTTTTGCCGAAGAAAAGAATCCACGATGAACAGCGGCCACGCGTTTAATACCCGCATTTTGAAATCGCTCAATGGCACCAGCCCACAGGCCTATCTCTGCGTGGATAGGATTCTTGACCAAAACTGGAATGTTCACTCCTTTCAACGCTTCAGCAATCTCTTGCACGTAGAAAGGATTCACCGTGGTACGCGCGCCGATCCACAAAATATCTATACCTGCTTTAAGCGCTGCTTCGACATGCTCTGTATTAGCTACCTCTGTGGTGGTAGGCGTGCCTATGGCACGACCCGCATCGATGAGCCATTGCATTGACTCTAACCCTACGCCTTCAAAACTTCCAGGCTTGGTTCTGGGCTTCCAAACACCGCCGCGCAGCAAGCTGATAGGCGTATGTGCTTTTAGTGCTTGTGCAGTGGCTAAAATTTGTTCGGGACTTTCCACAGAACATGGACCCGCTATGAGTAGGGGGGATTCTGTAGGTCCGTCGAACCATTGGTCAATATGTTGAATTTTCGATGCTACCATATTAGGCTCCAATACAAACGACCAGCTCTCCTTTTAATCCGCCGCGTTCTTGCACAATAGACAGCAATTCTGATGCCGAACCGCGCAAGGTTTCTTCAAACTTTTTTGAGATCTCTCGGCTGATGGTCACGGGGCGTTCTGCACCACAAAATTCGACAATTTGTACTAAGGTTTTCTCGATTTTGTGAGGACTTTCATAAAGCACCACTGTTTTAGTGCTGGCAGCAATGGATTCAAGCTTGGTTTGACGTCCCTTTTTGGGCGGCAGGAATCCTTCAAAATAAAAGGTGTCGCACGGCAAACCGCTATTGACGAGTGCGGGTACAAAGGCTGTGGCCCCTGGAAGCGTGATTACTTCCACATCGGCTTGCACGGCCGCTCGAATCAATAGAAACCCAGGGTCGCTGATACCTGGTGTTCCTGCATCGCTGACTAAGGCAATGTTTTGTCCCTGTTGCAGTCCTTTGACATAGCGCTCGACCACCTTGTGTTCGTTGTGCATGTGAAAGGCTTGTTTTGGTGTGGTAATATCAAAATGTGCGGTGAGTTTCCCGGTCGTGCGTGTATCCTCGGCCAAAATCAAATCCGCCTCGCGCAACACATTGATGGCGCGAAAAGTCATATCATCCAAATGGCCCACAGGGGTGGGCACGACGTATAGGATTCCAGACATTAACCAAACTTTTGTTCTACTGCAGCAATGAATCGGGCAGCAGCTTCCTCTTTTTCTTCCCAGCCATATTCTCCGGAAATATGAGTTTCAATGAATTCCAAGGCTTCCTCGAAAGAACTTAGGGTGTTCAGTTGGCTAACAACACGATTGAAATCTTCCTGAGAACCGTCAAACAACTCCTTGACCAAGCCTATACGGTCGTTTAATCCAAATTTTATGGTGCCCCCAGCGAACTTGTCGTTTAAGCTTTTCTTTTGTTTAGGCGAAGTTTCCTTCGTAGTGGTTGTATGCTCACTAGAAACAATCTCTTCTTCAGAAAATTCAGGTTCTGCATTGGTTTCTTCTGAAATCGAGGGCTGTTCGGGTGCTATTGTTGTTTCTGCTTCTGGAGTAGGCAGTAAAACATCTGTCGAATCAGATTTGGTTTGTGCCTCAGGGACGTCCATTGAAGGAATTGAAGCAGCCATGGCTTCTTCTTGCAGGGCCTTGAGTTTTGCCTCTAATTTCGCTTTGAGTTCTTTCGCGGCTTGTTCGAATGGGGCGACTATTTCTGTTTCTAAACTCAGATAACGGAAATGGTTTGAGAGTTCAAGTAATTTATTGGCGGCTTCAACATTTGATGATTCGCTGATGTTGAGGGCCAATTCTGCTAATTTCTGTTCGATGTTTTTTCTGCTCATTGAGGGGTCTACGCTCTGCATCTTATTCTCTACCTTTATTGCCTTGAATGTACCACTAAAGTACCCTCATGTTTCAATCAGGAATAGAATTTAACCAACAATCGGGCGGATGGATAGAAGTTGTCTGTGGCCCCATGTTTAGCGGTAAGACGGAAGAATTAATTCGTCGCATGCGCCGCGCGCAAATAGCGGGTCAAAGAGTGGAGATTTTCAAGCCGGCTTCTGACATACGATATGACAATGAGGCTGTAGTCAGTCACGATAAAAATTCCATTCCTTCCACTCCAGTGGAGAGTTCTTCGAACATGTTGTTGCTCGCGGATGATGTGCAGGTGGTGGGCATTGATGAAGCCCAATTTTTTGACGACGGTCTCGTAGAAGTGGCCAATACCCTGGCAAATCAAGGCAAGAGAGTGGTCATTGCAGGATTGGACTTAGATTTCAAAGGAAGGCCTTTTGGTCCCATGCCCAATCTTTTGGCCACGGCAGAATACGTGACTAAACTTCATGCCATCTGCAAACGCACCGGAGGCCCGGCTCACTTCAGTCACAGAACCGTAGCCGGCGACCAAACCTTCATGCTTGGCGAGACCGAAGCTTATGAGCCTGTGAGTCGTGTGGTCTATAATATGTTGAACGAAAAAAAGAGTGGGAATACAGGCACATGATATCGCCGCACCTAGTGGTGCTCATCTGGTAGGGCCGTCCAATACGTTCCTACATTTTGCCTTTGATTCCCGTCGAATGAATGCGTCGGTTCCGACGTGTTTTATTGCCCTAAGAACCGCTTCGAATGACGGCCACCAATATATTGAGCAAGCCATTTCTCGTGGTGCGGTAGCCGTGGTTTGCAAGGACGCTGGGCCTTGGGCAGCACAATATTCCAGCATTAGTTTTATTGAGCATAGCCACCCGATTGAGGTGCTGCAACAATGGGCGAGTACCTGCAGAAAGTCCTTTGAGGGTCCTGTGTTGGCCATTACCGGTTCTAACGGTAAGACCATTGTGAAGGAATGGATGTTCCAATTATTAGGCGCTCCAGAAAATGTACACCGTACGCCGGGAAGTTTCAACAGTTCTATAGGAGTGCCGCTGACCCTCAGTGCCCTGCAGCAAGAACATGTAGCCGCCATCGTAGAGGTAGGCATTGATCGACCAAAAACCATGGCTGCAATGAGCGATCTCGTAGAACCTAACTTTGGAATCTTCACCACGTTGGGCGATGCCCATGGTGAGCACTTTGAGAGCGACGAAGAGAAGTTTGCCGAGAAGTGGAAGCTCATGGCGGGGTGTAAGAAGATTGCCGCGCATCGTCGGTGGATTGATCAGGCAACCGCGCAAGGTTTGGACGTGCCTGAAGCACTGGTTTGGGGCGAGGGCGAGCAATGGGATCCTTCGGCTTTAGGACTGGATACCGATAAGGATCCCCAAATCATAGAGAACACAATGAATGCCTTCTTGGGCGCCCTGTTGTTGGGCGCGGACGAAGACTCTGCGAAGGCATATTTGACGGGATTGGAGCCCTTGGAAATGCGTATGAATTTGGTGCCTGCACGGGACGGAGGATATTTGTTGGAAGATACCTACAGCTCGGATTTGGAGAGCTTGCGCTGGGCGCTCGAAGAATTGGCCACACAGCATTCTGCAAAAAAATGGGCGGTACTCAGCACGTTGAGTGCGCCGGTTTGGACGGACGCAGCGAAGGAGATGGTCGAAAAGTACGGATTTGACCGGGTTTGGTGGATTTCGAATAAGGACCAATTATCTCAGCTCACCGCAGAGTTTTCAGCCTTGAATTTGGCGGATACTACTGTGCTCATTAAGGGGCAGCGCCGCTTCGGCATGGAACGTTTTGCCGCTACGCTTAGAAAGCAGCCGCACCCTACCTGGGCGGAGGTGAACCTAGGGGCGATGCGACGCAACCTACAAAAATTCCACGCCAAGCTTAGTCCCTCAACCAAAATCATGGCTATGGTAAAAGCCGATGCCTATGGGACGGGGATTTTAGAGGTGGCTCGCTGGTTGGAAAACGGACATATAGATTACCTCGGGGTGGCCTTTAGCCAGGAAGCACTGTTGCTTCGTGCGCAAGGGATCGTGGCACCTATTATGGTGATGAATGCGGAGCCCACCCAGTTTAAGGCCTTGGCCCAGGCGGATTGTGAGGTGGAGTTGTTTTCTATGGACCAATTACTTCCTTACCTCCAAGACCCTGCTGCGGATACCGTGCTTAAAATCCACTTGAAAGTCGATACGGGCATGCATAGATTAGGTTTCGCACCCGCGGCTCTTCCTGCAGCACTAGAGGAATTACACCGCCATAAGCACATCGAAGTGGTAGGCGTGTTCTCGCATTTGAGCAGTGCAGGAAATGCGGAGCACGATGGGTTTACCCAAGAACAATTTGATCGATTTGACACTGCGCGTGGGCAGGTGCATTCGTACTACCCGGCGGCTCTAGGACACCTATTGAACACCCAAGGCATTGCACGATTCCCGGAGCGGGAATATGAGATGGTGCGTTTGGGAATAGGGCTCTACGGTATAGGCGCGTACGAGGGTATGGAGCCTTTGGAGGAAGTGGTGCAATGGAAGTGCCGCATTTCCCAAGTAGGCGAGGTACTCCCGGGCGAATCTGTAGGGTATAGCCGTGGCTTTATCGCGAATCGTAGCATGCGTTATGCGACCCTCCCTGTGGGGTATGCCGATGGACTCTCACGTCATTTGAGCGGCGGTAAAGGTCAGGTCATCATTGGCGGCCAAGCCTGCGCTATTCTCGGGAATGTGTGTATGGACATGGTCATGGTGGATGTAAGCGATGTAACCGTGGCTGCGGGCGATGAGGTGGTCATTATTGGCGCCGGTCAAGGCGCAAATGAATTGGCCCATGCGGCGGGTACTATTGGTTATGAGGTGCTTACGGGAATTGGCCCCAGAGTACCTAGATTCTACCTCAAAGATTGATGCTTTCGGCTGCTGAGTGCGGTCAAAGCCACCATAAACGTCAAGAGGAACACCCCGGCCTGCTTGTCCCACAAACTTTCGGTCATACTGCTCATCAAGAGGGCAATCCAGGCGTAGCTCATACTGCCGGAGCTTTGGGTGAAGCCCCAAAGGAAGATGCCGGCCATGAGCAGGAAGGCGATGATGCCCCCATCGGCCCAACTTTGGATCCAAACGTTGTGGAAATCGAGAGTGAGATCGCTAAGGGAATAGGGTTCTTTTTTCTTGTAAAATTTAGCATTTAAAGTCGATAACTTCTCCTCCAATACATCGTTCCCATAACCGTTTCCTACCCCAATTACTGGAGCATCTTTGATGATTTCAATACCGTATTGCCATAGGAAAATACGGTGGTTGGTTTGCTTGCCTTCCACCATACCATTCATACTTTTAACCTCGTTCACAAGATCCCAAACACGCTTTGAGGGGCCAGGCAAGACCAGGACAAAGGTGTTTATCAAAACTAGGCATATTATTCCCAAGCGTATGATCTGTTTTCGCCATAAAGGTTTGTGTCGGTAGATCTCTACGAAGCGTAGAACCATCAATAAAAGGATCGTTAACAAATGAATGCGGGAGCTGAGTAAAATAATACCCACTACCAGCCAAATCACTGCTGCGGCACTGGCCCAACGCACTTGTTTGGATTCTGTCCAAATTCTTCGTTCCAAAATGAGCGCCGCTATGATTAAATACAAACTCTGAAAATGAATGCCAAGGCGCTCTATGAGGGCAAAATCTTTATAGCTTACCCATCCAGATGAATACATACTGTAGCTAAAAATCCCCGTCCAGCATAAGGTAGTAGCCCAAGCAAAAACATCGGCAAACCTGCGTCCCCAATGCCTTGCGTCCTTCACTTCAATACCATGAACAATGATACCCATCAAACCTATGGGCAGCACCATGATCAGGTCTGACCAACCGGCAGTCCTATTTCCGCTCCAGTATATTGAGATTAATTCCCAATCCAAAAAGCCTGCAAACAGCAGCATCTGCCAAATTTTTGGACGCCACTTGCCAAATAGCACGAAACCTATTGCCCAAGCAATGAGACCATAAATAGGGCTGAGAAAGACCAAGGCAAGAGGTAAAAGAATAGCTGCTGTGTACCCTGTGAAGCGAAAGAGGTTTTGTTGCATGTCCTACTTAACGCTCAAAAGTTTTTCTGTAGTACTTGGATTGTGCAAAATTTCCGCCGCAATGACCACCACTTGATCTGCCGATAATCCACGTTCTAATGTTCCCGGCATCCCGTATTTTTTGGAGACTAAGTAATCTTCCAGATATTCTATAATCTGTGCTTTGTCCGTTTCCAGCACCTTGCCGCGGCGCTCTGCAAGTACGGCCATCCAGCTTTCTACATCCTCTTCGGTGATATAGTCCATCTCGTCTACATCAACCAACATACGCTCTAATTGCAGCTCTCCAAGGCTTATAAATTCAAATTTTTCCTCTTCTAAAAGCGTTTCAAAGGTTCGCCATAAGTTTTCATTCATGCTGAATTCTTTAACCCCTTCCTCTGCGTTTAATTCTGGCAAGACTCGCCCCGCAAATTTCAGATCCAATGCTTTTGCATTCAAAGCTGCTACGGCCTCTGGATAATAGGGTGATTCAACAATGCTATCCGGCCAAATACCTTCGCCATCTATCACGGGTCTTCCTGCAGCAGTAGTATACATTTTACTCAACTGCTTTTCTTCACGCTCACCATCATCGTTGAGCGTGTAATTTACTTTCTGAATACAGCGCCCTGAGGGTGTATAGTATTTCGCTACAGTCACTTTCATTTGAGCGCCAAAGGGAAGGGGATGTATCTGCTGTACCAACCCTTTTCCAAAACTCTGCTCTCCTAAGATTACCGCACGATCAAAATCTTGGAGTGCACCTGCAACAATCTCAGAGGCGGATGCACTGGAACCATCAATCAATACCGCCACGGGCCCATTTGGCCAAAGGGCGCGGCCCTGGGTGCGGTATACGTCTTGAATTTTTCCGCCGCGCCCACGAGTGGTGACGACCGTATCCGAGGTTTCCACGAAAAAGCTAACGATTTTCACTGCCTCCATCAAAAGGCCACCTCCATTACCCCGTAGGTCAAGAATAAAGGAATTCGCACCTTGGGATTTAAGTTCTGTAATTGCTTTACCCACTTCCGTACTCGCGCGTTCGGTGAAAGCCTCTAGGTAGATGTATCCAGTCATATCTTCCCTTAAGCCGTAAAATGGAACGGGGTTTTGGATAATATCTTCTCGATTGAACGTGTAAGTTTGGATTGGACTATTGTATCGTTCAATTTCTACGGTGACCTCTGTTCCGGGCGTGCCTTTTAGGAGGGTACTTATTTCCGAGGTGCTCTTGCCACTAGTCGGGGTGTTACTTACAGATCGGATATGATCCCCTACTTGGAGCCCTGCCTTTGAGGCGGGACCACCCGGGTGAAGAGAAGAAATAAAAATCTGATTATCTATGCGTTGAATAGTGCACCCTATTCCTCCATATGCTCCGGTTTGAAGTAGGCGTACATCCTCGATTTGATCCTCTGGGTAATACACTGTGTAGGGATCTAAGTCGCTTAACATCCCTCGAATAGCAGTGCCCACGGCTTGCTCAGCACTGACCTCGTCCACATATTGAGTTTGTACTTCACGTAAGACATTAGTGAAGATTTCCAATTGTTTGCTGGTTTCAAATGAATTTACCTTAGAGGCACTCATTAGAAGTGAGGCTGTGATGGCAACTAGGCCTAAAAGAAGTTTACGCATGGTTGGGGTTTTCTTTGTTGTAAATCGCTATCAAATCAAGAAAAGCTTTCTCTAAGAACGCATAATCATTGGTCCTGTTGCCTAAATAACGGATCGACCAAGCTTGTGAAGATTTTGGTTCATTTATTTTATGCTTGTGTAGTCTATATAATTCTCTGATTTGCCGCTTTGTTCTGTTTCTGTCTACCGCTCGCTTGAGCCCTCGTTTTGGGACTACAATGGCTATTTGACGAGGCACACCTTCCGGTACTGAAGCCTCTATATATTTCAAAGAAAAGGGGAAAGCTTTCAGCGAATTTCCTTCCGTGAAAAGTTGATCGAACAAGGATCGATTGGTGAGCTTCTCGTTTTTTGAAAAATTGAATGGCATAAAAAAAGCCCAACTCTTGGAGCCGGGCTTGAAATTTACGCTATTTCTTACTTTTTGTTGACTTCTTTGATATAATCGCTGATTGCCTTTGTCATTGAAGGTGCATCAGGAGTCGGCGCAGGGATATCTACAACAAGACCATTCTTTTCCGCTTCCTTCTGTGTAGTCGCTCCGAAACAAGCTAAACGCGTTTTGTTCTGTTTAAAATCTGGGAAATTCTCGTACAAAGATTTGATCCCTGAAGGAGAGAAGAACACCAGAATATCATAGAATACATTTTCCAAATCACTCAAATCACTTACCACCGTTTTGAAAAGAATAGCACGTGTATAATCAATTTTAGCCTCTTCCAAGGCATTTGGAATTTGAGGTTTTAAGCTATCTGATGAAGGCATCAAGAATTTTTCATTCTTAAATTTCTTCAAGGTTGGTATCAACTCTTCTATGCGGATATTACCGTGGTATATTTTACGCTTGCGGTACACTACATATTTCTGCAGGTAGTAGGCAATAGCCTCAGAGATACAGAAGTAGCGTATATCGGGGCTGATCTGAACACGCATTTCTTCACACATCCGGAAGTAGTGGTCAACTGCATTTTTCGAGGTGAATATCACGTTTCTAAACTCTCGAATCTGGATTTTATCTTTCCTAAAATCTGAAGCAGTCACACCTTCTACGTGGATGAAGGAACGGAAGTCTATGACAACTTTATGTTTATCAGCCACGGCCGAATAAGGATTATTCTCATTGGCGGGCTGAGGTTGCGAAATCAGGATGGATTTAACTTTCGTCTTTCGATCTTCTGACATAGTTCGGCTAGCGCGTGGCTAGATATAGAGGTGTTAGTTCGAGGGCACAAAGGTACAAAACTGCGTAGATTCTTACACCAAGGGATGTAAAATGAGCAAATCCTTGATGTTTAATGGAGAAAATGACCAAGCCTATGCCGTGCCCCAAGGCTAAGATTATAAGCTCCCATCCTTTTTCCGAAGGCCATATCCAATGAAAGGACAGAATGAGTATCGTTGAACTGAGGTATACGAGCGCGAGCTGTGGCAATCGTCTCATATTCAACCACGGCATGTATTTAGTGGCAGGCTTGAATAATAGAGCCAAAACATCAGCTATTAGTACGCGCATTAATAAAATACTCGGAATCAATAGAAGGCAATAGCTCCAGGGCATTTCATCAAAGACAACATGAAGTGACAAATAGGAGGTTGTAAGTAAAACCGACCACATCAATAGAAACACCCGCCAATCCAGTGGCTCGTTCTCATCAAGCTTTCCGGTGGTCCATTGAAAAAAAAATTGGGGCCGAATGAGCCGTATTCCAGCCATCAGCCCCAATAATCCTATGATTGTCCACTTCGCGCCCATTAGGGCACAAAATTACTGTAAAATCACGTGTTTATACTCAGATGTTCCGTCTAAATACGTTGCGTGTACAATGTAATTGCCCCGAGCTAATGAACGGACATCTATAACAGATTCGCCATCCAAAATTTCTCCATTATGTTCGAATACTAAGGAGCTACCCATAGTATTGTACAGTTCAACGGCGCTCAATTGTTCATGCGTAATGCGAATGAAATCTGAGGCAGGATTTGGACCAATGACTAATCCTTTCAATTTATCTTCATCTACGTTTGCTTGGCTCTTGTACAATGTTTTAGTCTGAGTCAGGACATAATCTCCCTGATAATTCCCATTACCATTGGTAAAGTTTACCGCAACATAGATGGTTAAACTGTCCGGGTAAGAAGAATCTTCAAAGGTGAAGTTCCATCCGATACTGTCGTTTGAAACCGATGTGCTCGAGCTCTGGTGCGTAAAGAAATCGCCTGTCTTTTTGACCCCAGACGTTGCCGTTAAGGTACTTACAGAATTACCATTAGCGTCCTCGATACTTGCCATAAAGCCTACTTTAGAAGACCCTCCATTCGGCAAAACCCCTAGCGACACATTAACGGCTTGATTATCCACAAGATTGGTTTGGTCTGTATTGATGATGATTTGTTCGTTGCCATTCGGTGAGCCTCCACTATGGCAATAACCACCAGAACAGGTCTGGCCATTTGACGCTGGAGAGCCGCTACGACCTGCGGGTGAGCCTCCTGAGTTGGTATAAGAATATTGGACCATTCCGAAAATGGCAAATACGAGTAGCGCTTTTCTCATAGACGTTGATTTAGGCATACAATGTACGCTTTTGACAAGCTATTTGATAGTGTGCTGAGATAAATTTTGTTGGTAATAGAACACACAATTCCCTATTGTGTTCTAATTTCAACACCTGAAAAGTAATCACAGAACAATGGACGTATTTCAACACCCAGACTATTACTTGTTAGACGAGCTGCTTTCGGAAGAGCATAAAATGGTCCGTGACGCCACAAGAGATTGGGTAAAACGCTCTGTTTCTCCCATCATTGAAGATTATGCACAACGCGCTGCTTTCCCAGAACATCTGGTGAAAGAAATGGGGGAAGTTGGGCTGTTTGGCCCCTACATTCCAGAAGAATATGGCGGCCCAGGCCTTGACCATATCTCCTATGGATTGATGATGCAAGAGGTGGAGCGCGGCGATTCTGGAATACGTTCGACGTGTAGTGTCCAAAGTTCTCTAGTCATGTTCCCTATCCACGCTTATGGCTCAGAGGAGCAGAAGCAGCGCTTCTTGCCTAAACTGGCCACCGGTGAATACCTTGGGTCGTTCGGTTTGACCGAGCCAAACTTTGGTTCGAACCCCGGCGGCATGACCACCAGCTTTAAAGATGCCGGCGACCATGTCGTTCTAAATGGCGCCAAAATGTGGATCTCCAATGCTCCTTTCTGCCATGTGGCAGTGGTATGGGCCAAAAACGAAGAAGGCCGTATCAAAGGATTAATCGTTGAGCGTGGCATGGAGGGCTTTACCACCCCTGAAACCCACAATAAATGGTCACTCCGCGCTTCTGCCACTGGAGAGCTCGTATTTGATAATGTAAAAGTACCCAAAGCAAATATCCTCCCGGGTCGTGACGGCCTAGGCGCACCGCTTTCCTGTCTTGATAGCGCTCGTTTCGGTATCGCTTGGGGTGCCATTGGTGCCGCGATGGATTGTTACGATACGGCCCTGCGTTATTCCAAAGAGCGCATTCAATTTGGGAAGCCTATTGCTGGGTTCCAGCTACAGCAAAAGAAACTCGCTGAAATGATCACGGAGATCACTAAAGCGCAACTGCTTACCTTCCGTTTGGGCCAGCTGAAAAATGAAGGCCGTGCCTCCTCAGCGCAGATTTCTATGGCCAAGAGAAACAACGTCGATATGGCCATTCACATCGCACGTGAAGCGCGTCAAATGTTGGGTGGAATGGGCATCACTGGAGACTTCTCTATCATGCGTCATATGATGAACTTAGAGTCCGTCATCACCTATGAAGGAACGCATGATATTCACTTGCTAATCACAGGGTTAGATATCACTGGAGAGAACGCTTTCGTCTAAGCGAGCCGTCGTCCAGGACCTTTCTTTTTAGTTGCTTATTCTGATAATATTTATGCCGTCGAACGTGCAGCTAAACTCCTTCACAGGTAGGGTATAGGAGGTATCAATACTCTGCCCGTCAAGGAGTTGGTATTGGTGGTTGTTGCAGCCGCAAGTCAAGTATAAATCGCCGTTGCTGCTCGATAAAACCCCACAGCCGTCGGCCCAATCATAGGGACAGGCCAGTTCGTAGGCTGCGAAATCATAGAAGGCTTGGTCGTAATATCTACGGTAAATCATGATGCCGCCATGGCCTGCGTTGGGCAAGTATAATTGGCCCCCGATAACCGTTAAATTGAAGCTCGAAGGATCGCTTAAATAAATGGTTTCATCTACATAAGGTTCCGGAATATCGTAGTTCACATTGGTCGAATCGCATCCGGAGATAATTATAAATCCGACTATAACAGGCATTAACCCTTTGATATTCAATACTTCTGGCATCTTCATTGCAGCGGCCAAGATAAGCCGTTTTTCATTGCCGAATAAGGCCGTCTGCGTATTATATTTACATCCTTGTAACCCAACATAAAGCCAGTTTTTATGGTTAAAAGATTACTCACGCTTGTTTTGACGCTTGCTATAGTTGCAGGTCATGCTCAATCTCGCCCAGGATCTCTGCGCGGTACTGTAAAAGACAAGCGCACCGGTGAAGTTGTTCCATTCGCTACAATCATTGTCAAAGACAAAGATGTAGTCGTAACAACGGGACAGACAGATTTCGATGGAAAATTTAACATTAACCCTGTTGATCCAGGAACGTATAATTTGACATGTTCGTTTATCGGGTATGCAGATTTCAACCTCAATGGAGTCGCAGTTTTGCCCGGAAAACCCAAGGTGGTAAACTTTGACATGACCGTCAAGAATATCATGATTACTGAGGTTACTGTAATCGCCAAAGATGAGTTGATTGAGACGGGTAAGACTTCTGAAATAGTAAGTGCCGAGGAGATCAAAAACCTTCCATATCGAAATCTTAGCCAGATTGTGGGTACGACTGCTGGAGTATTCCAGCAAGACGGATCTGGTTCATTCAACGTTCGTGGTGCACGTTCTTCTTCGAATCAGGTATTCATTGATGGGGTTAAAGTTCGTGGTAATGTGGATATTCCGCGTGACGCGATCCAATCTACGGAGGTTATTACTGGGGGTCTTCCAGCCCAATATGGTGATGTTACCGGTGGTGTAATCTCTACCACCACTAAAGGCCCTGCACCGTATTACTTCGGTGCTGCAGAATACTTGACAAGCTCTTTATTTGATAATCAGCATTACAACCTGGGTGCCTTGACACTTGGGGGTCCGATTATTAAGAATAAAGCAGGGCAGAGTGTGCTGGGTTTCCTTTTAGCATCGGAATTCCAATATAATCGAGATGGTTCGCCACGTTCCTTGCCAACATACAAGGTGAAAGATGAAAAACTAGGTGAATTACAAGCCAATCCATTAGTACCTGCCTCAAGCGGCTTTGGGGTATTGAATGCGGCCGACTTTTTGACAAGAGATGATTTAGCCACTCAAAATTACCGCGAAAACGTAGCTGGCCGTGCCGTGCGCATATCAGGGAATTTAAAACTAGTCACTTCCAAAACTACAACGCTAACACTCGGAGGGCGATACAATATGAGCCAAGGTACTTCTGGCAGTCGCTTTAACGAGCTGATGAACTATGACAATAATGGGGAGTACTTCCGCCAAGATGTTAGTGGTTATTTGCGCTTCCAGCAACGCTTCGGTACGCCAAGCGATACTGCAAAAACATTGATTCGTAATGCCTTCTACACCATACAAGTTGATTTTACTCGAAACAACGGATACAATCGCGATGCGCGTCACAGAGATAATATCTTTAACTACGGACACATTGGAAAGTTTACTACCACCTATCGTCCGCTGTATGTATTGGGTTCGGATACCATTACGGATCAAGACGACCCGAACTATGGCAAAGTAATGGATGCATGGACTCAGGCGGTTTGGCAAAGTGTTGGCGTAGATTATGAGGCTTCTGAAAATAACCCCATCCTGGCTAACTATACCTCGAACTTCTACAACTTCGTCGATAATTCCTTAATCTTTAACAGTGCTCGTTCATTAGAGGATATTCGTGCTGGAGGTGGATTGCTCAATGGCGACCAGCCATCTTCAGTTTATGGTTTATGGGGCAATGTCGGAGCCAATCAAGCGGGATATTCGAAGTTCATGAATGATCAGTTCCGTATCACAGCTTCTTCGACATTTGATATCAAAGATCACTCGCTGATTGTGGGTGTGGAATACGAGCAACGTTTTGACCGTTCCTATTCGTTGGGAGCAACAGGTCTTTGGACTTTGATGCGTTTGTTACAAAACGATGCGATCCGAGAATTGGACCTAAACAACCCTATTGCCTCATATGATAACAACGGAGTTTTCCAAGATACCTTATCCTATCCACGCCTCTTTGATGCGGGTAAACCAAGGACATTCGACCGAAACTTACGTGAAAAACTGGGCATGGATCCAAACGGGACGGATTGGTTGGACATCGATAGCTACGATCCTTCAACGTTCACATTGGATATGTTTAGTGCCAATGAACTTTTGAATATTGGTTCCAGCCAATACGTTGGCTATTACGGTTATGACTACTTAGGGAACAGGTTGACTTCTCGTCCATCCTTGAACGATTTCTTCTCTACGGATCCTCAAGGAAATTCGAACCGTACGGTAGGCGCTTTTGAGCCTATCTACATGGCGGGATATATTCAGGATCAGTTCACCTTTGACGATCTCTTCTTTAACATAGGTGTACGCGTGGATCGCTTTGATGCGAACCAACCGGTTTTGGCAGATCCATTTGTCTTATACCCAGCCTACACCGTAGGTCAACTGGACGCCACTTCTCTAGCTGGATACAACGTTCCTGAAGGCATGTCTCCTGATGCTGTAGTATACGTTGATGATCAAGAGAACCCTTCTTCTATCGTTGGTTACCGCGACGGATTTACCTGGTACACGGCAGCTGGTGAGGTAGAAGCCAATCCTAAGAATATCGCAGATATCAGCGGTGGTATTAAACCTTTCCTCAAGAAGCCAGGGATTGAAGACCAAAAATTAGCCGTTACTGCTGACGAAAGCTTTAAAGATTACTCACCACAAGTTACTGTGAGCCCACGTGTTTCATTCCAGTTCCCTATTTCGGATGAAGCGGAATTCTTCGCGCACTATGATATTTTGGTTTCACGTCCAGATCCTGGATTAAATCGGATGAATCCTATTACTTACTTACAATTGGAGAACGGACAAAATGGTAGTTTCTTGGCAAACCCAGATTTAAAACCACAGCGTACGACAGACTACGAGATTGGTTTCCGTCAAAAGTTGAATGAGAACAGTGCATTAAAGTTAAGTGCTTTCTACCGTGAAATGCGCGACATGATGCAGACTTTGAGCTTTACTGAAGCCTATCCTATTACCTATATTGCTTACGGTAACTTAGACTTTGGTACCGTAAAAGGCTACACCGTAGCGTACGATCTACGCCGTACGGGTAATGTACGCTTGAATGCGAACTACACGCTACAGTTTGCGGATGGTACAGGTTCAGGCGCGAACTCTGGTGCTAACATCGCAAGATCGGGTCAACCTAACTTACGTTATATTCTTCCATTGAGCTATGATTCGCGTCACCAAGTAGTGATGAACATGGATTACCGTTACGGCGGTGGTCCTGCGTACAATGGTCCCGTTTGGTTCGGTATGCGAATGCTAGAAAATGCGGGGATTAATGTAGTGTTGAATGCTAACTCAGGAACTCCCTATACTCGTCGCTCTTTGGCCTATGGTTTGACTGATGGCGCAACACCAATCACGGGTAACATCAATGGTTCGCGTTTGCCATGGAGTTTCCGTATCGATGCCACAGCGAATAAGGTATGGAATTACAACGAAGGGCCGTTTAGTAATTTTGAAGTCTATGTTCAGCTATTGAATGCCTTTAATACCCAAAATATTCTTGGGGTGTATTCATTTACAGGTTCTCCATCAGACGACGGTTACTTGAGCTCACCTCAAGGGCAAAATGCAATCCAATTCCAGACTAATGCGCAGTCTTTCGCAGACTTATATAACATCAGTTTGGCCAACCCAGGACTTTACAGTTTACCTCGAAGAATCCGTTTAGGACTTCGCATAGGACTATAATTTTAAGAAGCACAGGAAAACAGCAATATGAAAAAAGCGTATCTCCTTTTACTAGCCTCAATCGCAGCCTTACCACTATCCGCAAGAGAAGTGCAGGGCATCGCTAAAACAGGTGAAACCACGGGCTCTATGAAAACCGTAGAGGAACTGTGTCAGCCGTCTAAAGCGCAAAGTGATTTGAGCATTAATAACGTACGTGCAACCATACTCGGTGGCGGCGATATGTGGTGGGATTTGAACACCGCACGCTACGAAGTACCCAAGGGTTCAAACAAGCACTCGATGTTCGCCGGTTCGCTTTGGCTTGGTGGGGTTGATGAGGGTAACCAATTAAAATTGGCCGCCATGACCTACCGTCAGTCCGGTAACGATTACTGGCCAGGCCCGTTGACCACAGACGGATCTGCCTCTACCAACAAAGAAATTTGTGATAAGTATGATCGTCATTGGATCATCATGCGTGAGGAAGTGGATGTACACAAAGCTTGGTTGGAATGTTTGGACGATCCAGATTGTGACGACACGGAGCTGTTTCCTGGTTACGAAGCACAGATTCCGGAAAGTATCAAAGAATGGCCAGGAAATGGTGTAGATGGAGAATTGCCTTATCAATTGGCACCATTCATTGATAGAGACGGCGATGGAGTTTATGATTACTTAATAGACTATCCAGCCTATGATATTGATAAAGAGTACGATTGTCGCGATAAGGAAACAGATGTCCTCTATGGTGACCAAACCATTTGGTGGGTGTACAATGACCGTGGTAATGTACACACCGAATCGCAAGCCGGTGCCCTAGGTTTTGAAATTCGTGCTCAGGCTTTCGCCTTCTCAACTAATGACGAGGTGAACAATATGACTTTTAATAATTACCGCATCATAAACCGTTCAACCTTCCGCTTGACGAATACCTATTTCTCAACGTGGTTTGATCCGGATTTAGGAAACTATACAGATGATATCATTGGTTGTGATATCGCCCGAGGTCTTGGATACTGTTACAATTCAGATACTGATGATGAAGGTCCATTAGGCTATGGTTTGAATCCTCCGGCTGTAGGGTTTGACTTCTTCCAAGGACCGTTCGCTGATTACTTTGACGGTATTGATAATGACCGTGATGGCTGTGTCGATGGTGTGAAAGATCCGGAAACAGGCGTTTGTGTGGCAGAGGATCCAACCACTGGTGTCAACGAGCGCATTATTATGAGTCACTTCATGTACTATAATAACACGGCTTCAAATATTTCCGGTAACCCAGCTAACGCGACTCATTTTTATAACTACATGCGTGCCATGTGGAAGAATGGATCTGAGCTAATCATTGAAACGCCTTCAGGCCCGGGTGATCTAGGAAACGGAGATGGTTTCGTCGCCTCTGGCAATGGTACTTCAACACAGTTCGCTTACCCAGGAATGTCTTATGATACTACGGGAGCATACCCACCTTACGCTCCAGTAGATTGGTGGGAAAGCCCTGCAAACAAAGAGGATAAGCGTGGTCTTCACAGTGCGGGTCCATTCTCATTGGCGCCGGGTGCTTTGAACTTCGTAACCACGGGTGTGGTATGGGAGCGCGACCTCATTAATAATGACCTTTTTGCTTCAGTAGAAAAAGTGATTATCGCTGATGATAAGGCACAGAAACTCTTTGACAACTGTTTCCAAGTATTGAATGGTCCAGATGCACCAGATGTGGAAATACAAGAATTAGATCGAGAGTTAATCTTGAAACTAACCTACGGTCCTGGTAGTAATAATTTAGGATTCAGCTATCGTGAGCGCGATCCACTGATCACTGTGAATCCTGATGATCGCGATTCCATTCTAAATGTGAATCCAGATTTCTTCGATTACACATTTGAAGGATTCCAGATTTTCCAATTGGCGAACAGCGACGTCAGTGTATCGGATTTATATGATCCAACTCAAAGTCGTTTGGTGGCGCAGTGTGATATTAAAAATGGATTGACTCAACTCATTAATTGGGAAGTTGATCCAGATTTGAATGCTTTGGTACCGCAAGACATGACCTTGACCTCAAACAATGAGGGAGTTTTCACTTCGTTCCAAATCCAAGAAGATGCCTTTGCCACAGGTGATCGTACCTTGATCAACCACAAAGAGTACTACTTCACGGTCATTGCATACGGTCAAAATCAATTTGAAGTGTTCCACCCAACCACAGCCCCAGGAGGACAGAAGATTCCATTCTTGGCCGGGCGACGAAACATTAAAACCTATATGGCCATTCCGCACCAGATTGATTCTGAAAAGGGAGGTACCATACAAGTTGCTCAATACGGTGATGGCCCAGAAATCAAGCGTTTAGATGGTATTGGCAATGGCGCAGGCGAATTAGAGTTAACACCCGAGGAGGTCAATACGATTTTAGCGGGGAATGCTTCTGGCCAACCCACCTACATGGGCGGTATGGGACCAGTAGATATTAAAGTTGTAGATCCACTTGAGGTTAAGAATGGCGAGTACACGTTAACCTTTGACGGCGCGAACAACAATGCTAAATGGGAGATTACTGATGCGGCAGGAGCTGTCATTGCACAATCGGATTCAACCATTTCGTTCTACAACGAGCAAATCATTCCAGGACTCGGACTATCCGTAGCGGTGCAGCAAGCACCATCACCGGGTGGTGATGATGAAGGCACCTATGATAACGGTGTGATTTTCTCTGAAATCATCTACGAAGACCCGTCAAAAGAATGGTGGTCTGGTATTAAAGATGATAAGAGTTATTCGCCGTATAACTGGATTTTAGCCGGTACTAATACTTTCCCTACTGAAGAGCCAGCTACCTTATATCCTGACCAGAACGGTGATGCTAAAGGGTATTTTGAGAACATTGTAGACGGAACTTGGGGTCCATATATGTATGCATCTGCAAACCAACGTGCCGTGGTAAATGGATACAACAACTACGGTATGGGACCTGCTGTAAGTATTGGACGCAATATTGCCGATGCTTCTGACCTTCATTCTGTGGATATAGTATTTACAAGTGACTATACATTGTGGACTCGTGTGCCGGTATTCGAATTAGCCGAAGATGAAAACTTAAGCGAACATGGCGATAAGAAATTGACCCAGCGTCAAGATACTTCGTGGACATTGGAAAATGGACAACTCAAGCGTGCCCCAGCCATGGAGCCGGGTTGGTCTTATTTCCCTGGATACGCCATTGATGTAGAAACAGGAAAGCGCTTGAGCATGGCCTTCGGTGAAAATTCATGGTTGCCAGGTGAGAACGGTAACGATATGTTATGGAACCCAACAGATCGCGAATTCTTGCCACCAGGCAATACCGTGAACGGCGGATATGTTTTCGGTGGTCAACACTACATCTATGTATTTGCAGATCAAGATAAGATTGGTGGAAGCACTACTGATCTTGCATACACGGGTGCAAATGTTAATGATTGGCCATTGAAAGATTTGATGGGTGACCTGGTGAAATCTGGTGGTATTGGAAATATTGCCAAGGCAAATTTCTGGCGCTCCGTTCGTTGGATTGGTATGCCAACGCTCCGTCGTGGTATGGACTTCGATCCGTATACAGAGTTGCCTACAGAGACACGGGTTCGAATTCGTATGAATACGAGCTATAACTCGCGTCAATTGGCGGATGCTCCCAACAATGGCAATCCACAATTCATGTTTAATACCTCGAACATTGCGACTAAAACATACGTCGATACTGTGGGGTCAAGTGCCCTTGAAACCGTTCGTGTAGTACCGAACCCATATTATGGATTCAGTGCTTACGAAACGTCACAGTTGGACAATACGGTGAAAATCACCAACCTACCTGAAACCTGTACGATCAGCATTTTCACCACTAGTGGAACGTTGATCCGTCAGATCCGCAAGGACAACAGCATGACCTATGTGGAGTGGGATATGAAGAACACCTACAACGTACCTATTGCTTCTGGGGTTTATATCATCCACGTAGATGCGGGTGATCTCGGCGAGAAAATCGTGAAGTGGTTTGGTGCCATGCGTCCAGTGGATTTGAACTCATTCTAAGAGAAGAACTATTATGAAATTGAAATCATACCTCTCTATCATTTTAACCGTAGCCACCCTCAGTGTTGCCACTGCAGGAAACCCACAACGTGCGGGTTCAGCGGGCGCGTCGGAGCTGTTAATTAACCCCTTTGCGCGCTCTGCAGGCTGGGCTTCTGTTAATATTGCAGGTGCGACAGGAATGGACGCGACCTTCCTTAATATCGCCGGAATTGCGGCGACAAATTTGAATACGGAAGTCACCTTCAGCAATACACAGTGGATGGTGGGTGCTGGAATTAATATGAATGGTGCAACTCTTGTTCAGCGCGTGAGTGATGTAGGCTTCCTCACTCTAGGATTGAGTGCCTTTGATTATGGGGAGTGGGAAGTAACTACAGAAGATCAACCAGAAGGAACGGGTGCCACTATTAGTCCTCAGAGTTTGGTAATCAATATGGGTTATGCTCAGCAGTTTACCGAGAACATTTACGGGGGAGTTAATGTGAAAATGTACAGCAGCTCTATTTCAAACTTGAATACCAACGGTGTTTGTTTTGATGCAGGTGTTCAGTACCGTACGGGTGAGAACGATAAGTACAAGTTTGGCATCACTTTGAAAAATGTGGGGCCAAGTGTTACCTATCAGGGTGATGGGTTTGGGGTAACCTTGCCAGTGCCAACCTATGGTGTCGCTTATTCTCAAACGTTTGAAAGCCGTTCTGCGAAGTTCGAATTGCCTACCCAGCTAAGTATTGGCGGTTCATACGATTGGTTGTTGCCAAAGGGTAAAGTAACCGGCGCATTGAACTTTAGCTCTAACGCCTTCGAGAAGGATACCTACCACGCCGGTGTTCAGTACAGCTTGAAAGAGTTATTTCAGTTGCGTTTAGGGTATAAGGTATTTGATAACCGTGCAGACGATCTAGGTACCTCTGCTATTTCTGGTATCTGTGGTGGATTTAGTTTCAATGTCCCTACGTCAGACGAAGGAAGCTTTGCCATCGATTATTCATACCGCGGAACAACTTCTGCATTTAGTGGAATTCATTCAATAGGGGTACGCATTAGCTTGTAATTCGGAAAGTTATATACCTTTGCAGTATTAAAGTTTAAGAGAGGCCGTTGGGCCTCTTTTTTAGTAAGACTATTTCAGAAATGTCATCAGTAAGTTATTACACCCCGGAAGGGTTGAAGAAGCTACGCGCGGAATTGGAGCACATGAAAAGTGTGGAGCGTCCGCATATCTCTAATCAAATCGCTGAAGCGAGAGATAAGGGAGATCTAAGCGAGAATGCAGAATACGATGCGGCTAAAGAAGCTCAAGGATTGTTGGAAATGAAGATTTCTAAGCTTGAGGATATTTTGGCTAATGCACGTGTATTAGATAGTGAGCACATCGACTTATCCAAAGTTGGCGTGCTGACTAAGGTAAAGTTGAAGAATGTAGCTAATGGAGCTACCATGACCTACAGCCTTGTGGCAGAGAAAGAAGCAGATATTAAACAAAGCAAGATTTCTGTGAGCAGTCCTATTGGAAAGGGTCTTCTTGGAAAGAGAGTAGGCGAAATTGCTGAAATTCAAGTGCCTCGAGGTACTATGAATTTTGAAATTCTCGAAATCACGATGGCCTAAAATATGTCCAGCATCTTCACCAAAATTATCGCCGGAGATATTCCTTGCTATAAGGTGGCGGAGGATGCGCATAACATTGCCTTCTTAGATATTCGTCCCTTAAAAAAAGGCCACACGCTCTGTGTACCGAAGGTTGAGGTAGACGAATTATATGAATTGTCCTCTGATGATTTCCAACGACTCATGGTTTTTAGTCAGCGCGTCGCTCGGGCCATGAAAAAGGCTGTTCCCTGTAAGCGAATAGGATCGATGGTCTTAGGGATGGAAGTACCTCATGCGCATTTGCATTTGGTACCAATTGATGCAGAGCATGAGTTAAGCTTCGCGAATACGCCCTTATCCTTGAGCAGTGAAGAAATGATGTCCATAGCTCGGACTATTTCAGACGCTCTGGGTTCTGCTGAATAAATTGTTCCCAATTTCCACTCCGGCCTTTTTTACCTGAGGGTTTTTTACTCCCTGTGCCGTGTTTTGGAGCCGCTATACCAGTGGTTTGGTTGTAGTGACACACGGCCACAGCAAGGGCATCGGAGGCGTCCAAATAATTGTGTTCCACTCCAGGAAACATTGCCTTGAGCATGCCGCTGACTTGCTCTTTACTTGCGTTTCCGTTTCCCACAATACTTTGCTTGACCAAGCGAGGACTATATTCAAATACGGGAATTTTTTTCGATAATGCAGCAGCCATACATACACCCTGTGCACGTCCAAGTTTAAGCATGGATTGCACATTCTTTCCAAAGAAAGGGGCTTCGAGAGCCATTTCGTCGGGAGTGTAAAGGGAGACGATTTTCGAAAGTTCTTCAAAGATTTTAGCCAGCCGAGTATAATGGTCCAATTTTGTGTTGAACTTGATAACATCCATAACTAGAGGCTTGATCTCCCCCTTTACAATATGCACCACACTATAACCCATAACCACTGTCCCCGGGTCAACCCCTAAAATGACTTTTTCTATGGTCTTGGATGTGGGCATACTTATATCAATAATCCAACGACAGCAGCAGTATATAATGAAGCTATGGTACCCGCAATAAGTGCTTTAATACTTAGCTCACTCAAGTCTTTACGCCTTGAAGGCGCAATGGTTCCTATTCCCCCTATTTGAATACCAATACTCGCAATATTCGCGAATCCACAGAGCATATAAGTGCTTAAAATTACAGAGCGTTCGGATAAAAGAGGTTGCATATCCGTTAAGGAGGAATAAGCGTAAAACTCGTTTAGAATGGTTTTTTCACCGAGTAATTGACCTACCATCATTAAATCTTCGGATGGAACGCCTAAAAGCCAAGCAAAAGGACTAAAGATGCCCCCCATGATGTACTGTAATGAGAAGGCGTCGTATGTTCCACCGGAGGAATTACATGCCCAATCATTTAATCCCGTCCAAGAACCTATACCCTCAACAAACATGTAATTAAGACCGTACACTAAGGCGGTAAATACTAAAAGCATGGCGCCCACATTCACAGCCAGTTTAATACCCTCTGTAGTCCCGTTTGAAATCGCATCTAGAGGGTTTGACCCCATATCTTCAGAGTTAATTTCCGCAACTTCTTGTACGTTTTCTGTTTCGGGTAATAGAATTTTTGCGCTAATGAGTGCCGCGGGGGCGGATAAAACAGATGCCGTAATAAGATGTTTTGCAAATAACAACCTGGCTTGAGGATCATCCCCTCCCAAAAAACCAATATAGGCCGCCAAGACTCCTCCAGCAATGGTAGCCATGCCTCCACTCATTAAACTCAGCAGCTCTGAGCGACTCATCTTTGCTATATAGGGTTTCACTAAAAGCGGTGCTTCCGTCTGGCCTATGAAAACATTACCTGCGGCTGCTAAAGATTCGGCACCAGAAAGACGCAATGTCTTTCTCATCATCCATGCCATAGCCTTTACAATTTTTTGCAAAATACCCAGGTAGTACAGGAGAGAGGTTAGTGCTGAGAAAAAGATAATAGTCGGCAGTACTTGGAATGCGAAGATGTATCCGTAACTATCAGTATCCGTAATCAGTGAACCGAATAAAAATGTAGAGCCCTCTTTTGTAAAATCTAATAACGTCACTGCCGCAAGACTGAATTTTTCAAAGGCCCAGCTCACACCAGGCACCTTCAAAACCAGGAGGGCTAGAATTATTTGTAAAGCCAAGCCTTTAACAACTGTCCACCAATTGATTGCTTTTTTATTGGAGCTGAAAAGCCATAATACAGCAGTAAGTACGGCGATTCCTAAAACACTTCTCAGAATCATTTGAGCTTATCTAGTTTATCTCTAAGCCTGGCGGCTAATTCATAATCTTCGTTTTCGACAGCCTCCTCGAGCAATTGCTCCAGCTCTTCTCTGGTTTGCTCACCTGAAGTATCCAATTCTTCTTCAACTCCTGTGGTTCCATCAGCTTCTTGTTCTTCCTGGGGTGTGATCCCAGCCTGCTCTAACAATGAAGCCAACGCATATATGGGACATTCCACGCGAACGGCCAGAGCCACCGCATCGGAAGGGCGAGAATCAAAAATTAATTGCTTTCCATTTTCATCTACACTGTAAATGCTCGCGAAGAAGACCCCATTCACTAAACGGTGAATGACTACTTTTTCAATTTTCACATTCATTTCTTTAAGCATGTTCATCCAAGTATCATGGGTGAGAGGACGGGGAGGTGCCACAGATTTCTCCATAGCTACTGCAATACTTTGGGCTTCAGCACCACCTATAACCACGGGAAGCTTACGTCCTCCCTCGCCTTTTTCAGCGAGAATAAGGGCATAAGCTCCTGACTTTCCTTGACTGTAAGAGAGTCCTTTTACAGTGAGTTCTACTTCATGCATTTAGTTGGCGGCCTTGAAGGCGCGCAGTTCCTCAATCAGCTGAGGAACTACCTCAAAGGCGTCGCCAACAATCCCGTAATCTGCCGCCTTGAAGAATGGTGCTTCAGGGTCGGTATTTATGGCTACGATAGTCTTGGACGCGCTCACCCCAGCGAGGTGTTGAATAGCGCCTGAAATTCCTATCGCAATATACAGATTCGGGTTGACTTGGATACCGGTTTGACCTACGTGTTCACTATGCGGTCTCCAGCCAATATCACTTACGGGTTTTGAACAAGCAGTGGCTGCGCCAAGCACGTTTGCGAGCTCCTCTATCATACCCCAATTTTCAGGGCCTTTCAGTCCTCTACCTGCACTAACCACGATTTCTGCCTCCGGCAAGGCTACCTTTCCCGTGGCAATACTAACCTCGTCGATGGTGAGTTTGTCCGGGCCAGAGGCCTGTACTGAAGACATTGTGCCTGCACCTGCCTCCTCCTTAATGCCTATAGAATTCGGTACAAAGCTGATGATGGGCAATCCGTTGTTCAATGAGATGGTTTCTATTCCCTTGGATGAGAATGCACTGCGCTCTACAAGAACCGGATTTGCACTTGTCGGTGTGCCGGTAGCATTGGTGCTCAACGCACCGCTGGTCAATGCGGCAAGGGTAGGGGCAATAATTTTTCCCGTGGCAGTTCCTGCGACAACAACGCCTTGAGCGTCGCCTACGAGTCCTGCTAATTGTGTGCCTATGGCGGCGCCAGTTTGTGCCAGTTCTAGGGCTGTGATTTCGTCAGCACCGTATTGAGCCAATTGGTTCGCGTTCTGAGCGGAAGCAGAAGTGATGGCGCGGACGCCGCATCCAGCGGTGTTGGCCCAGCTTCGGGCATAGCTCACTGCTTCAAACGAAGCTTTTTTAAATTGGTTATTCCAACTTTCAACAAATACTACAATCATCATTCTTCGTTTTAGATGGATTTCGATTCTTCGTGCAGCATGCGCACAAGCTCATTTACTTGATCTGCCGCGACCAATTTCACCGCAGATTTCGCCGCCGGTTTCGCAAAGGAAACCGCTGCGGTATGACCGCCGCCCTCGCCTTCTTCAACTGAAAGAGGTTTGGTGCGAGCCGTCATGATGCCGCGCATATTGGGGATACGGAGGTCTTTTTCTTCAACCAATCCTTTTTTACCGCCCACAATCATTGGAAGTGAACAGCGGTAAGTGGCGTGTCCGCCGTCGATTTCTGCCTGAGCAGTAGCCGAACCGGCATTGATATCTAAACCTACACAAGCATTGACGAATGGCAGGTCAAGGAATGCAGCGATCATGGCAGGAACTTGCTGTCCATTATAATCGATGCTTTCCTGTCCACAAATGATCAAATCATATGCGTTCGCCTGTATGTGGTTCTTGATGGACTTTGCAACTGTGATAGCGTCCGTAGGGTTGGCGTTTATGCGTACAGCTTGATCGGCTCCAATGGCCAATGCTTTGCGTAGAGTAGGTTCTGTTTCTGGTCCTCCCACGTTGAGAACCGTGATGGTCGCCCCTTGGGCTTCTTTTAAGTGCAGGGCTTTGGTCAATCCAAATTCATCGTAAGGGTTAATGACGAATTGGACACCTGTAGGATCTAATGCCGAACCGTCCGCAGTGAAGTTAATCTTCGCAGTAGTGTCCGGTACATGGCTTATACAAACAAGTATATTCACGTGGTAAGTGTTTTAATGCCCTTAAAATTACTATGCATGCATAATAAATCCAAGGGAAATAAGTAGGAATTCTTCAGTTTTCTGCCTCCTATACTACTTTGTGGTAGTCTACCTCCACAATGCATACTATATTTGCCGCTCGACACATCAATTGACTATGAAGACAATCCAGTTTAGAGAGGCCGTATGTGAGGCCATGAGCGAGGAAATGCGCCGCGACGAGAGCATCTATTTGATGGGTGAAGAAGTAGCGGAATACAATGGAGCCTACAAAGCATCAAAGGGTATGTTGGACGAATTTGGTCCAAAGCGTGTCCTTGACACACCCATCGCGGAGCTTGGTTTTGCCGGTATTTCTGTGGGTGCGGCCATGAACGGTTTGCGTCCTATCGTGGAATTCATGACGTTCAACTTCTCGATGGTTGCGATCGATCAGATCATCAATAACGCTGCGAAAATGAAGCAGATGTCAGGAGGTCAGATCAATGTACCTATCGTATTCCGTGGACCTACCGCTTCTGCCGGTCAGTTGGCAGCGACGCACTCCCAAGCCTTTGAGAGTTGGTACGCGAATTGTCCAGGTTTGAAGGTAATTGTCCCTTCGAATCCATATGATTGTAAAGGCCTTTTGAAAAGCGCTATCCGCGACAATGATCCAGTGATCTTTATGGAGAGTGAGCAGATGTACGGTGATAAAGGTGAGGTCCCTGAAGGGGAGTACACATTGCCAATTGGCGTGGCTGATATAAAGCGCAAGGGTACAGATGTAACTATAGTGTCGTTCGGTAAAATCATAAAGGTGGCTTACGAGGCAGCAGATGTATTAGCTACTGAAGGAATTTCTTGTGAGATTATTGATTTACGTACAGTCCGTCCAATTGATTACGCAACCGTGATTGAAAGTGTGAAGAAAACCAACCGCTTGGTATGTTTGGAAGAAGCGTGGCCGTTAGGTTCTATCGCAACTGAGATTGCTTACAAAGTGCAATCTGAAGCCTTCGATTACCTAGATGCTCCTGTGAAGCGTATCACGACGACCGATACTCCAGCACCATATTCACCAACCCTTCTCGAGGCATTTTTGCCGCAGGTGGGACAAGTGATTGATGCAGTGAAATCGGTGATGTATGTTAAATAACCTAGAGCTTTTACGACCTAGGTTGAGATAAAGACTCTAACACTTATATTTGCAGCCCTCTTTGTAAACGCAAGGAGGGCTGATTATTTGAAATCAAAGCATATAATAATGGAAAACTTGCTTTATATCGTCCCAATACTTGGGCTTGTTGGTTTACTGTACATGTTTATTCTCCGTTCATGGGTGGTTAAACAAGATACCGGAACAGAAAAAATGTCAAAATTGGCTTCGTATGTTAAAGAAGGCGCTTTAGCATTTTTGAATGCAGAATATCGAATCTTAGCGATTTTCGTGGTCATTGCTGGAATTCTCCTTGGAGTAATTTCAACCATAGTACCCACAACACATTGGTTCATTGTAGTGGCCTTTGTCATTGGTGCTGTATTCTCTGCAGTAGCTGGAAATATAGGTATGCGTATCGCTACTGATGCCAACGTCCGTACTACTCAAGCCGCTCGTACTTCTTTACCTCAAGCGTTGAAAGTATCGTTCCGTGGAGGTACAGTTATGGGATTGGGTGTAGCTGGTCTAGCAGTTTTTGGGCTTAGTGCTCTATTCTATATACTTACACAATGGTTCGTCACGGGTGATAAGCCATTGTATGATGAAATGACCATGGTGCTTGAAGCCTTGGCCGGTTTCTCTCTAGGTGCTGAATCTATCGCATTGTTTGCGCGAGTAGGTGGTGGTATCTATACGAAAGCTGCGGACGTAGGTGCTGACCTTGTTGGGAAAGTTGAAGCAGGTATTCCTGAAGATGATCCACGTAATCCTGCGACCATTGCAGACAACGTAGGTGATAACGTAGGTGATGTTGCGGGTATGGGTGCCGATTTGTTCGGTTCATATGTAGCTACAGTTTTAGCGGCCATGGTCTTGGGTAATTATGTGATTCGTGACGATGCTAATATTGATAATTGGGGACCAATTTTCCTACCATTGATAATCGCAGGTCTAGGAATTGTATTCTCTATTTTGGGAACGTTTTTAATTCGTATCAATAGCAACGAGGCAAAAGAATCAGAGGTTCAAAGAGCATTGAATATGGGTAACTGGGCTTCCATTATTCTTACGGCCATCGGATCTTACTTTTTAATTGAATGGTTATTACCGCTTTCAATTAACATGAAGTTCTTTGGAGAAGATTTAGCCCAATCTGTATCAAGTTTGGATGTTTTCGGAGCGGTAATGGTAGGGCTTGTAGTAGGTGCATTGATCTCGTATTTCACAGAGTACTACACTGGTTTGGGTAAAAAGCCAGTTCTTGGTATTGTACAAAAATCATCTACAGGTGCTGCCACAAACATTATCGCTGGTTTGGGCACAGGTATGATTTCCACTTTCGCTCCAATCCTTTTATTCGCTGGCGCCATTTGGGCGGCTTATGCATTCGCAGGATTCTACGGTGTGGCAATCGCAGCTTCTGCGATGATGGCAACTACTGCTATGCAGTTGGCCATAGACGCCTTTGGTCCTATTGCTGATAATGCGGGAGGAATTGCAGAGATGAGTGAATTGCCAAACGAGGTACGTGAACGTACAGATATTCTAGATTCAGTAGGTAATACTACTGCGGCGATCGGTAAAGGATTTGCTATTGCTTCTGCGGCATTGACTGCATTGGCATTGTTTGCTGCCTTTGTAACCTTCACAGGTATTGAAGGAATCAACATCTTCAAGGCACCTGTTCTTGCAATGTTGTTTGTTGGAGGAATGGTTCCAGTAGTGTTCTCGGCATTGGCTATGAACTCAGTAGGTAAAGCTGCCATGGAAATGGTAAAAGAAGTACGTCGACAGTTCAAAGAGATTCCTGGTATCATGGAGTACAAAGCAGAGCCTGAATACGACAAGTGTGTGGAGATTTCTACGCGAGCTTCTTTGAAGGAAATGATGTTGCCAGGTGCAATGACGATTATCTTTCCTCTTGTGATTGGATTTTTGCCTATGGCCTTTGGATACGACGGAAAAGAATCGGCCGAAATGCTAGGTGGGTATATGGCTGGTGTTGCTGTATCAGGGGTTCTCTGGGCAATCTTCCAGAATAATGCTGGCGGCGCTTGGGACAACGCTAAGAAGTCTTTTGAGGCTGGTGTTATGATTGATGGGGAAATGACCTTCAAAGGTTCAGAAGCACATAAAGCATCTGTAACGGGTGATACTGTAGGTGATCCTTTCAAGGACACTTCCGGTCCTTCAATGAATATCTTGATCAAATTAACCTGTTTGGTTGGTCTTGTCATTGCTCCTATTCTTGGTCTTAGTGACGGTCATGGCGAACATGTCCAAGGAGAAGTAATAAAAGGAGATGTGATGATTAGCGGTGTTGTTTATGAAGGAATTGCTTCTGCTGAAGTTGTCATTTATTCTCAAGCAGAAGAAAACTTCAAAGCAACTATTAGTGTTGCATCCAAAGACGATGTATTCTCAGGAACATTCACTTCGGAAAAGGGTGCATTTGATGGAAATATGTTTCATGCAAGCGGATCATTCGCTACTGCCGAAGGCAAATTTCATGCAGATGCTGATTTCTTCCGAAATGAGGAAGGGGATATTCAGGATTTCCACATGGGGATTCACTAAGAGTAATAACTTTAACACATTAAAACCCGGGCGCAAAGCGCCCGGGTTTTTTGATGGAAAAAACCTCCTTTTACCTCTTTCAAACTGCTCGCTACGGAGTTGATAGGGCATGAACTCTTCAACCTACTTAAAGGTATTTCTTCATATTCACCCTCTACGTTGTGTGGATTCGTAACTTTGTAAAAAATAAGAATAGATGCAAACAGGATTACTACACTTACATGGGTTCCTTCCATTCATTTTTTTACTGTTGATGCTGGCAGTTTTGGTTCAGAATTTTCTAGTATGGAAATCTGATAAGGCTTTTACGAGATCACTTGCTCGTCAAAATAAAATTGCGCTGATTCTTACCCATCTTCAAGTGACTATAGGCTTGATTATTTTGTTTGTATGGCGTAGAGCTGTTTTCTCTGATATGGAAAGTCTAACTAGTAATAAAGAGACGCGTGAGGCTTACCTCGAACACCCAGTGATCATGATCATTGCTGCAGTCTTAATTACCATAGGTTCAGCAAAATCCAAAAGAGGAACTACGGACGCCGCGAAGGCAAAGTCTGTCGTGGTTTGGTATGGTATTGCATTAGTTCTGATAGCATATGCAATGCCTTGGGAAAGATTCTTGACACGCGCAGGTGCGTAAACCTCACACATGTTAGAGCTTAAGAAAAAGGATTCGCTTCAACGTGAGCGTTGTATCCTCATTGGTATTATTAATAAGGACCAAGATGAGGAGAAGTCCATGGAGTATTTGGAGGAACTTAGGTTCCTTGCGGATACGGCCGGGGCGGATACAATGCACATATTCACCCAGAAATTATCCCGTCCTGATAGTAGAACCTTTTTAGGTTCAGGGAAAATGGAGGAGATCAAAGGGTACGTGGATGCGGAGAACATTGACTTGGTCGTATTCGATGACGAGCTTACGCCGTCGCAGTTGAAAAATATTGAGGTCTTGCTGGAGGTGAAGGTGATGGACCGAACGAATTTAATTCTGGACATCTTTGCTGCCCGTGCGCAAACCAGTTATGCGCGAACGCAAGTAGAATTGGCCCAATATCAATACCTGCTTCCACGATTGACTCGAATGTGGACACACCTTGAGCGTCAAAAAGGGGGTATTGGGATGCGTGGTCCTGGGGAAACCCAGATTGAAACGGATAGACGGATCATCCAGCAAAAGATCTCGTTGCTCAAGAAGAAGCTTGAGAAGATTGATGTGCAGATGACTACCCAGCGCAGCAATAGGGGTAAGCTCTGTCGTGTCGCACTAGTGGGCTATACGAACGTGGGGAAGAGTACCCTGCTGAACTTATTGTGCAAGACCGATGTGTTGGCCGAGAATAAGCTCTTTGCCACCTTGGATACGACGGTGCGTAAAATCAACATCGATAACTTGCCTTTGCTGCTCACCGATACCGTTGGCTTCATTAGGAAGTTGCCGACGCAATTGGTCGAGAGCTTTAAATCAACGCTAGATGAGGTGCGCGAGGCGGATGTATTGCTGCATGTGGTGGACATTAGCCACCCGAGCTTCATGGACCACATCGCCAGCGTGAACGCCATTTTGCAAGAGATTCAGAGCCAAGATAAGCCGACCATCATGGTCTTTAATAAGATTGACGCCTTTACACATGAGGAGGCAGATGAGTTCGAGCTAGAGCTCACACAGCGTAACTATGATTTGGATCATTGGAAGCGCAGTTGGATGAATAAAGTCGGCGAGCGTGCTGTGTTTATCAGCGCTCAAGACCGCAACAATATTGACGAATTACGGAGAAGCGTGTATCGCGTGGCCTCAGAAATCCATGCGACAAGGTTTCCGTTCAATACCTTTTTGTACTAATTTCACTCGTTATGAGTCAAGGACCTATTAAAAAGAAAGATACCCTTCAGTACCATCAAATGCCGAAACCCGGTAAGATTGAGGTGGTACCGACCAAGCCGTCGAACTCGCAACGCGACTTGAGTATCGCCTATTCACCAGGGGTGGCGGATCCATGTTTGGAAATAGCCGCGAACCCGGAAGATGTATATAAATACACGGCTAAGGGAAACCTAGTTGCGGTCATCTCTAACGGTACAGCAGTACTTGGTCTCGGCGATATTGGTCCTGAGGCTTCGAAGCCGGTGATGGAAGGAAAGGGCGTGTTGTTCAAGATCTTCGCGGACATTGATGTGTTCGATTTGGAATTGGACGCAGCAGATCCAGATAAATTCATCGATACGGTGAAGGCCGTGGCCCCGACTTTTGGGGGGATTAACCTAGAGGATATCAAAGCGCCCGATTGTTTTTACATAGAGAAGCGCCTTAAGGAAGAATTGGACATTCCAATTATGCACGACGACCAGCACGGAACTGCCATTATCACAGCAGCAGCTTTGTTGAACGCTTTGGAATTGGCAGAAAAGGATATCTCAAAGGTTAAAGTGGTCTTCAACGGGGCGGGGGCATCTGCCATCTCATGTGCCAAATTATATATTGCCCTGGGCGTGCTGGCTGAGAACCTATTTATGTGTGACTCGAAAGGTTTGATCACTCAATGTCGTGAATCTCTCACAGAGGAAAAGGCCATTTTTGCCCAAGACCATCCTGAAGCACAACTCGAAGAACTCCTGAAGAATGCCGACGTCTTTGTAGGCTTGTCCAAAGGCGGTATTGTGAGCAAGAAAATGGTGGCCAGCATGGCACCAAACCCTATTGTTTTTGCCTTGGCAAATCCAGATCCTGAGATTTCATACCAAGATGCGATCAGCGCCCGTGAGGATATCATTATGGCTACCGGTCGCTCGGACAATCCGAACCAAGTCAATAATGTACTGGGCTTCCCGTTCATTTTCCGTGGGGCCCTGGATGTGCGCTCGTCTAAGATTAACGAGGAGATGAAATTAGCTGCGGTACGTGCCATCGCAGACCTTGCTAAAGAACCGGTTCCGGAGATTGTAAACCTGGCTTACGCAGAGAGTAATCTGTCTTTTGGGACCAATTATATCATCCCAAAACCCTTCGACCCTCGCCTGATCACCACAGTGGCTCCAGCCGTCGCCAAAGCAGCCATGGACAGCGGAGTGGCCAAAGCACCCATCAAGGATTGGGATGCGTATGAAAGACAGCTCAGCGACCGCCTGGGACGCGACGATAAATTTATTCGCCTACTCAATGAAAACGCACGCCGCAAACCGCAGCGTATCGTCTTCACCGAAGGGGATCATTACCGTATTTTGAAGGCGGCCGAAATCCTCATTGCCAATGGTGTGGCCAAACCTATCTTGCTTGGGTCGATGTCGAAGATGGAATCCATCATCGAGGAATACCAACTTGAGCTCGACGGTGCTGAATTTATCGATGTGATCGCCAATTCTGAAGGACGCGAGAAATACGCGCACGACATGTATGCCCTGCGCAAGCGCGGTGGGTGGACCTTGGCAGAATGTCGCTCCAAAATCAAATCGCGCGAATACTACGGTAATATGATGCTTCGCGAAGGCGCAGCAGATGCCTTGATCAGCGGTTTGACCGTAAAATACCCCACCGCACTTCGCCCTATCCTTCGAATCATCGGAATGGAAGAAGGGATTCGCAAGGCGGCGGGGATGTACACCTTGTTGACCAAACGCGGCCCTATGTTCTTCGCCGATACGACGATCAACTTGGACCCAACAGCAGATGATTTGGTCCAGATGGTGCTTAACGTCGCAGATACGGTCAAGCGTACTAACATCACTCCAAAAATTGCCCTGTTGAGCTATTCAAACTTTGGCTCCAGCAATGGTCCAGATGCGCGTAAAATGGCTGAGGTGAGCAAGCGTTTACGTCACGAGCACCCTGAGCTCATCGTCGACGGTGAAATGCAGGCTAATTTTGCGCTTGATAATGCATTACTAGAGGAAAGCTTTCCATTCTCAGATTTAGTAGGACATAAAGCCAACGTCTTTATCTTCCCGAACCTTGCCGCCGGAAACATTGCCTACAAGATGCTGCAGAGTTTTGGTGCTGCTGAGGCCATCGGTCCGTTGTTGATTGGTACCAAGCGCAGTGCGCACGTGTTGCAGCTCGGTGCATCGGTCCGTGAGATTGTGAACATGGCTACTCTGGCAGCGGTGGATGCGCGTACGCGTAAATCCTAACCTTTAGCGGTAAAGTAATGGGCGCGATGGCGCCGCATCATTATCTAGTGGTGCCACCTGCAAATTGAGCAGGTAGTGACCGTCTTGGACATGGGCCGGAATGTGCAGCAACTCCGAAATGGTTCGGTGCAAGCTCTGTTCAGGCTGTGGTCCCCAAAATGCGCGATGACAAGCTAAGGCCCCTCCATCTTCCTCCTGATCTACACTAGGTTGATCGATGAGTATATGGTCTACACCTTGCTCGCGAAGGAATGTGCCTATGCCCGCATCGAGGTACGGCCAATCTGTATTGCTATAGGCAAGGTTAGCCACACGATCCGGCTCAATTTCGGTACGCACGATCACAGATTTCACTGCGCCCTCGGCAATAGCCTCCCAACGCACTTTGAAATCCTCCAATGTAATTACGCCATTGCTGGGCGCCACGGTGAGTACGAGGGCTTTGGTGAAGTAATCTTTGAAATGCTGGTGAACGCTGTGGCGTTCGGGCAAAATATGACCGGCGGTCTCGGTGTGGGTGCCGTGTGCATGAGGGTTGAAGCCTACATTGAAAAAGTTTACGGCACCGCCTTCAGCAACGCTTCCTACCCAATCTCCCAATCGAACAGGTTCAAAAGTGGGCGCATCGATGTACCAGGCACGAGGGACATCGCCCACGGGCAAACTGAGGTCTGCTACAAATTCGAGATTTAGTACACTGTTTTTCATCTTTGACAAGATAGGTCAATCCAAAAATAATTGAGCAATAATTCTATCGCTCTCCATCCAACGCGCGACCGGTATGGCAAAACCATCACCGATGAGGACCAATTCTCCCTGTGCCACCGCCCGAGCCACCTCTTGCTCCAACACGAACCGCTCCGCCCGACCCAGCTCGTCCGGAAAATCATTGTCCCAGCTGAATCCAACCGAGGTACGAAGGCGTACCATTAGTCGCTCGTGCAATAGGTCTTGAGGGGAGAGCTGTTCTTTGGTAGGCTCGGCGCCTTTCGCATATAGGGCGTTATTGGAAATGTTCCACCAACGGCGCGTGCCGTCAAAGGAATGCGCTCCTGGCCCAATGCCCAAATAAGGCGCTCCGGTCCAATAGTGGCTATTGTGTCTGCTGTGCTTACCGGGCTGTGCAAAATTCGACAGCTCATAATGGGCATACCCCTGGTCTTTGGCCCATTGGTCCAAAACCTCAAACTGCTTCACGATAACATCATCGGCGGGAAGGGCGACCTCACCGTTTTTCACCTGATGATGCAGTACGGTTTTTTCCTCGACGGTTAAGGCATAGCAGCTCAGATGCGGTGGACGGAAGGACGCGAGCGTTTGGAGTTGTTGCTGCCAACTTTCGACCGTACTGCCGGGCATGCCGTACATGAGATCGACCGTGTAATTTTCGATAGGGCTTTCAGAAATCCACTGCAAGCACTGCAGGCTATGGTTTGTATGATGCGCACGATTCATCATGGCCAATTCCCCATCGTCAAAGCTCTGTAATCCTACGCTTAATCTATTGATACCGATGCTGTGCCATTGGGCAAGTCGTTGGGGGGTGATGTCGTCTGGATTCGCCTCAAGTGTAATCTCTGCATCCTCGCGCAGGGTATACAATGTAGATGCACGGGTGATGAAGCGTTCGAGGAGTTCCGGCGCTAAAATACTTGGGGTGCCGCCCCCAAAGTAGAGGCTGCTGAATTCATATGCCGACCACATTTGTTGATCCTCGGCCATTTCCCTTAACATCCGCTCCACAACTTCATTTTCGGTCGAGCGCACTGTGGAAAAATGGAAATCGCAATAGTGGCAAGCTTGCTTGCAATAGGGAATGTGGAGGTACAGTGTGGCGTATTTCATCAGGCCTTTGGGAGGGTGATTTTAAAGGTCGTACCCACCTGAGCACCACTTTCGACGAGGATTACCTTGCCTTGGTGGTAATCTTCAATAATGCGCTTGGCCAAGCTCAGGCCCAATCCCCAACCGCGACTTTTGGTGGTGAATCCTGGGTGGAAAATCTTGCGTTGGTCGTTGGCGGGAATACCCTTGCCGTTGTCGCTGATGAACAGGTGAACTTCGGCTGCAGCACTTTCCTGACGGACATGGATTTCTCCCTCACCCTCTAACGCATCGGCTGCATTCTTGATCATATTTTCCAACACCCAGCTGATGAGCTGTCCATTGTGCTGCACGTTATTTTCTGTTCCCAGCTTGGTGGTAAGGCTGATCTTTTTTCCCAAACGATTCTCAAGGTATTCAGTCGTACGTACAATGGTTTGATTGAGGTTGAGGTCGCTGAGCTCGGGTTGTGAACCGATCTTGCTGAACCTGTCGGTAATTTCAGTTAATCGGTCAATATCCTTTTCCATTTCCCCAAAGGCAATTTCCTTTGGGTATTGTTCCTTGAGATAGGCGATCCAACCCATCAGGGCACTCAATGGCGTGCCTATCTGGTGAGCGGTTTCCTTAGCCATACCCGTCCATACCTTGTTTTGCTCGCTGCGTCTTGCGTTAGAAAAGGCCATATAGCTGATGAGCATATAGATACCTATGACTGCAAGTAGTATGAGCGGGTAGAGGCGAAGTTTAGTAAGCAGGTTAGAGCCTTTATAGTAGAGGTAGTTAGTCTGCCCGTCGGCGAATTGATTTTCGATGACCTCCCCCGAGCTTTTAAATTCTTCTAGTTTCTTTTGCACGTATTGCTCAGGATTAACTTCGGGCGCATTCAGGTTTCTATGCGCTATAATGTTTCCAACGCTGTCGGTTAGAATTAAGGGAATAGTGGTGTTATCCTGGATGATTTGGGTATAGAAACTCAGGTTAGTTCCTGGCTCTGCGATGACAATCTCCTCCATGGCCTTTGCCCATAAAGTGATTTTACGTTCTTCTTCGTTTCTCAATTCTTCAAGAAAAGATTCCGTGTAGAATAGAGTGGCTACTCCAATGATGGTTCCAAAACAGATGATGGCAATTTTCCACCAAATTTTACGTGTATATACGTCGCTGTTCATGACTGCTAAACTATGGTTTCTTTGCTACATTTGTCGTCTATGTCAAACGCTTTAGTCATCATACCTACATATAATGAGATTGAAAACATCAGCAAGATGTTGGATACGGTTATGAATCTAAACGAGGCGTATGATGTTTTAATTGTAGATGATGGTTCACCCGACGGTACAGCGGAGGTCGTTCGAGAGAAAATGGAGCACTTCAGCGGTCGAATTCACCTGGAACAGCGAAAGGGAAAATTGGGATTAGGCACGGCATATATCCATGGCTTTAAATGGGCGCTTGAACGTGATTACGAATACATCTTCGAGATGGATTGTGATTTTTCACATGACCCTCGTGATTTGTCTAGACTGAAAAAGGCTTGTGAGGAAGGAGCGGATTTGTCCATTGGCTCGCGATATGTAAAAGGGGTGAATGTGGTGAATTGGCCCATGAGCAGGGTGTTATTGAGCTATTTTGCTTCGGTTTATGTTCGCTTCGTAACTAGGATGCCTATTCAAGATGCCACTGCAGGGTTTAAATGTTATAAGCGCACCACACTACAAAAAATAAACCTTGATAAGATCAATTTTGTAGGATATGCTTTTCAGATTGAGATGAAATTCAAAGTTTGGAGGCGTAAGATGTCCATTGTGGAGGTGCCGGTAATCTTTACGGACCGCACCGAAGGCCAATCTAAAATGTCCGGCGGCATTATAAAAGAAGCCATTTTTGGCGTCATCAAACTCAAGCTTAAAAGCTGGTTTCAAAAACCTCAATAATACTGCGAACAGAGATGTTAAAATCATACCTCATTAAAAACGCAAGAATGGTCAATGAGGGAGATATCCTTGAGGGTGATCTTCTCATTGAAAATGGGCGAATTTCAAAGATTGATACAAGTATTGGTCCAAGAAACGCCAACGTGAAAATCATTGATGCGGAAGGTAAATTTTTAATCCCGGGGGTGATTGACGACCAAGTCCACTTTCGTGAGCCAGGCTTAGTACACAAAGGAGATATAGCTTCTGAAAGTGCAGCAGCTGTAGCCGGCGGAATCACTTCCTACATGGAGCAGCCCAATACCAAACCTGCGGCAACCACCATTGAGGAATTAGAGAAAAAATACAGCCGTGCCGCTGAGGTCAGCTTGGCCAACTACAGCTTCAATATGGGAGCGACTAACGATAACCTAGAAGAACTCAAGCGCGTGTCTAAGACGGATGTGGCGGGTATTAAAATCTTTATGGGGTCTTCGACAGGAAACATGTTGGTGGATGCTCAGAAAACGTTGGAAGGGATATTCCAATTAGATCATCAGCTCATCACCCATTGTGAAGACGAAGCGACAATTAAGGCAAATCTTGAGGCCGCTAAATCAGAGTATGGTGAAAACATCCCAATGAGTATGCACCCGAAAATTCGCAGTGAAAAGGCGTGTTTACTCAGCTCTTCTACTGCTTTAGAAATGGCCAAGAAATACAACAGCCGCCTGCATGTGTTTCACATCTCTACAGGGGTGGAGTCAAAATTGTTCTCGAATAAAAAACCGTTGGCAGAAAAGCGTATTACAGCAGAGGTTTGTGTGCATCATTTGTGGTTCGATGATAGTCAGTACGACAAGAAAGGCAGCTTGATAAAGTGGAATCCGGCCGTTAAAACGGCAGAAGACCGCGATCTTTTATGGAAGGCCTTGCTCGACGATCGTATTGATGTTATTGCGACGGATCATGCGCCTCATACCAAGGAGGAGAAAGCCAACAAATACTTAAATGCTCCTTCGGGTGGGCCATTGGTCCAACACGCGTTGCCGGCCATGATGCAAAAGGTACACGACGGAGTTCTAGACATGGAGACCTTGGTACAGAAAATGTGTCATAATCCTGCAATTCTCTTCCGTGTGGAGGACCGAGGATTTTTGCGCGAAGGATATTATGCAGACCTCGTGCTGGTAGATCCCAACAGGCCTTGGAGCGTGAATAAGGATAATATTTTATACAAATGTGGGTGGTCACCGTTTGAAGGGACTTTATTCAAAAGTAGGGTTACGCACACATTTGTGGGAGGTCATCTAGTGTTTAAAGAGGGTCAGATTGACGGATCGGTGAAAGGATCGAGACTAAAGTTCAACAGGTAATGAATGCATTTAAGACAGTATTAACCCTGTTCATGGCTTTTGGGATGGTTTCTTGTCATACAAATGAAGCTAACATTCCACCAAACGTTTTATCCGATCATGCCATGATTCCTATTATGGTTGATATTCACGTTGTGGAAGGGGCCAGAAATGGCGCTTTAATTCTTGGGGACACTAACGGTATTGAGGATTATTATGACAAAATCTACAGCAAGCACCGAATCACTGAGCAGCAGTTTAAAGAAAGCTTCGACTTTTACAGTTCAAACCCGGAAATTTTTATTCCTATTTATGAGAAGGTTTTAGACTCTTTGAAAAGGAATGGCGAACAATTGGGGCGCAAGGGTGTTGAACTAGATTATGACTAAACCGTTTTTCATTACTCTCTTTATTTGCCTGTTCAGCAGCCAAATGAAGGCTCAAGAAACAGGATTGAAGCTCTACGTTTCGGGAGCTGAAAATTATCCTACTGTCTTGGCGTACGATATTCTCGATCAGAACGGCACTCGAATTAAGGCTGGTTTTTCCTCGCTGAAAGATGCCAGAACGCCTGTGGTCATTCCCGTTCCATTACCTAAAAGATTTGGTGTGGTTATTTACGAAGACGTAAACAGGAACAAGACCTTAGATATGGGTCTTTTTGGACAGCCTACGGAACTGTATGCATTCAGTAATGATGCCTGGGTATTTTTAGGGCGTCCCGAGCATAAAGAAACTTTGGTTTATTCTAAGGAAGGCTGGACGCCTCTACGAATGACCCTTAAAAGCGTAATGGACTTTTAGCATCGGTTGAAGAACGCTTCAATCATCTCTGAAAATGCTTCGCGCGCCTCGGCGTGCACCCAGTGACCGGCATCGGCAATGGTCTTGATCTCAGCCTGGGGGAACAAATCGTAGATATGGTCGTGATCGGCCGGCTCGATATAGCCGCTCATGCCTCCCGCAACAAACAGCGTGGGTTGGTCGTAATACCCGAATTCTAGGGGTTCGCCTACAAAGGCAATCTGGGCTTCTAAGGCATCGAGGTTAAATCTGAAGGCGAAGGAATTCTTATCCGTGCGGTACATGCTCTTTAAGAAGAACTGGCGAATGCCTGCGTTCGAAACGGTGCGAGAGAGTTGTGCTTCCGCGTCTGAACGCTTTTCTACCTTGGTAAAATCGATGGATTTCATCGCATCGATGTAGCCTTGATGGTGTACCGGGTATGCCTTTGGGGCGATATCGACCACGATGAGTGCCCGAACCCGATCAGGACGCGATACGGCAAAGTGCATGGCCGTTTTTCCACCCATGCTGTGTCCCAAGAGCACGGCACTTTCAATATTGTGCTGGTCTAAATAGGCTTCCAGGTCAGCGGCCATCACATCGTAATTGTGCTCGGCCATGTGTGGGCTGCGTCCGTGATTTCGTGCGTCTACTGCATGCACCTGCCAACCGAAATTCGCCCAGTGCTTGGCGTGTGTGGCCCAATTATCTCCCATGCCGAACAGGCCGTGCAAGATGATCAAGGGCGCCCCTTCCCCGTAGATTTTCGAAAACAATGGGGTTATTTCCATGCCGTCGGGTTCAAGCAATTCAAGTATTGTTGAATGGTGTTGTGCAATCCTAAATACAGGGCATCAGAAATCAAGGCATGACCTATGCTCACCTCGTCGAGATTGTCGTGTAACTGCTGCCCGAAATAGGTCAAATTCTCTAAGCTGAGGTCGTGGCCCGCATTCACACCCAGGCCTATGCTCTTAGCGAAGGCTGCACTGTCCACAAAGGGCGCCACACCGGCCTCACGGTTTTTCGAATATTGCACGGCATAGCTTTCGGTGTACAGCTCGATGCGGTCTGTGCCAATGGTCTTTGCAGCCTCGATCAATGTCCGGTCGGTTTCAATAAAAATCGAGGTTCGAATACCTGCGTTTTTGAAGGTTTGAATCACCTCCGTCAAAATATCCTTGTGGGCAATGGTATCCCAACCGGCATTGGAGGTCAAGACTCCAGGTGGATCAGGAACAAGGGTGACTTGAGCCGGTTTGTGCGCAAGAACCAGGTCTATGAATTCCTTATTGGGGTAGCCCTCGATGTTGAATTCAGTGGTAATTGCTGGGGCCAATTCCGCCACGTCGCTATACCGAATATGACGTTGGTCCGGACGAGGATGTACGGTGATGCCTTCCGCACCGAAGCGCTCACAATCTAATGCCACCTGCAACACGTTGGGCACATCACCCCCTCGTGCATTGCGTAAAGTCGCGACTTTATTGATGTTGACGCTCAGTTTTGTGTGATTGTTCATGGGTGCAAAACTAAAGAAAAGACCTATGTTTGTGTAAGAATGTTACAAGAATCCATACATACTGAGCCCATTAGTCCATTGCGCCCTTCGAGTAGCATTGTCGAGGCCTTGGACCACATGGAAGAATGGAAGCTGGCCCACCTGCCTTTGGTGGACGCCGGAGGAACGTATTTGGGTTTGATCAGCGAGGATGCTCTATTGGCTGCAGCGGACGACCGCGCACAAGTGCAAACCGTACTCAACCCGGCCTTTGCCCCTAGTGTATTGCCTAAATCTCACGCCTTCGCAGTCATGGATGTTTGTACGCGAGACCGCATCACCATCATCCCTATCGTTAGTGCTGAAGGGCAATATGTAGGTGCTCATTTACTGACCGATGTATTGGAATTTTTCCGAGGTACACCGGCCTTGTCTCAGCCTGGTGCAGTTTTAGTATTGTTCGCCCCGCTCTCCACTTACAGTTTGGCAGAAATGGCTAGCGTAGTGGAGCAAAACGATGCAAAGATTCTGGCTACCTGGTTGACCCAGGGCAAAGGGGCATCTGATATCGAAATCACGTTGAAAATTAATGTCGAGCACAGCGGACCTATTGTTCAATCTCTTCAGCGTTACGGCTACGAAATAGGCGGTATCTTTGGGGATAAGAACTTTGATGAAGATTACCAGCAACGGTATAATCATCTTATGAATTATTTGAAATACTGATGAGAATTGCATTGTTTGGCCGCGCCCCAAAGCCCGCGAATCTTCCTTATGTGGAGGTAGTGTTGGAGAAGCTCGTGGAAGAAGGAGTGGAATTCTCTGTGTACCACACCTTGCGCCCGGCGTGTGATGAAATTATTAATGAGGAGTTTAAGGAAGTTCAATTCTCCACTTATACCAACGAGGAAGAATTGGCCCAATTTGATCCTCATTTCCTCATCTCACTGGGCGGCGACGGTACCATCCTTGAAGCCACGGTCATCATTCAAAGCAAAGACATTCCCATTCTCGGCATTAATATGGGTCGTTTAGGGTTTTTAGCCAATGTGGCTAAAAGTAACATTATTACTTCCTTGGACGCATTATTTACGGGCCGGTTTCAGCTTGACTTCCGTAGTCTTCTTCAGGCACGTAGTTCCTCTAATCACGTGATGAAGCCAAATTTCGCCCTAAATGAGATTACCATTGCCCGTAAGGAAACCACCAGCATGATTACGGTGCATACCTATCTCAATGGAGCGTATTTAAACAGCTACTGGGCTGATGGACTGATCATCAGTACTCCTACCGGCTCTACCGGCTACAGCCTGAGTTGTGGCGGGCCCATTATCATGCCGAACAGTGAAAATTTTGTCCTTACCCCCATAGCACCGCACAATTTAACCATGCGTCCATTCGTTATTTCGGACAACAACACTTTGCGGCTGCGCATCGAGAGTCGTGAAAATGAGTTTTTGACGTCATTGGATAGTCGTATGCATAGTTTCGATACTGAAACGGAACTTTTTGTGCAAAAGGCAGACTTTCGTATCGCCTTGGTGCAAACAGAATTACAGGATTTCCCATCGACCCTGCGCAACAAATTAAGTTGGGGATTGGACCATAGAAACTAGATGAAATTACGAACCCTTTTCCTTTTAAGTTCATTAGGTTTAAGCACTTCCATGCTTGGCCAATTCTATGAGATTGGTCTCGGGGGTTCGGGAACCCTGTTCCACGGTGATGTGGGTGCGGTAGGAACTGCGGCTCAAGGCGCATATGGATTTACTCCGAATCAACCCGCCGGTCAAATCACCTTGCGCCGTCAATTTAATTGGCATTGGTCGACGCGCCTGAACTATTCGCGAGGTTATTTGAGCGGTATGGATGCGTGGGCAAAAGATCTGTGGAAGCAGGATAGAGATTTGGCCTTCCGAACGGAGATTTCAGAAATTTCCTACATGACCGAATTCAACTACTGGCCTTATGGCACAGGTACGAAGTTTAATCAATCATTTTATCTCTTTACAGGAATTGGCCTCACGTTCTATAACCCTCAAGGTGAATTCGAAGGAAAGTGGTACGACCTAAGGCCTTTAGGGACAGAAGGGCAACAAACAGACCTCAATGATCAACTTTTTTATGGCAACACGACCATTACTGTTCCCATGGGAATGGGCTATCGGCGCAGTTTGGCGCGAGATTGGAGTATGACCGCAGAGGTTGGTTGGCGATCCTATGGATCAGATTATCTAGACGATACCGGAGGTAATTATGTTGATGCGCAAGAGTTATTAGAGGCACGAGGAGAATTAGCCGCATATTTTTCAAATCCGGGCAATGTGCCTTACCAAAGTGGATTGGCAAGAGGTAATGCTCAATCAAAGGATTGGGCTATTTTTGCCGGCATAACTATTTTTTACAATCTGAGCCCGAGAGATGAGCGCTGCAGTGGATTCTAATGTTTTTCGAAATAATCGCCTGAAAGCAGGTCTTGATCCGGATCATATCCCGCAGCATATTGCGGTAATCATGGATGGAAATGGCCGCTGGGCAAAGCAACAAGGATTCTTGACTCGGATTCGGGGACATGAGGTGGGTGTTGAGGCGCTGCGAAAAATCACGACCGCAGCAGCGGAGTTGGGTTTAGGCTTTTTAACCGTATACGCATTTTCCACAGAGAATTGGAACCGTCCTAAAACGGAAGTGGATGCACTGATGAACATTTTAATGGGCGCTTTAGAGAAAGAATTGCCTACGTTGATGGATCATAATGTGCGTCTCAACGTCATTGGGAATGTCGATTCCTTGCCGGAAAAAGCAAATAAAAAGTTAATGTACGTAATTACGACCACATCCAAGAATGATGGGTTAACTTTGACCCTTGCTTTGAGTTACGGCTCACAGGATGAAATGGTACAAGCGGTTCGTAAAATTGCTGTTGATGTGGCCAAGGGAGTGTTAGCTCCTGAGGAAATTTCACAAGCACATATTGAGAATTCCCTCTTCACTGCGGGTATGCCTAGTCCGGATCTTATGATTCGTACCAGCGGAGAGCAGCGGATCAGCAACTATCTATTATGGCAGTTGGCCTATGCAGAGTTGTATTTTACCCCCATCCTTTGGCCAGACTTTGATGCACATGGGTTATATGATGCCATCGCCGCCTTTCAGAAGAGAGAGCGTAGGTTTGGCCAAACCCCCGAACAATTAACGGACAAGTAAACAGCATGAAGCGTACCCTTTGGGTTTTATTATTGGTGTGTTCCGCACTTACTTCTCGTGGTCAGATGGTCACAACAGGTGATTTCAATCTTATTCCAGGTATTGATTATGAAGTGGGTGGCATCACCGTAAGTGGAACAAAAGATTTGGATCCAAACGTGGTTATAATGTTAACCAATATTCGCGTGGGTGATCAAATTCAGTTCCCTGATCCTGCTATTTCTGAAGCTATTCGCACATTGTGGCGTCAACAGCTTTTCGAGGACATTACCTTCCGAGTCACCAACAAAGCAGGGAACAAGGTATTCTTGGATATCTACTTAAAGGAACTACCAAAGCTGAGTAAATATTATATCGTTGGAGTGAAGAAATCGTGGAAAGACGATTTGCGCGAAGAATTGGGCTTACGAGCTGGAAAAGTCGTAAACGACAACTTGTTAGTGATGAGCAATAACAAGATTGAGCAATACTTTCGAGAAAAAGGCTACCTCAATGCAAGTGTAGATATTGTTCAAGACGTAGATTCAAACTTTAATCATGCTGTGATTCTCGGTTTCAAAGTAAAACCTGGGGAGCGTGTTAAGATCAATGAAATCCTCTTCCACGGAAACGAAGCCGTGAGTGATAAAGTGTTACTCAAGGCAATGAAAAACACCAAGATGAAGGGAAAGGCTATTTTCAAGGTTTCGAAACTTCGCAAGAAGGAATATAGGGAGGATTTGAAAGCGATCGTTGCCAAATATAATAGCATGGGTTACCGTGATGCCCGTATTATTTCGGATACCTCTTATGCCCTGGACGGTGCATTAGTAAATGTGGAAATCACCGTAGAAGAAGGACGTAAGTTTTATTTTGGAAACATCACTTTCGTTGGAAACACGAAGTACGATACGCCTATTTTAAAGAGTATCCTGAAAATCAACAGAGGCGATATTTACGACAGCCAGCATTTGAACGAACGCGTGAGCTTCGATCCGAATGGAAATGATGTGGCCTCCATTTACTTGAATAATGGCTACCTCTTCTCTCAGGTGATCCCTATTGAAAAGAACGTCCAGAACGATACTATAGATATCGAAATAAGGATACAGGAAGGTCGTCAGGCGACCATTCGGAAGGTCAGTATCACAGGAAACGAGCGTACCAATGACCACGTGATTTACCGTGAGGTTCGCACCAAGCCAGGTGATTTGTTCTCTAAAGCGATGATTCAGCGTACCATCCGCGAATTAGCACAGCTAGGTTATTTTGACCAAACAGCCATAGGTGTCAATCCCGTTCCAGACCCACAAACTGGTACTGTGGATTTGGAATACACCGTGGTGGAGCGTTCTACCTCTCAGCTTGAACTGCAGGGAGGTTGGGGTGCCGGCCGAGTGGTGGGTACTTTTGGGTTGAACTTCAACAATTTCTCTGCGCGCAACATCAACAACAAACGCGCTTGGCAACCCTTACCAACGGGTGATGGGCAAAGCATCAACTTGCGTGCACAGTCGAATGGTTTGTACTTCCAGAGCTACAACGCCTCTTTCACCGAGCCGTGGTTGGGTGGTAAGAAGCCGAACAGCTTCACAGCCACCATTTACCACAACGTTCAAAGCAACGGGGTGCGTGCGAACGATCCAAACCGCCAGAGTCTCTACATTACCGGGGTTAATTTTGGGCTAGGGCAGCGTTTGAAGTGGCCGGATGATTACTTTACCCTTTACCAAGGTTTGGAATTCCGTCGCTTTAATTTAGACAACTTCCCCACTGGGTTTTTGAACTACAACAAAGGGATTTCCAACAACGTGAACTACAAATTCACTTTAGGAAGAAATAACACGGACGTACCTATTTTTCCAACGCGTGGTTCGCAGTTGAGCTTCGCCGCGGAATTGACCCCGCCGTTTAGCATGTTCAACAAGGACATTGATTACAAGAGTTTGAGCAGCGAGGAGCGCTTCAGATTGGTGGAGTACCACAAGTGGAAATTGAACGCAGATTGGTTTGCGCCCATCACCTCGAAGTTTGTTATCCGTACCCATGGGGAGTTTGGATACCTAGGCTCGTATAACAAAGATTTGGGCTTACCACCGTTCGAACGCTTCTATGTAGGTGGTGATGGTTTGGCCAATTTCGTAATTGACGGCCGCGAGATTGTAGGTTTGCGTGGTTACCAAAACAACTCCATTACCCCAGCAGGAGGTGGTGCGCTCTACAACAAATACATCCTTGAATTCCGATACATTCTTGCCAACAACCCTTCGGCTCAGGTGTTCCCATTGGCGTTCTTGGAAGGTGGAAACAACTACGACAATTTCTGGGACTACCGTGCGTTTAACTTGAAGCGTAGTGCTGGAGTTGGTTTGCGCATCTTCATGCCTATGTTTGGTTTAATGGGAGTAGATGTTGCCTATGGCTTCGATCCTATGCCGAACGGTGCTGCAGCCAGCGGATGGCAAACGCACTTCATCATTGGCCAACAGTTCTAATTCAACTACCTTCGCCGCAATGAAGCTTCGCCTTTTCCATATCATCATCGCCGCCCTCCTGAGCGTGCCAACCATGGCACAGCGCTATGGCGTTGTGGATACGGAGTACATCCTCGCAAACATGCCGGAATACGAGCAGGCCAAAAGCCAGCTCAATAAGCTCAGTGAGCAATGGGCAGGAGAGGTGAGTGCACTTCAAAGTGAATTACAAAGTTTGAAGGATGCCCTGGCAGCGGAGCGTATTTTGTTGTCGCCAGATAAATTGGCACAACGTGAAAAAGGCATTCAAGACAAAGAAGCAGAGGTCATAGCCCTGCAGCAAAAATATTTTGGACCGGAAGGGGAGCTTTTTACCAAGCGTGCCCAACTTGTTCAACCCATTCAAGATAAAGTCTTCGGAGCCGTCCAAGCATTAGCGACCAAAAGGAAATTAGACCTAATTTTGGACAAAAGCGCGGACAGTGGTGTTCTCTTTGTGGATAAGGAGAAAGACTACAGTGACGAAGTTTTAAGTAGTTTAAAGCGATAAATTAAAAACAATGAAAAGAGTAATCCTCGCACTTGCCTTGACTCTCGGCCTTGCTGGAACCGCTACGGCACAGCAAAAAGTAGGTCACATCAACGTAGATGAGCTATTGGCGGTTATGCCTGAGTCCGCTACGGCACAGGCTGAAATTCAAAAATATGCCCAGCAATTGGAAGGTGATCTTACTGAAATGCAGCAAGAGTACTCTACTAAACTGCAAAATGCCCAGGCCAACCAAGGGACTTGGACACAGTTACGTCTTCAAAAAGAAGGCGAGGAACTGCAAGCTATGGAGCAGCGTATGATGGCGTTCAATCAAAGCGCACAGGAAGAATTGCAGCGCAAGCAGATGGATTTGATGCTTCCAATTATTGAGAAAGCTCAAAATGCGGTAAACAAGGTGGCTGAAGACAACGGCTTCGCGTACATCTTAGATGCGTCTCCATCAAAGGCCATAGTGATTTACTTGGACGGTGGCGATGATGTCATGCCATTGGTAAAAGCAGAGTTGGGTATCAAATAATTCCGGACGTAATAAAATCTTAGGACCCCTGCAGCGCGTGCCGTAGGGGTTTTTTTATGTCGTATTTTGGCTGCGGTGAAAGGCATACATAAAATAGGATTGTTTGACAGCGGTTTGGGCGGGCTGACCGTACTGCAAGCTCTAGAAGAGCGCTTACCTGGTGTGCCGAAAATCTATTATGGCGACACGCTCCATTTACCCTATGGGGATAAAAGCGATGCTGCTATTATCTCTTACAGCACTAAAATAGTTTCTTTCCTAGCCTCTGAAGGCTGCGATCTGATTGTTATTGCGTGTAATAGTGCGAGCGCAGCGGCGGGGAAGGTGCTCGAATCTGAATTTCCGTCGCTCAAATTCATTAATGTTATCGACCCGGTCGTAGCTGCGCTCGCATCCGGACCTCATAGGAAAATTGGGTTGCTGGGTACACGTGCTACGGTCAGGAGCGGTGCGTACTCATCGAAATTGGCCGCGGTAAATCCATCGGTAGAGTTGTGTGCGTTGGCCACTCCTTTGCTGGTGCCGTTGATTGAAGACGGGTTCTTGGGTACGGGTATTGAAACCCAAGTCTTGAAACATTATTTAGACGATAAGATATTGGACGGGGTGCAGGCGTTGGTGCCGGGTTGTACGCATTATCCGTTGTTGGAAGAGGCGGCAGCCAACTTGTTAAAAGGTGTGGATTGGATAGATGCCCCTGCGCTGGTGGCAGAGTCCGTAGCCGTTGAATGTGAAGATCGAAATGAACGTGCGTCGGATACCACCTTTTATCTCAGCGATAAAACAACGAGCTTTTTAGAGTTAGCTACCAAAACATTTGGGATTATGGCCCATTGGGATACAAAAGTATTAGACTAACGATCCTCTCCCCAGCGATACATCCATGAACTTATGATGGAGATGAGCAAGCTGAACAGAATGGCACTCCAAACACTTTCAACCTCCAAGGTATCTAGCCATCTATCGGCAATTCCTATGATAATGGCGTTGATAAAAAGTAAAAATAAACCTAGGGTAATAAAAGTCAGTGGAATAGTAATGATGATCAAGAGTGGCTTCAAGGTAGCATTTAATATACCGAGCATAATGGCTACACCTATGGCTGCGGGAAAAGAAGCGATAGTAACTCCTGGCAAAATCCAATCGGCCACAAACACCGCTAACGAACTCACAACTAGTCGAATTAGTAAAACGGGTTTTTGATTCATCTGAGGTATATTCACTAAGCGAAAAATACATATTATGAATCGAAATTCCATCCTCACCATAGCCTCTGTTTTTGCTGTACTTACCTTGACGAATTGCCAGCATTCTACAGCGTCTTTGAATTCGAAATCTTCTGGCGCTGCGGCTGAGACCGCTTCATATGGAAATACGAGCATTCGCCCTGAACTGTATGAAGATCCACATAGCTACAGCACCTTAGATGCAGTCGTAGATCACCTAAAATGGGATGCTGAGGTAGATTTCAAATCCGAGGTCATTCGAGCTACCGCTCATTGGAGACTGAAAGAAGGATTTGGAGACTCAATAGTCTTTGATACCAAGGATTTGAATATTACTGGGGTTACTGTAAACTCTTCCCCCGCACTTTGGCATCTGGGGAAGACTGATGAATTATTGGGTACACCGTTGATTATTAAGTTACCTGAGGGGTCTAAAGAATTGACCATTGCTTATCAAACCACTGCAAAAGCAGAAGCTTTGCAATGGTATCCTGCTGAGTTGACCCAGGGTAAGAGAATGCCATTCTTATTCACACAGAGTCAAGCTATTCTTGCACGCACATGGGTTCCTTGCCAAGATCGTCCAGGAGTAAGGTTCACTTACGAGGCCAAGGTCACGGTGCCTAAGGGAATGATGGCGCTCATGAGCGCATCGAATCCAACACAGAAATCTGAGGATGGTATTTATGAATTTTCAATGATCCAGCCTATTCCAAGCTATCTATTGGCATTGGGGGTGGGTGATTTGGCCTTTATCGAGCTTGGAGAGCGCTCGGGAGTGTATGCGGAGCCAGAGATGGTTCGAAACGCTGCCTTCGAGTTCAGCCAAACTGAGGATATGATCTCTCGTGCGGAGTACCTCTATGGACCATATTACTGGGGGCGTTATGATATGTTGGTCTTACCCCCTTCGTTTCCGTTCGGTGGAATGGAGAATCCACGTTTGACATTCCTGACGCCTACGGTCATTGTGGGTGATATGAGCTTGACAAGCTTAATTGCCCACGAGCTAGCTCATAGCTGGAGTGGTAATTTGGTGACTAATGCAACATGGAATGACTTCTGGTTGAATGAAGGGTTCACGGTGTATTTTGAAATGCGAATCATGGAAGCCGTCTATGGGCCAGATTTTGCAGATATGCTCGAAGCATTGAGCTATGACGATTTGCAACGTGAATTAGCTGTAATGACCCAGGAGGATCCAGGGGCGACTAGGTTAAAGCAGGATCTAAAAGGTCGAAATCCTGATGATGCGGTGACGGCCATTGCCTACGATAAAGGGTTCCATTTTTTAAAGTTGTGCGAGCAAACTGTGGGTCGCGAACGATGGGATGCTTTTCTAAAGGGGTATTTTGACGCAAACAAATTCAATTCTCGTATTACAGAGGAATTTTTAAAGGATTTAGCCGGGTTATTGACCCAAGAAGAGTGGGATGCCATAGGGGTTGACCAATGGGTTTATGGCGAGGGATTACCGGCAAACTGTCCCTTTACGGTATCAAACAGATTTTACATTGTGGATGAAGCTGTAAAGATGTTGCTTGGGGTGAACCCAGAAGATCCGGATGCAAAATCTCTGGTGTACCTCGAGCAGGATGTGACTATTCGATGGACCACTCATGAATGGTTACGATACATTAGAGGCTTAGAAGCCGGTGGTGCTACCGTGGGCCATTATAGATTGGCCGATGCGAATTACGGATTTACCGGAAGTCCAAACCCAGAGATCGTGGCTGCGTGGTATACCGCCATTTTGAAGACAGATTTTGAAGGTTTTGACCCCAAGGTGTATGAAGCGAAGGTAGAATCCTTCTTGACCACCGTGGGCCGTCGCAAGTTTATTGTTCCGATGTATACAAGCATGCTCGAGGGTGATGAAAAGCGTCAAGCTTGGGCGAAAGAAATTTATGCGAAGGCACGCCTGTCGTACCATCCATTGGCACAGCAAACGTTGGATCAGCTCTTTGCCGAGCACGAGTAATGGAACACCCTATATACGCCGCCTTGTTGCCTTTGGCCGAACCGAATAGGGTCAAGGACTTTTCCCGCTATTTCCAAAACTACCCCGGTGGATATGGGGAAGGCGATGTGTTTATCGGCGTGATGGTGCCGAACCGTCGGTTGGTGGCGAAGGAATATGCCTTGCAATGGGACGAGGATATTTTAGCCTCTGGTTTAGCCCATGATTGTCATGAGGTGCGACATACGGCGCTCTTTGCGCTGATGAGAAGGTTTGGCGCGGAGCGAAATCGCCGAGGCCATTGGCATGATTTTCTAAGAGATCATTTCGAGGGTATGAATAATTGGGATCTGGTCGATACCTGCGCGTACAAGATCTTTGGACGTAGGGCTTTCGAAAGTGGAGATTATAGCACCTTAGAAGGGTTCTTGGCCAGTGATAACATGTGGCATAAACGGACTGCGGTAGTTTCGACTTTGCACATGATCAATCACGGCAAATTCGATGAGGCCCTGGCGTATTGTCAAGTGGCGGCAGAGGGTGCGCCCGATATTCTTCAGAAGGGAATAGGTTGGGTATTGAAGTGCATTTGGCAAATGGATGCAGCGGTGGCCGAGGCTCATTTAGAAATGGGCTATCTCAGTGGGTTGTACACGCGATTAGTGGTCAGAATAGGCCTGGAAAAGGCTGATAAAAGTTTTAGAAACGCATTCTTGGCGATGCGCTAAGACTATCCTCAGGCCATACCAGTTCAAAGGTCCCTGATGATGGGGTTTCTTGGAATGGCTTCTTTTCCTCTTTTGGTATGGGTTTGAAAATATTAATGAAATCTTGCTTCTCTTGTTTGAGGGTCTCTTTAAAACTCTGAGAAATGCGCGCCTTGTCTAGACTGATACAGACATCCTCTAGATTACAGCCTACAATGAGGCGTATGTAAGGCTGGTTTTCGTTTTCGGCTTCTGAGATCCAATTTCCTAAATCTCGGTTTGAATTTTTACCTCTAAGCGCTAAATCTTTGAGTCCTAATCGAACACTATAGCGAATATCATCTGTTGCTAGGTTTTGCCAACCGTTGACCCACAAATTTAAAGCGCTGTTATCCACTTTTGTTTCTTGGAGCTGCAAAGTGTCACCGTGCACTCTAAAGGTAGATTTTAGATATGGGAAATTAATTTTTTTCAGTTCTCCTTGGTCTATAAAAGTACTAAGCTCGAGAAGCGGGGGATAGTTTTGAAGGGTTCCATTTCGAATTTCACCTTGGCCTTCGATTAAAGTTTTATGAGAAATTTGCTCCCATTCTTGATCAAAAGTCAAAGCCAGTGTAGCTTCTAGATTGGCTTCACCTAGTAAATTCGAAGCATCTAAATCTTCAATTTCAAAGCTATTAAAGCTGGACATCAACTGATCAAGTTCAATGCTATTGGCTTGAATTTCAGCTCTGAAGACATTATCCGTTCCGCTTTCATACAGCGCCCAATTTCCTTCTAAGCGACCATCACAACCTTTGATGATCATTTCTTGACCAAGCATCCAAGCCCCACGATTAAAGACTGTGCCTCGTAAATCCTTTCCATTAAAATCGCCAAGATTAACATGGTCAATAGATAATTTGACTTGATAATCGAATGCTGATTCTTCATCGGCATCCTCTGGCGAATCGTCGAATTCCCAAAATAGGATGGGGTCAATGTCAATACTAGGGCTCTCTAGGCTCAATTCAATTATTGGATAGCCATTTGGTTCTAGGGCATGGTAAATCATCCCCTTTACCTCAGCGGTATTTCCTTCACTACTCAGAAAACAGTGTTTCACGGCTATATTTTGATCTTTAGCCTCAAGTTCTGCCTCGATTTTATCAAAAATTATATTGCTATTGGCTAAGCCAAAGGAGCCTTCTGTAATTTGTATTTTCCCTTCAAACTTCGGATCTCCCAATGGGTTTAAATGCTCCCAAGAATCAAAGGTTTGATGGATTTCAATTTTTTCTCCCTGCCAAAAACCCATCGGTTCGATCAAAAGGTCTGATTGAACGATACTGAAAAGTTCATTCAAGTTAGACCCACCACTTACATAATAACTCAGTTGAGGTTGTTCACCTTTCATGAATACGGAGCCATTAAGTAATCCTGTTTGGGTCTTAATCTCAAGGGTTGGAATGCTCAATTCTCTTTGTATGCCATAATTCCAGCGCCCTACACAGGTTAAGGAGGGTATAAAGATGTTGTTGTACTCAAATGACGCACCTGAGGTAGAAAAATCTAAATTCCAGTCTTCATAAGTGCCTTCCCAATTCAATAAGGCCGTTAATTTCTGAATATTCACATCATCCGGAAGCTCAATTATTGGCATATAAGTCAATACTTCTGGAACTTGAATCTCTGTAGCGCCCATTTTTCCTCCTTGTTGATCTAAGGATAGCGAAATGGTATTTCTCCCTATATTCAACTCTTCCGACTCAATGGTCCAACTACTGTCGTTGAATTGAATACTGGCATAGCCTTCAAGTGGAGCATCGTTCAAAACCCTGCTTTCATCAAAAGTTACAGAGGTGTGTTCCAGGCCGGCATCTAACTCAAATTTGACCTCATTGCTTATAATTCCGGATGCAGATAAATATTCAATAAAGGTTTCGTATTGAGCATTGTCTTCGTTATTGTTATAATTTAATTGTACCGCATCGACTTCCACATGGCTTATGTTGAGCTCGCTATTCGTAGTATCTGTGCTGATCAGCAGGTCCCAATTATCGCCACGCTCTTTCTCGTGACTTAAATGCAATTCCCCAGAGTGTATAGCTAATTCCTCTATAGTATAATCTCCCATGATTACGTTGAATACGTTCATTCCAAGCCCTACTTCATCCGCTCGAATTAAAGGATCTTCACTACCAAATGGGTCTTCAATGAGCACATCATTAAGTACTACCCGCACACGTGGGAAGCCAGAAAACAAGTCTAAATCAATGGTCTTAACGACTACCGGGGCTTTTAAATGAGAATTGAGTTTACTAATTCCCATTTCAATAATTTTATCTTGATTAACGTATAGATATATACCTGTTCCCGCAATAAGAAGGAAGATTACAAGCGTTACATAGGCTAATATTTTCAGCGCACGCTTCATCTGGGATTATCTAGTTTTAAGGAAGTCAATTTCCTTAGTTTCCAACAAGCGGTATTCGCCGCGGCTGAGGTTTTTCTTAGTCAACCCCGCAAAGGACATACGGTCTAATTTTTCAATGGTATACCCCAAGGAATCAAATACACGGTGTACCAACCTGTTTTTACCGCTGTTCACGCGAATACCTATTTCACGTTTATTGGCTTCGTTGGCATAGCGAATCTCTTCAATAAAGGCTTTGCCGTCTTCGAGTTCTACCCCTTTTTGAATGGCAAGTAGATCTTTCTTCGCCAAGGCCTTGTCTAGGACTACGCTCAAAATTTGCACAGCACCTCTGGATGGGTGGGTAAGCTTTTTCGCGGTATCGGCATCGTTGGTGAACAGTAATACTCCGGTCATCGAACGGTCCATCGTACCTACGGGATACAAGCGCTCACGTGTGGCATTGCCGATGAGTTCGTCGACGCTCTTTTTCACGCGGTTGTCGTTCACCGTGGTGATGAATCCTTTGGGCTTATTCAACAACAAATATTTCTTTTTCTCGCTCTTGATCAGGCTTCCATTGAATTTCACCGTATCTGTAGGCTTGACCTTGTAGCCCATAGTGGTCACAACCTTGCCGTTGATTTCCACCAAGCCGGCTGCGATCAAATCATCCGCTTCACGACGGTTACAAATGCCTGCGGTAGAAAGGAATCTGTTCAAGCGTATCTCATCATTCGACCCGGCCAATTCCTCCGCGCTCTTGCGCTTGACACGCTTAAAGTTTCCAGGACCTCTTTTGAAATCCTTTTTGCCTTCGTTTTTAGAACGATCTGAATCAGAAAAACGTGGCGAACGAGGGCCGTCTGAGAAGCGGTTGCGGCTTTCAGTTTTCTTAGGTCCTCTAGAGTTGGAGCGGCTATTGCGCATGATGCGGTAATTTTTACAAAGGTATGTGCTTAGGCCCTCTGCAATTCAAATGCCACAAAATTTCAGTTAACATCTAATGGCAGTAGGATAGGGGTGTCCAATTCCGGTGAAAACCCCACCAACCATACTTCAACTTCCGAGCATTGTTGCTCACGGAGCAAGGATGCGCCTAATAAAAGGAGCCTTTGAATTTGTCGCAGATCTACCCAAAGCCAAGACTCTTGAGGCACATGATTTCTGTATTTGACCTCCACCACGAAGAGCACACCGTCTTTTTTAGTGATCACATCGGCCTGGTATCGCCCCATGCGATAATCTTTCGCGACCAAATGATGTCCGCTTGCCAGCAGCATTTCGGTGGCCAATCGCTCGTATGTTTTGTAGGACGCCATGTCCAAGAAATTGGCCCCTAAAAAAGGAAAAGACAAGAAATGTGGAGAAGTAAAAGTTATACACTTCTGAGTATGATGGGCCAATTCTCTTTTCCATGCCCAATAATGGGGTGCTCATACACGGGCACGCCCTCGGCCTCAAAATGTTTTCTCAGGGAATGTCGAACGTCCGGACCCCACGGAATGTGGTGGTCGTGTATATCGGAAAATACGCCGAGCACTACAGCCTGTAGCCCTTTATAGGCCCCGCGTCGGCGAAGGGCAAGAAGCATTCGGTCCAGATGGTAGTGGTATTCGTCGAGGTCTTCCAACAGGAAAATACAGCCGTTTAAGCTCGGTAAACTTGGGGTACCTAGGATGCTATATATAACGCTGAGGTTGCCGGCAATGACTTGGCCGTGCACCTCCTTAGGCAAGGCACAATGCAGCGCATCTTCTTCACCCATTAAGACCTTGAGCGTAGCTTCAATGGCTTCCTTTCTGGTGGTTTCAAAACTGATGGGCATGGGCGCATGCAGGGTGGCCAATCCTTGTTGTACCCCGTGGCACAAAAAGGTGGTGAAATCTGAAAAGCCCACAAGCCATTTCGGATTTTTCTGGAGCGCCGCCCAATCCACCGCATCCACAATCTCCGCACTACCGTATCCGCCACGCACGTTCCAAATGGCCTTGACCTCGGGATGGTGTACTAGAGCATTGAAGTGGGCCACTCGCTCCTCCATGGTACCGGCCAGCTGGTGGTGCTGGCTGAGAATGCCCTGTTCGTAATAAACCTTGAAGCCCGCGCCTTCCAAAACGGACTTTGCCGTTTCGATCATTTCGGGACGTGCAAATCTAGCGGTAGCGCTAATGCCAATGGTATCTCCAGGGGTTAGGAAATGTGGTATGGTTTGTTTCATTACCTGAAAAATACCCAATAAATGCGCATTATCTTCGCGGTATCGTTTAAACGTTTTCAAAAAGGAATGAGTACGAACAAAAAAATCATGGTGACTGCGGCACTGCCGTACGCCAATGGTCCTATACATATAGGGCACCTTGCGGGGTGTTACCTGCCGTCGGATATCTATGTGAGGTATCTACGAATGCGGGGCCGTGATGTGAAGTTCGTCTGTGGCTCCGATGAACACGGGGTGCCTATTACCATCAAAGCAAAGAAGGAGGGCATTACCCCGCAGGATGTGGTGGACCGCTACAACGCGATGATGAAAGGCGCGTTCGAAGAATTTGGAATCAGCTTTGACCACTACAGCCGCACCTCAAGTCCTCAACACCACAAAAACGCTCAAGAGTTCTTCAAAACCTTGATGGATAAAGGTGCCTTGGTGGCGAAGGAAACCCAGCAATACTTTGATCCGGAAGCGGGCCAATTCCTTGCTGACCGCTACATCACCGGCGAATGCCCCAAATGTCATGCGGCAGATGCCTATGGCGACCAATGTGAATCTTGTGGCACCTCCTTGAACGCGACGGACCTGATCCAACCAAAATCAACGCTTAGCGGCGCCACCCCAGAGTTGCGCAATACCACCAACTGGTTCTTGCCTTTGGACGAACTCTCGGAAGACCTACGTGCCTTTTTAGAGAGCCGCGACGGCTGGAAGCCCAACGTCATGGGTCAATGCATGAGCTGGCTTAACGCAGGCGACGGCCTGCAGCCGCGCGCCATGACCCGCGATTTGGATTGGGGGGTGCCCGTTCCAGTCGAAGGCGCCGAAGGAAAAGTGATGTATGTGTGGTTTGATGCGCCCATTGGCTACATCAGCGCCACCCAAGAACTCCTACCCAACGATTGGGAAGCGTACTGGAAAGGCGACAACGCAGAGATCGTACACTTCATCGGAAAGGACAATATCGTTTTCCACTGTATCATTTTCCCTGCCATGCTTCAGCGGCACGGTGAATATGCCTTGCCGACACAAGTACCTGCGAACGAATTCCTCAACCTTGAAGGACGTAAGCTGAGCACCTCAAAGAATTGGGCCGTTTGGCTGCACGAATACCTTCAGGATTTCCCGGGCCAGCAAGATGTCTTGCGCTACGCCTTGACGGCTACGATGCCGGAGACCAAGGACAATGATTTTACATGGGCCGATTTTCAACAGCGCAACAACAGCGAATTAGTCGCGGGCCTCGGTAACTTCGTCAACCGTGTAATGGTCCTAACCCACAAATATTTTGAGGGCGTAGTCCAACAACCCAATGTGTTGAGCGATGCCGATCGCGAAGCGCTAGCTGCGATGACACAATACGGCCGTCGCATCGCCAAATCCATCGAAGCCTTCAAGTTCCGTGAGGCCTTGAATGAAGCGATGAACGTCGCTCGCCTTGGAAACAAATACCTCCAAGAACAAGAACCTTGGAAGGTGTACAAGCAAGATCCTGAGCGCGCAGGTGTAGCGCTTTTCGTTGCCACCCAGATCATGGGTGCCGCTGCCATAGTCTTCGATCCGTTCTTGCCTTCTACTGCGGCTAAACTGCGCAACATGCTTGGTTTGTCCGAAGGATTCCGCTGGGAAGATGCCAACGAAGAAACCATCATCCCGGGTGGTACACAGCTAGGCGAAAGCACTTTGTTGTTCTCAAAAATTGAGGACGAGCAGATGGAAGCACAGCGTCAAAAATTGGAAGCAGCCGCTGCAGCAAACGCACCACAAACGACAACAGAACCCATTAAGCATATGCCACAGAAAGAAGATATTTCATTTGACCAATTCATGGCTATGGACCTCCGCGTAGGCACCATCCTCGAAGCCGAGCGCGTCCCCAAAGCGGACCGTCTCCTTAAATTTTTGGTTGATACCGGTCTAGATCAACGCACCATCGTCAGCGGCATCGCAGAACACTTCTCACCAGAAGAAATGGTGGGTAAAAAGGTAACGGTCCTCATGAACCTGCCTCCACGCAAAATCCGCGGCGTCGAAAGCCAAGGCATGCTGCTGATGGCAGAAGATGGCGACGGCAAACTCCGCTTGATGAGCCCAGAAGGCGGCGCAGACAGCGGCGCAGTTATCGGGTAAGTATTGGCCCCGTAGTTCAACGAATAGAATGCAGGTTTCCGGTACCTGAGATAAGGGTTTGATTCCCTTCGGGGCTACAAAAACCCGTGCGCGAGCACGGGTTTTTTTTGAATTTGAAAATCATTGAGGAGCAAAACCCGCAGCCCTTGGGCGAGGACTTGCGACGAAAAGATTTTCATCTTCCAGGTTCGATTCCTGGCGGGGTCACAGAAACAGGCGCAATCAGCGCCTGTTTTTATTTATAACAAGTCTAGAAACTACGGAGCAAAACCCGCAGCCCTTGGGCGAGGACTTGCGACATGTTGAATGGACTTGTGTTGATTCCCTTCGGTGCTACAAAACCCGTGCGCGAGCACGGGTTTTTTTTGCAAAAAAAAAAGGCCCCCATTTCTGGAGGCCTTTGGAATACTCTGGTATAAACTTAAAGCTGTTTTACGTTTACAGCGTTCAATCACTTGATGGAATGATCAAGGCTATTAGGTTTAAACTTTGTGAATAATAATCCTATGAACGGATCCATATTCACTTATTAATTCTAAAATATAACTACCAGAAGCAATGTCGTTTAGATTAATGAATCCTTCAGTGATTCCATCTTTCACTAAAGTTCCTCTCGTATTGAAAATCTTATAGCTATAAGATTTGTCAATTGTTAAACGGATAAAGTTACCAGTTGGGTTGGGACTAACCGTAATTTTTACTTGAGATTCTTCAATGTTAATGTTGTCAATTACTCCAATATTAACTGCAACGGTTGTATCCGAATTACAGGAATTAATTAAACATCTATAAGAATAGTTGTGTATCGCAGTAGTAATTCCGTTGAATAATAGGGAGTCCGTGGATGTTCCCGAATAAATACCAAGATCAACTAAGTCTATCCAGCCTGTACCACTATTTTGTTGCCATTGGTAGGTCGCAGCGGTATCCGAATGCATTACACTAAAGTATGCTGTACCAGGCACGGTGTAGAAAGTGTTCGACTGCGGCTGTTGTTGGATAGAATCTTGACAAGAAATCAAAACAGTAAGAATCGCTACATCTGTAGTGTCCGAGTTACACGAACCAATAATACATCGATAACCGTAATTATTCAGCGTATTTGTGATTCCATTTAAGACCAAAGAATCGGTGGTTACGCCTGAATAAATACCTAAGTTAGACAAGTTTGTCCATCCTGTTCCGCTGTTTTGTTGCCATTGGTAGGTTGCGGCAGTATCTGAATGTGTTACACTAAAGTATGCTG
>CAXPFQ010000023.1:0-18689 GCA_964216615.1 Schleiferiaceae bacterium
CGTGCCGTACCTATAGTAGAGGCCATGATTCAGCTGGTGTTGGCCGACCATTACTTACGAAACTTGAAATACACTCGATGAAAAAACCGTCTTTACCTGTTCAGATCATTATTGGATTAATTCTTGGGATTCTTTGGGCATTGCTCAGTTCAACCATGGGCTGGAGTAAATTTACCTTAGACTGGATTGCCCCATTCGGAACGATTTTCATCAACCTACTCAAACTCATCGCCATTCCATTAGTGCTTTTTTCTATCATCTCTGGTGTGGGCAATCTCAGCGATGCGGCTACATTAGGTCGGATGGGTATTAAAACCCTTGCCTTATACATTGGGTCAACTATTCTCGCAGCCTCAATGGGGATGGTGGTTGCGAATAGTTTTAAACCGGGCGCGCAATCTTCTGAGAAACAATTAAAAACCAACAGAGTGGCCTACGAGTTGTGGGTGAACGATACAGAGGGTGTTGAGTTTTTTGACGACATAAGATTACTCTCAGATCCTGCGATGCAGGAGTATGTTTTTGATGCTAAAAAATCTTTACAAGAGCAGCTCAGTAACAAAGAACTCAACGACAAAGTAGCAAAAGCTAATGAAGTTAAAAGTGCTAAAGATGATGGCCCATTACAGTTCTTTGTGGATATGGTCCCTTCCAATATCTTTTTGTCTTTTAACGACAGTTTAATGCTCCAAGTAATCTTCTTTGCCATCTTCTTCGGCATTGTAATGGTCATGTTACCTAAGGCATCAATGGAGCCGGTCGCGAGACTCATGAATGGATTTTCAGATATCTTCATCAAAATGGTGGATGTGGTGATGAAGGGAGCACCTTTTTTCGTTTTTGCATTATTGGCCGGAAAACTCGCATCAATGGCGGGTGATGAACCAGGAAGATTAGTAGAAATTTTCAAAGCTTTAGGGGCGTATACAGGTTATACAATTTTGGGCTTACTATTCATGATATTGGTCTTGTATCCCTCAATTCTGGCCTATCTAATTAATAAGAAAACGGGCATGGGTTACATGAAAAGCTGGAGGTATTTTATGAGAGGAATACGCCCTGCCCAACTATTGGCTTTTTCCACTTCATCAACGGCGGCAACCTTACCTGTGACCATGGATTGCGTACGTGATAATTTAGGAGTAGATGAGGAGATAGGCTCATTTGTTCTTCCCGTTGGCGCGACCATAAATATGGACGGTACGGCGTTGTACCAGACAGTTGCTGTGATTTTCATGGCTCAGTTTCATATGATTGATTTATCCTTGGCGCAGCAGGCAACCATTGTATTTACGGCAACTTTGGCTTCAATAGGGGCGGCCTCTGTTCCTTCGGCGGGCATGATAATGTTGATTCCCATTCTGGAGAGTGTGGGATTGAATCCAGCATGGATTGCGATTATCTTCCCTGTTGATCGAATCATTGATATGGTAAGAACGGTGCTCAACCTGACCGGTGATGCAGCTGTAAGTACCATTGTTGCGCTATCTGAGGATAAATTTAAGGTCGTTGATCAGGAATAATGGTAATGCGTCCAATTCTCAGCTTAATTGTTTTTTTAACGGGTCTTATAGTACAAGCTCAACCGGGCAAGGTGGTACTAGGAGCTTATTGCGGCGATGACCATAAAAGCCCTACTCGTCAAATTGAGCGCGGCTTGAGGGCGATCAATATTAGGGATTACCCAAATGCACAGGTTTACATTGGAGCTGCTTTACGGTTGAATGAAAATGATCAGCATGCCCTATACCTCCGTGGTGAATTGAGCATTCGAACGGGTAAAATGCAAGTAGCGGAAGCAAGTTGGAAGCGATTGGTAAAACGTTGCCCAAGCTATAAGCCAGAATTGTTATTCATGATTGGTACGCTTGCACTAGAGGGAGGTCGGCCCGATGAAGCTAAGGTATACCTCGAGCAATGGTTGGCTAGAGAGGACCGTGAATATGCATACGATCAGGAAGCTGAGGATATGCTTGCGGAGATCAACATAAAACAAACTTTTTTTGAAAACCCTGTACCCTATGATCCAAAGCCTGCTCGTAATGTGAATACAAGATGGGATGAATACCTGGCAGCATTAACTCCAGACGGTTCTGCGCTTTACTTCACGCGCCGAAGTCAGAAACGGAATAAATACGATGGACCTGCTGGAACACTGCGGCAGGTGGAAGAATTTTGTATGGCAAGTGCTGCCTCAAATTCAGGTGGCTTCCCTACACTAGATGAAGGAGAGGTATTAACAAGCCCATTTAACACGAATTATAACGAAGGCGGTCCAAGCATGACAGCAGATAACTCGTTCATGGCATTTACCATATGTGAACTGGACGATCGAACGGGAGAACAATTCTGCGACTTGTATTATGCGACACTTAGTTATGGCTACTGGAGTAGTATTCGCAAATTTCAAGATGGCATCAATACCGATAAATATTGGGAGAGCCAACCGAGTATTTCTCCTAACGGAGATGTACTATATTTTGCCAGCAATAGACCTGGTGGATTTGGTGGTATAGATTTGTACAGATCTTATCGTCTACCAGATGGTCAATGGGGTGAAGTTGAAAATCTAGGACCAGCTGTTAATACCAAGAAAAATGAGAATAGTCCTTTTATTCACCCAGATAGTGAAAGTTTGTATTTCGCCAGTGATGGTCACCCAGGTATGGGGGGGTATGATTTGTTTAAAATAAGGACAGTTCGCGGATCGGTGGGATGGGGTAAGCCACAGAATTTAGGGTATCCCATCAATACTGAAAAGGATGAGGTAGGCTTAATGGTGACTATAGATGGGCAACAAGCTTATTTTGCCTCAAATAAAATTAATTCAGCCAATGGCTGGGACATCTATTACTTCGACCTCTATGATGCGGTACAACCGGAAGAAGTTGTGTTGGTTAAAGGGAAGCTGAATTCCTCTTCGGAAGTTACCGATGATAATCCGAAGGTTGTCTTGAAAAATTCGAAGACAGGCCAAGAAACGCTTCTTACTGTGAATGAAGAAAACGGCTCATTTACAGCAGTGGTAAAAAAAGAAGAGGCCAATGATATTTTGCTCAAGGTGGAGGCAAAGAAAGCGGCCTTCAGTGCGGCTCCTTTGCGTCTCACTCCAACACTTGATCAAAACTTAAATACGGTTGAAGTGGATTTGTCGCACGATGAACTTGCTGCGGGTGCATCGTATCCTATCCCACATATTTTGTTTGAAACGGCTTCGGATCGCTTGGATGCTCAAAGTGAATTACTGATCGCAGAGTTTTCAGAATTTTTATCAGCCTCGCCATCATTACGTGTTGAGATCCAAGGCCATACCGATAATGTTGGTGATTCTGGGGCAAATTTAAATTTGAGCCAGCGCCGTGCTCGCCGTGTGGCTGAGACCATCAAATCCTACGGCATTGATGCCGCTCGTATCAGCTCGCGCGGTTATGGCGAGACTAAGCCGGTTGCCTCCAATGAAACAGAGGCTGGCCGTGCGCAGAACCGCCGTACCGTATTTGTCGTAAAATCCCTGTAAAAAAAATCCCTGACCAATGGCCAGGGATTTATGTATTGAATCTTCTGTGGTTTAGAAGCGACGCTCTTTAATACGAGCCGCTTTACCGGTACGCTCTCTCTGGTAGAAGATACGTGCGCGACGCACTTTACCTTTCTTGTTGATTTCAATCTTCTCAATAGCTGGAAGATTTACTGGGAAGATACGTTCTACACCTACGTTACCGCTCATTTTGCGGATGGTAAATGTTTCAGTAACACCTGAACCTCTGCGTTGTAATACTACGCCGCGGAAGAACTGCGTACGAGTTTTATCACCTTCTTTAATCTGCGTGTATACTGTAATAGTATCACCGGCGCCAAATTCTGGAAGGTCTTTCTTTTCTACAAATTCGCTTTGTACGAACTGGACTAAATCCATGGTATAAAAATTTACAATCACTATGAGCCAACATTCACAACTTTTGCCAGAGGTTGACACTTAGCCCCAAATGGGGACGGCAAAAATAACTAAAAATTCTTATTAAAACTGCTCTCGGCCAGCAAAGTGAAAATCACCTTCTATTCGCGCATTTTCATCGCTATCAGAACCGTGTACGGCATTCTCACCAATGCTAGTAGCGTACTTCGCACGGATAGTACCTTCAGCAGCCTCAGCCGGGTTAGTTGAGCCGATCAATGTGCGGAAATCTTCGACAGCATTGTCTTTTTCCAAGATTGCAGCAACGATAGGGCCTGAAGTCATGAATTCAACAAGCTCGCCGAAGAATGGACGTTCTCTGTGAACCGCGTAAAACGCCTCAGCATCAGCCTTGGAAAGTTGTGTCAGTTTCATTGCCGAAATACGGAATCCAGCTGCAGTGATGTCGTTCAAGATGGCACCAATGTGTCCGTTGCGAACTGCATCAGGTTTGATCATAGTTAAGGTCTTAGTACCTGCCATGTTTTGAGTTTTTTCGATTTTTGGATGGCAAAGGTACACTTTTCCTGCACCTTTGTAGTTATAAGTCAAGAGAATGAAAGAAATACGACTAGATAATTTTATCGAGGAATTTGAGAAAGCCCAACGTATTGTCATTACAAACCATACGAATCCCGATGGTGATGCTATGGGCAGTGCGTTAGCCTTACAACGAATTTTAGAAAAACTAGGAAAATCCGTTCAGGTTGTGGTTCCGAATCCTTACCCCAAATTCTTGCAGCACCTTACAGGTAGTGGTCGTGTAATGATTTATAGTGACGGTAAAAAGAACGCGAATGCAGAGATTGAGTCGGCAGATATGATCTTCCATTTGGACTATAATGCGTACCATCGAAGTGCAGATATGGAGGAGGCTCTACGTTCTGCACAAGCCAAAAAAGTGATGATTGACCACCACCAACAGCCTGAAAACTGGCCAGATTTCATATATAGTGATACAGGAATGAGCTCGACCTGTCAAATGATTTATGAATTCTGTACCCTATTTAATTGGGAACAATTTTTAGATAAAGAGTCTGCTGAATGCCTTTATACGGGTATTGTAACTGACACTGGGAGCTTCAAATACAGCGCCACCACGTCTCGTACACATGAAGTAGCGAGTAGGCTTCTAGATCTTGGAGTAGAGAGTCAAGTTGCACAAAACAAAATTTTTGATAGTCAACCTGCTGCTCGCTTGAAGCTTCTAGGTACGATGCTCGGACAATTGGAAACCAGTGCAGATGGTACGGTAGTACTCTTGTATTTGAGCAAAGCCCAGTGCGATGGCCTTGGATACGAAAAAGGCATAACTGAAGGTTTCGTGAACTACGGCCTCAGTGTGGAAGGCGCTCAGATTGCTTGTTTCATGCGTGAAGAAGCGGGCATCGTGAAGATCAGTCTCCGTAGCAAGGGGTTGGTGGATGTGAATGAGTTGGCTCGAACCTCATTTAATGGTGGTGGGCATAAAAATGCAGCAGGAGGACGCTTAGATACTGATATTGCTAATGCTCTGGCATATGCAAAAACACACCTGCCATGGTCATAAGAGGAACAATCTTATTTGTTTTAGCCACACTAGGCGGGTGTTCTCAAAAACCTGCATTAAAGAACGAAGCCTCCTTAGTTGATCCGATGGAGCGCAATAGAATGTATTTGGCTAATGAAAGAGAGGTTCTTGATAATTACATTGAAAGTCATCAATTAACCGGCATTAAGCCCAACGGTTATGGAATGTTCGAATTACCTGTTGTTAATGGAAACGGAACATACGCAGTTTCAGGTGATGAAGTTGTTTATGAAGCCACCATTTATCTCCTTGATGATAGCGGTGTAGGTATGATAAGAGATACTATAAAGTTGGGCTACAGCCAAGTCGAATTAGGACTGCATGAGGCTATTGAGGGTATGCGAGAGGGAGACGTGAAATTAGTTCTTGTTCCGTCTTTTTTAGCACATGGAATAGCGGGTGATTTGGATAAAGTACCTCCTCAGTCTCCCTTACGTTACGATATACGACTTATCCAGGTAATCCACTGATCTCGCGGGCCGCTTTGGGATGATTATCCATTTTTGACATAGAGATGAATTCACTTATGAATTCACCGGAATTACAATCGGGTCCAGATAATTCAAAACCTATTATTCCCGTATTGCTCCCGAATCCAACGACTTCTCTATAAGTGGAAGGATTCGACCAAATTCCTAGAAATGCTCCATGGCCATAATGAACATCCATGACGGTATATAAATAATCCGTTTGTTCCGGATCATTGGGATCATTAAAGACTTTGGTCGTATACATTTTATCATCGGCGAAAGTGATGTACATACTGTCGCAATCCAAAGTCAATTCCTCGTTAGTTCTCTGATCATGATTGTAAACCTCAAAACCGTGAACCAAAAAAGTCGAGTTTAAGAGTAATGCTTGAGCACCTGTATCATGGGGCTGTGAACGTTCATTAGAACAACTAATAATTGTAGAGCTCACAAAGGTTAGCGAAAGAAGGAAGCTGCGTATATTTTTCATAAACCTTGAGTTATTATCGGTTAGCATAGCACTAAGTTAACATAAAATTTACATTGTGTCAAAATATATTTTACAATTAGTTAACAAATGGAGAGGAATATCTTGGTCCATGTTTTCGCATGATCTTCTTTGCTATCAATAACGCATAAAACGTACCTTTGAGCTTTAAAATAATAAGACCACATGTTTAGAAAGATTTTCATTGCAGGATTTGCAGCATTGACTCTAGCGAGTTGCGGAGGCAAGAAAGTCATTGTGAATGACCAAAGCATTACATTGGAAAAGGGTATCTATGCCAAGCTAGAAACCTCCATGGGAGATATTCTCATCGACTTTCATGAAGATTTGGCACCAATGACAGCAGCTAACTTCATAGCTTTGGCGGAGGGCAATCATCCCGAGGCCGACGAAAAATTTAAAGAGAAGCCATACTTTGATGGAACCTTGTTTCATCGCGTCATTCCGGAATTTATGATTCAAGGAGGAGATCCTGAGGGAACAGGCCAAGGTGGACCTGGGTATCAGTTTCCACAGGAAATTAATGCGGCCTTAAAACACGATACAGCGGGTGTGGTCAGTATGGCCAATGCAGGGCCAGGAACCAATGGATCTCAATTTTTTATTACTCATAATCCGACTCCACATCTTGACGGAAATTATAACATCTTTGCTCAGGTTATAAGTGGGCAAGATGTAGTTGCGAGCATAGGAGCAGTTAAACGTACCGGTTCAGATCGTCCTGTTGAGAAAGTGATATTGGAGAAAGTTGAAATCATCCGTGTAGGATGTGAGGCGAAGAAATGGGACGCACCGAAAGCATTTACTGAGGGTAAGGAGAATGTAGCCAAGGCTAAAGAAGCAGCTATCCAAGCGATTGAAGATCAGATAGACGAAGATTACCCGGAAGCGACCAAGACTGCATCAGGCCTTCGCCACATCATTGAAACAGTTGGTGACGGACCCAAGCCGGACATTGGTCAAGTAGTTCGCGTAAATTATGCAGGATACTTGATGGACGGGACGTTATTTGACAGCTCTATTCCCGAAATTGCCAAAGCCGGAGGAACGTATGACCCACGTCGTGAACCATATGAACCCCTCCCTATGCAATATGGTCCTATGGCTCAGGTAATTGATGGATGGAAAGAAGGGATCCAGTTATTAAATGTAGGAGGAAAAGCTAAGCTTATCATTCCGCCATATTTGGCTTATGGATCTCAAGGTGCGGGTGGTGTTATTCCGCCCGATGCTACAATTATATTTGATGTAGAACTTGTAAGTATCGAACAATAAAAAAAGCAAAGGCCCCATTCGGGGCCTTTTCATTTAATTCATTTCTTATGGAGAACGGTATTTATGCCAAAATTGGCACCACAAAAGGGGCCATCACTATCAAACTAGAACACGAGAAAACTCCTATGACCGTGGCGAACTTCGTCGGCTTGGCAGAAGGAACACTCGAAAATAATGTGACCGAAGTAGGCACTCCGTATTACAACGGATTGACCTTCCACCGTGTCATCGCAGATTTCATGATTCAAGGCGGCGATCCTACGGGGACTGGCGCAGGTGGCCCAGGGTACCAGTTTGAAGATGAAATTCACCCAGAATTGAAACACAACCGTCCTGGAACGTTAAGTATGGCCAATGCAGGGCCAGCCACCAATGGGTCTCAGTTCTTTATCACTCACGGACCGACAGATTGGTTGGACGGAAAGCACACCGTTTTTGGCTATGTGGTTGAAGGACAGGATGTCGTAGATGCAGTGGCTCAAGGCGATACCATGGATACAGTAGAAATCGTGCGTGTTGGTGTGGATGCTGAGGCTTGGGATGCATCATCCGTGTTCACTACAGCTCGCAGTGCGGCAGAAGAGGCCGCACGTGCCGCTCAAGAAGCTGCAGATGCTGCCATCGCTGATTTGAAAGCAGGTGCGGAGAAAACGGCTAGTGGTTTGATGTACATCATGCACGAAGAAGGCAAAGGCGCTAAGCCTACGGCAGGACAAAATGTGAAGGTGCATTATGAATTGAAATTGGCCGATGGCGTAGTGGTGGATAGCTCGTACTCTCGCGGAACTCCTTTAGACATTCCTATCGGTGTGGGTCGCGTGATCCCGGGATGGGACGAAGGTATTCAGCTGTTGAACGAAGGTTCTAAGGCGACATTGATCGTACCTTCGGAATTGGGCTACGGTCCTTCAGGTGCGGGCGGTGTCATTCCTCCAAATGCAACATTGATTTTTAAGGTAGAATTGGTTCAAGTAGGTTAAGCCAGAACCAAGGTTATCTAAAGAAAAATCCCCGGGCGCAGCCCGGGGATTTTTTTTTGCTAGTAGAGATTCTTCAACAGGAAGTTGATGATTTTTCGTTTAGCCGCGGTATATGGGGCGGCAATAAAGTTGTTGATGGGCGGGCCCCATTGATAGAATTGGCTGCGCGTATTGGTAAATTCCAAGAAGCCGGCGTGGCCGTTGGTCTTGCCCATTCCGCTGTGGCCGACACCGCCGAAGGGGAGGAAGTTGTTGGCAATCTGTAGCAGACTCATATTCACTGCCGTGGCCCCGGCGCGGGTGTGGCGTTGGATGTAGTTAATATTTTTGCGGGATTTCGCATAGATATACACAACAAGAGGATGCTCCCTTGTTCCAATCTCTTTCAAAGGCTCATTCAGGTCGGTGTAACTGAATACCGGCAATAGCGGGCCAAAGAGTTCTTCACGCATCAAGGCACCATTTCTCGGCGGGTCCACGACCATGGTCGGTGCGATTTTGCGAGCTTCCGCATTGGCCGTACCGCCCATATCTAAAATGCCCGCCTCGGTCTTACTATCTTCAAGGATGCTGTTGAGGCGGTCAAAGTTTCGAGGATTGACGATCTGAACGAAATCCGGATGCTGGGTAGGGTCGTCGCCGTAATGGCGCTTGACGGCGTCTTTAACGCCTTTGCGGAACGCCTCTAATTGGCTCCGGTGCACATAAACGTGGTCGGGGGCAATACAGATTTGCCCAGCGTTCGTGAACTTCGCCCATGCCACACGCTTTCCAGCTTCGTATCCGTTTGCACTGGCGTCCACGATGGTGGGGCTCTTACCTCCCAATTCCAACGTAACCGGCGTCAAGAACTTACTCGCAGCCTCCATGACGATTTGGCCTACGTGGGTAGAGCCCGTAAAGAAGATGTGATCAAAGCGCTCCGCCAATAGTTCGGTGGCTTCCGGCACTCCGCCCAATACTACTGCACATTCTTGCGGTTCGAAGATTTCCTCTATCAATGCCTTGAGGGCTTCCGAGGTCTTCGGCGTCAATTCCGACGGCTTCAAGATCACCGTATTTCCAGCGGCAAAGGAGGTGCACAATGGGTGTAGCGACAGAAAAATAGGGTAGTTCCATGGTGCAATGACCAAGGTATTTCCCTTTGCCTCCGCTCTGGTGTAGGAAGTCGAGCCCAGCAGTGGAAGTGGAGTTTTTACTCTTCGGGGTGAAAGCCAACGCTTTAAATTTCGCCTAATGATCTTAATGTTATCTAGAGTGGGTAGCAGCTCAGTTAAGTTTACCTCGGCCGCATTCTTATTAAAATCTTCCCACAAAGCTTGCTCCAAGCGCTCTTTCCAGGGGCCTTTGAGTGCCGAGCGTAATTGGTTTAATTTTTTGAGTCTGTAGGCGACCGTAGTGTCGCTCTGGGCTTGCTTGTGCGCACGTTGCAGCGCAATAAGTTCTGCTGTTGTCATTGTCTTTCGTACAAATGGTCAGGGCCGTCAGCAGGACTGCTGTAGAACACGAGGTAAGGTTCGCAGTAGAGCACTTCTCCCCAGAGGGTGCTTGCGGGCGGCTGACAGTCTAACATAAAACTGAGCCAACTGTTCGAGAGGCTCCATTGCCCTTGCACAGTAGCCGAATCTGCCTGATTCAAAATGAAGGTGCTATCTGCCTTTAGTTCGAGGGTCCAATTCTTAAAATCACTATCGCTCGAATATTCCCCAAAGCCGTAGGTACGCACATAACGCCATTCGTAGGTGCCTACAATGGCGTCGCCCAAAGTGTTTACACTCCAGCCGGCGTCGTAGCTGCATTCCATCGTGTCGTTGATGATCTCGTTATAGCGATTGCTATTGTCTTTGCTGCATGCGGTAAACAATAAGGCCAATGCTAGGATAAGGGTTAATCTCATAGTGAATTCAAGGGGTGATAGGTTGCGATTTCTTCGCTCAATCGCTGGGCGCTAATATGCGTATAAATTTCGGTGGTCGTAATGCTCTCGTGTCCCAACAACTGCTGCACGATTCTCAAATCCGCGCCGCCTTCCATCAAGTGGGTAGCGAAGCTGTGCCTCAGTGAGTGTGGGCTGATGTTTTTCTTGATGCCGGCTTGGGCGGTGAAGTGCTTAATCTTCAAGAAGATACTTTGGCGGGTCAGTCCCGTGCCACGCACGCTTAGGAAGACCGTATCTGTATGTTGGGGTTTGCACGGCAGATGCGGGCGTTCATGCTCGAGGTAGAGCTCTAAAAACTTAATGGCTTCTTTGTGGACGGGCACTAAGCGTTGTTTGTTGCCCTTTCCTGTGACAATAATATAGCCTTCGTTTAGGCGCAAGAGGGATCGTTTCAGGGTACATACCTCGCTGACGCGGAGCCCACAGGCGTAGAGCAGTTCAATGATGGCGCGGTCGCGGGTAGCGTTGATAGCATTCATGGGGATGGCCTCGAGGATGCTTTGCACCTCGCTCACGCTCAGTACTACGGGGAGCTTGCGCCCCACTTTCGGGTTTTCAAAGAGGAGGGAGGGATCGTCGGTGCGCATTTGTTCTTCCTGCATCCACCGAAAAAATCCACGAAGGGCACTGAGAATCCGTCCTTGCGAGCGGGGGCTGGTCCCTTGTTCGTGCAGGGAAATCAAGAACTGCTGAATGTCCTGAGCAGAAATGGACGTAGGACCTTTGCCGCTGCTTTGATCCAGCAGGCCGAGGTCGCGGCTGTAGGCGGCAAGGGTATTGTCGCTTAAGCCACGCTCAAATTTCAGGTAATCTTTAAAGCCTTGTATGGCGTTGGTCCAATTCATTCCTCTAATTTCGCACTTCAAATCGTACTTTAGCAACATGCGCATTTTAATTCTCAACGGACCTAATCTGAACTTAGTCGGTACACGTGAACCGGGCATCTACGGCGCGCAGGACTTTCTGTCGTTCTTTGAGGAATTGACCGCGGTTTATGACGATGCCGGGAGCTTCGAATACCACCAAAGCAATGTCGAGGGCGAGCTCATCGATTTGCTCCAAGCAGCCGATGGTAATTTTGATGGGGTGCTCCTAAATGCCGGTGGGTATACCCATACCTCAGTAGCCATTATGGATTGTGTGGCGGCTATTAAAATTCCGGTGGTAGAAGTACATATTTCTAATCCTTTGGCCCGTGAAGATTTTCGACACAAAAGCCTGGTAGGCCAACGATGCTTGGCGACTGTAAGTGGCTTTGGACTAGATAGTTATCGTCTGGCTCTTGAAGGGTTATTGACCCATCTCGAGTGCTAATTACAGCGCCATTTCCAGTATTTTCTCCACGTCCGAAGGGGTGATGTCTTTGTGCTCTCCTAAGGCGGTCCAACCATAATTGTTCAATTGGTCCGCAGCACGCTTTTCAATACCTGTAGTATCGACACCGTATTCGCTCAGCTTGGTAGCAATGCCTAGGGATTGGAAGAACGCTTCGGTGTGGTCAATAGCCTCGTGCGCCACGTCGAAATCTGTACCGGAGAGCCCCAAAACTCTACGTCCGTATTGGGCAAGTTTCTCTTGCTTTTGGCGGAACTTATAGCGGTACATACTGGGCAAAACAATGGCCAAGGTTCGGGCGTGGTCGATGTTGTATGCGGCGGTGAGCTCATGGCCCACAGCGTGAATACTCCAATCCGTGGGCACTCCCTTTTGAATAAGGCCGTTCAATGCCATCGTACAGCTCCACATGAAATTCGCGGCGAGGTCGTAGTCCTTCGGGTTTTCCAGCAGGCTAGGAGCGATTTCCATTAGGGTGCTCAAGATTCCTTCGCTGATGCGGTCTTGCAAGGTAGCGGGAGTGGGGTAGGTCATGTACTGCTCCATGACGTGGGTAAAGGCATCTACTAGGCCATTGGCCAGTTGTCTCGTGGGGATACTCTCCACCACAGTAGGATCACAGATGGAAAACAGAGGGAATAAACCTGGCCCACCCATGCCGCGCTTTTGTCCAATAGAGCGTCGACTGATCACTGCACCGCTGTTCATCTCAGAACCGGTAGCGGGTAGCGTGAGTACGGTACCGAAGGGCATACCTACTTCTGTGCGAATGCCTTTTTCGAGGATGTCCCATGGATCGTCACCGTCGTAGAGTGCCGCTGAAGCTAGGAATTTCGTTCCGTCGATCACCGAGCCACCGCCCACGGCGAGTAGGAAGGTGATGTTTTGGGTTTTGATGATGTCCAAGGCGCGGCTGAGCGTATCGAAATCTGGGTTGGGTTCAATACCGCCAAATTCTACGACCTCAAAGTTTGAGAGGGCAGAAATGACTTTTTCGTAAGTGCCGTTGGACTTTATGGAGCCACCGCCATAGGTCATCAATACTTTTGACCCTGATGGGATGAGGGTGGCCAATTGTTTATGCGCATCCTTGCCAAAGCAAAGATTAGTGGGGTTATATAGATTGAAGTTGATCATGATGGAGTCTTGTTTCCATCAAAAATAACCACAAAATCGGACCTTAGTTTAGAATTGAATGTAGCGATCTTTCTTCGCGCTGTAGATGTGCTCTACAGGGATGAGAATTCCCGTTTCTTCAACACCACCAAAGTCTTTATTGATGAATGTTCCGAAGGTCATCATCTTGGGACTCAAGGTCATGTATTGCTTGATCAGCGGAGGTACGCTTTCCCCGTGTTCACCGACCATCTTGTTGAGTTGACGAAGTCCAGATTTAAAACTGCTTTCGAAATCATTAGGATCGATAGGGAAGAGCTCGTCCATATTAGGCAAGAATTCCACATCTGCGGCAACCGTTGGAGACATGAGCTGCTCGGGATCCGGAAAGAAATGTGCTAAGAAGCTCAGGACCATATTGCGGGCTTCACGGTTGTAAGTAGGATACATGGTGACCTTGCCGTAGAAGTACTTCAGGTGGTCGTATCGACGAACAATGGCACCCAGGCCGTCCCATATATTATCTAAAGCAAATAATCCACGTTTTGGATCCACAGCAGGCTGGTATTTTGGCTGTACCCAGCTTCTGCCGAGCTCAATGCTGTGAGGCAAATAATCTTGTATGAAGGAAGGAGTGAATTTGAAGTAATGCCCCATACTGAGGTCATGCTCCCAATTACCTTTTTCCGCCACTACTTTACCGTCGATGAACCTGTAGCCGCCTACGATTTCTTCTTCCTCAGGATTCCATACAATCAATTGTTCGTAAGGAATTTCACTGAGGTCCATGTCGTCCAAATCAACCGGCTGTCCCGTACCACCGTCTGATGTTGCAAAGGTGATTTCGCGCAAACGTCCTATTTCCTGAAGTAGGTTGGGAGAGTTGTGGACATTGATGAAGTAGATCTCGTTATTGAGCTTTGAGGTATGGCGCACGAATTTTTCCGGCGTCAATTCTTTTTTTAAATCCTCTACAGGAACAGCAGGGCGGATATAGCTGAGATCATTCATAGGCGCAAATATACCTCGCAGATTGCGATTGGAGGCTTATTCCACAAGTTCGTACACTTGTTTCTTTACTTCATAAGCCCACTGATCGTCGGTTTTACTTTTATCGAAGGTAGAAGGGTCGATCGGTTTACCATAGGTAATAGTGATAGCGTTCCCTTTCTGCTTGAATATTTCATCCACTAAGAAGAGCATTTCGATGTTGATTTTGATGCGTAAAAATTTACGTATTCGAGCTACACGATAAAATCTTCTACTAAGCCGACCACTTATGTGTACGGGTACTACCGGTTTTTGATGGCGCTTGGCCTTCGTAATGAAGGTTTTTTTCCAATCTAAATCTCTAATCACTCTGTGACGAGTCATTCGAGAAACTAAACCTGCAGGAAAAATAAATACAGCATTATCACTGGCGAAAAGCTCATCTACCTTGCGAATATTCTCTCTAGCGTTCGCACCAAAAGTATTTACACCTACAAAAAGCCCTTTAAGATTCATGATTTGATCCAAAAGATCATTGGCCAAAAATTTAACATCTGTTCTGTACTGACCTATACTGACTAGTATTGCTAATGCGTCAGTACCTCCAAGGGGATGATTCGCGGCAAAAATGGCACCTCCTTCAAGAGGGATATTTTCTGCGCCCACAGTTTTAACGCTGATGGCAGTAGAGTCTAAGAACTTTTCACAAAAATCGAAATCTCGGATATCGTGAGCTTCATGGAGATAATCGTTGATATAGGTTTCATGAACGATACGCTCTTTAAACCAATTTATCAAAGCGTTTGGAATGAAGCTATAGAGTCTAGGACTCTTATCTTTAATTGCCTTGTGTACGTCTACAAACTTTTCTTTTACGGGTTCCATTGATGACCTTTGGTTCACAATAATAGGGCTTCTGCAAATTTTATCGCTTGTAATTTGATTCGTAGGTTTCTATCCACTGCTGGACAGTAATTTTTTTTGCCAACTCTTCTATTAACGCGAAGGGTATATCTTCTGGCTTTTTGAATCGGACGCAACTCTTACCCATATCTAATTTCTTGCTGCTGTGCTTCGGGAATTCCTCTGTCCACCAATTATACAGTTCAGGAATAGCGTAAATCCCCATGTGGTACAGAGCGATGAAATTCTTTTGGGAAGCAAAACTTACAAAGGGAAGTGGTTCCGAGGGTTTACAGTGGTATCCATCAGGATAAATGCTGTGCGGCACAATGAAAGCCGGCATCCCATACCCCAAGCCTTCTTCGAATCCTTCCGGCAAATGGGTTCTGAAAATGGCCATGAGTCGCTCGAACGCCGCTTGACGCTCTTCAGGTATTTTTGAGATATATTCGGCTACAGAACTTGCGGGGATTCTCATAATTCGAGTAAGTTTAGGACTTCCAAAATACAATATGCCATGAAATTCAAGCTAAGTATTCTTTTGTTTTTACTCACTTTGGGAAGTTTTGCTCAAAACAAACAGGTTGTTTTTGATGTCGATCCCCGTGGTTACCAGATTGCTAAGGTTTTACCATTCAAGCTCGCGGAACACGGAGATACCACGTTGATGCTTGAGGCGCGGTATGGATTAGAGAACAATCAAGAAAGATTTAGATTCATTTTTACAGTGAGCCATGAGGGCAGCATGTTCTATAAAACAGCGGACCACACAACCTTGACTTTTAAGGGAGAAAATGCCTCGGGTACACTAGAGAGCCTCGAGCCATTAAAGTTTGAAGTCAATACATTGGAGTATCATTTTGTATTTACCGCAGGAGATTTAGGTTATGAGGATAATGATATTAGCCTTCAACGTATGGGGGGAATCAGAGCAATTACCATTCACCAATTACCCGAAATGGATATGATTTTTACCTTGGCCGAGGAACAATATGGTTTCTTGAAAGACCTTCAGAATTCATTGAGAATTTCCTACAGAAAAGGTGATACTACTGGTGGTTCTGTGATTCGAGGCAGCTTTGGCAATGAAAAGTCCAGCAGGAATACGAAATCTAGATCAAACAGGGGGAATCGTTAAGGCTCTTGTCCTAGATTTTTTAATGCCGGCAAGGCCCTACCTTGAAAATTAAATAAGGCCTGATTCTCATAAGGACTTCCATCCGTAGCTTCTGGACCCTTGTAGGCCACTAGTTCTCCGCCCCAATAGACCAATCCCGTGCCCAGGGAATCCGTGATAGCACGTAAATCTGCCATCAAATCCGCTTGACCTTCTGGAGTAGCCGGGTAGTCCGGATGTAATTCTGAGGTACTGCCGATGTGGTTGTTGGTCCAGTCGTTCCAACCTAAGGTGAATGCATAGGAGGTTTCAACGATAGAGACGGGGCGCTGGAAGGAATCGGTCAAGTTAAAGCATGTTTGCTTGAGGGCTGATAAACTCGTACCGTGCCATTTGGGGTAATAGGACAGCCCGATCCAATCGTAATCCAAGGAATCTACTGTCGCGTAGAAGTTCATGGCGTTGTCGTATCCAGCGTAATGCAGGATGGTCGTTACCGAAGAATCTGCTGCCTTGGCGCCTTCAATTCCCGCTGCCAGGAGGGTTTGGAAATTTCCATTGCCGTTGCGCATGCCAAAGGGATGCATGAATCCGTGGTTGATTTCATTGCCTATTTGCACATATTCTGGTTGCAGGGTGGCCACCACTTGTTGGGTGAAGGCGCGAACGCTATCGGTAAGTTCACTCATGCTGAGGTTTTCCCATTGCGCGGGGACAGATTGAGCGCCCGGATCGGCCCAAGTGTTGCTGTAGTGAAAAGTGAGCATGGTCTGGAAGCCTAGGGATTTTAGCCGCTGTACATAGGGGACCAATTCCTCTAAGGATCCGTCACCAGTGGGGTTGTTCCAGACTTTTAATCTGATCAAATTAAGACCATTATTTCGCAAGATTTCAAGTGCGTTCTTCTGATTGCCGTCTTCGTCTTTGAACGCGTAGTTGTAGGCTTCGATTTTTGGAAGCTGACTGAAATCTGTACCACGAAGCGGGTGATTACTAGGGGTTGGTCTAGGCGGTTCGGGAGTTGTGCAAGCCATTAACACGCACAACAATGAACCAACTCCGAAGGTGCGTTGTTTCATAGGGAAAAGATACACAATGTTTGGATTGTTCAAAAAGAAGACGGAGCGCGAGAAGTTAGAAGCTCAATACGATGCGTTAATCAAAAAAAGCTACGAGCTCAGCCACAGCAATCGTGCGGAGAGCGACCGTGTACAGGCGCAGGCGCAGGAAGTGTTAAAGATGTTGGAAGCTCTCGAAGATTAAACCTCTCTGTAAGTCTTACCAATGGGACGTAACCATCGTTTTTCAGCATAAAAAGTACCGAAAGGCACTAGGGCAGCTGCGAGAAAGAGGAAGAACTCCTTCCAATTTACGCTGTAATTTAGTTTAAAATCAATTAACGCAAAAAGGTACATCACTGTCAACAGACCATGTATTAAGCCGAATACAATGTTTGGGGTTGGCATTTCGGCAAAATATTTGAGCGGCATGGATATGAATATTAAGGCTAGAAATGAGCAGCCTTCCAAAAATGCGATCCATTTAAAACGTTTGAACGGTGTCGATAGCATGATTACTGTATTGATTCAATAAATGACATGACTGTTTTATTAAAGACATCTGGTCGCTCCACATTCACTACGTGACCGCAGTTGGCGATCACATGTAAGTCGGCGTTCTTATGGATTGAGACTAGCTTTTTGATGCTTTGAAGGAACATATGATCTTGACTTCCCATGATGTATAAGGTAGGCACTCGAGTATCATTTCGTCGAAAGCGTTGCAATATAGGTTTGACTTTCGATGTCAAGGTATACCAACGCTTAAATTCCTTTTGGTATAATTTTTTAGCCTCACGCACAAAGAGCTTGCGCGATTCCCTATGAGATGATCTTGGCATGATTACCCACGCAAAAAACCGGTAGAGTACCATGTAGGGCAATAAACTTTTCAAAGCAGCACCAGCGCGCATCAGCAGTGTCCCTCTTAAATTCAGTTTCATAACCGCACCACCTAATGTCATACTCGCGGTTCGACTCGGATAGCGTTCGGAAATATGTCTGATTATTATTGTTCCTAAGGAAATTCCTACCCAATGAGTATGGTTGATTTGAAGATGATCTAATACTTCGATTACATCATCACATATGGCATCAAATTCATAGTTTTTTAACTGCTCATGGCGGGCAGTTTTACTTTTTCCATGACCTCTTAAATCAATCAGAAGTAAATTAAATTTTCCTTTAAAGGCCCTCAGTTGTTTATACCAAATTGAGCTTGACCCTCCTGCGCCATGCACGAAAGTGATCCAAGAAGCATTTTTACTTGAACGGTAGACTTGATAACTCAGCATAGGGGATTACAGTAGTATTCCACGATAACAACTTGTAAGATGAAAGGTTTGCATCCTTGATAGTTATCCATTAGATTGTGGACAACTAAGCAACATCAGAAATCATGAACTATAGCCCATTCCGCAATTTAAAGTACGATGTGCCGAGTGCCATTGTCGTTTTTCTCGTCGCCTTACC
>CAXPFQ010000024.1:0-17344 GCA_964216615.1 Schleiferiaceae bacterium
GGGGAAGTGGCAGCTTGGGCCATTAATCCAAACCTATTTTATCGTTGATCGTGTAATCGTGCTTCTTATTGCTCTCACGAAGTTGCAATTCAGCAATAAATCCAACGCCAAATAGTTGTACACCAATAATGGTAGAAGCCAACAAAAGATAAAAGAGCGGGTTTTCAGTTATCGCCCCTCCACCATATTCATTTGCCACCTTTGCTGTAATTGCCCAAATTTTATAACCGCCTAGAATCGCCAAGAGTATGATGCTCACAATGAACATAAGTGTACCTGCAGCACCAAAGAAATGCATGGGTCGGCGACCAAATTTCCCCATCACCGCGAGTGTTGCGAGGTCTAAAAAGCCGTTAATAAACCTATCTAAACCAAACTTGGTTTTGCCGTATTTGCGGGCTTGGTGCTGAACAACTTTCTCGCCTATTTTATCAAAGCCTTTATTCTTTGCGAGGAAAGGAATATAACGATGCATTTCACCGTACACTTCGATGTTCTTAATTACTTCTAGACGGTATGCCTTCAAACCACAATTAAAATCATTCAGTTTGATCTTTGAAATACGTCTAGTGGCGGCATTAAACAGTTTGGTAGGTATGGTCTTAGTCCATGGATCGTAACGCTTCTGCTTCCAGCCACTGACTAAATCATAGCCGTCTTCTAAGATCATTTTACGCAATTCTGGAATTTCCTCTGGGCTGTCCTGAAGATCGGCATCCATGGTGATGACCACTTGTCCTGAAGCTGCCTTAAATCCTTGATTCAGGCCAGCACTTTTACCTTGATTTTTCCTGAATGAAATACCTTTTACATTTTCATTTTGAGCACTTAGCTCTTGAATCACGCGCCAGCTATTATCAGTAGAGCCGTCGTTAACAAAAATGATTTCATAGTCATAACCTTCACGGTCCATCACTTTTACAATCCAGCTTGTCAATTCAGGAAGACTTTCATCTTCATTGAATAAAGGAATAACGATACTTATATCAAGATCACCCATGCTGCCTCGTTTTTAGAAAGGCCGCTGTGACTAACCCTAAGACACTAAACATAATGATGCCTGTGAACATATTAAATAATCTACCTGTAAGAGAAAATGGATTGGTACTGGTAAGGTTGGCATATTGTTGATTCACGCCGTCAAGTCGCTGCTGGGCACCCTCAATTTGTTCTCTGATCTTTATTTGATCCGCATCACTCATTGCTTTATCTGCCTCCATTTTTCTGATGCCTTCATCAATGATTAGGGTCAGGGAATCTTTATGGAATGCATAGGACTCCTCCACATCTGCAGAATATTTTTGGAATTCCGCTTCAGCACGCTCTGGGTTGAGAATATTGTCGGGAACAACCATATAAAGGAATATGGCCATCTGTGTAAAAATGATGGGACGCATAAAATGCGTGAAGACTTCTCGAAAATTTAACGGTTTACTTCTTTTTTCAATAATTGGACCTGCGACGGCTACAATATAGAAGGTAAACATAAGGGGCGTCTGAGTTTCAACGTTTAAGATTTGTGTTAAAACTAAATACGCGACGAAACCTATTGTACCTAAAATAATGCTTCTCATACTAACTTACTATTCAGAGGAACAAATATAGGCTAACGGGTCCTATTAAAAATTGTTAAAATTCATTGGTACTAGGGACATTGTTCACTTAACTTTGCTCCGGGCAAGTCTCACACAACCAGCTCCTGATGAATCCCCCAGGGCGGGAACGCAGCAAGGGTAGTCGGTCGTAGCGGTGTGATGTGAGTAGCTTGCCTTTTTTTGTGCCCTAAAGTCTCGGGAATGCCTTACTTTTGACCCTGAATAAATTCAATACCACAACACATGAAATTCTTCATTGATACAGCGAACCTCGACCAGATTAAAGAAGCTCAGGATTTGGGCGTACTAGACGGGGTGACAACCAATCCTTCATTGATGGCTAAAGAAGGCATCAGCGGAACGGAAAACGTAAAAGCTCACTACAAGGCTATTTGTGATATCGTCGACGGTGATGTGAGCGCAGAAGTGATCGCTACTGATTACGATGCGATGATTAAAGAAGGAGAAGAATTGGCCGCTATAGATGAGAAAATCGTCGTGAAAATCCCTATGATCAAAGACGGGGTGAAGGCATTGAAATACTTCTCAAGCAAAGGCATCAAAACGAACTGTACCTTGATCTTCTCAGCAGGCCAAGCCTTGATGGCAGCCAAAGCTGGCGCGACCTACGTGAGCCCATTCATCGGCCGTTTGGACGACATTTCAACCGACGGTTTAGATTTGATCGAGAGCATCCGTGTGATCTTCGACAACTATGATTTCGGCACTGAAATCCTGGCCGCCTCAGTACGTCACCCGATGCACATCATTCAATGTGCGCAGATTGGCGCTGACGTGATGACAGGACCATTGAGCGCCATGGAAGCCTTGTTGAAGCACCCGTTGACCGATATCGGTTTGGCGAAGTTCTTAGCAGATCACGCCAAGGCGAACAGCTAAATTTGACTCAAATTTTTGACCCAGAGCCCTGCAGTAATGCGGGGCTTTTTTTGTACCTTTTTGTAGCGTAAAAATCTATTCTCCCATGGTCTATACCCTCTTTCCTGATAGTCTTAATGTGAGTACGGTTGAAGAGTGCGTGGCACGCTTTGAAAAAGGTGATGTTGCCATCATTCCCACGGATTCAGTCTATGCCATTGCGGGAGATTTTCAACATCCCAAGGCCTTGGAAAAATTGGCTAAAATCAAAGGAGAATCCGTGAAGGAGGCAGAGTTCAGCTTTCTTTTCACCAGCATTTCGCAGGTATCGGAATACACGCAGAGTTTGGACGGTCCCACTTTTAAATTGGTGAAAAAATGCTTGCCCGGGCCTTACACCTTGGTACTGGAAGCCAACATCAATCTAGCCCGCAAGCTTGGGCAAAAGCGAAGTACCATAGGCGTTAGAATTCCAGATAACCCCATCGTATTGGCGTTGGCTGAATGTCTGGGGCGTCCGCTCGCCTCAGCCTCATTGCACCACGACGACGATATTTTGCAATACCCCACTGATCCGAATGAAATCATCGCGAAATATGCTGGAAAGGCAGATTTTATCATTGACGGCGGTTGGGGAGATAATGTCCCTTCCACAGTCATCGATTTAAGCGGTAATTTCCCTACCCTACTTAGAGCGGGGAAAGGCGATCCTGATGTGATTTAACCCAAAGAGCAAGGCCGCGGCGGTCGAGTTTGCCTCCGGCCACCTCAGGCCACGCTGAAAGCCATAGGTAATACTTAGGGCGTTGGTTTTTAGGCCATTCCTGTAAGAGTACTTTGGCCTGCGTTAGTTGGTCTTGGTCGGAAAGGATCAACACAGGTAATTGGCCGAAAACTTCATCTTCTATCGGAGCAATAGCAGCACGAATACCTTCGGCTGCGAGCGCTTGTTCCCACTGCTCTGGATGGATTTTAATGCCCCCAGAATTGATGGCGAAATCCAAGCGTCCTTCTATGGAAAACTCACGATCGTTGTGTAGGATGGCGGCATCATTGGTGACCAATTCTTCTATGCCCAAATGTGGCGACCGCACCACCAAGGCACCGTCCTCATTCACCGAAAAGCGGGTACTGCCTACCGCTCCATACACTTCTTGATCTAACGCACGCACCGCCACATGGGAGGCCGTTTCTGTCATCCCATAGCCCACATATACCTCCGTACCCTCCGGGCATTGCCCTACAGGAGCGGCACTGCCGCCGAGCAACACCTTTTTTATCCCCTCGTACCAAGTCAACTGTTGAAATTGCGGAACGGTCAGTGGAATGAAATCAATAGTGGTTCGAGGGAGGTCCAAGGATATTTTGGGCTCCACCAAATGCAACTCCAACGCACCAACCAAGGTCCGGATCACCATCATGGCCCCGCCAATACGGTCTGCAGGAAGGCCTAAAACCGCCACTGCGCCTGGATCCAAGCTAAAATGCTCCAACGTAGCTTGTGCACTCTGTGCCAATCGCGTTCGGGGATGATGCCAAACTTTAGGCAACCCAGTACTTCCGCTGGTGGACATCGCCAGAAATTCAGCGTCGGAAAGCCAAAATTTCACCACCTTTTGGACCCCCGCAACATAGCCCGGAACCTCTTGTAAATCAACAAGTTCTTCTGTCGAAAAGCGCTGGTTATTCCAAATAAATGTGGTCGGCATCAAAAAAGTGTAAATTCGGTATAGTTCTTGCGTAAGTGTGCGCACTATGACCCGATTCAAAATCATTTCAATATACGCCATCGCGTTGATTTTCTCCTTTTCGGCGCATGCTACAGAGGTGGAAAATTTTAATTGGGTTACCGTAGTGACGGATCAAAGCCGAGAACCTATTGAAGGGGTATCGGTCATGGTTAATCAGTCTTTTGTGGGCGAAACTGGACCACTTGGCAGGATACTATTGCCTGAAGGTCAGCAAGGTGATCTCATAGGTTTCTTTCACACCAGCTATTCCCCGGTATACGTATCGAGATTGGAACTAAGTACCACGGATAATATTATCTATTTAGAAGAGAGCGTACTGAACATCCAAGAAGTAGTCATAAACGCGAATAGAATCAAACAAGATTATCAACGGACTGCAAAGGAGGTACGTACCATAGACTCGAAGCGAATGGACGAGCAATACCAAGCTAATGCAGCGGACGCACTCGCTATAGATCCTAATATCTTTATTCAGAAGAGTCAGAGCGGCGGTGGATCTCCAATGATCCGTGGGATGAGTACCTCAAGAATTCTACTCGCTGTTGATGGAATTCGAATGAATAATGCCATTTTCCGTGCAGGTAATGTCCACAATGTAATCAGCTTAGATCCTGAATCCATTGCAAACCTTGAGATTAGCTTAGGTCCAGGAAGCGTTTTATACGGCTCAGATGCCATGGGTGGTGTAATGAATATTAACACCTATGATGCACATTACGGGGATTCCACGGAGGTATTACAAAGTCTGGTGTTTACCTTATCCAATCAAAGTGGCCAACTTGTTCGTCGTCCAAATTTTCGTATTAATTACGGTGGAATGAATTGGGCAGGGATGACTTCTCTCACCGTTTCACAATTCCAAGATGTCCGAATGGGTAGAAATGTGCTCGGATGGACTCCGGAATCGCATTTAGAGAATACACTTTCAAACTTTTATACCGCGCGTTTCGGTGACCTAGATACTATTCTATCCAACGAAAACCCTTATATTCAAGCTAAAACAGGCTATGACCAGCGCAACTTTACGAACAAAGTAAAGTTCCGTATTTCTCCACGTACCGAAATCAAGGCAGGTTTGCACGGCAGCGTGACTACGGATATCTCCCGATACGATCGTATGATGGAAATGAACGGGGATATGCCCAAATACGCTAAATGGAATTACGGTCCTCAAATTTGGTCATTAGGCTACATGGCACTCGAGAATCGTACCTCTACCCGCTACTCTGATTGGTTAAAGGTTACCGTCGCTGGACAATATTACGAGGAGAGTCGTGATGTACGAAAGCTCAAGAATCTAGAAGGTAAGGTGCAGCGAGAACAGGTGTATATAGGCCAATTCAACATAGACGCCAGTAAAAAATTGAGCGCTCGAAGCAAAGTCGTATATGGAGCTGAATACATCCAAAACAAACTATCGAGCACGGCGTCGAAATACCACGAGCTTGTTCCTGATACTACTTGGCCGGCACAAACGCGCTATGCGGACGGTAGTCTCTGGCAAAGCACCTCCGGATTTGCCATGCTCCACACCGACCTCAGTGATAGACTTAGTGCCAGTGGTGGAGTTCGACTCAACGGTGTGCATCTCTTCACTCCCATCTCATTCAATGGCTTTGAGCAAGATGCCGATCTTCAATTTCTAGCCCCCTCAGCAGAAATAGGCCTAACTTATTACCGCCCCACATTCAAATACTTTCTTAACCTAAGTACCGGATTCCGTGCCCCCAACATAGATGACGCCAGTAAAGTATTTGATTCACAACCTGGGGCGTTAATCATTCCCAATCCCGATCTCCATGAAGAGCGTTTGTACAGTGCCGAACTAGGTATGAAGCAAAAGCTCGGAGACCGATGGGCGTTGGATGCAAGCTTCTACTACAGCTTCCTAGACGAGGCCATGGAGCGTGCTCCATTCGATTTCAGTGGTCGCGATAGCGTCTTCTATGAAGGAGAACTTTCTCAGGTTTTAGCGGTTCAAAATATTGACTATGCCTGGGTTTGGGGGTACCAATTTGGTGTCCGCTCGGACCTCTCGAAAAACCTTCACTGGCTATTGCATTGGTCTCATCCTTTTGGCATGGACAGCCGAGGCAACCCTCTACGCCACGTGAACCCTTTTAACGCCACCTCGACTTTGAGTTACAACAAAGAGAAATTTAGAGTGAATATAATCTTGCGTTATAACGGTTCCGTAGATGCTGAAGAAATGCCATTCTCTGAGAAGGATAAACTACATATGTATGCCATCAACGATAATGGCCTGCCCTACTCACCTGCATGGTATACCATCAACATACACGGCTCATACCACTTTTCTAAAAACATCTTAATTCGCGTAGGACTGGAAAACCTTATGGACGTACGTTATCGTCCTTATGCCAGTGGAATAGCTGCTCCGGGACGCTCCTTATTTTTCTCAATGCGCATGTCCGTTTAAGCCAACGCACGGAGGTCCCAAGATTCTTGAATTTGTTCGACCAATTGTAATCGACCACCCACCACGCGATGAGGTGCCGGTAAATTATTCGAGTATAAACTTCCCGTACCCAAACCTTGAGGTAAGCCGTTATTTTTTGTGGCAGCCCACTGAGCAATGGCGTTCATCCCTAGGTTACTTTCTAATGCACTGGTCGCCCACCACTGGATACCGCGGGATTCAGCTAATGCAACCCATTCGTCTGCACCTCGCCAACCTCCGATAAAACTAGGTTTGAGAATAATATAAGTGGGTCTAATTTCATCGAGTAATTTCTCTCGCTCTGCCGTTGCAACTAAACCTATCAAACTCTCATCTAAGGCTACTGGGGTTTGAGCTTTGCTCACAAGATGAGCTAATTGTACCCTGTGTTCCACCGCCATTGGCTGCTCTATGCTGTGCACTGCCAACCCCGCCAAAACTTGATCCACCTCCAGCGCTTCTTCTAGAGTAAATGCACCATTGGCATCGACACGCAAGGTTAATTCATCCGGGGAGAATTCATTCCTAATTCCTTCCAGCAAAACTCGCTCCGTTGCCCAATCTAAGGCACCGACCTTCATCTTCAATGTGGTGAAACCCTCCTCTAACCTGCGGCTAATCTGATCCAGCATAAATGCTTTATCTCCCATCCAGATCAATCCATTAATGGCAATGGCTTCCTCACCTCGACTATATGGTGTATAGAAATGCTGAAAGCCATGCTGCAAATGGCTGAATGCCTGCTCCAAAGCAAATTGTATACTGGGAAACAGCGCATTCGCCGCATATAACTGCTCCAAACCCAAAGAGATGTTTTGTGTAGTCCATCGCAGCTGCGCCTCGAGCTCAGGCACATCATCCATGCTCAACCCACGTAAGATCCCCACCTCTCCCCAACCTATGGAAAACGGCGCGGAAGCATCCTCAATTTTTAGAAAATAGCTTTGTTTGGTATGCAATACCCCGCGGGAAGTACCCGCCGGCTGTTTGAAGACTAAGTCATATGAGCAAAAACTCGCACGCATCATCACAGGTTTAAGGTCACGGCTGTCCCTACGCAAAAGAGCAAAGTCATCATGGCCATTGGCTTCAGTAATTGGTCAAACGCCACGGACTCAGTAGCCTTTGTAAACGGCTTAAATACTACTCTTGAAAGCAAGAGTCCAAAGAAGATATGGAACACGAGCAGGGCTTGATTTTGATCGGTCAGCGCCCAATACAAAGCAAAAACTAAACTCAGTACATTTCCAATCATCAGCAAAGCCTTAAAATAGCCACGGCCCCACTTTTTACCCATCCGAACCACTAAGGTTCGCTTGCCAGCTTTTGCATCGGTATCCACATCCCTGAGGTTGTTCAAGGTCAAAACGGCGGCGCTATATGCACCTGCTACAATAGCCGGTAGTAGAAAATTCCACTGTAATGCGGTGAACAATGCTGCAGATCCCAAGACACCGATGAATCCAAAAAATAAAAACACGAAGAAATCACCTCCACCCCAGTAAGCATATGGCCTTGGACCCATGGTATAGGAAGTCGCGGCGGCAACAGCTGCCATATTCAAGACCGAAAACAAATAGAACAATTCTTGTTGCTCTTTGAATGCTGTATAGACCAAAGTTTCTCCACTGATCAAGGCCAGTAGGGTCCAAAATATCACCGCAAGCCTCATTGCAGGGATTGATATCAATCCGCTTGCAATGGCACGCTGCTCTCCTTCCCTATTATCATCCGTACCGCGGATACCATCACCTAGATCATTTGCGTAGTTTGATAAGACTTGATATGCAAAGGAGGTAAAGACTGCCAACGAAAAAATCCACCAATTTATGAGATGGTCATCATTGACCTTGTATGCCAGTCCAGTTCCTAACGCGATGACGGCAAAGGCCAAGGGCAACGTGCGCAATCTAGCTGCAGATATCCAGTGTTTAAGCGATGCCATTTTGTAAAATTTGGAGCACAGAGAGGTTCTTTTCTTGCTCGGTAATACAATTGATCAACTGTATTCCTTGAGAAAATTTGAGTGCATCATTCAATCCTTCTTTAGTGAAGACCTCTTTATATACTATCCCAAAGGCTTTAGCTAATCCTGATAAATCAACCTGCTGAGCATTCGCAAAAATGCCGCGTGCTTTATACCCTGTTGTTGCAGTCCCGGGTAGCCAATCAAAAATGCCGCCTACTCCATTATTCAATACAAAAACTCTGAGGTTCTGAGGCAACACGTGTCCATAAAATCCATTGTGATCGTAAAGGAAACTCTGGTCACCTATGATCAAGGTATGCATTCGGTCTCTATCCGCTAAGGCAGCACCAATAGCAGTACTTAAACTCCCATCTATGCCTGCAATGCCACGGTTACCATATAGATTGACTTGGCGAGGGAAAAAGTTAAAATAGCGAGCTATGGAACTATTGCCTAAATGGAGTACCGTATCCTGAGGTAATGACTCTACAATCATTCGGAAAGCCGCACCGTCTGACCAAGGCAGATCTGGAATCGCTCTTATATCTCTTGGTACGTACATTAAATTCTTTGCCTGAGGCCAATTATCCAAGGCATCGGGCCGCACCCGCAGGTGTATCACATCTGCATCCAAAACATCCCAGCATTGAAACAGGTCCAAATGAAGGTGATGTTCAATACCAAGGGTTCGTAAATACTGCTTGGGCTTTTTATTTACCCATTGTCCCCCAATACTCACAATAGCCTCAGGGCGGTGGTGCATGATCTCTTCTATAGGCACTGCCGAAGGATGATCCAACAATCCACTCATGGGATCTGCAAACAATGTCCACCCCTTGTTTTGTGCTAATAATCTGCGAACTCTTTTACTTGCTTTTGGAGATAATTGGCCTGCAATCACCGCCACGCTTTTTATGCCTTCCCAAGTTGGAAATACTGTGCTGGTTGGCAAACCATGTTTTACTAACTCATCCTCGGCGATATCTAAATTCATAAACTTTGGTGCCTCTCCTTGCTCATAAAGAGGCTCATCAAAGGACATATTCATATGAATAGGTCGCATTTCAAAATTCATGGCTTGTACAGCATAGTGTAGGACATCCTGTACTTGCTCATAAGTATCGTTCTCTTCTATGTGCACGCTTGCTGCAACATGCGGCTCATAAAACTCACGTTGAACACAGGTTTGGCCTTCTCCCTTATTGATTCGGTGTACCGGTCTGTCCGCACTTATTACGATTAGAGGAACATGTGCATAATAGGCCTCGAGAATGGCAGGATAATAGTTGGCCAATGCACTACCTGATGTACAACAAATTACAACTGGAGCTTCGGTGATTTGACTGTGCCCCAAGGCATGAAAAGCGGCACTGCGCTCATCTCCTAACACATTCATCTCAAAATTACCTAGAGCCTCTGCGGCTATAACCAGAGGAGCGTTGCGAGAGCCCGGCGAAAACACAATGGTATTGACACCAGCCTGAGCAAGCGCTTCTAAAATCCAATGGGCCGTTTTTTTTGTGGTTGTCATTTAAATTGTACAGCGTCCTTGAGTGCAGAGATTTTATACTCTGTCTCCATCCACTCATTCAAAGGTACGCTGTCCTTGGTTATACCCCCGCCTGCATAGAATTGAATGCCGTTCAAATGCCATTTCATGGTACGTAAAAGTACATTCGCATAGACCCGGTCCCTAACCCAGGCTAAATAGCCCGTGTAAAGCTCACGAGAGTGTGTTTCAATATCCTGAAGTAAAGTATGGGCTGCTGAAGTAGGCGTTCCGCAAATGGCAGGGGTAGGATGCAAGGCTTCCAAGGTTTCAAAAACTTGCAGTTTTTGGTTATCCGTATTCACCCAAGTCATTAAATGCTCCACAGGCCCGGCCTCAAGAGTAGTTTGTGGTGCACGACGAATGTGACCTCCTAGACTTTTTAATGTACGATGTATCTCCTTGGTTACAAATTTTTGTTCTTCTATTTCTTTATCGCCCCAATTTAACCCCCCACTTAAACGAGTGCCCGCTAATGACATTGAACGATATCCTTCTTCTGTACCTTCTAATAAAACTTCCGGCGTTGCGCCCATCCAACTACCGAAATACTTGTGGCGAAAGGCAAAAACTGTACAATTTTTGAATTGAGTACTTAGGGAATGAAAGGTTGCCTCGGGATCCGCATTATCGGTTGGCATAAAGTGTGAACGGCTCAAAACTACCTTTTGCACTTCATGCTGATGTATTTTCCGTAGTACACGACTCACCTCTTCTTGGTAACTCTCCGCACTGCTGTTCTCCCATGCTTCCAAGGCATCTTGACCAAATGACTCCCAAAAATCGGCAGTTTCTAATGGTTTATTGATACTGTATCCTTGTGCTTTTCCTTGAAAGCCACGTAGAATTACATCACACTCTTCTATGGGAGAACTGGAGTAATGATGGACATTGGCTTCTTCTCCTGGCAATTTGAGTAACAAGGATAGCATTAACGACGTTGTTTGATAAAATTCAACAATTTGACAACAGAAATTAGCTCTCCTTGTTCATTTTCCACTCTAATCTGGAACAGGTGTGAAGTACGCCCTTTGTGAATACATTCTGCGGTCGCAATGAGCAATCCTGTTCGAGCGCTTTTTACGTGATTTGCACTGATTTCAAGGCCTACAGCCGCTTCCTTAGAAGGGTCGATTAACATTTGTGAGGCGGCAGATCCCACAGATTCTGCTAGGGCAACCGTAGCCCCACCGTGCAATATTTGCATCGGTTGGTATACCCTCGAATTCACAGGCATGGTAGCCACTAATTTTCCCGTGGACGGATCGGCATCTACATAGGTGATGTTTAATGTTTCCATCAATGTTCCTTTGCAAATGGCGTTGAATTGTGCTAGGATAGTTTCTTTATCTAATGGGGTACTCATTACTTGCAAAAGTAGCATCCATTTAAGTGGTTGTAAAATCGAATGGAAAAAAAGCCTAAATCCCCGATAACCGCGTTAAATTTGCGCTTCTGTAACCTTAGGAAAACAAAGGACAAAAATGATCACTGTAACGTTTCCAGACGGCAACCAAAGAACCTACGACAAAGGGACGACGGCTATGGATGTAGCGATGAGTATTTCGCACGGACTGGCTCGTAATATTTTATCGGGTACCTACGATGGTCAGACCATCGAATTAAACGATCCTTTGACCACGGACGGTACGTTACAGTTTTTCACTTGGAATGACGACGGCGGTAAGAAGGCATTTTGGCACAGTTCAGCACATGTCCTCGCACAAGCCATCCTGCACTTCTACCCGGAGGCGAAATTGACTATTGGTCCGGCCATCGAGAAAGGATTCTACTACGACGTTGACTTTGGCGATGAGATGATTTCTGAAAAGGATTTCGAGAAAATCGAAAAGCAAATGTTGGAATTTGCCCGTCAGAAATTCGAATTCAAGTTGCGTGCGGTAACTAAAGCGGAAGCCCTGAAAGCCTACAAGGACAACCCGTACAAAACCGAACTCATTGAGAACCTCGAGGACGGTACGATCACTTTCTGTGACCATGCGGATTTTACAGACTTATGTCGCGGTGGACACATTCCACACACGGGATACATCAAAGCAGTAAAAATCATGAACGTCGCCGGTGCCTATTGGCGCGGAGATGAGAATAATCCGCAGTTGACCCGTGTCTATGGGGTAAGCTTCATGAAAGCCGGTGAACTCAAGGACTATCTAGAGTTGTTGGAAGAAGCGAAAAAACGCGACCACAGAAAACTAGGTAAGGAACTGGAATTATTCACCTTCAGCCAACGCGTTGGCCAAGGATTGCCATTGTGGTTGCCGAAAGGCGCTATGCTGCGCGAGCGCTTGGAGAACTTCCTGAAGCGTGCACAGAAGAAAGCAGGATATAGCCCTGTAATCACGCCGCACATTGGAAACAAGGAACTATACGTTTGTTCTGGTCACTACGCGAAATACGGCAAGGACAGCTTCCAGCCCATCCACACTCCGGAGGAGGGCGAAGAGTACTTACTCAAGCCCATGAATTGCCCCCACCACTGTGAATTATACAAGGCAACGCCGAAATCATACAAGGACCTACCGGTGCGCTTCGCAGAGTTCGGTACCGTATACCGTTACGAGCAAAGTGGTGAATTACATGGATTAACTCGTGTTCGTGGCTTTACTCAGGATGATGCGCATATTTTCTGTACGCCGGACCAATTAAAAGACGAGTTCAAAAACGTCATCGACTTGGTACTGTATATCTTCAAAACGCTGGACTTCAAGGACTACACCGCTCAGGTGAGTTTGCGCGATCCAGAAAAGCCGGAGAAGTACATCGGTTCCGATGAAAACTGGGTAAAGGCAGAAGCAGCCATTATTGAGGCAGCGGACGAAAAAGGCTTGAACACAGTCGTGGAATACGGCGAGGCCGCCTTCTACGGACCGAAGCTTGACTTCATGGTCAAGGATGCGCTCGGCCGCAGCTGGCAGCTTGGTACCATCCAGGTGGATTACAACTTGCCGGAGCGTTTTGAACTAGAATACAAAGGCAGCGACAACCAAGAGCACCGCCCAGTGATGATTCACCGTGCACCGTTCGGATCGATGGAGCGCTTTGTTGCCGTACTACTCGAGCACTGTGGTGGAAACTTCCCATTGTGGTTAACCCCTGAGCAGGTGAAGATTTTGCCGGTGAGCGACAAATACAATGAGTATGCTAAAGAAGTGGCTCAATTCCTAGAAATTTCCGATATTCGCGCCCTCGTAGACGAGCGTAATGAAAAGATTGGCAGGAAGATACGTGATGCAGAAGTATCAAAAACGCCATTCATGTTGATTGTCGGCGAGAAGGAAGTGGAGAGCGGTCAGTTGAGCGTTCGTCGACACGGTCAAGGAGATCAAGGCGCCATGTCCAAAGAAGATTTTGTAAAATTGATTGCGAACGAAATTTCGCAACTAATTGATTAATAGAAGTTTAACTAAATAGTAACTACACTGAGAAGAGGTAAAAGAAAGGCGCCAAAAGAAAAATTGGCTGCAAATCATAGGACCAATGATAAGATTCGCGTACCAAAAGTCCGTTTGGTTGGTGATAACGTAGAGCAAGGTGTCTACAATACAAGAGAAGCCATCAGAATGGCTGACGACTTAGATTTGGATTTGGTAGAGATTTCACCAAATGCAGACCCACCGGTTTGTAAAATCATTGATTACAGCAAATTCATGTACGATCAGCGCAAGAAGCAGAAAGAGCTGGCGGCGAAGGCAGTAAAGGTGGTCATCAAAGAGATCCGTTTCGGCCCCAATACCTCAGATCATGATTACGAGTTCAAGAAGAAACACGCCATTGAGTTTTTACAAAGTGGTGCCAAAGTGAAGGCTTTTGTTTTCTTCCGTGGACGCTCGATTGTGTTTAAAGATCAGGGAGAGATATTGCTCCTACGCTTGGCACAAGACCTTGAAGAGTATGGAAAAGTTGAACACATGCCTTCAATGGATGGTAAGAAAATGAACCTTACCATAGCCCCAAAAAAGTAAGTAACTCCAATATATAAAAGTTGAATCATGCCAAAAATGAAAACCAAATCCAGTGCTAAAAAGCGTTTCAAGCTTACTGGCTCTGGTAAAATCAAAAGAAAGCACGCTTTCAAGTCGCACATTTTGACTAAGAAAGCAACGGACCAGAAACGTCGTTTGACAAAATCTGGATTGGTGGATGTTTCGGATGAAGCAAACATCAAGAAGCAATTGGGAATGAAGTAATTCCCAGAGTTAGTTAATAACCCTGTGCTGGGTAGCTAAACCTTCTTGTAACAGTAGAAGTACCTCTCACAAAAAATTAAACAATTATGCCACGTTCAGTAAATGCTGTAGCTTCAAGAGAGCGCAGAAAAAAATTGATGAAGTACGCCAAAGGTTACTTTGGTCGTCGCAAAAACGTTTGGACGGTTGCTAAAAATGCGGTAGAGAAAGGTCTAACGTATGCTTACCGCGACCGTAAGAACAAAAAACGTACCTTCCGCGCATTGTGGATTCAGCGTATCAACGCAGGTGCACGTTTGCACGGAATGTCTTACTCTCAGTTTATGGGAGCAGCCAAGAAGGCAAACATTGAATTGAACCGTAAGGTATTGGCAGATTTAGCCATGAACCACCCTGAGGCGTTCAAAGCGATCGTTGATAAGGTGAAGTAATAATTTTTGGAGTACTTAAGAAATGCCTCGTTCCTTTGGAGCGGGGCATTTTACTTTTGGAGCAATTCATAGCCGTTCCAACGAATACGGCGTAAACTGCCAGAGGGTGTGGTATAACTGTCCAACAACTCCGCCCCCTCTAAGGCCGGCAACTCATGGGCAAACAACCACTTCTCCTCCCCGTCCAAACGCCAAGGCCCTGGAATTTCCGCCGCGCTCGACACGACATTGATATGGTCAAAAAGGCCCGCAATGGCATGACTCTCGGGAGCTTTGACAATATCTTCTGGTTTGCCTTTTTGCACCAATGCACCATCCTTAATCACCCACAACTGATCCGCGATCATCAAGGCATCGCTCGGATCGTGCAAGACTAAGATGGCCGCTATCTGTGCATCACGCACCATTTGCTTCACATCAATTAAAATGCTGGTCTTCGTACGCAAATCCAACTGTGCAAGGCTCTCGTCCATCAGCAGAACGGGCGGTTGGTTCGCCATGGCCTTTGCGATACTTACACGTTGCCGCTGGCCACCGCTTAAGGAGCGTACCGGAAGCAGGTCTTGACCTTGGAGTTGCATCGCACGAACCAAATGATCCACGCGCTGCTCACGCTCCTCTTCCTCCAAACGCAACAAATGATGTGCGATGTTTTCACGGGCGGTAAGCATGGGCTGAAGATCGTCGAGTTGCGGCACCCATCCGGCTTTGGTTTCATCCAGTACGAGGATCTTCTTTCGGGTTTTCACGGGCTCACCCACAATGTGAACCGCTCCTTCCAAAGGGTCCAATTCCCCTCGCAACAACCGCATGAGGGTACTCTTTCCTGCCCCACTTGGCCCCAATAAAACCACCACCTCACCTGGACGCACCTTGGCATCGCCAAAGTGGAAGGTCGCCGTATCGAAGGCAAAGCTCAAGTTTTCAATGTAGACTGCGGGTGTAGACATAGCAAGGCAACAAAAAAGCCGCCCCAAAGTTGGGGCGGCCGTGGAAAAAATCCTAATTCAATATTATAGGTGAATCACCTCGTCGTACGCTGCAGCCGTAGCCTCCATAAAGGCCTCGCTAAGGGTCGGGTGAGGGTGAACCGCCTTCAAGATCTCGTGACCTGTGGTCTCTAGTTTACGAGCCACCACTGCCTCGGCAATCATTTCTGTTACGTTCGCACCTATCATGTGCGCACCCAACAACTCGCCGTATTTACCATCATAAATCACCTTGATGAAACCATCCTTGTGTCCAGAAGCAGAGGCCTTACCCGAGGCCGAGAATGGGAATTTACCGATCTTCAATTCATACCCTGCTTCCTTCGCTGCTTTCTCTGTGTAGCCTACAGAAGCTACTTCAGGGAAACAGTAGGTACATCCAGGGATGTTGTTGTAATCAATAGGCTCCACGTGCATGCCCGCGATCTTTTCTACACAAAGAATACCCTCGGCAGACGCCACATGGGCAAGTGCTGGTCCTTTCACGATATCACCGATGGCATAGTAGCCAGGAACGGTCGTTTGGTAGTAGTCGTTCACCATCACGCGACCGCGATCTGTGGCAATACCCACATCTTCTAAACCGATACCTTCAATATTTGGAGTAATTCCTACCGCTGAAAGCACTATATCACATTGGATCTGCTCCTCGCCTTTTTTGGTTTTCACGCTCACGGTACATCCTTTACCAGAAGTATCCACGCCCGTTACCTCAGCATTGGTCATGATGTTTACGCCTGCTTTCTTGAAGTTGCGCTCGAGCTGCTTGCTTACTTCTTCATCTTCTACCGGTACGATGTTCGGCATGTATTCTACGATGGTCACTTCTGTTCCCATGCTGTTGTAGAAGTAGGCAAATTCGATACCGATGGCACCCGAACCTACGACCACCATTTTCTTAGGCTGCTTGTCCAAGGTCATCGCTTGGCGGTACCCGATGATTTTCTTGCCGTCCTGCGGAAGGTTTGGCAATTCACGTGAGCGAGCACCTGTGGCAATGATAATATGATTTGCGCTGTAGATGGTCTCTTTGCCATCCGCTGCGGCTACCGCTACTTTCTTGCCTGGCTTAACAGTACCATAGCCGTCTAGAACGGTGATTTTGTTTTTCTTCATTAAGAATTGGACACCGCCACTCATACCGTTGGCCACCTCACGTGAGCGCTTTACTACCGCGCCGAAATCCTTGTCGTACTCCTTGATATTGATCCCGAAGTCTTCTGCGTGTTTTACGTATTCAAATACTTGGGCACTCTTTAGCAATGCCTTGGTTGGAATACAACCCCAATTCAAACAAACACCACCGAGGTTTTCTTTCTCAACCACCGCAGTCTTTAGGCCCAATTGTGAGGCGCGAATCGCAGTTACATATCCACCTGGGCCTGAGCCCACAACTATTACGTCAAAATCCATGAAGATGTGTTTTTAATGAGGGTGCAATTTACATCGGAATCCTTAACGCTTCCGCATCGCAATACAGGATATCTCAACATTTACATTTTTCGGCAGTGT
>CAXPFQ010000025.1:0-29230 GCA_964216615.1 Schleiferiaceae bacterium
CCCGCAAAAGGAGCGCGAACTTGACTCATAGCCATTTGCTCTTTCAAGGTTTGGAGCTTTTGAACTAAACCGTCGTAATTATTTTTCGCCTGCAGATATTGGATTTCTGAACCAATCTGCTCGTCAATCCACAGTCGCTGTTGCTTTTTATATACGGTTTCGGCGAGATCTAATGCGGTTTCCAATTCTTTTAAAGAGCTCTGCATGAGGTCTGTATCTAAGGAAACCAATAATTGGCCTTGGCTTACTTTCTGACCAGCTTTCACGTGGACACGTTCTACCTTTCCACTATTTAATGGGAATAAGTTGATGCTCTTATCCGCTTCAACCATACCAAAGACTTCAAAATAGTGGTAGAACAGCTCTGGGTTCACTTTGTACGAGCTTACCGCATCATAAGAAGCCGTTGTATCTAAGGCTGCTATAGAAGCATCCAAATCCGCAATCTGCATATTTAATTCATCCACTACAGCCTTAATGCTATCGCGTTGAACCGTGAGCACTTGTAAATCACCTTCCACTTTGGGTTGTGTACAGGCCGCTAAAAAGGCCAATGGAGTAAGGAGGATTATTTTTTTCATTTTGAAGATTGTTGGGTCATTAAATATTCTAATTCTGCTTGTTGGTCCAGAACCGACTGCGCGGCTAAGAACATGGATTGTAAAGATTGTTGGTACTGGGTTTCGCTCTGAGTCAAAGCTGTTGAGGAACCCACGCCCTCCTCATATTCTCTGCGTCGTTGATTGCGGATGGTCTCGGCCAATTCCGCACTTTCTCTCTGAGCTAAATAATCCGCAATAGCGCGGTAATATTCGTTCACCGTTGAGGCATGCTGCATGATCAAGGCCTGCTCCATTTGAGCCAACCCAATCTCTGCTTGGTGTTGTTGGATCTTCGCTTCCTGCACTTGCGCGCGTCCGTTTCCAGAGGTGAACAAAGGCACGCTAATGCTTCCTGCTACCAAACTGCTTGGGATATCTACGGCTGCATCACCAAAAATATTGGCGTCGCCGCTCAAGTATTGAATGTTGTTTTGATAGCTCACTCCAAGGGTTGGCAGGTAGCCCAATTTCTTATTGAGCAGTTGCAACTTCGCGCCCTCTACTTGGTTCGCCATGCTGCGGTAATCCACTGTCTTGGTAGGATCGAAACTTACCCCAGCCAAGTGCGACGCCGCAGAGGCATTCACTACCAATGTTTCCAGATTATCGGCCAATTGCATTGGCGTTTCTACCGGGAATCCCATTTGCAACTTCAATAACATCTTCGCCACCTTTGCTTGGCCTTCACTGTAGCTTACGGCATTCTTGATGTTGTTATAATTCAACATCATCTGATCCGCATCCGCTTTACTTACCAAGCCGGCTGAATTCATCTTTTGCATTTCTTCCGCGAGATTGGCCAAATAGCCCTCGTTCGCTTTCAGGATCTCCACACTTTCTGCACTCAGCAACGCCAAGTGGTAGGCCTGCGCTACATCGCGGTGCATCTCAGATCGAGTTTTTTCAGCGCCAATAGCTGCACCATCTTTCAATACTTTCGCTGCCATCAATCCTACGATATAGGAGCCGTCGAAAATCAGTTGATTCACGACTAATCCACCTTGGGCCTGATAATCCGTTCCAAAGACAAGCTCATCGAGGGTACCGTCCCCATTAAAGTCCGTCACTAATGCACCTAATTCTACGTTGTAGACATACTGCCCGGAAGCAGATGCTTGCGGCAACCCATAGGCCAGGTTTTGAATATAAATCTGTTTGGCCCGTTCAATTTCAAGCTCCGCAATTTCTACACCATATGCATTCTCCAACGCATATTGTTGCGCCTCTTGCAGCGTGAATTTTTGTTGCGCAAACCCAGTGCTCGCAATGAGTAGCGCAAATGTTAGGAATTGGTTTCTCATTTAATTTTCTGATTGTATTCTTTCATTTAAATAGGTTAAGCCTTCAAGTGAAGCAATGCCTCTGATATGATAGCGTAAAGAGGCTTTTCTCAAATCATCGAGATTTTGGACTTCACTTCCTACGATAGATTCGTGTACCGCTAGGATGTGACCGTAATAGAGGATGGTAATAAATTCAATATTTATGTCCTCACGGTATACCCCTTCACGCAGTCCTTGCTCTAAATTCTTCCTAGTAATAGCGCTCACAATAGCCTGTCGTTGACTATTCACTTTCTGGGCGACGTCCGGATAATACTTTTCGAGCTGGCCCAACAACCTATCTTCTGCTCCGCGTAAATTATTCTCGGCAAACTGTTCCAGTGCAAATAGCTGATCAATGGCATTGCCCTTTACATGTGCAAGGTTTTCCTGAAGCTCCTCAGCCATATGTCCGGCGACGAGTTCAAAAGCTTGATGAAGCAAGTCCAATTTGTTATCGACATGCTTGTAAAGGGTTTTCTTGGAAATGCCACAGTGCTGGCTAATCTGGTCCATCGTAACGGACTTCACGCCAAACTCTTTGAAAAGGTCTAGACTGGCAAAAAAGATTTTTACTTTTTCAGATTCTATTGGCATTACAGCGCTATCAGGAAACATATTAACCAAAAAACGTTTCTTTTGTTTCCGCCTTTGCACAACTTTTGTGCCAAAACCTGAATTTGCCACTTTTTTTATTTGCGAAAAGGATTATTTTAAATGGATAGTTCCATCTTTGTAGCAAAGACATCGATACATGACCATAAAACAGCTCCTTCACCAGCCAGGAATAGGCGAAAAAGTAACGGTTAAAGGATGGGTGCGTTCCTTCCGCAGTAATAGGTTTATTGCCCTTAACGACGGTTCTTGCTTAGCGACCTTACAGTGTGTTGTAGATTTTGAACATACGGATGAAAACGAGCTAAAGCGCATTACTACAGGTTCTTGTTTGGCCGTCACAGGTATTCTTGCAGAAAGCCAAGGACGAGGACAGAGCGTCGAAATCATCGTTGATCGTTTCGAGGTTTTGGGTGATGCACCTGTTGATGATTATCCATTGCAACCCAAAAAGCACAGCTTAGAGTTCTTGCGCGAAATAGCGCACCTTCGTCCACGCACCAACACTTTCGGCGCAGTATTCCGTTTGCGCCATGCGTTGAGCTTCGCCGTGCACAACTACTTTAATAAGGAAGGCTTTTTTAACTGGCACAGCCCCATCATCACCGGTTCTGATGCCGAGGGTGCGGGCGAGATGTTCCGCGTTAGTACCCTACCTGCTTCGGGCGGTGATGCCGCAGAAGATTTCTTCGGTAAAGAAACCCACCTCACCGTGAGTGGACAGCTGGAAGGAGAACTAGGTGCCATGGGTCTTGGAAAGATCTACACCTTTGGGCCTACATTCCGCGCTGAAAACTCTAACACTACCCGCCACCTTGCCGAATTCTGGATGATTGAACCGGAAATGGCTTTTTACGACCTTGAAATGAATATGGATTTAGCGGAAGATTTCCTCAAATACTGTATTCAATATTTGCTCGACAACTGTCGCGAAGACCTCCAATTCCTTGACCAGCGCTTTGTCGACGAGCAAAAAGGCAAGCCTCAAAACGAACGCTCAGAGCAGGGCTTGATCGAGAAATTAGAGTTCGTAGTAAGCAATGATTTCGTTCGGCTGAGCTATACGGACGCCATTGAAATTTTAAGGCGCAGCAAACCAAATCAAAAGAAGAAATTCAAATACCTCATCGAAGAATGGGGTGCAGATCTGCAGAGCGAGCACGAGCGCTACTTGGTTGAGAAACACTTCAAAGCCCCGGTAATCCTTTTCGATTATCCAGCCTCCATAAAAGCCTTCTATATGCGTTTGAACGACGACGGGAAGACCGTCCGCGCCATGGACATCTTATTTCCGGGTATAGGTGAAATAGTTGGAGGATCACAGCGTGAAGAGCGTCATGAGGTATTAAAAGAAAAAGTCGCTGCCGTGGGCATTCCTGAAGAGGAATTATGGTGGTACCTCGAAACTCGCAAGTTTGGAACCTGTGTACACAGTGGATTTGGTTTAGGCTTTGAAAGATTAGTCCAATTCTGTACAGGAATGGGTAACATTCGTGATGTCATTCCTTTCCCCCGTACTCCGGGAAGTGCGAACTTTTAATCTCCACCTATCCAACCTATGTTAAAGCAGACCCTTGCACAGAAACTTCAACAGAAGCTGAGTCCCCAACAGATTCAGCTCATGAAGCTTGTGCAGCTGCCCACACAAAGCTTGGAGGCTCGTATTAAACAGGAAATCGAAGAAAACCCAGCCCTTTTAGAAGGTCGTGAAAAATCCGACGATACTTTTGATAGCGACGTCACCACGGATACGGACGAACGTGAAGTTAGAGATAGTCTGGAAGAGGTTAATTGGGACGATTACCTCGGAGATGAGCATACACCTGATTACCGCACCAAAAGCAACAACTATAGTTCAGACGACGAGCTTTACGAAGCACCGGTTGTCGTGCATGAAAGCTTTCACGAAAGTTTGGTTTCCCAATTAAATCTCCGCGACCTGAAAGACGAGGACCTCGCTCTAGCCATTTATTTAGTGGGCGCCATAGACGACGATGGTATTCTGCGCCGTTCCCTGGAAGATATCGTAGATGATTTGGCTTTTTCACAAGGCATCTTCACGGAAATCGCCCACTTAGAAAAAATGCTGGGCATCATTCAAGATCTAGACCCGCCCGGAGTGGGGGGACGCGATCTACGCGAATGTTTATTACTGCAACTTGAGCGAAAGAACGGGTCGGCCAAAGTAGAATTGGCCATTACCATTCTCGATAGTTATTTCGATGCCTTTGTAAAGCGGCACTACCAAAAGCTCATAGACCGGTTAGGAATAGATGAAGATATGCTCAAAGAAGCCATTGAGGAAATAGGCCGATTAAACCCTAAACCAGGAGGTTCCTCCAACTTAAGTCGCCCCACTGAAAACATCATTCCCGACTATAACTTACAAATTGTCGAAGGCGAATTAGAGTTATCGTTAAACGGCAAAAACGCTCCTGAACTAAGCCTGAGCCGACAATACCGGGAAATGCTGGAGCATTACAAAGCCAGTAAGAACAAAAATAAAGCTGAAAAGGAGGCCGCTCTATTTGTCAAGCAAAAACTAGATAGTGCAAAATGGTTTATCGATGCCATTGTACAACGTCAACAAACTTTAATGTTGACGATGCAAGCCATTTTAGAATATCAAAAGGAATATTTTCTTACCGGCGACGAAACCAAGCTTCGTCCCATGATTTTGAAAGACATAGCAGAAGAAATTGAGATGGATATTTCGACGGTATCACGGGTAGCTTCGAATAAGTATATTCAGACTCCGTACGGAACTTTCTTAATCAAAGAATTTTTCTCTGAATCTATGACGAATGCAGATGGTGAAGAAGTCAGTACCAGAGAAATTAAAAAAATACTCGAGGTCACGGTGGCGGAAGAAAACAAAAGAAAACCATTGACCGACGATGCTCTAGCGGCCATACTTAAGGAAAAAGGTTATCCAATTGCCCGCCGAACTGTAGCGAAATATCGTGAGCAACTTGATATCCCAGTTGCACGTATGCGAAAGGAACTTTGATGGAGCGTCTCCGATTTATTTTTGCCCAATGCTTAAGCTACATTTTTCACCCAGGATTAATGCCAACTTTGGGTGTTCTGATTACATTTTTTGCACTGCCTGAAAATTTTTCCGCACCATTTGTCATTAATGTGCTTGCCGTGGTCTTTTTAGGTACATATGTAGGGCCCTTAATTGGAATTGTGGTGCTTCGATTTACAGGAGTTATCACAAGCGTCCATTTGATTAAACGAGAAGAGCGAACCTACCCGTACATCATTGGGGCCGCTTCAATGATGGCCACGGGTAATCATCTCGAAAATTCCGGAATGCCCGTAGAAATTACGTTATCCATTTATTTGAGTGGATTAATCGTCGTCCTCACTACCATTTTGCTTCCCTTTTTCAAAAGCAGTGCACATGCCGCTGGAATATTCGCTTTATATGCGCTGTATATATGCTTACACCAACGTTATGGCATTGGAGAAGTCAAGTACTTGATCTTGGGCGCTGCCTTAATAGGAGCCTTGGTTTGGTCCAGATTAGAGCTTCGGAGACATACCCTACAAGAGCTTCTAAGCGGCGCAATGATTGGTTTTATTCCCATGTATATGCTTCTCTCTAAGTGAATCAAATCGTTTACTCATTCCACTTGTCTAAGACACAATAATTGGAGATATTTACATTTCCTATAGTGGATTATTACAAGATCAAGGAAATGAAGAATCTTTTCAAAACCATTTTTACCGCTGTTGCCATTCTCGCTTTTACAGGCACAGCGAAGGCTTCTCACAATGCAGGGGGTGATATTCAGTACGAATACATCAGCTCAACAGGGGGTACACACAAGTACAAGCTCATTATGCGCCTGTACCGTGATGTTACCGGTATTACCCTACCTACGAGCGCCACTGTCTATGCGTGTTCGGCCAACTATTCTACTGTTAGTGCAACACTTTCTGAAATTACACCAGGTACCAGTGGTCAAGGGGTAGTAGCTCCAACGTTATTTGACTGTGTGAGCAGCACCAACGCGGGGGTAACCATCAACGTGGTGACCTATGAAGGGGAAATCACTCTTCCCGGTAATGCCCCGGACTGGACTTTTGCTTTCAGTACTTGTTGTCGTAACCCATCGGTCGATAACATCTTGAATCCTTCAAGCCAAGGGTTCTACATTGAAGCAAAGTTGAACAACCAGATCGGTCAAAACACTTCTCCAGAGTTCGTTTCTGAGCCTGTACGTGCCTTCTGTGTAGGTCGTACCTTCAACTGGAAGCAAAGTACTGTTGAACCAGATGGTGATTCATTGTTCTACCGTATTTCTCACGTAAAAGACGGCAGCTCTTGTACGCCTTCAAACATTACTTACGCCACAGGTTGGACATACGATCAGCCTATTACCACTTCTCCTGCACAATCGCTGTACATGAACCCTACTACTGGTTTGATCACTTTCAAGCCTGCCTCAGTAGAGATTGACGTTATGGCTGTAACTGTGGACGAGTACCGTTATGATTCGACGCTATACGTATGGCGGAAAATTGGTGAGGTAAACCGCGACATGCAGATTGCCATCGCCTCAGCATGTACGCCTCAGGCTCAAGCAGGAGTTCAGTTGGACTATCAGGCGCCAGGTATCTACCAAGATCCTGATAACGGCCTTCCAACCGTAGATTATAACTGTTTGGATTCTACAGTGACCTTAAAGTTTAAAGTAAAACTAGACTGTTCTTCCATCTCTCCTGACGGCACTGACTTCCGTTTGACGAAGCCGGATGGACAGCCATTGGCTATTGAGTCATTTACTGCCAACTGTGATGCGAACAACGAGGCTACCCAAATGACGGTCAAACTTTATAAACCACTTTCTAAAAACGGTAAGTATTTCTTGTACTCAAAAGTGGGTAACGATGGAAACACCTTATTGAACAAGTGTGGTTTCCCTATGAACGAATTTGATACCATTCAGTTGAACGTAATAGGATGTTTCAACGCTATCTATGAGATGGAGAATGTTACTATTGAGGACGATCAAAACCCAGTCGTTGAGTGGAGTGCCGATACTTCCTCTTACCCAGATTATCTGTTCCAGGAATGGCAAATCTTCCGCAAAGATCCGGGTGCGACGAACTACGTGAAAGTAGGAACCGTCTTTGACCAATACAAATACAACTTCAAAGATGGCCAAATAGGTTTCATCAAAGTCGATCAAGATAGCTATGACTATCGCATTGACATGAAGCTCAATGACGACATGCAAGGAGCTTCTAATGACATCCACAGTATATTGTTAGAACGAGATAATGGTATTGTTCCGATAGTTGATCCAGACACTGTACCCATTAACCTACAATGGAATCAATACAACGGATGGGCGGTCGATAGTTACGCAGTCTTTTTACAAGAAAAAGTTGCCGGCACATGGATGGGTGAATGGATTCACGATCATGTGGCTTCACCACAGAACCCAGTTCTGGCTCCAGATACCACGTACCAAATGTTCGTAGAATTGGCACCAGGTGAATATCGTGTGTGCGTGCGTACTACTAACCCCTTGGACACGCAATATACCGCGTACTCAAACTGTTTGCCCATCATCATCACTACGCCTCCTTTCCCAGATACGGTTGTTGTACCGAACTTTATCACACCTAACGGTGATGGTGTAAACGACGGATTCATCATCCAGAACGTAGATGATTACGAAGATTTGAGCCAGTTGTCTATATACAACCGTTGGGGTGATCGCGTATGGCAATCTGAATACCTATATGATAATTCTAACCCATGGCGCGGAACCAACATGAGCGGCGCTAAACTGGCTGATGGTGTGTATTTCTATACACTTGAGCTGTTGAACGCTTCCGACAACTATGAATATGTGGTCAATGGAACCGTCACCATAATGGATGCCCAATAGCATTCCAATCTTGTCCCCACTCTCTTAACACGAGAACATATGGCCCGGCCCCGAAGGGAGCCGGGCCTTTTTTATCTTTGACTCATGGCGGCTAGCGAACACATCACCAACTTGCTCAAAACCCTTCCTAATAAACCGGGAGTATACCAGCACGTGGACAAGGAGGGAAAGATTCTCTACATTGGCAAAGCCAAGGATTTGCGCAAAAGGGTCAGTTCGTATTTCACGAAAAACGACCACAGTGCACGCATCGCCACCATGGTGCGTAAAGTCGCAGATATTCGGACCATTATTACGGATTCCGAAGGGGATGCGCTGCTCTTGGAAAACAATCTAATCAAAGAGCATCAGCCCCGCTATAACATCAACCTTAAGGACGATAAGAGCTATCCGTACATCACCATTCGAAAGGAACGCTTCCCGCGTATATACGGCTTGAGGAACCTCACGCGTGATGGTAGTGAATACTTTGGGCCCTACCCGTCTGTCAAGTCGATGAAAGCGGTGCTGGAACTCATCCGTCAGATGTATCCTACACGTACCTGTAAATACAACCTAAGCCAAGAGAATATTGAGGCCGGAAAGTTTAAAACCTGTCTTGAATACCACATTGGAAATTGTAAGGGCCCATGTGAGGATTTGCAAAGCGAAGAAGATTATATGGCAGATGTTGAGGCGGCGAGAAAGATCATCAAGGGCCAATTAGGTTCGGCTAAGCAACACCTCAAACAGCGTATGATAGCCCACGCTGAGGCCATGGAGTTTGAGCAAGCCCAGCTGTGTAAGGAAAAGCTAGACGCCTTGGAGAAATACGCTGCGAAGAGCACAGTGGTCAGCTTCAGCCTCACCAACATTGATGTGTTCAGCATCAGTATGGACGCAGAGTTTGGGTATGTGAACTACCTCCAAGTCATCGAGGGCGCCATTGTTCAGAGTTATACGGTGGAGATTAAAAAGAAATTGGACGAGGCGCCCGCCGCCTTTTTACACCTCGCCATCCCTGAAATTAGGGACCTCTTCGGCTCTACGGCACGCACCATTTTCACCTCCCACCCTGTGGAACTCGAGATCGAAGGCTCCACCTTTCACGTCCCGCAAAAAGGAGAAAAGCGGAAACTTATCGACCTCAGCATCAAGAATGCCCTGTACTACCGACAAGAAAAGCTCAAGAACATTCAAATCGTCGATCCAGACCGTCACGTGAAGCGCATCATGACCCAAATGAAGACGGACTTGCGCATGCCGGTGGAGCCACGACATCTGGAATGTTTCGACAACTCCAACATTCAGGGAACCAACCCGGCAAGCGCCTGTGTGGTCTTTAAAAACGGAAAGCCCTCCAAAAACGACTACCGCAAATTCAACATCAAAACGGTCGAAGGGCCGGATGATTTTGCCTCGATGGAGGAGGTCGTACACCGACGCTACAAACGTCTGGTGGAGGAAGGAGAGCCCCTGCCACAGCTCATTATTATTGACGGAGGTAAGGGGCAATTAAGCGCTGCACTCAAGGCCCTGGAGAGCTTAGGGTTGCGCGGCAAGATCACCATCATCGGCATCGCCAAGCGTTTGGAAGAACTCTATTTCCCTGGCGACCCCTACCCACTGCATCTGGACAAGCGTTCGGAGACTTTGAAGATCATCCAACAGGCGCGTGACGAAGCGCACCGCTTCAGCTTGAGCCACCACCGTAATAGACGTAGCAAGGGCACTTTCAAAAGTGAGTTGGAAGCCGTTAAGGGAATTGGACCCGAAACGATCAAGGAATTATTACGCCAATTCAAAAGCGTAAAACGCATCAAAGCCGCCAGCTTAGAGCAACTCAAAGAAATCGTGGGTCACGCCAAAGCTAAGGCGCTCACGGACTATTTCTCGTCCGACAAATAAGTCTGCCAGCTGTGGTGGAAGAACAGCACCGCGGTTTCGTCGCGGTCGTTGAAGTATTGAATCATACGTGCCACAGTGGTCACAATCTCCTTGGCCTTTTCGATGCGCTCCTTCAGGATCAGGTCAATGCTGTCGATGTAGATCGCTACGCCCTCGCCGGCCACCGATAGGTCCTCCGCATCGCGGTCATCGTCCTCACCGCTGTCGAGGATTTTGACGATGGGCCACTTCAAATCAGCCGCTGCCAATTCCTCGCGAACTTCATCAACGTCAACCACAAACTGTACGGAAATACCTTCAAACATCGAATTCAGATTTGGAACAAAGGTCAGATAAAATCACTGATCTCTCCAAGGTCCTTCTTCGAAATATCCGGGACTTGGGCACCGTCGGCAGCATAGCCTACAGGCATCAACAAAAAGGCGCGTTCGTTGGCGGGACGACCTAAAATCTTGCCCAGAAAGTCCATGGGAGAGGGGGTGTGGGTCAAGGTTGATAGCCCTGCTGCGTGAATCGCTGCAATCAAGAATCCGCAGGCAATGCCTACGCTTTCCTGCACGTAATAATTCTTCGCCTTCTGCCCGTCTTCGTCCACCTCATAGTTTTTACGAAACACCACAATCAACCAGGGTGCCGTCTCGAGAAAGGCCTTCTCCCAGTCCGTACCGAAAGGCTTCAAGTCTTCCAGCCATTGGTCGCTCGCACGACCGCCGTAGAAGGCTCTTTCCTCCTCCTCTGCAGCGAGTCGGATTTGGCGCTTGAGGTCCGGATCTTGGACCGCCACGAAATGCCAGGGCTGCTTGTTGGCACCCGAGGGAGCGGAAGCCGCGAGAGCAATCAATCGCTCTATAGTTTGGCGCGGCACAGGGGCATCGCTAAACTCCCGGAGCGACCGGCGCGTAGATAACGCACGCTCGATATTTTCGAACAAGGTTTTAGCTTCCTGGTTATTCGCTGGCCAGGGTTCGTAAGGCTTAAAATTGGGATCCATCCCCCTAAAATAAGGGACTTTATTCGTCGCTCAAGACTTTTCCGTCTTCAATGCTGATGATGCGACGGGCTTTTTTGATGACACGATCGTCGTGTGTGGCAAAAACAAAGGTCATTCCCTCCTCTTTGTTTAGCCTTTCCATGATATCCAAAAGGTTGGCCGTGCTCGTCGAGTCCAGGTTCGCGGTGGGCTCGTCTGCCAAAACAAATTGGGGCTTGGATGCGAGCGCTCGGGCCACGGCCACGCGCTGTTGTTGACCCCCGGATAATTGGCCTGGACGTTGACCTTCCTTCCCCTTCAGACCCACTGCCTCCAGCAACTGCTGTGCTCGGGCTTCACGCTCCTCCTTGGGTCTATTCTGCAAAAGCATAATAAAGCTTACGTTCTCCTTAGCACTGAGCACTGGGATAAGGTTATAGGCCTGAAACACAAAACCAATGTTGCGCAAACGGAAGTCGATAAGCTTGTTTTCACTCAACGTGGTGATGTCCACTCCACCGATCTCTATAGTCCCGGAGGTTGGCTGATCTAAACCGCCTAAAAGGTTGAGTAGAGTCGTTTTACCGCAGCCTGAAGGCCCTTTAAGGGCGGTAAACTCACCTTCAGAAATAGTGAGGTTGATCCCGTTGACCGCATGTACAGGTACCACTCCATCGTATACCTTTTCCAAGTTTTTTATTTCAATAACTGGTTTACTCATAATTAATGGCCACGTATGGCTTCTACAGGATTCAACTTCAAAGCACGAATTGCCGGTAGGATGGATGCAATCAACGCCGTTGTAACTACCATAATTGCTATTATAATATAGTATTCTGGAACAATTTCAGGATAAATAATGCTTTGTATTCCTATCTCCGCAAGACCGTCTTTTTTGCTTGATAGGTCAACTCCCACATTCATCATAACTCGGGTACTTAAATCACCTAAAAGGATGCCTATAGGACCTCCTACAAATCCTAGCATTAGGGTTTCTAGTAAAATCATCAGAAACAATTTCCATTTATTCATACCGACAGCCATCAGCATGCCTAGCTCTCTGCGTCGCTCCAATATTGCCATGAGCATATTATTGATGATTCCAAAGAGTAGCGCCATCATGATAATACCCAGCACGAGTATGAGCATAATCGCCATCATATCGTCCGCAAAACCAAGTTCTGGATTTATCTGTTTCCAACTCATCACACTGAGCTGTTCTGGCAGGATAGAAGCAAGTTCGACGGTCTTTTCATCCGTATCTACAGTCTCGTTATACTTCACAAGTATTTCATGAACTAAAGGTTTGCCAAGCGTGGCCTCTATATCCTTGTGATGAACATATACATTAAACTCGTCCCAAATGGAACTCAGTGTTTTGTAGATTCCTGATACCCTAAACGACGCACGTATTAGCTCCCCTGTATCATCTTGAAAGGTTAGAACCACCTTGCTGCGAATTTTAAGACCTAACCTATCCGCTAGTTTCTCGCCTACTATGAGTCTATTGCGGCCAGGAGTTTGAAAATAATCGCCCTCAATGAGGTGCTCAGGCAAGGTCGTCTGCGCACGCTCGTCTTCTGGCCACACACCCATTATTCGGATGGCTTTGGCACTTTTTGTTCCGTTGATCATCCCGTTTAGGATGATACGAGGTGCTGTCCCCGTGACAAAAGGAAGCGCTGACAAGGAGCTTCTTAAATCTTCTACCTCTTCTGTACTTCCCAAATCTGCACTCGCAACCGGCTCTAAATCAAAAGCTGATGAATGAATCTGGGCATGGCCTGTGGTACTTCCTATAGTCGCTGCTGTTCGCTCATTATTCATCCCAAAGGAAAATCCTATGATCAGCAAACCAGCCCATATGCCAATGGCCATAGATCCAATGACAATAAAGGACCTTACTCTTGAACGCCATATATTTCGCCAAGCCACTTTTACTATCATGAGCGCATACTTTTTACAGGATCTAACCTTAGAATTTTAAGCACTGCGTATGAGCTGACAAGGGCCCCAATGAAAAAGATGACAATCCCATGATTAAGATTAATCATAAAGGAAGTAGTGGTGTACAGTTTAGCTTCGTAATCAAACTGCTCAACTATCTCCCCCCAACGCCCGGATAGATCTATAGGATTGTATTTAAAATAAAATTGCACCGGCTTTACAATGGCCATACCCACTACAGCACCGCCCAAGGTTAATATTACATTTTCTAAGGCCGTAATAAATGCAAGCGTTCTTTTACGCATGCCTATACTTATCAAAATCCCAAATTCTCGCTCGCGTTCACTTACCATCATGATGACTGTCCCAAGCAATACAAAGACGATGATCACATAAAGGATAGAAACGAAAATCATTCCCCCCGTTTGATCCGCTTCAATCGTTTGGATGATGGCTGGAAAGAGTTCTTCCCAATCCATGAGCTCCAATCCATCACTCATCAGTGGCAACAATTCTGCTTTTACCGCTTTGAAATCTCTTCCCTCATCTAGTTCCAAAACGACGGTTGTCAACATGCCCGTGCCGTTATACATCCATTGTGCTCTTTCGAGCGGCATAATAATGAGTTGCTTATTGAGCTCCGGGCTAGAAATTTTCGCTATGCCGCTCACATAAAATTGTCCGTACGCGCTGGCTCCACGATAACCCTGCCCAAGCAATAAAAGAGAATCTCCCACATGAACTTGAAGAAATTCTGCCAGTCCTTCAGATACGACTATTTGATCTTCACCTTTGGAAAACAACCTTCCCTCCACTAAATCATCCTGCAATCGTAAGGCTTCTAATTCTTGCTCGGGCTCAATGCCAATGACTAAGCTACCTCGTGTGGTCTTCTCCTTGAATACCATGGCAAAACTTTCATAACGTCTGACAATTGAACGAACACCCGGCACTGCCAACCAGTCTTCAGTAGGCAACTGACCTTCGTCCATGCTCAGGTCCAAACTCTGTTCGCCCCAAAAGCCTTCTTTGTGAACTTGAAGGTAACCGAAATTCTTGGCTACAATATCATCAACCATGTGCTCCCAAACGCCGATCTGGAAGCTGCGAAGAACTACGGCAAAAATGACACAAAACATTACTGCGGCGATCGTGATGATACTTCTGCCTTTGTTTCGCCAAATGTTTCGCCAGGCCAACTTTAGCATTATTGCACAGCTTTCATATTACGGCGCTCAAAGAAATCCGGCGCAAACGTTGGATTAAAATCTAGCTTTAGGTAGACCAATTCCGTGTAAAACCCCTCCTCATCTGCAGGAGTGATGCGCAGTACCGACGGCACACGCTGTCCACCAAAGACCTTGGTTTCCATCGCCTCTAGTGTAGTTACCAAATACGCGTCTTCGTCGTAAAATTCGGTTTTTAATTGGAGCCCTTCTTTCACCGAAATATAGGTCACCACCTTGCCCCAGACCACGGCACTTTCCTCCTTCGGTACCAAGGCAATCTTGTAACACGGCATATTCTGAACGGCCTCTATACCTTCTAAATCATGCTCGTAATCTTCCACTAACGAGCCCGCATTAATCAGCGCATCGTTGGTGAAATCTGTGCCCATCCAGCTTTGCACCATAGCTGCTGGCAGGGCAATGATTTTCTTAATCCCAGGAACATAATGCCACACATCCTCGCCATTTCTCAAGAAAACCGTGCCCTTTTCACGCGCCGGTCCGGTCACTAAAATCATGGTCTTGTCCATTCCCTGGTTCCAGATTTTAGCCTCCATCGTGCGGTCCCATTTCGGGCGCACCGTCTTGATCTGCACCTCAGCGGCCACATTCGCACTATTGAGTTTGGCTTCGGCCTCCCGCAATATTTGGGTCGGGTTTTGCCCAAAGGAAAGGGTGGATAATAATAGGAATGTAAGGATGTGGTTTAGCTTCATCAGTAAGTGTGGTCTGTAGGCATAACGCATGATCCCTCGGGATGTTTGCGATTTCCTTAGTTTAATTTCAGGGCCAATTTTGCCATGACCTTCTTGGCCGATTTCCCCTCGTACAACACCTCGTTCACTGCCTTGACAATAGGCATCTTCACCTCGTGTTTTTTTCTAATCTTAGCCACTAATGGCACGGCATAATAGCCTTCCGCCACCATGGTCATTTCCGCCTTTGCGCTCTTTACCGTGTACCCCTTGCCCAACATGTTGCCCAGCATTCTATTTCTGGAAAATTGGCTGTAGCAGGTCACCAACAAATCGCCCAAATACGCGCTCTTTTTTATATTAATTGGACCCTCGCAAGTACTCTTCATAAACCTGCGCATCTCACGCGCCGCGTTTGAAATCAGTACCGCCTGGAAATTGTCCCCATAGCCCAAACCATGGTACATCCCCGCCGCGATGGCATATATATTCTTCATCACGGCCGCATACTCGGTCCCGTAAATATCAGTGCTCAACGTACAACGCATGTAGTGGTTCTTCAACACCCCCGCCACACGCTCGGCCACCGCTTTCTCTTTCGCAGCCACCGTTAAAAAGCTCAATCGCTCCAAGGCAATCTCCTCGGCGTGACACGGACCCGTAATAACCACGATATTCTCCTCAGGAACCCCCACCACTTCGCGCAGGTACTCCCCAACGATCATGTTCTCGTCCGGAATAATTCCCTTGATGGTCGAGCACACCAACTTCCCCGCTAGCACCCCCTCAGCCATGCCTTCCAGGACCTCCTTCACAAACGCGCTGGGCACCGCGAAAATCACAATATCTGCCTGGGTCACCGCTGCATTCACATCCGTGTAAATATGAATACTGCCCGGCTGAAAGCCCACAGAAGACAAATACCTCGGATTGTGATGGTATCGCTTGATATGCAACGCACTCTCCTCATTGTGCATCCACCAATGGCAGCTGCCCAAATTATCCGTGACCATCTTCGCCACGGCAGTCCCAAACGACCCGCCGCCAATTACGGTCACACTTGGCTTGGTGCTTTGCATCTGATCGTTCATTAGAAGGTAATTTCCGTTTCTACTTCCTCTCCATCTCTCACATACACCAAGGCCGTCGTATCGCCTTTTTTAAAGGCCCCCAACGCCGTCATATATGCATAAATATCATCAATGGCGATATCTCCAATCTTCATGATCACATCCCCCGCCTTCAACCCGGCGTTGGCCCCGGGGCGCCCTTCGGTCGCCCCATCAATACGAAGCCCCGGCCCGCCAAAAAGATAATCTGGCACGACCCCTAAGGTCACGGAGAAGTTCGGCGTGGTCTTCTGTTCTGAAGAAGTGGTTTTTTGGAAGGTGAGGTTCTCATAATTGGCCGTACGCGCAGTGATGGTATAGATCAGCGAGGCTAGTTTGGCCATGCCTTTGTAGTTGATCTTCTCCGCGTCGTCGGTCGGCTTGTGGTAATCACTATGGGTTCCAGTGAACAGGTGCAATACCGGCAAATCTTTGTAGTAGAAAGACGTCTGGTCAGACGGCCCTACGCCCGCAGGATCCTTTTTAATGTCCAAACCATGAATAGGCGTATCGAGGATCTCGTCCCATTCCGTAGCCGTTCCCGTTCCTGAAAGCTGCAGGCGGTTGTCGCGTAGGCGACCGACCATGTCGCTATTGATCATGTATTCCACTTCCTTCAGTGGGAAGGTCGGATGGTTGGTCCAATATTTCGAGCCTATCAAACCCAATTCCTCCGCGCTGTAAAACTGGACCAAGTAGTTGTAATTCGTGTCTTGGCGTTGGGCATAATAACGCATGACTTCCAACAGCAAGGTCGTCCCCGAGCCATTGTCGTCGGCCCCATTGTGAATGGCCGCCGGTCCTTTATATAAGCTGTTCTCACCGCCCATACCCAAGTGGTCGTAGTGCGCACCGAGTACAACGGTTTTGCGTTTGTTGTTGTGGATGTACCCGATGACATTATAACCGTCGCTAAAACGCTCCGACATCGAAACAGATACGCTTACCTTCCGGGAGCGCTTCATCAATTTATTGGCCACGTCTTCATTGCGAACGAAGAATACCGGCACGGTTGAGGCGTTGATGCTCTTAAAGAATTCTTGGGTATCTGAAGCCGTTCCATCCGGGTTGATGAGTAAGACCGCTTTGGCGCCTTTTTCTACCAAATTTGCCACGCGCTGGTTCAAGCTGTGGTACGCCGCATAGGCGCTATGCGGGTGGATGCCGTCCGGTGAACTGACGTTCATCACAGCGATGGCACCGTTGATAGTAAGGCCATTAAAATCATCATAAGAACCGTCCTCTGTGGTGATGCCGTAGCCGACATAAACGGTTTTGCCCGAAGCTTTTCCTGTTTCACAGCTAATGGAAACCGGGTAGAAATCCACGTGGCCTTGGAGTTGTGCTCGGCCGACTGAAAGTGAGGTGGTATCGTAATTTACCGTTGCATATTCCGGTACTGGAAACTTTTGGATGTAGCCATTTTCACCCATGGGCTCGATGCCTAGCTCGAGCATGCGGCCGGCAATCATATCACGCGCAACATCGGCATCTGCGGTTCCAGGCTTACGGCCCTTCAGTGAATCTGAAGCCAAGAAAAACAGGTCATTTTCCATGCGCTTGGTTGCATCGAGATCGATGGGGACTTCTTGCGCAGATACTTGGACCGTAAAAACGGTCGTTAATAGGAGGAGAAGGGAAGAGAACTTGTTCATGAGTTCGTATTTGATTCCCTACAAAGGTAGCGACCAAAGGTTATATTTGAAGTGTGAGCAATGGTATGAAAGCACTGGCCGGTCAAACGGCCATCTACGGACTAAGCAGCATCTTGGGGCGGATGATCAACTTCCTATTGGTCCCCTTGCAAACTGCGGTATTGACCCAAGCGGAATATGGGATCAACGTAGACTTCTATTCCCTCATCGCCTTTTTGATTGTGGTCTGCACCTTTGGCATGGAGACGGCGTATTTCCGTTATTCTGAACAGGAGGGGTTTGAGGAGCCGAAGGTGTTCGGGGCGACGATGACCATGATTTTGATTGCCCTTGCGGGTATTTCCGCCTTTGCCTTCTTCGGACAGGGACCGCTGCTCGAGGCGATGCGCTATGAAAAAACACCGCATTACCTGTTTTACCTGATCGCAATTCTAGGGTTGGATGCCCTTAGCGCCATTCCCTTTGCCAGGTTACGCCGTAAGAATAAGGCGTGGCGATTCGCCGGAATAAAATTGGCCCTGATCTTGTCTAATGTGGCCATCAACCTCTACATCTTCCTGCCGGCCTACTGGGAGCAGCAAGGTTCCGCGGGGTGGTGGATGCACGATTTGCGCGGGGTGGATTATATTTTTATTGCCAATTTCTGGGCGTCACTGCTCATGTTTGGATTACTAATTCCAACGCTTTTTCCACTGAAACTCAACCTCGAGAAGAAGTACGTCAAAACCCTTTTGATTTTTGGTATACCACTCCTTATCGGTGGACTGGCGGGTATTGCCAATGAGATGCTCGACCGCCAATTATTGAAGTATTTGCTGCCTGAAGAGAGTTGGGCCGAGGGAGTGGGCGTTTATGGTGCGGTATATAAGATTTCCATCTTCTTGATTTTGTTTAATCAAGCCTTTCGATATGCCGCGGAACCATTTTTCTTCCGCAACGCCAAAACAGCAGATGGTCCCAAGCGGATGGCCAAGATCATGGAAGGTTTTACATGGGTAATGAGTGTCGCGTTTGTTCTGATTATTGCAGGGTTGGATTTTCTCAAGTTCTTCATTGACCAGAAATTCTGGGTGGGATTGTACTTGGTGCCCATCCTGTTATTGGCCAATGTGATTCTCGGCATTAACACCAACCTCAACGTGTGGTACAAGGTCAGCGATAAGACCCGCTACGGGATCTATATCACCTTTGTTGGGCTTGCAGTGACCGTCATAGGGAACCTCAGCTTGATCCCGTCCATGGGGATTTTGGGTGCAGCCATTACCACCTTGGTGGCCTACGCCGCCATGTTCTTCGCAAGCTTGTGGTGGGGGCAAAAGCACTATCCCGTGCCTTATAATTGGACCAAATTAAGCGCCTACGTCCTCGGTGCTACTGCCACCGTTTTTCTCATTCATTATACGGGGATTGAATCCGTGGCGGTTAAACTTGCCATGGGAGGTGGTTATCTACTGATAATGCTCATGGCCGAACGCCGTGGGCTCTTTAACTTCGCACGATAAATGAACATCAAAGTACACTATAGCGGCAAACACGCCCTGCCTCAGTTTGAAACTAGCCAAAGTGCAGGCATGGACCTCCGTGCCAATATCAATGCCCCAGTGGTCTTACAACCTGGCGACCGCGCCCTAATTCCTACAGGCATAAAAATAGCCTTGCCTGACGGGTATGAAGCCCAGATTCGTCCTCGTTCGGGATTAGCCTACAAGCACGGCATCACCGTTCTGAACAGCCCGGGCACCATAGATGCAGATTACCGCGGCGATGTGGGCGTGCTGCTGATCAATCATGGACGGGAAGTGTTCACTGTGGAAGACGGCATGCGCGTGGCGCAGATGGTCGTGGCACAGTATTCGCAATTCGAGTGGGAATCAGTTGAAGATCTCGACGAGACAGCGCGTGGAGCGGGCGGCTTTGGCAGTACAGGAAAAGAATAAACCCAAACTTTCTATGAAAATTATAGTCCCAATGGCAGGTAGAGGTTCGCGATTGCGTCCACACACTCTAACCGTACCAAAACCCTTAATCCCCATTGCTGGAAAGCCTATTGTACAACGATTGGTAGAGGATATCGTTAGTGTATGTGGTGATAAAAAAGTAGATGAGATTGCCTTTATCATTGGTGATTTCGGCGACCAAGTAGAGGCTGATTTGAAGAAAGTCGCAGAGAATTTGGGCGCTAAGGGCAGCATCTACTACCAGGATAAACCACTAGGAACGGCACACGCTATTCACTGTGCTGCAGATAGCATGGACGATGAGATCGTCGTAGCCTTTGCAGATACGCTGTTCCGGGCAGATTTTACCCTCGATACCGATGCAGATTCAGTCATTTGGGTAAAACAAGTAGAAGACCCTTCAGCCTACGGTGTGGTCCAGTTCGCGGAGGACGGAAGCATCAATAATTTCGTAGAAAAGCCTAAAGAATTTGTCTCTGATTCTGCCATCATCGGGATTTATTACTTCAAGGACGGTCCGGGATTGCGTAAGGAATTGAAATACATTTTAGACCATGATTTGCGTCCAAGCGGTGAATACCAGCTCACAGATGCTCTGAGTGCCTTGATGAATCAAGGCAAGGTCTTCAAGCCTGGAACTGTAAACGATTGGATGGACTGCGGTAACAAGGCAATCACCGTACAAACAAACTCCAAAATGTTGGGCTACATCGAGGGCAAAGCAGAGCTTCGAGGCGAGAACATCACCTTAGAAAATTCAACCATTATTGAACCTTGCTACATTGGATCCAATGTTATGCTGAAGAACTCAAGCATAGGGCCAAACGTAAGTTTGGGAGACCATTGTGTGGTAGAAAATGCGACCATTGAAGATTCGTTGATCCAGACGAATTCAACCATCACTAATATCAAACTTAAAGACAGTATGATAGGCAATCACGCCCATGTCGATGGACTATGGACTTCGCTATCTTTAGGAGATTACTCAAGAATGGACTAATGAAAAATTGGCTGACCGCTATCGCGACGCTCCTCTTTTGTGCAAATGTATTTGCTCAAAGCCCTTCACAAGAAGGGCTTTCTGCATTCAGTGATACCTATTATCAAGCCGAGACCTATCGTTTAACTGGACGATCAAACCTTGCCATCGAGGCATATGAAAAATTGGTTGAAAGCGAAGAATATGCAGAAGCCGCCCATTACCAGCTTGCCAGATTGCATTTTGAACAAGGTTCTATTTATCCAGCTTTTGAATATGCCCGTCGTGGCGCTGTATTATACCCGGAAAATACCTGGATGCTTAAACTCAAAGCACAATGTGCTCAACAACTAGGAGATACTAAAAGTGCCGGGGATTCCTATATAGCATTGGCGGAATTACATCCTGGCCAACCGGAATACTTGTTCGACGCCTTCAGTATTTACGTTCAAGGTAACGAAATACAGGAGGCATTGTTGGTTTTGACTTTAGTCGCGGAAGAATACGGTGTAACACCAGAACTGATCAGCGATCAGGTCAGCTTATACCTCCAACAGAATGATGCGAAAAGTGCCCAGAAAATTTTGACGAACGCAGTAAAAGATTACCCCAATGTTCCGGAATATTATGGATTGCTGAGCCAATTTTACGACGGCAATGGAAAAGGTAAGAAAGCCATCAAGTTGTTGGAAAAGGCCGTGGAGCGGTTCCCGTTGAATGGGGCACTGCATATGGAGCTTGCAAGAATCTCTCAGCGCTATGGAAAAACTTCTCAAGCCATTTTTCATATGGAACAGGGATTAGTTTTGGATGGCGTACCGCTCAAGGACCTCATGCCCGTCATTCTCGGCATTTACCAAAACAGGGAGAACCAGGAATTTAAATCCCTTTTCGATCGAGTAATTCCTGTTTTAGAAGAAAAGTATAATGAAACAGTCCCCTATACTCTGCTGTGGGCTGAAATCCATCTTGAAAACAAACATTACGACGAAGCCTTGGGAATGTATTTTAAGGCAATAGAATTAGCTCCGGATAATTACGAGCTCTATCAATTGGCCTATACACTTAGTTCAGAACTAGAAGATTCGCACAGCAAACTAACCCTCTTAACCCTCATTGAAACTAACTTTCGAGACCAAGGGGAAATAATGGATGCCTTAGCCTATGAATTTTATAATGTCCAAGATTGGGAATCTTGTGTTCGAGTGGCCACCGAGCGTGCTGCATTAACCTTGGATCCTGAAATGGCCGCCAGTTTATATGCTTTGGCCGGCACATCATTTTTCGAATTAGATTCTATGCAGTCTGGATCAAAGACGTACGAATTAGCCTTGGCATTAGACCGCAGCGCCGCCCACCTCAATAACTACGCCTGGGACCTGGTGACTCATGATACCAACCTAGAATACGCTCTTACATTAACACAAGAATCGAACGACCTAGAATCCCTTGAGCCTACTTATTTAGATACATGGGCATGGGTATTGTATAAAATGGGGCGGTACCAAGAAGCGCGGGAGAAAATTAAGGTAGCTTTGCAACTGCTGAGAACCAGCCCAGACGCAGTGATCTTAAGTCATGCCGCGGCCATTGAAGAAGCCGCTGGAAATGATCACTTGGCAGAGGAGTACCGAAACAAAGCAAGGGCATTGAACGGCAAAAATGACAAGGAGCAATAGGGTACATATCTCTTGGTTAAGGCACGGCATCTCCGTGCTTACCGCGCTACTTTTATTAGTTAGCTGCGGTAAGCCTATTACCCCGGAAAATCCCATCAAACGTGAAAAGATCAACGATGGCGTCAACAGGAAAATCTTACTCGAGGATAAATTCCCGTGGGCACAGAGTTTTGCCCGCATCACAGCCTATACCCCTGACGGAGAACAACGCTTCAAAGTGCAGGTGCGCTCCAAGCAAGATAGTATTCTCTGGGCGGCAATAAGCGACGACATGATAGGACTGCGTGTGGGAAAGTGTATTGTCATCGAGGATAGCGCTGCTTTTACCTCTACACTATTAGGACTGGATTGGTCTGGTTCTGCATCTGATCTAGCAGGCGTTACCGGTATCGAAGTACCTTTTCAGTATTTGAATAGGATTATGCGTGGTCAATTAATAGGATGGGACGAAGCATTGCGTTATCGATTCAATGCGGATCGCGATTTATGGATGAGTGAGTATGATTTAGGACCAAAGAGATATGTTCGAGCGGCGCTAGATAGAGACCTTCATCTTGCAGAGTTAATCATTCAAGATCCTGCCGAAATTGCTCAAATCAAGTACTTTGAATATGACGAGCGAACACGGTACCCCAAACGAATTGAGTTGACCCTCGTTTCTCGACCTGAATATAAGGTGGTCATCGATATTTCGGACATTCGGACCGAAGGTCCATATAACACTCCATTTAGTTTCTAATGCGTCGATTGTTGCTCACCATTTGCTGTCTTGGCCTCTCTTTACTTTCTCATGGCCAAACGAAGGAAGAGTTGCAACGCCAACGAACCGTACTGCAAGATCAAATTGATTTGGCAACAACCATATTGGAAAAAACTAAAAATTCCAGAGAAGCTAGTGTTGATGAGTTACAAACACTTAATCAGAAGATTACTGCACGAGAAAAGCTCATTGCCACAATGGGGAGGCAAATACGCGCAATTGACCGGAATATAGATACAAAGGAAAAAGAGATAATTGCTCTTGCGGCCACTGTTGATAGCCTCAAAACAGATTATGCAGATCTCATACGACTAGCACAACGACAACAAACGCCAACTGACCAAATCCTATTTATTTTAAGTGCTGAGAGCTTCACACAAGCGGCAAAACGAATTCAGTATTTTAAAGATATGGCGGGCTACAGGGCCCAACAAGTCAAAAAAATCAACGAGGCGCAGGAGGCTCTGGCTGAGGAAAAGGAGGCTCTTACCTTACAAAAAGCAGAAAAAATAGTAGTTCAACAAGCACAGGAAGCAGAAAAACTTGCCTTAGAAGCCGATGCGAATAATCAACAAAATACGGTCAACGAACTTCAAAGTAAAGAATCAGAGCTCAAAAAAGACATTCAGAAAAAACAACGCGAAGTCCAGCAGTTGGAGCAACAAATCAAGCGAATTATAGCGGAAGAAATGCGTAAAGCAAAAGAACGGGCGGAACGCAATAAATTAGAAGAAGAAGCCAAAGAATTGGGCCTAATCGTGGGTAAGGATTACAGCAGCCGCACGTCTAACAAAGCTCTAAAGGTTTTAATAGATAAAGCTCGCAAGGAAAAAGGTATGGATGTACGCGATGACGGGCCAGCTTTTGCTATGACCCCGGAAGCACGAGCACTTGCCAATAATTTCGCATCAAATAAAGGTGTCCTTCCATGGCCCGTAGAGCGTGGGTTAATTACTGGGAAGTTTGGGAAACATCAACATCCTGTGGTGAAAGGCGTTATCGTAGACAATCCACATATCGAAATAAGTACCGACGATGGAGCTATTGTGCGTGCTGTATTCGAAGGAGAGGTAAGTTCAGTAGTGCCAATCCCAGGTGCCAATATCATGGTGCTCATACGTCACGGTAATTATTTTACCGTCTACAGTAATTTGATCAACGTCAAGGTAAAATCTGGAGATACAATCAGTCTAAAAGAACCTATAGGGCAGGCTTTCACAGACGAAGAGGGTAAAACCATGGTCCAGTTTGGCCTATGGAAAGATGCCGACATCCAAGACCCACAACCTTGGCTCGCTAAATAACAAAACCATGAAGCACATTTACTACCTGAGTACATGCAATACTTGTACACGCATTCTTGCCCAGTGGAATACAGAAGGCTGCACCATACAAGATATTAAAACTCAACCCTTGACCCCTGCTCAAGTCGACCAGATGATCACACTTGCCGGTTCAGCAGTAGACCTGTTCTCAAAGCGTGCTCGTAAATACAAAGAACTTGGGTTGAAGGATAAGAATCTCAGCAACGCTGAGATCCGCAATCTCATTATCGAAGAATACACCTTCCTCAAGCGCCCGGTATTGGTGCTAGAAGACCAAATCTTCATCGGGAATAGCAAGAAGGTCGTCGATGCCGCCGCGGCCGCTCTTGAGCAATGAACAAGCCCTCACCTAAAGCCATCCTCAAAGCGCATCTGGCTTTAATTGGAGTCGCTTTGATCTATGGGGCCTCCTTCCTTATCGCTAAAAATGCAATGGATGACGCGGTACCCGCTAGAGCGTTTATTCAGTTTAGGGTAACGGGAGCGGCAATTCTTTTCTGGATGCTGCTGCCTTGGTCAGGACCAACACGTATTTATCATCTTAACAAGGGTGATGTGCTCAGACTCGTCTTATGCGCTGCCTTTGGGGTCACCACGAACCAATTATTTTTCTTTGAAGGATTAGCAATCACTACTCCTATTAATGCTTCAATTATGATGGTTAGTGGGCCTATCGCCGTACTTATAATGAGTGCAATTTTGCTTAAAGAACAAATCACCCCGTCAAAAGTCTTAGGCATTGCCCTTGGAGCCATAGGGGCATTGTGGTTGATTTTATCTGGTGCACAATGGGAAATTAATGGGCTGTTTGAAAGCGACGTGGCTAGAGGCAACCTATTCGTACTCATTAATGCCACCAGCTACGCTGTTTATTTAGTCATCGTTAAACCCCTAATGTTAAAATACAATGCTCTTTTTGTCATACGCTGGGTATTTACTTTTGGAGTGTTCTTAGTCTTGCCCTTCGGAGGCCCTCAAATCCCTTCCATACCATGGGAATATTGGGATCAAGGAATTATCATTTCAGTGCTATATGTAATACTGGGAACAACGTTTTTAACTTATTTAGGAAACATCATCGCGCTAAAAACCTTACGCCCCGCTACCGTTGGCGCCTACATTTATTTGCAACCTCTTATAGCCAGTATTTTAAGCTTGATTTTTGCGGACGAGTCTTGGTCGCTAGGTATGCTTGGCGGGGCCTTATGTATTTTTGGGGGCGTATATTTCGTCAGTTTCTACGACCGAGCCATCAAAGGCTAGGGATGCCTTTGTTTTCCTACCTTAGCAAAAATTTACTTCCATGATTCAAAGCATGACAGGCTTCGGCAAAGCCGTTGGGCAAGTGGCCGGAAAAAAGATTTCCGTGGAAATCCGTGGACTCAATAGTAAAGCCCTTGATTTGAACGCACGTGTTGCGCCTATCTTCCGCGAAAAGGAACTAGAAATCCGGAAACGCGTGGGAGAAAAAGTGTTACGTGGGAAGATTGATATCAATATCTATGCAGAGGTAATTGGTATCGAGAGTGCCGCCGCTATCAATATGGATTTGGCTAAATCATACCTTGAACAATTGACCACTCTGGAACGCGAAGTAGGCATTAAGGGCGACTTAATTGCTGCCGTGATGCGTATGCCGGATGTTTTGGGCAGTTCAAAATCTGAATTGAGTAAAGAAGAATGGAATTTTTTGCAAGGTTTGTTGGATGAGGCATTGGATCAATTCTCCGAATTCCGAACCCAAGAAGGCGCCTCGATCACAGAAGATTTCAACGCCAGACTGGATGCCATTGAGTCAGCATTAGCAGGCATCGCTCCGCACGAGCAAGCGCGTTTGCAAGCTGTTCGCGAAAAACTCCTCAACGGATTAGAGGGCATGGAGGTCGACCATAATCGCTACGAACAAGAGGTCATCTTCTACATCGAAAAACTCGACGTCAATGAGGAGAAGGTTCGCTTGACAAATCACCTCAAATATTTCCGAGAAACCATGAAGGTAACAGCCAGTGGTAAGAAATTAGGATTTATCGCTCAAGAAATGGGTCGTGAAATCAACACCTTAGGCTCAAAAAGTAACTACGCCCCCATGCAGCAATTCGTCGTAGAAATGAAAGACGAATTAGAAAAGATCAAAGAGCAAATTGGGAATACCCTCTAAAATCTAGCCTAGAATATCCCGTTTTAAATATCGGCTATATCCTATCCAAATCATTCCAGCCGTGAGCAAGCAAAATACGCCACAAGCAAGGTAGTTTATTTCCAGAGCACCTTGCTTTAAGGTCAAAGGCAAGTAATGATAAGGACTCACGTATCCTAGCCATTCTACGGCATCGGAAGCACTAGAGATTGCATTCAAGAAGTAACTCCCAAAAATCATCCCTACCATAGGCCCCGTATAATTCATCTTCACCCCAAGATAGGACCCTAGCATGAAGCCAGCGCCGGTAAAAAAAGCAACTAGGAAAAATCCGTGAATATGTAAGGCCGCCAAAGTGCCCCAAGAAATATTCGAACCCAAAAATCCAATTCCTACAAGTGCTACGGAGCTTTGAATAACATAAATAGTTAGAAGCAATGACCCAAGGACTGCAAGCTTTGTGCGCGCAACATTACTTCGTGAAATAGGTCTTGTCAGTAAAAACTCCGCAGTCCCGTCACGCTCTTCTTTACCTAATATAGTGGCTCCGGTAGAAGCCGTGAAAATTCCCATTAGCAGCGTAATGTACACGCCATAATACGTCGAATAAAACCCGGTTATTGAACTCCATGTACTTTCATCTACCCCAATAGCTTTTGTAAGTGATTCAGGGAGGTTGCTCATAAGGGATACTATTTCCTCTTTCATTCCTGAAAAGGACGGATATATACTTAAAATTAACAGCGTAAACCCTAATACTATAGAGGTCCAGATGAAGGATTTCTTTCTATTTCGTTTTAGCTCCTTGGCAAATAATACAGCGTTCATAATGGGGTTATCTTCGGTAGTAATTCATGAAAATACTCTCAAGGTCTGGTTCACTTAAGGTCAAATCAACCACCCGCTGTTTTCCTAACCATGTAATTAAATCTTGCGTTGGCCCTACATAATCAAAGAATACTTTATTCCCGGCCCAGTGACCATTTTTAGACCCTTCGGGAAGGTCAATCTTTGATTCAGATTCCAATACTAACCTTACCTTTTTCATCTGCTTGGCCAACAACGACGAAATATCTTCAACTGCCGAGATTTCACCGCCTCGGATGATAGCGGCACGATCGCACAACCTTTGGACTTCACTTAAAATATGCGAACTAAAAAATACAGTCGTCCCCTTAGCCTTTTTTGATTCTAAAAGATCGAAAAATCGGTTTTGCATTAATGGGTCTAGCCCGGAGGTGGGCTCGTCTAAAATCAATAATTCAGGATCATGCACCAACGCTTGAATTATGGCGCATTTCTTCTTATTACCAAAACTTAAATCCGCTATTGGCCGTTCTATATCTAATTCGAAATATTCTGCCAGTTCTTTAATCTTGGCTGTTGCATCCTTTAGAGCATAAATTTTAGAATGATAGTCTAACAGCTCCCATGATGACATTTCTGCATAGTAATTCACCTCTGAAGGTAAATACCCGATACGACGGCGCAACTCGTGGCCATTTTCCAAAATATTTTGACCAAAAAGCTTCGCCTCTCCGCTACTCGGTGCGAGCAACCCAAGAAGCGTTCGAATGGTCGTGGATTTACCGGCACCGTTAGGGCCAATAAAGCCAAAAATCTCCCCTTGTTTGACAGAAATAGTGACGTCGGTAATGCCGCGTTCCTTTCCATAAAACTTGGACAAGGATTGAGTTTCAATGATGTTCATGGCGGTTTAGGTTGAATTCCTTTCTAAAATACGACGCATTGCGCCCACATCCCATTAAATTTGCCACAAACTTCCTCTCTCATGAGCGCATCAACATCAGGAAAATTGGTCATCTTCTCCGCCCCCTCGGGCAGCGGTAAAAGCACCTTGGTACATTACCTGATGAAGACCGTAGAAGGATTTGGCTTTAGCATCAGCGCTACCTCTCGAGCACCCCGCGGAACAGAGCAGCATGGCGTAGATTATTTCTTTTTAACCACCGAAGAATTTCGCCAAAAGGTCGATGCCGGTGATTTCCTGGAATGGGAAGAGGTCTATGCAGGGACCTATTACGGCAGCTTGCAAAGCGAAGTAGAGAAGAGCTGGTCGCAAGGCCAAGCGGTGGCCTTCGACATTGATGTTGTTGGCGGGTTGAATTTGAAAAAGCAGTTCGGCGATCGTGCCTTGGCATTGTTTATTCAGGCGCCAAGTATTGAAGAATTGGAACGCAGATTAGTAGCTCGCGGGACCGATTCCCCCGAAAAAATCGCCCAGCGCATCGAGAAGGCCACTTGGGAAATGGACCAGCGCGACGGCTTCGACCACATCATCATCAACGACGACCTCGACGGTGCCAACGATGAGGCCAAAGCCCTGTTGGAGGCAATTTTATCCGCATAAGATGAAGGGAAAAATCGGCTTGTTTTTCGGCACCTTCAACCCCATCCATGTGGGGCATTTGGTCTTGGCGGAATACAT
>CAXPFQ010000026.1:0-11404 GCA_964216615.1 Schleiferiaceae bacterium
TGATCTGTTTCGGTGTGCATTTCTTCTTGAGGGTTGCAGGAGCTCAGGGCAATAGCTGCCATTGCTCCCATGAACAATACTCTTTTCATGTTTTACTGGGTAATTAGACCGGTAAGATAAGGCAGAAATACGGCGTTAAACAATGGAGTATTGAATTCAAAAAAAAACCGCCCCGAGAGGCGGTTTTTTTTACTATTGAATGATGATTCTAGTCGTACCTTCAGGAATTCCGTTGTCGTTAAAGGCCTGCAGGATATATGCTCCGGGCGGTAAATCACTAATGTCCCAATGTTCATTTTGTTTCTGTAATTCCCATTGCTCACCGGTCATACTATAGATCAAGGCTTTCGAAGGACTAGGTGTAATAGTAATGCCTTCCGTTGCGGGGTTTGGATAAGTTATATACTGGATAGTCTCTTCCTCTAGTCCTACACTGGCCGATACTTGGAAAATGATAGATAAATCTTGGGCCAAGAACCCATCGGTTAAGCGAAGCGCGAGTATATACGGAGTGCTTCTTGTTTGAGCGGAACTTGGCGCCCATGAAATGGTACCTTGAATAGAATCGTTGGTTCCAGATCCCGTACAAGACCATTGCGCAGGATTGGGGTTGGTAAAGAATGGTTCACCAAATGCATCTGCATAGAGTGTACTTCCACTAGGGGAATAGCCGGAAACCGAGAGCGAAAACGAAGAATTTTGAATGAGGTTTACATACACATTCCCTAGGCTATCTACCGGTAAGTTGCCTGCGTTCCAGATGGGGCCTAATACGCTTGTTTGAACGACAATAAATTGCATGTCTCGACGAATTTCTCCGATCTTTTGACCGTTTCGATATTCTTCAACCAACACAGATGTGACAAAGTTCCCAACCATAGTTGCAGTCCAAGTGATCGTACCGGTAATAGGATTAATAGTCATTGGATTCGAAACCGTGCCGGGAGGTAATGTATATCCTGGGCACGCAGTGTTCAGACCATTTAATGGTTGAGACAAACTCCAGTAAAGTGAATCGCCATCTGGATCAAAGGGCAATGGATTGTATTGCCAAGGCGTATTTGCAGGCAAGAAAATAGATGCAGGCACTAAAAACCAAGGTGTTGAGTTACTCGTAGTGTCAAAAACGGTTACTTCTGTTTGAAGGAACATGCTTTGACTTAAGGGAGTAGAAATGTTCTGAATAGCACCGTTTCGACAACAATTACTCCATCCTATGGTATAAGTTCCGCTATTGGAGAAAGTAACGGTATCAATGAAAAAATAAACTTCAACACCGTAGGGATACATAGGCAACGTATTTCCACTTAGCACAGAATCATAAGGTGTAGTCAGGGTAGCAACATTTGAACCTGCCGAATCTGTAATGTAGAATTGGGCTGTAGTCTGCATAGGAATTCCTGCAGTATCGCGGTACACTGTCATTAAGATCTGATACTGGAAGCCGTTAATTTGTTGGGCAACAATTTCTCCGCCCATCAGGTGGGTTGATTTCCCCGGAGTGCTAAACAGCATTAGCATACCGAGAATTAATATTGATTTAATTTTCATGTGAATTGGCTTTAATACCCTTATAAGGTACGACTATTCGCTAATAATGAGCATTAAAGCTTTTCTTCAACGCCGTTAGGAAAGGTATGGAGGTAGAGCTCTTCCACCTTTGAACGCGCCCATGGCGTCTTTCTCAGGAACTTCAGCGTCGATTTTACCGAAGGGTCATACATGAAGCATCGCACGGGAATACGAAGGGCTAATTGGTCCCAACCCCAATACTCGACCAGCGCTTCTACCATGTGGGCCAGTTTAACGCCATGAAGGGGATTATTAGCCTGACTCATCGTGCTCATTTTGAAAGGTCCACGCCACAAATCGGCTCACCTTATTGCCTTGTTCCATTTCCACCACTTTGATTTCGGTCGGATTGCCTTTACGGATTAATCTCTTGAAGGTACGAAGGTGGTCTTTTTTCGAAATCAAACAGGTAAACCACTGAACTTGCTGCCCATATTCGGCACTTTCTAGGGCCAATTTTTTTAAGAAGGCCTCTTCACCGCCTTTGTACCACAACTCATTGGCGCTACCACCAAAGTTGTGATTGGCTTCTTCTTTCCTGTGTAAATTCTTGTTTTTGCGCGTGTTTGCCGCCAGGGCTTCACTTTTGGTCTTGTAGAACGGTGGGTTGCAGACGAGAAGGTCAAAAGACTCCTTTTTCTCTATAATACCTTGGAGCAATTGGCTCTTGAACTCTTGTCTTCGGATGCGCGTACCCATCATATTGGCATTCATACGCACCAGTCCTTTGGCGTAGCTAATGGCTTCTTTATCGACCTCTGAACCTACACACTCCCAGTTAAAAGCTGCGGTTGCGAGCAGGGGATAAATCAGTGAGGCGCCCGCACCTACATCGAGCATACGCACGCGTCTTCCTTCAATTTTTGGTAATAGATCTCTAGCATGTAACAAGTAATCGAACCGGCCTGGAACGGCAGGGCAGAGGTGTCCTTTTTTTAGGGACCAATTCACATTAAAACGCCACTTCAACAGCGCCTTATTGAGCAAATAAACGGCCTCAGGATTGCTAAAGTCAATACTCTTTCTCGCAAATTTCCCCGGAACTACAAAGGCTTCCAACTCCGGAACCGCATTCATCAGTTGATTGAAGTTGTAGTTGTTTTGGAAGGGATTCTGTGGATGCACTACTTTGATTATTGATAAAGCAAAGAACAGACTATAATTTCAATTCATATTTGCCCATGGTCCACGTTGTTAGAGAATTTATTAACTTGATTTTCAATGTAAAAGACTCATGAAAAAGCTCAAATTGACTATCCTTTTTTTGTTCTCTTCTATGGTGTTATTTGGTCAAGCCGTTGAATACCGAGATTTTGAGTTCAGTCAAAATGGTGAACCACTCTCAATGAGTGCGGTTGAAAGAATGACAGATTCATTGTACACCGGTCAATACAGATTTTATCTCGCCCGAAAGCAATTATTTGTAAGTCAATCCTCTAAGACAACATTTGTACGTAACCTAACGAATGTGTTGAGCGCAGCCATTTACGGGGGATATGGAGTAGCGGGTATTACAATAGACATGTTCTGGAATGATGAATTAACTTTTATCGGTGCAGGAGGAGGAGTACTCGTAGGTCTTGGACTAAACTCGCTACGTTTTGTAGGTACGAAAGCTCGCTATGCCAGTCGAGCGGATAAAAACTTCCAGAGGGTTGCCCGTAATTTGAATAGAAAGTTGCTCACCAGCTATTAAAGCAAAAAACATTTTATGCTTGCCGATTCTATCACTAGATAGGTAAAAACAATCAACTAGATAGCTTTGATTGCTGATGCTTATATTAAATTCATCAAAAAAATTTGATCAAATGACTGAAAGCAAATGCCCATTCCATGGTTCGTCGACTAAGATGGACCTCGGTACCCAAAACAAAGATTGGTGGCCGAATCAATTGAATTTAGATATTCTGCGTCAGCACGATGCGAAAAGCAGCCCGCTGCCAGAATTGGACTATAAAGAAGAGGTTAAAAAACTAGATCTCGAGGCTGTCAAAGCAGACCTTAAAGCTGTGATGAAAGACAGCAAAGATTGGTGGCCAGCGGATTATGGACATTACGGTCCGTTCTTTATTCGTATGACATGGCACGCTGCGGGAACCTACCGTACAGGTGATGGACGTGGTGGTGCAGCTACGGGAGCTCAACGATTTGCTCCGTTGAATTCTTGGCCGGATAACGGAAACTTGGACAAGGCTAGAAGATTGTTGTGGCCGATCAAAGAAAAATACGGAAACAAGCTCTCATGGGCGGATTTGTTGGTGTTAGCAGGGAATGTTGCCATCGAAGATATGGGTGGTCCTAACCATGGTACCGCCTTAGGTCGCGAAGATATTTGGCATCCAGAAAAAGACATTTACTGGGGAGCAGAGGACGAATGGTTAGGTGATAACCGTTACGGTGATACACGTCAGTCGCTAGAGAATCCTTTAGCTGCGGTTCAGATGGGATTGATCTATGTAAACCCTGAAGGACCGAACGCGAATCCGGATCCAGCACTTTCTGCGCAAGACGTACGCGAGACGTTCAAGCGTATGGCTATGAACGACGAAGAAACAGTGGCCTTGACTGCGGGTGGACATACTTTCGGTAAAGCACACGGTGCCGGTGATGCCGGACTAGTAGGAGCAGAGCCTGAAGGTTCACCTATTGAAGCCATGGGCTTTGGTTGGGCAAGTACATACAAATCAGGTAAAGGTGTGGATACGATCACAAGTGGTATCGAAGGACCTTGGACAACTAACCCAACGCAATGGGACATGGGCTACCTAGACCTCTTATTCAAATACGAGTGGGAGTGCAAGAAAAGTCCAGCAGGAGCTTGGCAATGGCACCCTATCAACTGCGCAGAGGAAGATATGGTACCTCAAGTGGACGGTAGTGGAGAGAAAGTACTGCCTATGATGACTACGGCAGATATGTCATTGAAAGTAGATCCTGAGTTCCGTAAGGTTTGTGAGCGCTTCAGAGCAAATCCGGTAGAGTTTGGTGAAGCCTTTGCTCGTGCTTGGTTCAAACTATTGCACCGCGATATGGGGCCTAAGAGCAACTACGTTACAGGTGATTACAGGGATGTAGATTACATCTGGCAAGATCCTATCCCAGCCGGAAGAACATTGACAAGCGCCGAAGAAAATGGTGTGCGTGATGCTTTGAAAAGCTGTGGACTTACCGTCGCAGAAATGGTTGAAACTGCTTGGGCAAGTGCCAGCACCTTTAGAGGTTCGGATAACAGAGGAGGGGCAAATGGTGCTCGCATCAGATTGGCGCCTCAAAAGGATTGGGAAGTGAATCTTCCGGCGCAGCTCCAGAAGGTTTTAGGTATCTATGAGGCGATTGCAGCGGAGCATAATGCTAGTGTCGCTGATGTCATCGTCCTTGGAGGTGCTGTAGCCATCGAGATGGCCAGCGGAACAACCGTAGTGTCTACGACAGGTCGTGGCGATGCTACTCAAGAGCAAACAGACGTTGATTCTTTCGAACTTCTCAAACCTAAAGCTTGTGGTTTTAGAAACTACAGTGAAAAAGAGTTTGCCGTAAGTCCTGAGGAAATCATGTTAGATAAGGCCCAATTACTCGGGCTTACCCCGGTTGAAATGACCGTTTTGGTGGGAGGTATGCGCGCAATGGGTGTATCCTATACGGGTGATGGCGTTTGGACAGACGGTACTTTAGATAACCGCTGGTTCAAAACGTTGTTATCCATGGATGTCTCATGGCATACTACTGGTTACAACAGCTACGATGCTAGAAACAGAGCAACAGGCGCTATCGAAGGCACCGCTTCGCGCACAGACCTAGTCTTTGGCTCAAATTCCGAGCTACGTGCAATCGCGGAAGTTTACGCGCAAGACGACAACAACGACAAGTTCGTACAAGATTTCATCAGTGCCTGGAATAAGGTCATGGATGCAGATCGATACGATCTTAGATAAAACGAAAAGGGGCCGGAAGCGGCCCCTTTTTTTTAACCTTTCTTCGTTGACATTAACACACTAAAAAACCTTAATGAACAGGGATAGAAGATTTATTGTTTTATATTACGTTTCAAACTAACAATTGATATGTATGTCTGAAAAGGCTAGAAATCTAGTAGCAATAATTATCTCAGCTATTTTGGTGGTCAGTTATACACCCGGCCAGAAACACAATTATTCGGTAAGCAATTTGGATATAAGTTTTTCAGGTCCTTTGTTTTCAGGTCCTAACACGGGTCAAGCGGAAATAGTCTTAGACTTAGAAGAAGCACTTGGTGAGCATTACTCTGAAAGTATGAGTATTAGTGAGGCTTATTTAAAATCCGCGACCGTAGTTTCAGATGATGGCCTAGGCTTTTCAAATATCAGTGCATTTGTGCTGTCATTCGCGAGTTACAATGAGGCTGTATTAATGCAAGAAGCGGCAGTTAAGAATCCTATTGATCAGGGATCGGAGTCTATAATTTTGGATATCTCAGAGGATGCTGAGCTTGGTGAAATTATGGATGAGCGCAGAGTAATTGTTGTACTTGACGCAGATCTTCTTGAAGATTATTGGGATGGGGATCGAAATTTTAAATTAAACCTTGAACTTGAATTAACGATTAAATAGAAATATCATGCTACGTAAATTAACATTATTAGCCTTCTCAGCTATAATCGCTTTTGGAACATTAAGTTTTGATGCACCTCAAAAATCAGAAGATCCAGGCGATCGTCTTGTTGGTATTTGGGAACCGTCAAACGGTCGATCACGTATTAAGATTGAGCGCATAGGTAATAAATATTACGGGCGTGTAGTTTGGTTAATTGAGCCAAATGATGCCGACGGTAATCCTAGAACTGATATCAATAATCCGGATCCTAATCTGAGAAATGTACCGTTGAGAGGTTTCCGTATGTGTAAGGATTTTGTTTATCAAGGCGACGATACTTGGACAGATGGGACGCTATATGATCCAAATAATGGCTCGACGTATTGGGGAACCATTAGAATGAGAGATATTAATACTCTGGATATGCGCGGATACATTGGTATTGAGGCTATTGGCCGTACCGATGTTTGGAAAAGATTAGAGATGCCTTCAAGAAAGAAAAAGTAAGTAATGTTACTCAAAAACATGAAGTTAACGACGGCGATAATCGTCCTTGCTTCAGCGCCAATTTTTGCTCAAACGGATACCATCTCAGATGATTCTTTTGAGGATATAGATTGGAGTCTATATGATGATTTAGGTTTTGCTGATGAAAGCATGAAACGCTTTTGTAGTGCAAAAATTGAAGGACTTTCCCCAGCTAAACTGATATCACTTGGTTATGATTTTCAAGGTCCATATGCCATAACTGCTGGTGATATGAACCTTAATGATGGTTCAACTATCCAAGGAGGAGAAGCAAAACAAGTAAATAGCACTGCCGGTATTCGTGCAGGGTTCAACCTACCCGTTGTTAGTCAAACAAATTTGGTCTGGCAGTTGGGCGCGAATTATTGGAATACGGCTTATAACTACGCAGATCAACCTACGGCTTCGGATAATCCAATGCACCAAACACTATCTGAAAATGGCCTTAGAACCTCAGGTATTAATACTACTGTGTTCAAGCCAATTGACGAAAAACAATTTATTCTGTTTCAAGGTTCTGCCGACTTGAGCGGAACGTACGGAAGTTCGCTGATGCCTGCCCAATATTTAAAATATTCGGCTGCTTTGCTCTGGGGTAAAAGACCTACAGAGAAAAAGCAATGGGCAGTTGGTCTTGCGAGAACCTATCGAGTAGGCGAATTGAATTACATCCCTGTGATGTTGTACAATTCTACAAGTGCCAATAATAAGTGGGGTACCGAAGTATTGTTTCCCGCTCGTGCACACGTAAGAAGGACTATAAATCCTCGAAATATGCTGTTTTTAGGATATGAGTTGCAAGGACAGTCGTTCCGTATGTACGAGAACTTGCCTGGTTTTGATATCCGTAAAGAAGAATTAGAGATTCGTCGTGGGGAAGTCCGAGTTCGCGCAGTTTATGAATGCTCATTGAAGGACTTTATTTGGATGTCTATCCAAGCAGGATATCGGGTGAATTATCGTTATGATGTCGACCGTCTTGTGGATGGTGCTGAAATTTACCGTGCCTTTGGCATCTTAAGAGACGATCCATACGCACAAATGAACGGACTGGGAAATCCTTTTTACGTTAACGTAAGCATTAACCTAGTCAGTCCTTAAAACTGTTTTTGATATTGAAAGGGGCCGGAATCGGCCCCTTTTTTATTTTACAGCGTTCTCAAACTCCGCCAACCCGCCAACAATTGGCAGGGTTAAGCTCGTGCTTTTCAGATCTATTTTCAGCGCTGTACCTGGCTTTGGATGTAGAGTGAACTCTTGGTCACTCGAAAATATCATAAGGCCTATTTGTTGCCCTGCCGGGATGATTTGATCATCGGGCTGAAGTTCAAAGGTCAAATCGTAAAAGACGCCTGGTTCTAAAGGCTGGCTGGTGTAAATGCTTTCATGATTTTGTGGATCAGCCCAGCCTCGAGTGATGATATTGGTGTAAATAGCAGCATCATCGCGCTCACCGTTCCAGGGCAGAGATACTAACCATACACTCAGATTTGCTGCCGGTACACTGCTCGATAATGAGAGAGTAATACTCGCCGTCCCTGAGATATGTAAGCCTTCACTTAAAATAGGAGTAGTGTATAGCAGTCTATGCGGAGAATTATTCACACGTGCGAGGTATTCCCCGGCAAAGGCTACATTATCTACAAGCATTTCTTTTTTACGGCTTCCCTTATCAGTAGTTAACCCTCCTTGGGTATTGCCACCTTTGGTAAGATGCAATACGACATCCTCTGCTTGAGGGTGAGGATAATCAGCATATGGAGTAGGGGAAAGTCGATCGTCGCCTTCTCGTACAATCCAAGCCTTAGGATCTTGTTCTACACCATTTTCGATTTCAAATAGGTACCGAGTAAACCATTTATTCATCATTGAAATAGGCGGTGGCCCACCGTGCCCCCCTTGGTGATAGTAAATTTGGACGGGCAGTCCCATCTCTCGAGCTTTGTTGTAAATGCGGTAACTGTGCTCAGGCATCACATTCCAATCGTTAAATCCATGCGACATCAATAGCGCTGCCTTCATAGGGGCCATATCGTTCAAATAATCGCGGCCTGCCCAGAAAGCGTTGTAATCTCCAGTGGCTCTATCCATTTGCTCGCGCATGATCTCGTCACGGATGGTTTTGTTTCCGTAGGCTCTTTTAGACTCGTCTCCGCTGTGAATGAATTCGTACAAGACGTCGATATCCTCTCCTAAATAACCGCCAGGACTGCGAACCAATCCGTTGGAGCGGTAGTAATGATAATAAGAAGTGTTGGGGGCTACGGGGATAATGGCCCTTAATGCGTCTATTCCAGTTGTAGCAGCTGCCAATGGTAATGTTCCGTTGTATGAGGTGCCGGTCATACCGACATTGCCGGTGGACCAAAATGCGTGTACTTTCTCATCTCCTGTGCGATCCTTGTAACCATTTTCCTTTCCTGCAAGCCATTCAATTACCGCCATGGGTGCTAGGGATTCATTATCACCACCCACCGTTGGAGAACCGTCGGACAGGCCGGTTCCAGGAGAGCTGGAATGGACCACAATGTAGCCTCGAGGTACCCATGTGCGTACCTGGGAGTTGGAAATGATAGGACGTTGGCCTCTGCGAACGACCTCGACATGCTTTGGCGGTGCCGGCACTTCTCCAATCTCATGTTTGACATTCCAGAATAACTCGGGGTCATTTCCTGCCGTACCCGCGTAATACGGACTGGTCTCGTAGATTACGGGTAGTTGTAGGCCATCGTTGGTTTGTGCGGGCCTAGTAACATCCACATGCATTCTATCAGGTTTGCCATCTCCATCGGTATCAAAGGAGGTTTCCACCCATAAGTCTTCGCGAATCCACTCCTCTGGATTTTCAAAACCAGGAACTATTTGGGCTTCGCCGTCCACAAAAAAGGGAGCGTCCTGCGCCTGTGCAAGGAAGGTGGTGCATAGGGCACCGGTGAGTAAGAAATGTTTCAGTTGGGTCATGAGTATTCGATAGATCTTAATTGGGAATTGGTCTAAGTTAAATAAAACTTCAAGGCGTGCTCATATTGCTCGGCGCAAGGTGTAATTTTAGCCCATGGCAACAAGGATCAACAAATACCTCAGTGAAATAGGCTATTGTTCCCGTCGTGGGGCAGATAAATTGCTGGAGCAGGGGCGCATTACTATTAATGGTACTGTGCCAGAATTGGGCGAAAAAGTACAAGAAGGAGATGTTGTTGCCGTCGATGGACACCCTGTCGGTGCGCGTGAAGAAAAGCATGTGTACATCGCCCTAAACAAGCCTCGTGGCATTGTTTGTACCACCGACCGTCGAGTGGAAAAAGACAACATCGTGGATTTTGTGGGACACCCACAACGGATTTTTCCTATCGGTCGTTTGGACAAGCCTTCGGAGGGGTTGATTTTAATGACCAGCGATGGGGACATCGTCAACAAGATCCTCCGTGCGCGTAACAATCACGAGAAAGAGTACATTGTAAACGTTCACAAGCCCATTACCCAAGAATTCATTTCAAGAATGCGATCCGGAGTTCCTATTTTGGACACCGTGACAAGAAAGTGCGTGGTGGAACAAATAGGTCCTAAAACATTCCGAATCATATTGACGCAGGGATTGAACCGGCAGATACGCCGCATGTGCGAATATCTAGGGTATAGAGTGACAAAACTTAAGCGCGTACGCATCATGAACATCACACTAGACCTTGCTGTGGGGCAGTGGCGTGATTTGAAAAAACACGAGTTGGCGGAATTAAACAAACTTTGCGAGGACAGCTCGAAAACACATCGATAGTATGAGCACAGATGTTCTATTCTCATTAGTCAATACCCTGGCATTGGTCGCTTGGATATCGTTATCGATTGCTCCCTACAATGCACGAATACAAAAGTGGGTCCTAGGAGGTGTAGTGGTCATATTAGCCGGGCTTTATGCCGTATTCTTTTTAGGGTCGTTTGATTGGGCGATGATGAATGAATTAGCCACATTAGACGGGTTAATGGGACTTTTTGCGAATAAACAAGCTGTAGTCGTGGGTTGGATTCATTACCTAGCCTTTGACCTTATAGCTGGTATTTATGTGGCACGCGATGCGCAAACTCATAAGATTTCCCAGCGTTTAATTCTACCGTTTTTGTGGCTAACATTCATGGCCGGTCCTTTAGGTTGGTTGGCTTATGTTATTTTTAGAATTCTGAAGACTAAAAAGTATGAGTTTTAAGTAGGGGATTTTTTTCGCTTCGCTTAAAAGATCCCTTGAAAGGGGACCGTTCTAAATCGACTGAAAACCAGTCCGCCTCCGGCGTCCTGTGCTTTTTTATGCCCAAACCCTCAATTAAGTAAGCAAGGGATTTTTGGCCTAGCGGCCAAAGATCCCCGAGGGGGAACCGTTCCAATCACAATGAAAACCAGGTCGCCTCCGGCGCCCTGTGTTTTTTTATGCCTTATCCGCTCACTGAAGCAAGCTTTGTAGTGTCGGGATTTTTTTCGCTTCGCTTAAAAGATCCCTTGAAAGGGGACCGTTCTAAATCGACTGAAAACCAGTCCGCCTCCGGCGTCCTGTGCTTTTTTATGCCCAAACCCTCAATTAAGCAAGCTTATTTCGGATTTGGACATAAAAAAACCAGCGCATTGCGCTGGCTTTCAGTTGTTTTAGCGGAGAAAGAGGGATTCGAACCCCCGGTACCTCTCGGTACGCTGGTTTTCAAGACCAGTGCATTCGACCACTCTGCCATTTCTCCGGTGGAAGGCGT
>CAXPFQ010000027.1:0-5476 GCA_964216615.1 Schleiferiaceae bacterium
AAGATCTTAGTGTAAAAGACCGTGTAGCGCAGGCCGTTACCACTACCGACGAGGGGCTTTTTGCCAACTTAATGGAGGGGGTGCATGCGGCGGATATTGCTGAGGTTTTGGAATCTTGGGATACCAGCGAAATAGAATCATTTTTAGATCGTCTTGATACAGAATTGGTAGCTGATATTCTCGTAGAAATTGATGAAGATATTCGTGCCGACCTTCTGAAAAGTTATACATCGGAAGATATTGCCCATGAGCTCATTGAGAACATGGACAGTGATGATGCAGCAGATATGCTCTCTGAACTTTCAGAAGAATTGACCAAAGAGGTGCTCTCGAAGGTAGATGATATTGAACAGGCCAAAAAGATTGCTCAGCTACTTACTCATGAGGAGGATACTGCCGGGGCATTGATGGCCACGGAATATGTTAAGGTTCAAGAGGGGTTGACCGCACTTAGATGTGTAGCTGCAATGAGGACTCAGGCCGAGAATATTGACCGAGTTCATGCTGTTTATGTGGTCAATGAGGATGATATTTTAGTGGGGACACTGAGCTTGAAAAAGCTCTTAACCGCTAAACGAACGGAAAACATCTCTGAACTCTATACGCCTATAAGACATACCGTATTGTCCACTACACCGGCTGAGGAAGTAGCAAATACTATGCAGAAATACGACCTCTTCGTTATTCCAGTGGTCAATGCTGCCGGTGAATTACTGGGTAGGATCACACTTGATGATGTGGTTGATTTTATTCGTGAAGAGGCAGAACGTGATTACCAACTTGCCTCTGGTTTGACCGAGGAAGTAGAAAGTGATGATAGTGTTTTACGTATTACACGTGCACGCATCCCATGGCTATTGATAGGATTATTTGGTGGTTTGATTGTGGCATTAATGCTAGGTGAAAATAAAGGTGATATTGAAAGTGTCCCCGCCTTGGCTTTATTCATGCCTTTGATTGCTGCGATGGCAGGAAATGTTGGGGTGCAATCTTCCGCAATTGTAGTTCAAGCTTTAGCGAGCAACAAGGCGGACCACAATATGAGCAAAAAATTATTTAAGGAATTATCCGTTGGCCTTGTTAACGGTTTGATTTTAGCTGCGGTGATGATGGGTGCAGGATACCTTTTAGTCGAGGACCAATTAGTTACGCTGACCGTAAGTGTTTCACTTTTGACAGTAATCATTTTTGCTTCCCTGTTTGGAACCTTTATTCCCTTGATGCTCAATAGGTTTAAAATAGATGCAGCGCTTGCGACAGGGCCATTTATTACCACTGCCAATGATGTTATTGGTCTATTGATTTATTTCCAAATAGGAAGACTTATTCTCGAATACTAATGAATGCCTTATTGCTCGACAATACCCATCCAATGTTAGAGCATGGTCTTGAGCAAGGGGGACTCGGTGTATGGCACGAGTATGAATTGGTCCCAGAGGGTTTCCCATCACATTATTATGCTGCGGAAGTATTGGTCATTCGATCGCGATTCCCCATAACCCGTGAAGTCATTGACCTATTTCCAAATCTGAAGGCTATTGGCCGTTTAGGCGCAGGGCTTGAGAATATTGATGTGGAATATGCCGAATCTCGTGGCATCGCCTGTTTACGCGTTCCCGAGGGCAATGCCCAAGCGGTAGCAGAACACGCGCTGGGAATGTTGCTCTCATTGCTTAATCACCTCCCGCGTGTGCACCGTGAAATTAAGGAGGGGATTTGGCGCCGAGAGGAAAATAAAGGCCTCGAAATTCAAAGCCGTACTGTGGGCATTGTTGGTTATGGAGTGATGGGGAGCCAATTTGCCCACTTGCTTTCCGCCATAGGTGCTACCGTGCTGGCCTACGATAAATATAAAACAGGCTATGCCGATCCCGGCATTACGGAGTCCACGTTAGAGGAGCTTCAGCAAAAGTGTGATATCATAAGTCTACACTTGCCGCTGACCGAGGAGACGCGCCATTTTGCCGATCATGCCTTTTTCAATGCCTTCCAAAATCCCATCTATTTTATCAATACCGCCCGCGGTCCTATTCTTCAGACTGATGCGTTGGTGCAGGCGATGAAGGCAGGGAAAGTTTTGGGAGCGGGCTTGGACGTGCTTGAATATGAAAAGAAAAGCTTCACCAGCCTGTTCGAAGGGGAGATGCCCTATTCTTTGCAGTGGCTGATGAATCAAGAAAACGTTTTACTCAGCCCACACATCGCAGGATGGACGAAGGAGAGTTTCGAGAAGATGGGTGCTGGACTGGCTGCGAAAATTCTTGCTGCGCTTTAATGTCTTTGAAAGGCGAACTGCACCGTATCAGGGGTGCGTTGTTCTTGCAAAATAGTCAATCCTTGCGTTTCACGAACCACGTCGGATTCGTTGTAATGACGAATGGTTAATAGCTCAACATTTGAGGTGAAGGTGAGGTTGAAATCTCCTTCCAGGGCAGCAATGACCTTGGGAATGATGATGCCGTCGTTGTTCAAACAGAATACTGCTTTAGTGGCAGTATTGCGCATCATATTCACTACTACACCTTGTTCAGCAAACAATTGGTAGACGGCACTGAGGTGATGTTCGGCGATGAAGGCTAAATCCATTGTACTGATCGAGAGCAGTGCTTGATTTTTCTTTAAGATGAAGTTTGGAACCTGGGGAGTGGCTTGGTCGGCGCTGTTGATGACCGTACCTGTAGCTACCGGGTCCACGAAGCTTTTTATGAGCAATGGAATGCCCTTTTTCTGCAAGGGCTGTATGGTCTTCGGGTGAATGATGGAAGCCCCATAAAAGGCGAGTTCTATGGCTTCACCAAAAGGCAATTCTTCAATCAGGGTGGTGTTTTGGAAGGTCTTAGGATCTCCATTGAGCATCCCCGGTACATCCTTCCAGATGGTGAGGCTATTGGCGCCAAGGCAGTAGGCGAATACGGCTCCGGTATAATCCGAGCCTTCTCTGCCCAAGGTCGTCGGACGCCCCGCAGGATCACTACCAATGAATCCTTGCACCATATACACCTTCGATTCTTGGACGGCGGCGGCGATACACGCTTGGGTGGGACCCCATTGTACGGTCGCGCGACGGAACTGATCGTCTGTCTTAACCAGGGTTCTGGTATCGAGCCAAAGGGCGGGCACACGAGTATTGACAAAGGCTTGCACGATACGGGTAGAAATGAGTTCGCCGTGGTGCACGATGCTGTCGTACTGTTCGCTATAAGGGCGCTCGGATGGTTGGACTAATTGGCCCAAATCTTCATACCATTGCGCCAAATCTGCCTGCAAATCTGTAGGAACCTGTTCGAACAATTCTGAGAGGATGCCTGCATGAAAATCTTGGATGCCTTGAAGTGCCTGAGCAGCGCCGGAGAGATCACCCTTTGCCCAACAAGCAACGACCGTTTCAAAGGCATTGGTCATTTTACCCATCGCACTGACCACCACCACCATGGGACGGTCCGGGTAACGCTCAATGATGGTTGCGACATTGCGTACGCTTTCTGCATCTTTTACGGATGCCCCTCCAAACTTGAATACTAGGGGTGTACTCATAGGTATCGTTCTAAATCTTTACGGGTCAAGGTGCCTAAATGCCATTCGGGATCTAGGTTCGCTTCGTGTTTTTTGTAAAAGTTCAAGGCGGGCTCGTTCCATTCCAAAACGGTCCACTCCATACGGCCTACGCCGCGCTCGGCAGCTACTTTAGCCACTCGTTTGAATAGCTCGTCGCCTATGCTGCGACCGCGCATTTCCGGTTTGATGTACAAATCTTCGAGATGGAGGGTGGGGCCTTTCCAAGTGCTGTAACGCGGGTAATAGAGGGCCATGCCCACGAGGGAATTGGTCTCGGAATCTTCTGCGACAATGCACTCGAATTTACCGTCAACAAATCCGTGTTGAATGAGGTCTGCTGGAGTAATGATCACCGCATCTGGCTCGCGTTCATAGACGGCTAGTTCCATGATGAGTCCGTGGACTTGGTCCATATCTTGAGCAGTAGCTGTGCGGTATATAATCATAGTAGCGAAGGTAAGGAATCTACCCCTCGGTCATCACTAATTCTTCTAGTGTCGTTTCATACTTAGGTTCGAAGGCGTCCAATTCTATTTGCCCGTGCATCAAATCCTCAAACTCCTCACGCGCTTTGATGAGTTGCGGTTGGCCATTGATGAGCATTACCTCTGCCGGACGTACGCGACTGTTATAATTCGAGGCCATCGTGCTGCAATACGCTCCCGCATTGTGGAAGGCGAGTACATCACCGTTGCGTACTTCTGCGATTTTTCGATCATACCCAAAGGTGTCGGTTTCACAGATATATCCTACAACGGTATAGATTCTAGGCTCACCGTCGGGATTCGTCACGTTTTCGATGTGGTGGTAAGCATCGTACAGCATAGGGCGGGGGAAGTGGTTGAATCCGCTATTGACTTGGGCAAAAACGGCAGATGGGGTGGTTTTTGTGCTGTTTACGGTCGTTAAGAAAATCCCGCTTTCCGAGACCAGGAACTTGCCCGGTTCAAAGATGAGTGTTACATCGCGGCCATACTCGAGGCAAAAGTCGCGGAAGCGCTCGCTCATTTTGGCACCGAACTGCTCGATATCTGTGGTGTTCTCATCAGGGCGGTAGCCAACCTTGAATCCAGAGCCGAAATCTATGTAACTCAACTCCTTGAAATCATGTGCAAGGTTCATCAGAAGGCTAGCCCCGCGCATGAAAGTATCGATATCAAGGATATCTGAACCCGTGTGCATGTGGAGACCGTGGACGTGTAATCCCATGGTGTTGACGATGCGGTACAAGTGACGAACTTGGTGAATGGAGATCCCAAATTTTGAATCTATATGTCCTACTGAAATCTTGGCATTACCGCCGGCCATAATGTGTGGATTGATCCGTACACAAACGGGTACGGAGTTCCCAAATTCATTGGCAAACTCCTCCAAGGTTTCGAGATTGTCGATGTTGATCTGTACCCCAAGCTGAGCTGCTTCTCGGATTTCTTGCATGCCCACACCATTGGGGGTAAACAAGATTTCTTCGGGTGCAAAACCCGCACGCAAACCCACTCTAACCTCTCCTACACTCACCGCATCCAACCCTGCGCCTAAGGAGCGAAGTAGTTTGAGCACATTGATGTTGTTCAAGGCCTTGCACGCATAGTGAATGCCGAGGGAGATGTTAGGATCGAAAGCGTTGGCAATACGTTGATACTGGGCGCTTATGGTTTGTGCGTCGTAGACATACAAGGGAGAGCCAAATTCTTTTACCCACTGGGGTGCATTATGCAATGGAAATCTTGTCATTCTTACTGAATTAGGGCGACAAAAGTATCCGTTCCCATCAGTGAAAACGGAAATTGCACGAGATTAGTCTCAAAAATTACAAATTGTTATATTTATAACAACAAAGAATTACGAATGAGCGTCCCTAATGATGAATTCCACCACGCCTGGGTCAAGTAAAGTCGAGGTATCGCCAAGATTATTTGTA
>CAXPFQ010000028.1:0-19812 GCA_964216615.1 Schleiferiaceae bacterium
GAGAAGTCAAGTACAGAAATATCTTGCCTTCACAACATGAGGGACACCATCATTTGGCGAATTGGGCCCGTGTGATGCCATAAAAACAGCAGCAAATGACCTTTGACGAAATCATCGACTTCCGCGCTTCGAATCGCAAGTTTGATCCTGAGGTACCCGTACCTGCAGAGGTTATTGAAAAAGCCCTGAAACATGCCACTCTTGCCCCGAACAGCAGCAATATGCAGCTGTGGGAGTTTCATTGGACCAAAAGCCCAGAGGCGAAGGCCAATATGGTGGAGGCATGTTTAAGTCAAATGGCGGCGAGATCCGCTCAGGAAATGGTGGTGTTTGTAACGCGTCGTGATCTGTGGAGAAAGCGCAGACAATGGCACCTAGATTGGATTGATAAAGATGCCGAGCGCATTGGCGATCCCAACGCGCGTTCTATAAAGCTTCGCAGAAAATACTACGGATCACTAATGCCGGTGTTTTATTTCAACGACGGCTTTGGATTAATGGGTATTTTTCGCCGTGTGACGACGTTTTTCGTTGGCCTGCGACGTCCTATTGTTCGTGGTGAAGGTCATGCAGGTCAGCGTATTTCGGTACACAAGAGCTGCGCCCTAGCTGCGGAAAACTTCATGCTCAGTTGCGCGGCCCAAGGTTTTCATACCTGTCCCATGGAAGGTTTTGATGCGAAAATGGTCAAGAAGCAATTGAAGTTGCCGCATGGTGCGGAAATCAACATGGTCATCGCAGTGGGTAAAGGAACCAAAGAAGGCTTCTGGGGACCGCGTCGCCGTGTCGCCGACGAGGAAGTCATCTTCCGTCATTAAAGCGCTTCGAGGAACGCCAACAATTGATCACATTCTTTTTTTGAAAGCCCTAGAGGCTCAATACGCGCGTCTTTGTAGGTGTGCCCCTCTCCTCCTAGGTTGTACTGTTCTATGACGGCCTGAAGCGTGGCAATGGAGCCATCGTGCATATACGGTGCCGTGAGCGCCACATGCTTCAACGAAGGAACCATGAAGGTATAGCGGTCGGATTCTTCATTCGTAAGACGTTCCTTTCCAATATCCTGAGTGAAGTTGATCGGCGTACCATTGTTGGCAAAGGAGAAATCTGTGAAGAGCGGCCCATTGTGGCATTGTGCACATCCAGCTTTGCCAAAAAATAATTGACCTCCTTTATACGCTTGATCTGAAATAGGCTGAGCGTCCAATTGTAAGAGATCAATGGGACGAGAGAAATCAATCAATGTGCGCTCATAATTTGCCAACGCTCGGACTAGATTGAATGAGGTCACCGTATCTCCAAAGGTTTGCAGGAACTGCTGCTTGTACGGCGAGGCGTTCAAACGTGCCACGGCATCTACAAGGTTGTGGTGCATCTCGGTTTCTTCCTGTAATGGCACCAACACCTGCATCTCCAAGCTAGGCACGCCGCCTTCCCTCATGAAGTAGGGATGAAAGCCCACATTCAACAACGTAGGGCTGTTCCTGGTACTGGTGCCGCCGTCCACTCCTGGAGTAATGGCTACATGATCTGCAAAGGCATAGTCCGGTTTATGGCACGAACCACAACTAATACTCGAATCTATGCTCAATATGGGGTCGAAAAATAGCGACTCACCTAAAGCTGCTACTTCGCTGTTTTCCGGATTATCCACCGGGTATTCCATAATAGGATAGGTACCGAGATCGAAAGGCACCTGTTCCGTGGAACACGAAAGCAATGCAACAAAAAGTAGAATACTAGAACGGCGAAGCATATCTCGAGTCCGTAATCAAGGCCTGATCCGTGAGGGTATGCAGGAACGCCACTAGATCAGATTTATCTTGATCCGACAGCATTAAACCGGTTCCCATGGTCATGGCCAAGGCAGGGTTTAAGGCAGGTGCGTTTTGCAATCCACTGTTGTAATGATCAATGACCTCCTCGAGTGTATTGAAGCGGCCATCGTGCATATATGGAGGGGTCAACGCAATATTGCGCAATGTCGTCACCTTCATGGCGCCTTCATCACCGGCTTGACCGGTGACTCCTTTACGACCTTGATCGTTGTATATACTGTCCAAGCCATTGTTCATGTACTCTTGCGAGATGAATGTCTTGCCGCTGTGGCAGTGGCCACAATCAGCTCCTGATGTCTCTGGGAAGAACGGATTGTATTCGTCGAAGAATAGTTCCATTCCTCGCTCCTCTTGTTCCGTGAGCATGGCATTCCCAGCCAAGTACTGATCGTATTTACTGCGGTACGAAACGATGGAATTCATGAATTGCTCCAAGGCTAAAGAAATGCGGTGCGAGGTAATTTCTTCGGAGCCGAAGGCACGATAGAATTGGTTGGTGTACATGGTATCCTGTTCCAATTTTGCCACGACATTCGGCAGGGTTTCATGCATCTCAAGCTCATCTTCAATGGGCATCAAGCTCTGGTCTCGCAATTTATCGGCGCGTCCGTCCCAGAAATACCCGTTGGTATTCCACAGCATGTTTACTGCGCTCATGGCCTGACGACCTCCTTTCAAACCATCAATACCTGTGGAAAATCTATTGGTATCTGAAAAGGCATTTTCCTGTTTGTGACAGCTGGCACAGGCCATGGAATTATCCCCAGAAAGGCGATTTTCGTAGAACAGCATACGTCCTAGTTTCACACCTTGTACCGTTAAGGGATTATCTACAGGCAGTTCGGGCTCCGGTAAATCCCCATACTCCAAGATATATGGGCTTTGGTCCCAAACCGGCGGGGCCGTCTTTTGACACGCCCCAAAGAGCGCACCAACGAGTAACAGCGTAACCGTACGTTTAGCGGATATGAATTTTGGTCGTTTTAACATGGCCATTGCTCGCTTGAATTCTCAACACATACAATCCTGCTGGACGAACATTCACTCGGTTTACACCGGCCTTCAAAGACCCTGCATCCACCGTACGCCCTAGCATATCAATAACTTGGTATTGACCTTTTTGGTTCGTGCGAACTTTAAAGTTCCCATTGGAAGGGTTTGGGTACAGAGAAAATTCCAACGCATTGTTGGCAATATACATGGCTGCATTTCCTTCGCTAGAACTGAACACATAGTTGTTCATGTTGTGGAGAGATTGTGCCGCACCCCCCGTTTCTCCATGGCTAATAGGTCCTGCGGCAAGATTCATCCCTTTGAAGATTTGGCTGTAATCTGCATTGATGGTGATCAATAGGGTATCAGAGCCAACTAGTGTTCCTTCGGTGGGTATGGTCAAATGCGCATAATTTCCATCCCCTAATCCGTGGAATTCAAATACTTGGGTCAAACTACTTCCGGCCACACCTTCAGCAGCAATAAATCTATATCCTGCACTCCATCCCCAGTGCATTGAAGGGCTCTTAGGGGCCAGTGGATGTTGTGGGTTATAGGTGGTGGGGTCCAAGTGATTTTTCGCAGCATTTACTCCTACAGCAAAGCGCAAACTCTCTAACGAATCTAGCGTAAAGCTACCTAGCATAATACGCGTAGTAGTGAATCCATCCACTAAGGCGACCACGTTCGAGGTATCGGCAGTTCCATTATCATGCACAAGAATGATCTCGTCCATGTAGTATTGTATTCTATTGATTTTAAACTGATTACCTAGGTTATTAGTGCCGACCACTGAAGACGTACAAGTATCGGTTCCTACCAAATGGTTGATGTCCAACAATACATATTTTGACTGCGCTTGCATGCCAAAAGAAGAAAGGACAAATAGAGAAAGGAGTAAAAGTTTTTTCATGTAGAGAATAATTGGTCCGGACAAGATACGAAAAATGTACCTTTGCCTTTCAAGGGGAAGGCTCTTTTAACCCTTGAGCTGACCTCTTCTAAACCTTCACCGATTATGAAAACCAAAGAAGAGATCGTTACCAACTGGCTCGTAAGATATACGGGCGTTCCACTTGAAGATTTTGGGCAGTACATCCTACTGACGAACTTCCAACACTACGTAGATATTTTCGCGGAACTCACCGGAGCCGAAATCCACGGCAAAGGCAAGAGTATGACCAGCGCTACGCACAAGGGCATCACCATTATAAATTTCGGAATGGGTTCGCCCAACGCCGCTACAGTGATGGATTTATTGAGCGCCATCAGTCCGAAAGCCGTGTTATTCCTCGGAAAATGCGGGGGACTGAAAAAGAGAAACAACATCGGTGACCTCATCTTACCCATCGGTGCCATTCGTGGTGAGGGTACTTCGAATGATTACTTCCCTCCTGAAGTTCCGGCAATGCCGTCATTCGCTCTTCAAAAAGCGGTCAGTACTACTATTCGCGATCAAAAGGTGGACTACTGGACCGGAACGGTTTATACGACCAACCGCCGCGTGTGGGAGTTTGATTTGAAGTTCAAAAAGTACTTGAAAAAGATTCGTGCCTACGCCATTGATATGGAAACCGCCACCCTATTCACCGTGGGCTTCCACAATAAAATCCCTACAGGTGCATTGCTACTTGTAACGGACCAGCCCATGATTCCAGAAGGTGTAAAAACCATGGAAAAAGATGCAGTGAACTCCAAGTTGTTCGACCAGCGACATGTGGAGATCGGCATAGCTTCACTCAAGCAGCTCATCAACAACGGAGAAACGATCAGGCACTTGGTGTTCTAATTGCAGTTGCTGCATTGCCCTTTGGCGACTACTTCAATGCTATCGATATGTATGCCTGGCGCAGAAAACTTGAGGCGTTTAGGCAAGTCTAGACATTGTACAACCCCACAGGTGGTGCATTTAAAATGCATGTGGTCGTGTACGTGAGTCTCGATCGAACAGTCGGAGCAAAGGGCATAGTAGCTTTCGCCATTTTCCTCCAATGCCTTGTGAATCAATCCTTTTTCCATAAGGGCTAACAAGGTTCGGTACAAGGTGGTGCGGTCAAATTCCGCAAGCGTTGCTTGTAGCTCTGCATAAGGCTTAGCCAGTTCCGTTTTTCCTAGTGCATCGAGAATGGCCAATCGGATTTTGGTCACCTTGAGGTCATGCTTTTTTAGAGTAGTAGCGGCATCCATAGCTTAAAAGTTTTGTATCAAGGCAACGGTAATGTTGCGGCCTAAGACATCTGCAAAATAACGTTGTCTGTTTAAATAGTCTCGATAGCTGGTATTCAGCAGGTTCTCCACGCCCAGTCGAATTTGGGGTTTATAGCGCCATTGGTTTAAGGTCCCACCGATGTGAAGGTCAAATAGATGGTACGCTTCCGGAGGAGGAACAAAATCTAAGGAAGCAGCCCAATTCTCTTGTTCTCCCACAAATCTGTGCGAGCCCTCGACTCGAAAGTTTCGCCATTGGTACCACTCTCCTAGTTCATAGGTTAGTTCGTGCAATGCATTGAATGGCGGCATGTAATTCAGGGGTAAGGTATTGGTTAAGTCATTGCCTTCTAAGTAGGACCAATTTCCTTTGAACTTCCAATGTTCGCCAAATTCGTAGCGCATCGACAGATCTACCCCAAGGATTCGGGCATCGCATTGCTCGTAGGTAAATACGGGAAAAGCACCACGGATGGTCAGCCTATATTCTTGCTGGGGTTGGAGATAGATGTAACCGTTGAAATAATGGGTATAGGTTCTTACGTCTAGATGGAGATGTTGGCCAAATTGGCCACTAAGCTGAAACGTCGACTTCACACCACTCTCCTGCTTAAGCTCAAGATTCCCTTCCTCAATCCCGCTCACACCCTGGTGCAGTCCAAAGGCATACCTCTCATTAATTTCCGGAGGACGTTGTCGAACGGCCACCTCTGCCATGGCGGTCCATTGGGTTGAAATTTGTCCTGAAACCCTAGCCAATGCACTGATGTTGTGGTACTGATCGCCATAGTAAACGACCGTTCGAGGCAGGGTGCTGGCCAACATGGCTACATTTCTAAAGGTAAAATCATACCGGGCTCCAAACTCCGTGGAGAGGTGTTCGGATTCGTTTTTCGCGTTGATGAAAAGCCCGTTGGTGAACGAGGTGAAGTTTGGCAGAAGCGGTAGAATACCGGTTTCTGTGAGGTTCCAATTGTTTTTTCCAAGGAATTGGTAACCTGCATCCCAATGGCGTTTGTTCGACCACAACAATTCATTTTGAACGCTGTATTGCATCAAACTCAAGGCAGGGATATCACTGCGTCCACTTCTACGAACATCGAATTCTTGGCGCTTATTGCGCTGCACGGCTACATTCCATTCCAAGGTGTTCTCGGCGAGCTCTTTTCTCAGGGTAGATTTGAATTGATGGTGCGAGACATCCTGTTTGGGGGCATCAATGGCCCGCGAAAAAACAGAGTCCGTATAAAAAGGCACCGGACGACTAAAGGCACTTTGGAGGTCCGTCAAATTACCAATATGACTTCCACGTAGAATCCCATATTCGGCACTGAAGAACGCGTATTGGGACTCCCACTCCCACCCGGACTCCCACTGGCGGCGAAGCTCACCGTTCATGTGTGCTTGGAGCGTGCCGGTGTTGTTGAGTAAGTAGTTCGGCGCAGATCGATCACCGTAGTGCTTTACAGTGGTTCCTAATCGCCATTGTAGGTGGGGATGGCCTTGATATAATTGGCCATTGATCGTACCACCCAGTCCATTGCTTTCCAATGTGGATCTAACCTTACCATGAATGTGTGGGTCCAATGGAATGTTACCTGGCATCAAAACCACTATTCCGCCCATATGTGTTCCAGGATATCGCATCGATGCAGCTCCGCTGACCACAGTAATTTCACCGGCGCTGTTCAGATCAATTTCCGGGCTGTGATCCGCGCCCCATTGCTGCCCTGCATGCACAACGCCATTGTTGATGATGGTAATTCTGTTCCCGGACAGACCGTGTAGTACAGGCAGGCCTATATCTGAACCGTTGGAAATCATACTCACCCCATTAAGGTTCGCTAGAGATGCCGCCAAGGATTTCTGGGCGCTTTGGTCTAAGACCATCATTCCTATGTTTTCTTCGTTCAGGGCATGCTCATGGTCATCGTGTACCTCGACTTCATGAAGCAGGTTTTCGTGATGTTCAAGCGTGAATTCTATGGTCGTATCTCCCTCTAGAGCAAGGGCCTCAAATACCGTAGGGCATCCAATATGTTGTATAGCCAAATGATAGAAACCCACACAAAGCATAGGAATCTCGAAGCGTCCCTTGCTATCCGTCCAGTACTCTTTGCCTAATTCTGTGATGTAAATACTCACATCTTCCATAGGCTGCTGGTCATGCTCATCTACGACCTGGCCGGAGAATGTATAAACACAACTTTGGGCGACCACCATCGATGACCACCCAAAGAAGAAGAGTACTATGTATAGGAGTTTATTCAATGATTACGTCAAAGCTTACTTCTATATCCGTCTCGCCGCCCGCGTTAGTGATATCTCCATCACTCACGCCACTGGCTCCTTTATCGGGTTGATGACGCAAGGTCACAGTTAATGTTTCTGAACCTGCTTCCCCGGTGACCAATTCAAATGCCAATCCAACGGGAAAACCATTATTATCCTGATCTACGTAAGCAAAGGATGAATTACCGCTAGCACTGAAAAAGAACTGATGCTCCTCTGCCTCGTCAAAAACCTCCGCTGTCAATTCCGCAGCCGGGGTTTCACTTTCATTGAATAATCTAATGCTGCCGGAATATGCGGTATTCGCCAGTAATGTGTCTAATGAAAGTACCGGGGCATTGCCCCCATCCCCATCGAGATCCTGATAGTTCAATACATGAACGACCGAACCCGCATCGAGATCTAGTTGTAATGTGGTGATTAATTCTTCCTCGTGTGGGTCCGTAGGGTCTACGGGTTGGCAAGAGAAAATGAGCAAAGCTGGGGTCAGCAGTACGCTGATTTTAAAGATGTTCATAGCTGATGTTATTTAGTTAAGACAAATGTAGGAGCAATTCCTTTAAATGCAACAATGTTGCATTTAAAATGTATATAATGAACTGATATTTATTCTGAATTATGACCTAAATACCAAGCGCACTATACACCCGTAGACTGTTTATCAAAGCGGTACGCGCTCTTAACTATGAAATATCTTAGTGAGGATTATAAAGATGGTAAGAAACCCTAATTACCAACGAATTAGTCAATCATAAATACAAACAGCTTGAGCCAGCAGCCATTATATTTCCCTTGATTGAATGCTATTCATGGAATTATCAATCACACATTATTTTGCACGAACCATTGCTCCATTTGTGCATATCAGAAGTACTCCAACGTCTAACATTCTGAGGGTAATTGGATTGAAGATTTAGTGGAAAAATATCTGTATTGCAATGATTATATCTTGAATCATTAACCCAGCGTACGTTATTAATTATCGCGGGGCCACGTACGTCCAATAGCACTTCGCCAGTAAAATCAGGTTGGCTGTAAAGAATCAAATGTGTCCCTCTATCTATCGCAATTCCGTCGAAAGTGGTGCTCACTGCTTTTGGGAAGGCTTCGGAGTTATTAGGGTAGAAACCTGCTCCCACGTACTCGCTTGCAAAATCTTCTGTATAGATTTCTGATATGCCTATTTCTTCATATTGTCCTCCCATCAATAGACCGCTAAAGTGTACTCTACAATTTACCTGTGGGGCGCGAGGTATGGAATCTTGGACGTATTCAGGTTGACATTCGCAACACTCCTGCAACGCTTGCTCTGCCGAGCGTACTTTTTGTATGTACTCCCTGACCAAGCAGCACTCATTATTTTGATTTAGGTAAGGCATATAACATAACCAAAACCACATTGCTAAAAGCAGAAAAAAAGCAGAAAGCACTATCGCCCAATACCGAAACGCATAGTATTGCGTCCCTCTTAATGCTCTATACCACCAAGGTCTTTTTATTTCCTTTCTTTTTTTCAAGAATAGTCTACTTTATTCGGAAAAGATAGTACATAGGTCCATATGGTTTCAGTCTCTGGGACTATGGTTATGCCTATACAATACTTAGGTTTTATTTGAGGCAATTTAAAACATTAAAAACACAAACTACTAGGAAATATTCATGAACCAATACATGTTGTCATAGGAGAACTCCCGATTGAGTAACTATTAATTACTCAAAGTAAATACTAATTTTCATGTCGCCAAGGAATAGGCCTAGTATGGTGATGAGCTTTAAGACGAAACACACCAACACCTTATTTGATTTGTAATGGTATACTTAACACTCATTAAGACTTCTATTTGGCATTTAAAGGATTTTTGGCCTTGCGGCCAAAGATCCCTATGGGGGTCCATTTATAACTTAATGAAAAACAGGCCGCCTTCTGCGTCCTTTGTTTTTTTCTACTCAAACCCTCAATAAAGTAAGCTTATTTCGGATTTGAGCATAAAAAAACCAGCGTAAAACACTGGTTTTCATTAGTTTTTGCGGAGAGGAAGGGATTCGAACCCTCGATAGAGTTGCCCCTATACCAGCTTTCCAGGCGGGCCCTTTCAACCACTCAGGCACCTCTCCAAAATCAAGTGTAAAAGTAGCCCTGAAAAGATTCCTGCACAACAACAAAGTGTCCCAATTACACTACCTTTAAGGCGGTGAAAAAACTATTGATTCTCATAGGCTTAGTATCAACGTTCGGGGCGAGGGCGCAAAGTGATACCTACTTCGTGCTTCCGCCACTCTATGAATGGGAAGCTGGGGATCATGATATCTATCTGTACATCAGCACCACCTCTCCTTCTTCTTCGGTTTGGGTATACAATAGCGATACGAGCTTTTCTCAGACAATGATTGTCAGCTCGAATAATATTGGAACGATCAGTTTTACTACGCCTGTGGTAGGGTTGAACAGTACATACGGGGCGAGAGAACTGAATTGGACCAATCAAAAGCGCTATAAAGACGCCTTGTTTGTCGAGGCCTCGAATCCGGTGACCATTACCCAACGCATTTTGGATCCGTACAATCAAGAAATTATTACCGCCAAAGGGAGAAATGCACTGGGTACTGAGTTTTACGTAGGCTCACAAACCCTCATTAATTCAACAGTTTCCGGCAGTTATGCTGGGTACAAGGGGATGCACTACATCAGCGTAGTGGCTACCGAGGACAGCACGAATATTAAGTTTAAAGCAACGGCGAACAACCAGTTCGACAATGGGCTGGATAGTGTGGTGTTTACGTTGGACGCCGGGCAAAGCTGGGTTTCCAAGATGCAAGACGATGACGTATTGCTAGGCACGCATGTTACGGCGGATAAACCTATAGCCGTGACGGCAGGTGGGAATCACCTAAAGAACGCCTCAGCCAATAATGCAGATGCCGGAATTGATCAGGTGACCCCTCTCGAGCATTTAGGTACCAAACACGTGGTGCTGCGAGGCATGGCCTACCACCCCAATGATTATTTCATGTATGTCGCCACTGAAGATAGCACCTACATCACGGTAGATGGGACCACTATCTTAGCCAATGGTGGGCCTGGAGATGCGGGAACATACAGCATGACGGGGAATGCCAATACGCCTGGAAAACCATTTGTGATTGAGAGTACGAAGCCTATTTATGTGTTCCAAGTCACTACTGGGACCACCAGCCACGATCCGGAACAGGGCATGGCGCAGATTCCTCATGTGGATTGTACGGGATCGACGTTCATCCGATACAATAGAGCTTCCGGTTTGGCGACCTCAGCACTGGTTACTATTCCTTCGAGTGCTGTGGCGAACTTGAACTACAACGGTAATCCGGTCAGTGGGAACGCTGCTATAACGGTGCAGCAGAGTACCTACGATCCTAATTGGGCGGGGGTGTACATAGGTCCAAACACCTTGACAAACAACTTTACCTTGGATTGCATTACGCCCTTCCACGTTGGGATTCTTGCGGGACAGGGCACCTCTACAGGTCTATATGGGTATATCAGTGGTTTTGATGATGATCTGAAATTGTTGGATCCGTTTTATGCCGAACCAGTTACTAATGTTCCGCTAGGAGCTCTTTGCGCCACACCGATCCCCTTGTATTTTGGATATATCTCGTGTGTGGATAGTATTACGGTGCTCTCCCATACGCTGATGACGGGTACGGGTACCGTGGTGGATTCCAACGCGCGCGACACTATTTTACATGCGGTCATAGACCCCACCTACACTGGGCCTGTAAAAATTAAGGTGGTAGTTGAGGACGACCGCGGCAGCACGGATTCCATTTATTTCGATTTTGATTACTACGGAACAACCTATGAGCCGATAACGGATGATACCACCAGTGTTTGTTTATCCCAACCGACAATGGTGGAGGTGAATAATCCGACGGCAGGATTGAGTTATAATTGGTCCAATGGTGATACTACAGCCTTCACCTCAACGAATCAAAGCGGCTGGCTTTGGGTGGTGGTGGATGTAGGCGATTGCCAATTCACCGATAGCATCTACCTCAAAAATGGTTCGTTGTTCGATCCACCGTACCGCGATACCGCCTTTTGTGATTCTATGGTAGTGGATTTCAGCTCGCCTACATTGGCCGATTTGTATTGGACAACGCTAGATACACATACAGCGGTCATTCAGCTCGACAGTACCGCTTGGTATCCCTACGAAGCTACAGACATTAATGGGTGTATCTCTGAGGATAGTTTGTATTTCCGATTAATTCCTGAGCCCTACGTCGATGAGGGATATGGATGTCCTAATTACACGTTGACGGCCTATGGGTACACGGCGTTTATCTCATTAGAATTGGGCGGCGCGACCTACACGCAGCCGAGCTTAGATACCCTCTTCCCTTTTGCGGGCGTGCATGAGCTCACCCTAGTCGCCATTGACAGCTGTAATAATCTAGATACCATACATAGCGTGCTGGAGGTGGATTGTTTAGACGATGTATTGATGTATGTCCCTACGGCGTTCACACCAAATGGTGATGGGGTGAATGACCAGTACTGCATTACGAGCTCTATACCTGAACGTACCTCCTATGCTATTTATGACCGTTGGGGGAATGAGTTATTCTCTGGTCCCGCTACCCAATGCTGGGATCCACAAGCTAAGGGACGAGATGTACCTACGGGTGCGATGACGCTACGGACCTTTACAAGATTGCCAACGGGTGCCTTACATTTAGACGAGTATACCATCTTCTCTTTGCCGTAAATGAAAAAATTGGCCCCACCTGCTTATGTTATTTTCGATATGGACGGCACGCTGGTCGATAACTTCCACGTGCACATTGATGCTTGGTTGGCCGTTTCAACAAAATATGGCGGTCCTACATCAAGGGAAGCCATTATCGCCGACCTGCATGGGACAAATTTTGAGATCTGTCAGAAATATTTTGGGCCTACTTCTGAGGAAGATGCCGAGCGAATTGCTGAAGAAAAGGAGGCCAAGTATCGAGAATTGTACGCACCACTTATACAGCCCGTCGTTGGCCTGATCGCCTTCTTAGATCGTCTTAAGGAACTTCACATCCCCATGGCTGTAGGGACCATGGGCACCAAGGAAAATGCTCGTTTTGTCATCGAAGCTTTGGGACTACATCCCTACTTAAGTCATTGGCGCAGTGCCGAATGTGTGGAACGTGGCAAGCCTCATCCCGACATCTTTTTGGAGTGCTTAAAACCTTGGAAACCCCTAAATCTTGAGCCAAATAGGCTTTGGGTAATCGAAGATACCTCCTCAGGTGTTGCTGCCGGCAAAGCTTGCGGTGCGACCGTCATAGGTGTAAGAACTAGCAAGACCGATGAAGAGCTGCGCAGTGCAGGTGCGGACTGTACCGTTGGTGACTATGATGAATTGTTAAAAATGATGGGGTAACCAGAATTTAACTTTTGGATTTTACCCTATTTTTACTTCTAGATTGATTCGTAGCGAATGTCTTATCTAGATACTGCCATTGTTATTGCTTGGCCTCAGTGTACTGCCAGAGCGGATGAGAGCCTTCCAATTTTCCTGAGAAAGGCAGGGATAGTCAAGAATTTAAACTTTAGAGTGGGACACGCTGCTATTTGCCTAATAAATCCACAATCGTTTGAAGTTTTGTACTACGACTTTGGACGATATATCACCCCGCGCGGATTTGGGAGAGCACGCAGTAAATACAGCGAACCAGATTTAAAGCTTGATACCCTAGCATCGTTCAATGAAGATAAAGATCTAATGAACGTAGAGGAGATTGCTACTGAATTGGAGCGCAAAGCAAAATATACACATGGGGTCGGTCCCTTGGTGTTTTCGGTTAGCAAATCCATAAACTTCATCAAAGCAAAGAAGTACGCTGATGAGATGGTCATGAAAGGCTATTTTCCATACAATGGCCTGATAAAAAGTGCCAGTAATTGTGCCAGATTTGTCACTGAAACTATGAAAATAGCAAGTGAAGAAGGCGGTGTGGGGGCAAAACTCAAGTACCCTGTGACATTCAGACCAACACCATTATTCAATGTCGTTGCAGCGAATACGGAAGATACTATTTACAGTTTTGAAGGAGGTACGTTACAATTCTTGAAAAAGAGCCGTCGTCATAGTATCGCAGATTTAAGTGCAGGTCTGCTTGAAACAGCTTTTACGAAGTATACCAATAGTCGTCCAGATGATAGTATTCACGGAGACATTGAAGAACCAAAACGCCCCAAAGACATTCCTGTTCATGCCCAATGGCTCGGAGGCTTAGGTGAAGGTGCTTGGTTTGAGATAAGCGAAATAGGTGAGCATACCTTCAAGGGTAAGAAATTTGATAAAATGGGAATTATGGAATTTGAGGGGCTTTACTGCAACAACGAAATTACAGTTCCTAAGGACCCAAAAATCACATATGCCACGCATTATGGATTCTTTAGTATAGAACAGGACGGGGTAATACATAGGTTTTACCGTACCTCTTAAACACAAAAAAAGCCCCGCATCTTGCGGGGCTTTTTTGGGCCATGAATTTTCTAGAAATCCATCTTGTAATAAAACACCGGGAAGAGACCTAGCTGATAGTTCTCAGCAATTTTACCCGTTTCAGGCAAATACGTCAAGGTTAAGATATTCTTATTGTCCGTAATGTTAGAAATATCAAGGGCGAACTCATGAGCAAGATTCATAAAGTTCCACTTATAACCAATTTTCAAATCTAACCTAAAATAAGGGGCATACTGGCGGCTGTTAAATGTAGGATTATCGAAAAACTCTATTTCAGAACCTATAGCCGAGGCAATGGTATCAACATCTCCAAACCAACGACCCCCAATAGAGCTCACCTTCGTTCCGAGGTTTAGAACCCCATATTTGCTCAACTGGAAATTCTTCGCCATAATAAAGTTGAACGCATACCGACCGTTAAAAGTGGTGTTTACCCAAATATCGTCATCTGATCCAGGAGCTGCTTGTATATTTTTGGATCCCCTATACTTCGCATCGAATAACGAACCGGTAAATAAGCTGTAGAAACCGTTGCGGTAATAATGCTCCGCCGTGAATTCCACCCCGTAATTGCGCCCTGTTCCACCATTCTCTAATGGCTCAGCCCATAAACGCCCGAAACCAGTTCCACCGTTTACCAGTGAGAAATATGATGGTATTTTTTCAACCGGTACATCCCATAAATATTGATAATAAGTTTCAAATTTTATCCGAACGGGGTATTCGAAGTTATGTTCCCATCCAGCCACTAAATGGGCACTCTTAGTTAATCCCATTCCTTTATTGTATTCAGTACCGTATAATCCATCTGCAATGGCTTGAGGTGTAGCCTGTGAACCTCTGTAGTAATACAAGTAACTGCTTTGCATTTGACTGTGATAACCAGCCCCAGTGAATAGCTTATTGTTCTTATCAAGATCATAGTTTAACCCTAAACGAGGTTCGAGCGGACTAAACGAATTATCATTGATGGATGAGTAAAGCGCCGTTAAACCAGCGGTTATGGTCAAGTCGTCCGTCAATCTATTCTTATAGCTAATGAAAGGTTGAACAACGGCATAGCCATCTGTAATCGGGGTTCCATCCGCTTGTCCCCAAGGAAATTCCCAATCTGATATCACACCCGTTAGACCATTTACGATACGTGTTGAATCTAAGTAGTCCACCATCACATAGTCCACGTTTATCCCTGCTTTTAAGCTTTGGCGGGCATCTATTTTTTTAGTGTAATGACTGTATCCATGAATCTTGGTTTCGTAATACCAATAATTAAGGATTTTAGGAAACGAATCTACGCGCCATCTTAATTCATCCACGTTAGTAGAATCTACGCTCCTAAAAACTTTATTGTTTAGAGCGTGCACTGCAGATCTTGAAACAGCGGCACCACTTTTAATATAGCTGTTTGTGGAAAGCCTCTTGTTGTAGGTGGCTCCCACAACTCCCATATGCGTGTCAAAAAATTGATCTCTATCTACCGTTCCATAACTCTCAAAATCATCCGTGATGATGTCGCCATCTGTTCCGGAAATATCTATGACTAAGTTTGAGGTACCCCCCATTCCCCACAGGCTTAATTTCGAACCGTCCTTTTGCGGGAAGCTAAAACGAAATGCTCCGTCTGCATAATTTGGAATTGCGGTCGTCCCCAAAGGGATACCTAGAGTTGTGGCCATGCTGAGCGTTGAATAACGGCCAAGAATAAGGTAAGAGGGTGCATTAGGTTTTTCTTCGCCTAGTCTACCTTCTGCCATCAGTTCTACCCCGAGAAGACCAAACTGGAAGCTTCCTTCAAAGGGCGTAGCGTTATTTCCATCGCGCATTTCAAGGTCGAAGACACCGGCGATGGCATTACCGTATTCGCCTGGCCAAGCACCAGTATAGAAATCGCCACTCTGGATGTATTTGTTGTTCAAAATGGTTACGGGTCCCCCGCCCGTCCCTGGTATGGCAAAATGGTTTGGATTTGGAATATTGATGCCTTCGAATCGATACAAAATTCCGGCTGGAGTATTCCCACGGACAACAATATCATTTCGAGAATCATCCGAACCTTGAACCCCGGCGAAATTGGTTGCCATACGTGCGGGCTCTCCCCGAGAACCTGCATAAAGATTGGTTTCTTCCACAGAAAATTTCCGAGCACTAACAACCGCCATCTCATTCTTTACATCCCCTCGAGGTGTTGCTACAACATCTACTTCATCTAGCTTGATGGTACTCTCCGTAAGTTCTAACCTGATAACGGCTTGTTTGGCAGAATTAAGTTCTACCACCGAACTTTTGGGTTCATAACCGAAGAGCTGAACGGCAACTACTTTACGTCCTATTTCTACTTCAAGTGAAAATTGACCATAATCATCTGTAAAGGCACGTGCATTGTCACATATAACCATGGCATCGACCAATGGAAATTTAGACTCTGCGTCTACCACTGTCCCTCGAATAGTTTGAGTCAAGGTTTGAGCATTGATGGTTCCTACAAGGAGTAAAAAGAAAAAGAGCATGTAGCGTTTCATACCAATTGATTTTGTTACACTACAATTTAAGGTAAGTTCTACGCCCTAGCTCTGCCGGAAATAAAGTTTTTGAGAAGTTTTGCGGGTTTAAACATAAAAAACAGCGTTTCATGAGAATCCCTGGTTCAGAAATGAGATTCTATAATCCCAAGACGGCCACAGAAGTAGGGCGCTTCAAAAGCCACCCGGTCAAGCTTCGTCGAGATTTGTGGGCAATGAGAACCTCATGAAGAACTCGGTCACTGCGAAAGAGGACAGCACGATTGTACAATGGTTCCACAATAGCCGCTCGATCACCATGTATTTTAAGCTCACCGCCGTCACCGGGTTGCCAATTCGAATTTAGATAAATGACTAGGCTGAGCTGACGGTTATCGCGGTGGTCAAACTGGTCAAGATGCGCTTTGTAGAAGGCCCCGGGAGGATATTTAGCCAAATGGAATTCATAGCCCAACAAGCTGATGTACATGGCGCGCCCCACAGCCATACGTAAATCGTCGATACCAGCGAAGAAAGGCTCTAGATCGCAGTCTCGTTCGCGGTCCAGCCAGTGGACGTAATCACTACGGATTTCGGAGATGCGCTGTTCTTCTGATGCGTGACCAATTTTTGCCGCATGCAACCGATCCTCCGATTCTACAGCATCGAAGGTCGCCTCTATCCTAGCGAGGACGTCTTGTGGGAGGAATGAATCAATGATGGCATAATCATCTGCTGCGAGCCGGTCCAGTACGCTGTCCCAGTGCTCTCCCTTCAACGAAGGCCACATCTGCTAATAGAAATCAGAAAATTTAGATTTCCCCTTGGCATACACTTGCCACACCATACTTCCAGAATAAGTTCCTGTTAGCGCAGATAATTTCTTAAACGGGTGCTTGGCTGTTGCTGCCCGAGCACGCTGAATCTTTGAGAACCTAGCATAGAACGCAAAATGCGCTTTGATTATAGCGAACGTATGCTTTGGCTTACCCTGAAAAAGGAATTTGAATCCTGCTAAACCATCAAGGATGAGACGCAAAAATACAAGTGCTAATGCCCCGTGATGCGGGAGGTTTTTTACTAAAATGGTAAGGTTATTACGGAAATTCAAGTAAGTCTTTCTTGGAGAATCCATATCGAGTGTGGCCCCTCCCAAGTGAAAAACAGTACTCTCTGGCTGTACCCATATATCATATCCTGCTCGCTGCATGCGCCAACACAAGTCTATTTCTTCCATGTGGGCAAATAACATGGGGTCTAGTCCGCCAAGTTCTTTAAAAACGCTGGTCTTTAGTGCCAAACAGGCCCCTGTGGCCCAAAAGACCTTTCGCGGCTGATTGTACTGGCCTATGTCAGATTCAAGGTGGTGCAAGATGCGGCCACGGCAGAAGGGATAGCCTAGGGCGTCGATGAATCCTCCGGAGGCACCGGCATATTCAAAAGAGTCCGGTTGGCGGTCCCAAAGAATTTTAGGTTGTAGGGCGGCACAATTCGGGTGGGCTGCAAAATGATCGGCAATGGGATTGAGCCATCCCGGTGTGGTACGAACGTCGCTATTCAGGAGAACAGCATAAGGTTCGTGGATACTGGCCAATCCTTTGTTGTATCCTCCGGCATAACCAAGGTTTTCTCCTGTTTGGATCCACTGGACCTGAGGGAAATTGGACGCCACATACTCCTGGGAATCGTCAGAACTATCATTATCTACGACATATACTGGATGCGGAGCACTATGGGCTACAACTCCGGGCAAGTAGCGCTCCAGCAATGCACGTCCGTTCCAATTGAGTATGACAACTGCAATCTTATCCACTAGTTATTATACATATCAAACCAAGTTCCCTGGTTCCCAATGATTAACGAATTTGAAATACGCTCACCGAAATTATCACGACCGTATTTAGTCGAGGTAGCGTCTATATCTGGTCCTGCGTTGGTGTGACGACTGAGGTGGTACTGCCATTTATGGTCTTTAACCTCACCTATGGCACTACTGTGGAGCAAGGTATATTGCCTCCCAACCAATTCCTGATCGACGAAAATGAACACTTGGTTTTGTTGGGTTGGCGTACTGGGACTTTTTAGCTGGTCGTATTGCCAGATTTGGTATGGATAATTCCTTCCATCGAACGGACGCTCCTCTACCAAGGACGGAGCACCGTATTGCAGGAACACGCGTCCCATTTGAGTTTTGTAACCCTTCAAGGTCTTTGAACCAAACTCTTGATCTACCTTTTCGATAATGGCCAAGTAGCCTTTCCAAGTTCCCTCTGGGTTTTCCGGCGCCTTGTTTTGCCAGAAATTTGCAATGAATTTAGCGGCCAAGGCAGTATCCGGTTGATCCTTCAGGCTCATTAAAATTCGGCGGTCCGAAAGCGTTGCAATGGGTGCAATCATCCCGAGGTAATCTTGGATTAGGGACCAATTTCCCCATTGCGCCTCAAACATTTCTTTATCCAAAGCGGGGCCATCGATCTCCCACTTTGAGAGTGTATTTTGATCAAACCACTGAAACATCGACTCCCTGCGCCGTACTGAATTGCCCATAGCATCGAGCACTTCCAGATTTACCGCATAGGTCCCGCTGAGCACCCCTTCCATGTTGTATTGGATCTTCAATGGGTTCACTCCGTCTTCCAAACGTTTAAATCCGTAGGTCCCAGGGACTAATTGGCCCGAGAGATCCGAAAGTTGGTACCGCAATACGTACTGCCCTGAATCCACAAAAACTTCCGCATACCAAGCCACCTCGGCTTTCGTATACAAGGGCATCCCTAGATTAGCCATAGGAACCACTGAAGTACCAGATTTTTGATACAGGTCCAATTCCGTTTCGAGTGTATCCAATAACAGCGCTGGCGACAGATGTAGTCCCTCCGATTCTAAAGACAACGTATCCTCGTACCTCCACTCTTGTCCACTCAACTCGTCTCTAAGCACCACCTCCACCGGTACTGGGGACCAATTTTTAAAGGCCATCACACTTTTTTGCAACAACAAAGGTGCACCCGAGGCGCTGTCCTGTGCACGATAGTCGAAGGCCAATGCGTCCCATTTATCTCCCATCTTTATGCGAACCAATAAAGAACCACCCCACGTACTATCCGCCAACATCTCATAAGTCAAAGTACTGGCATCCAGTGTACTATAAACATCTACATAAGGTGTTCCTTCATTCGTGGAATACACTATAGGCTGCAAGCCAAAGCGTATGCCCTGCCCGGCTGTGCTGCTTACAACTAATATTCCAATTGTGGTAAGAAGAGTTCTTATACCCATGCCCCAAAGATAATTGCATATTTCCCCTTGCAAAACATCAATTCCTGTTTAAATTTGCCGCCCACTTAGGAAGCAAAACGCCTTCCACCGGAGAAATGGCAGAGTGGTCGAATGCACTGGTCTTGAAAACCAGCGTACCGAGAGGTACCGGGGGTTCGAATCCCTCTTTCTCCGCTAAAACAACTGAAAGCCAGCGCAATGCGC
>CAXPFQ010000029.1:0-24922 GCA_964216615.1 Schleiferiaceae bacterium
CATTAATGAGCATCAATTCTGCCGGACGCACGCGGCTGTTGTAGTTAGAGGCCATCGTGCTGCAATACGCTCCTGCATTATGAAAGGCGAGAATATCACCGTTGCGTACTTCTGCGATTTTTCGATCATACCCAAAGGTGTCGGTTTCACAGATATATCCGACAACGGTATAGATTCTAGGCTCACGGTCAGGATTCGTCACGTTTTCGATGTGGTGGTAGGCATCGTACAGCATGGGGCGGGGGAAGTGGTTGAACCCACTATTGACTTGGGCAAAAACGGTAGACGGGGTAGTTTTTATGCTATTTACGGTCGTCAGGAAAATTCCGCTTTCAGAGACTAGGAACTTGCCCGGCTCAAATATGAGTTTCAAATCGCGGCCATATTCCATGCAAAAATCGCGGAAGCGCTCGCTCATTTTGGCACCGAACTGTTCGATATCTGTAGTGTTCTCATCGGGGCGGTAGCCGACCTTGAACCCAGAGCCGAAATCAATGTAACTCAACTCCTTGAAATCATGGGCAAGATCCATTAATAGGTTGGCGCCGCGCATGAAGGCATCGATATCAAGGATGTCGGAACCCGTGTGCATGTGTAGACCGTGGACGTGCAATCCCATGGTGTTGACGATGCGGTGTAGGTGACGGACTTGGTGAATAGAGATCCCAAATTTTGAGTCGATATGTCCTACTGAGATCTTGGCATTACCTCCGGCCATGATGTGTGGGTTGATGCGCACACAAACGGGTACTGAGTTCCCAAATTCATTGGCAAATTCCTCCAAGGTTTCGAGATTATCGATGTTGATCTGTACCCCGAGCTGTGCTGCTTCGCGGATTTCATGCATGCCTACACCATTGGGGGTGAACAAGATTTCTTCGGGCGTAAAACCCGCGCGCAACCCCAATTTAACCTCTCCAATACTCACCGCATCCAGCCCTGCACCTAAGGAGCGAAGAAGTTTGAGCACATTGATGTTGTCCAAAGCTTTGCAGGCATAATGAATGCCGAGGGAGATGTTCGGATCGAAAGCATTGGCAATACGTTGGTATTGGGCGCTAATGGTTTGTGCATCGTAGACATACAGCGGAGCCCCAAATTCTTCTACCCACTGGGGTGCATTCTGCAATGGAAATCTTGTCATTCTTACTGAATTAGGGCGACAAAAGTATCCGTTCCCATCAGTGAAAACGGGAATTGCACAAGATTAGTCTCAAAAATTACAGATTGTTATTTTTATAACAAATTAATCTAAGAGTGCGCCTCTTTAATGATAATTTCCACCACGTTTGGGTCTAACAAGGTGGAGGTATCCCCGAGATTGCTCGTATCTCCTTCAGCTATTTTCCGAAGTATTCTACGCATGATTTTCCCGGATCGAGTTTTGGGAAGACCTGGGACAATTTGAATGATATCGGGTTTAGCAATGGGGCCAATTTCTTTAACAACTGTGCTCAAGATTACACTTTTAACCGCTTGTTTGTCGTGATTGCCTTCTTCGAGGATCACATAAGCATAAATGCCTTGACCTTTGATGTCGTGGGGGAACCCCACCACAGCACTTTCTGTAACTACAGCAGAAGCGTTGATGGCATTTTCAATTTCGGCAGTACCGAATCTATGTCCACTTACGTTGATCACATCGTCCACACGACCAATGATTCGGAACATGCCGTCTTCGCGACGTGCGCCGTCACCTGTAAAGTAATGGCCCTCGTAATTGCTGAAATATACGTGCTTACAACGCTCGTGGTCGCCATAGGTGGTACGCAACATAGACGGCCAGGGATGCTTCACGCATAAGTAACCTTCTACACCGTCGCCGGTGATTTCATTCCCATCACCGTCCAACAGTACAGGTTGGATGCCTGGAAGTGGACGACCTGCATAGGTTGGACGTTGTGGGCTATGTACCCCGAGACCGGAGATCATGATACCTCCCGTTTCGGTTTGCCACCATGTGTCCACGATTGGACAATTTCCGTGTCCTACTTTTTGATTGTACCAGTGCCATGCCTCAGCATTGATAGGTTCACCAACCGATCCAATAACCTTAAGGGAGCTCAAATCTGCACGCTCCACGAATTTGTCACCACAGGCCATTAAGGCGCGAATCGCTGTTGGGGCAGTGTAGAATTGGTTCACCGCATATTTATCACAAACGTCCCAAAAGCGACCCGCATCCGGATAGGTAGGTACGCCTTCGAACATGATAGTGGTAGCGCCGTTCAAGAGCGGTCCGTAGATGATGTAGCTGTGGCCCGTTATCCAACCTACATCGGCCGTACACCAGTACACATCGCCGCGCTCATATTGGAAGACATTCTGGAAGCTGTAAGCTGCATAAACCATATATCCACCACAAGTGTGAACGACACCCTTAGGCTTACCTGTAGATCCAGAAGTGTACAGGATGAAGAGCATATCTTCGGCGTCCATCGGCTCAGGAGCACAATCTGCGCTCACTTCAGCCGCTGCATCTACATACCAGTGGTCGCGGCCTTCAACCATTTCCACTTCATGTTGGTCACGCTTCACCACAATTACGCTTTCCACAGAAGTACAGTTTTTCAAGGCTTCGTCAACGGTGGTTTTTACAGGCAATGCTTTAGCACCACGATACATACCGTCGGAAGTCAATACGCACACACATTGGCTGTCGTTGATGCGATCCGCAAGCGCTTTTGAAGAAAATCCTGCGAATACGACGGAGTGTACAGCACCAATTCTCGCACACGCCAAGACCCCAATAGTCAGCTCAGGCACCATAGGCATATACACTGCCACGCGGTCGCCTTTCTTTACGCCTTTGGCTTTGAGGACATTCGCAAAGCGACACACTTCTGCATGCAATTCTGTGAAGGTCATCCGCACCTCTTGTTCTTTCGGGTCATTCGGTTCCCATATTAAGGCAATATCATTGCCTCTCTCCTCGAGGTGACGGTCCAGACAGTTCTCTGTGATGTTCAAAACACCGCCCTGGAACCACTTCACATTTGGTGTATTGAACTCCCATTCTAAAGTTTTATCCCACGGCTTTTGCCAAGTGAATGTATGGGCAATACTCTCCCAGAATGCTTCGGGATTTTCTATGGAGGCTTTGTAAGCTTCTTCGTATTTCTCGAAGCTATCTATGAAGTAGTGGTTCATTTAAAGATGCGCATTCTTTTTGGTGTAGCGGTTTTGCCAAGTAAGGACTAAATATTTGCTGTCTACAGGCGTGACAATGAGTCCCCCACTATCTAGGTTCTTTTCATCTCCCAGATGTTCAAGAATCTCGTGATGCTCTAAAATCTGGACCTGAGGCTGAACCTTAGAAATGGTTCTGGGTCTTTTCACATTGTAGGTTTTAACCCAATTCATTACACTTACGTGTGATACGTTTAAGATCCGTTCAATTTCTCTAAAACTGATTCCTTCGAGATAGAGTTGTAAGGCTTTAATTACAAATTCTCCTTCAATGCGCTTTCCAAGCTTTTGTACAGTAAAGTAGTAATTGCAAGACTTGCATTTGAATCGCTGTCTCTCTTTAATAATCCCACTTTTTACAAAATCTGTGGAATGGCATTTTGGACAATGTTTATTGTCGTTCATCATGTTGGCGGTTTAGATGTGTTCCTGGAAAAATAAAAAAAATCGCCATTAAAATCAATAATGGCGATTCATTCACTCTGTGATAGGCTCTTGGGAAAGCCCAAGTATTTGCGCTAAGGCGCGCGAAATGAACTATGAGAATTCAACGGGTGACCTCATCAGTTCAATATTATGTTCAATTACATCCATAGCCTCAAAGAAACTTTGGGACTCTAGCTCACCCAATGAATTGGAAATAGCAGCATTGAATTTTAAAACGGCATCGCGACTTGCATCTCGTTTTTCCAGTCCTAAAGGTGTAAGCTTGAGCAAAACGCTTCGCTTATCATCAGGATGAGCTTCTTTAAAAATCAGACCCGAACTTTCCATACTCTTTAGCAAGCGGCTCAGGGAAGTACTTTCCATTCCCATCTTGGGTCCAAGGGCCGTGGAAGGGGTGCCGTCTTTCACATCGATATTCAACAAGGCAAAGCCTACCGAAACCGTAATGCCACTGGTGCTTACGAGTTCATTATACATTTTGGACATAGCGATCCAACATCTACGAATACGAAAATCAAAGGTTTCTTCTGGCCTCATGTAAAAACTTACGAAGCTCTAAGATAGAAAATAATACTATGCGTGCATAGCAAATATTCTAGTAGTCTAAACTTCTTTGGAGTTGGGGCAATACGAAGTAGTTGAAATCTTCCATAAAAGTGTTCTTGGCACTTTGCATGGCACGCTCTTTAGAACTGGATAGGGCGGTGCCTTCAATAGTTTTGGAGCTTTTCCAGAGTACATCTATATGCTCACTAATAGCCGTCATTACAAAGGTCCCATCGATAATGACTTTATGGGTGCTTTGAGCAGATGTTTCGGTGAATATGTCTATTCTAGCTTCTAATCCCAGTTTCGCACCTGCCTCGTTTTGTACAACGAAATATGTAGAAAGGCTTTGAGCTAAAGCTTCTCTTAATTCGTCCGGACAGTTGAGTTGAAGGGTAGGTTTTTGGAAATTTACGACTGCACCTTGGTTCCATTGGCTTTTATTTTTCAGCCATCTCTTAGTGCTAGGGTGACTACTTAGGATCTTATCCCAGTCCCATTGGATAGAAATTTGAACTGTCGGCTCATAGCCGGTGTGCAGGCATTGTATTTGTTGTTCTTTAAAGATGAATTGGCCTGAGCTTGATTGAATGGTCAAAGGAATTTGATCACGACCTACGTCCTGCCACTGCGCCTGGAAGGTTGCCGGTAAACCCAGATAGGCTGTTTCCTCTGGAATGAGCAAGACAACAGCCATGGATTGTTCTAGTGTTCGCAGGGCTTCTGTGGCGTTGGCGTTGAGTTTGGTCTTGAACTTGATGTCCCCGAACAGTTGAAAATCATGGGCTTTGTCTAAGGCGTCTACGAGAGCGCTTAATCGTGCGGATGCCGATAGCTGCACGTCCTTAGCTTCTGTGAATTTCCCGTTGATCCATTCCATGGCCTCGGCATCTTGCAACGCTTTCTTTCTCAAAAAGGCTTGAAGATCTAAACGGTACAGGGTGTAGAAGCGAACTTCATCTGCATAGCTTTCTACGAGCTCATAATCTTCCAGGCGCAGCGTGGAAGTTGAGATGGTATTGGATTCAAAGGCACTGTTAAACCCCTTGGCATCTTCTTTTTGCAAAAGCTTAGTTTCATCGTATATCTCGCTTTGCACTTCTTGAGCTAAATCTGCTAAGGCATTGGAGCGTGCGGCTTGCTGATAAGCAGTATTTGGATTGATATAACTACTCCCCAAACCATATACGTAGATACCTGACGCATCAATGGGCTTTCCGTTGATCCAACTAGGTGGGGTATGTTTATTGATACCACAACTTACAAAGATCAGTGCGCTTAAGTATATCAGAAAACTTCTCATTCTTTGGTCAGTTTCTGTTGATTGACATGGTCAGCAGCCTTTTGGGCCAACCCATTAATTGCGTCTTTGCGCATGGATGAAGTACTTTGAATGCGTTTGTTGGCCTTTACTAATCTATTCATTGCCGCGCTATCGTTTCTGCGGCGGTCGCTTGGGTGTTGTTTGTTTTGGTAGCGCCAATCTCCAGAAAAAAGATCTCCGGTTCCACCGAATTCTACGTAATGAATTTCATCTTTATCCTCATGGTGATAGCTTTCTGACCATAATATTCGGGAAGTCGCACGCTCTACCATGGCTAATTGCATATCATAACTTGCTTCGTTATGCTTGGTGAATTCTCTATAAGTCACTTTTCTGAACATAGCCTTTTTAACTTCTTCTCCCTCGTCATTTTTAGTGGTCACATAGTATCGCTCCCATCCACGACGAGTTTGTTTGTTGAGTGTCCCTTCATTTTCATAGACATGTGTGATAATGACTTTAAGGTAGGCATCAGCGGCTAAAAGTTCCTGAGTAACAGCGGCCTCATTTGTAGTTCCATTGATGATGGCTTCTTGTTCTTGTTGTAACATCTCAAAGTTTGTGCGGTCGAGAAGCTCGAGAAACGGATCATCGTATCCTTGAATTAAAGAGATAACAGCACTTTGAAGGGCTGCGGACATAGTAGCTTCTTTACCGGTAATATTTGGGTCTGATATAATACCTAAACGGTATTTACCTCTTTCTATGGCTTGTTCCTCAAGTTTTCTGAGTAACTCTTGCTTTGGGTATTTTTTTAGCATGGGTTGAAGCAAGTCGTGTACATCGCGGAATTTATTGCCCTCGAACAGGTCTAAGGCTTGGACATAAATAGGTTCCACTTCACTGAACTCCAATAGGCTTTGTACCTCCTTATATTCAGGATCGAGCGTTTTGATTTCTTCTAGGTTGGATTGTGCACGGTCGAACTGTCGCGTGCGAATCCATTTTTCAGCTCGGGTGTATTTTTGAGCAAGGAATCGGTCCAATTGGTCCGAATAATCCCTATCGTAAAAACCCTCATAAAGGCTCGTATTGATATAAGGCTTTAGGTAGTTACGCCACTTTTCAGCTTCCAGAAACTTATATATGGAAAGGCTATCATTGCCGTCGGCAAAGCGATAGTTGGTGTAGAGCTCCTCTAAAAGAGCATTGCCTTGCTGGTCCATAGCCATGCGATACTTCACTCTGCCTGGCTTACGATCGATCGCCTTCTTATAAGCAGTAACGCTCTCTTTGAGCATATGTACTTTGGCATATTTGTTCCCGGTTTTGTAATAGTATTGCGCCCCACGACAACCGCTGAGGAGAAGTGCTATAGCAACAAGTGGGGCCAATTTTTTCATACAAACTCTTTACAACTACATTAAAACAAAAGCCGTGCCTTAGGGCTTAAAGGTAGGGTACGATGTATTTTTATCCTATGAACAAACCCTTGATTCTCTTATCACCTTCTAAAGGCATGCGCACCGAAGCAGTCTTTCCTTATTTATCCCCTAAAGCGATCTCTTTCCGCCGAGAAACTGAAATGGTGGTTGCCGCGGTTCAGAAATTGTCCGGGAAAGCAGGGCAGACCCTCTTTAAAGTCAGTGATAAATTGTGGCCCGAAGTCCACGCGATGTGGTCAAAAGAATCCGAGCATTATCTCCGCCCAAATCCTGGCGTGGCTGGTATTCATGCCTATTCCGGCGAGGCTTTCAAGTTCTTGGATAGTGAAACTTTAAGTGAGCCCGCGCTTGCCCGCGCTCAAGAACGCTTGGTTATTTTAAGCGCCTTGTACGGCGCGGTGTACGCCGACTCAGTTTTAGTCCCCTACAGATTAGAAATGATGTCGAAACTAGCCGTTGGTACATCTAAAAATTTGTATGCACTGTGGAAGCCCGTGCTTACGGCATGGGTAAACGAAGGCAACGCAGGTTTTGTGGTAGATGCTTGCAGCGGAGAGTACAGCAAGGCTATAGATTGGAAAGCAGTGGAAAAACCGGTCGTAGCGGTGGATTTCAAGCAGCGTAAAAACGGCCAAGTAAAATCTGTTTCCGCCTTCAGTAAACAAGCCCGAGGGGCCTTCGTACGCTGGATGCTGGAGGCAAATGTACATACCATTTCTGGTTTGGAAGCGTTTAAAGAACTTGGATACGAATTACATTCGAGTGAGGATAATAAATTGGTATTTTTGAGGGATTCAGATTGATTATGAAATACACAAAATATTTGGCCTTAACGGTTTTAGCGCTTGGATTATCTACAGGATTGAAGGCCCAGCGTGCCACGGCATTTTTGGAATTAGGTGCCTACGGTATGTCCCAAAACTATTTGGGCGATGTAAATGGCGGAAGCTTAAATGCCTTGACTCAAGAGGCGCGTTTTGGTCTTGGGGCTCAGCTCAAGTATAATTTCAGTAGCATTCTAAGTGTAGGGGCGGATGTGAACTACGGTAGTGTGTATAGCCACGATAATTTGCACGGCAATGCCGACCGCGATTACCAAGTAGATACGGACCTATTGAACGTAAACCTGTTTACGAATATCCACTTCATTCCCTTCGGTAAATACAACCAGCGCAACCACCACACGCCATTTGTGCATGTGGGCGCCGGAGCCTTGACCTACCAGCCGCATTTGAACACCAACGCACAATACCCAGATGGCATTGCGTTGTACCCGGGTACAGGCCATACCTACACTTATGCTTTGGGCTTCGGATGGCGTATTCGCCGCTCGTTGAAGAGCTTCTACAACTTGGGCCTCTATTACAATGGGTTTGGTGCTTCAAACATTGAAGGATTCAACTACGAAAGTGATTGGTTGGCGAACAACCCAGAGTACCGTAATGGCATGGACGGAAGCTTGACGTTCAAGTTCGGAATGAGTTTGGGCTTCTTCGAGCAATAATTTCGGCACAGCCTTTGAACCATATATAAGGCCCTCCTATGGAGCGGCCTTTTTTTGGCCAATGGTGACAGCATGTCGCGGAAATTGGCCCCTAACGACCTTTTGAAACAGAGATATGGACAGATTGTCATTCAGCGATATTATTGACGAAAACACGGAATTTATTCCATTGATGACTTCGGATGAAGAAGTGGAAATAGGGGATGACCAATTACCCGAGCTGCTCCCCATCCTGCCGTTGCGCAACACCGTCATCTTCCCTGGGGTAGTAGCACCTATTACCGCCGGCCGCGACAAAAGCTTGCGCCTGATCAAGAGCATCAGCGACAAGGATAAATTTGTCGGCATGGTGGCCCAGATGGACATGGAAACCGAGGATCCCAGACAAAGTGAGGTATATCCTATTGGTACCATGGCCCAAATCGTCAAGAGCTTTAAAATGCCTGACGGCAACACGACCATCATCATCCAAGGAAAGAAGCGTTTCCGCATCCTTGAATGGGTTCAAACCGAGCCCTTCAACATCGCTAAGGTGGAGTTCCTTCCTGAATTCGTCCCGGGCGATGACGATGTGGAATTCCCCATCCTCATGGATTCCATCAAGGACATAGCAACGAAGCTGATTCAAGAAAGTCCACACATCCCATCTGAAGCGCAGGCGGCTCTGGACAACATCCGCAGCAACACCTTCCTACTGAACTTTATCGCCTCGAACAGCAGCATGAAGTTGCCGAAAAAGCAGGAGGTATTAGAACTGGAATCGTTGAAAGACCGGGCCGTTAAGGTGTTGGAAGGATTAAATCTGGAGCTGAAGATGCTGGAGGTTAAAAATGAAATTCAAGATAAGGTAAAGCACGAATTTGACCAGCAGCAGCGTGAATACTTCTTGCACCAGCAGATGCGCACCATCCAAGAGGAATTGGGCGGTAATAGCTCCGAAAGCGAGGTAGAAGAAATACGCGAGAAGGCCAAGGTCAAGAAATGGGACAAGGCTTCAGAGGAGCACTTTGATAAAGAACTGCGCAAGTTGCAACGCTTGAATCCGCAGATGCCAGAGTTTGCCATCCAGCGCAACTATTTGGAGTTTATACTCGAGCTTCCTTTTGCAGGTTCGGATTCTGGGTCCATTAATTTAAAGAAAGCCGAGAAAGTACTCAACCGCGACCACTACGGTTTAGAAAAGGTAAAAGAACGAATACTTGAACACCTTGCCGTGCTGAAGTTGAAAGGCGATATGAAGAGCCCTATCCTTTGTTTGGCGGGCCCTCCTGGAGTGGGTAAGACCTCTTTGGGTAAATCTGTTGCCGAAGCATTGGGTAGACCCTATGTACGTATGTCTCTTGGGGGCTTACGTGATGAAGCCGAAATTCGTGGCCACCGAAAAACCTACATCGGTGCCATGCCGGGCCGAGTATTACAAAACATGAAGAAAGCCGGTAGTAACGACCCGGTATTCATTCTGGATGAGATCGATAAGCTAAGCTACGGCGTGGGTGGAGACCCCTCCTCATCGATGTTAGAAGTGCTGGACCCTGAACAAAATGACAGCTTCTATGACAACTACCTAGAGATGGGTTATGATTTAAGTAAAGTACTCTTCATTGCTACGGCAAACAATCTAGGTGCCATTCAGCCCGCCTTACTGGACCGAATGGAAATCATAGATGTAACGGGCTACACCTCAGAAGAAAAAGTGGAAATTGCCAATTGTCATTTAATTCCTAAACAACTAGATAACCATGGATTGAAGGCCGATCAATTTACAATCGCAAAGTCGGTGTTAAAGTCCTTGGTCGAAGGCTACACTCGCGAAAGTGGGGTGCGTAATCTCGATAAGAAGGTGGCGAAACTTGTCCGTCATACGGCCAAGGATATAGCCATGGCAAAGGTTGAAGGAGCTGTAATTACAAAAGAGGCATTAGTTGAGATCTTAGGCCCTTCTCGTGAGCGTGATGCGTACGAAGGCAACAATCATGCGGGTGTAGTCACAGGATTAGCTTGGACTCCTGTTGGTGGCGATATTCTTTTTATTGAATCTTCGGTCAGTAAGGGCAATGGCAAGGTTATTATTACCGGAAATCTTGGTGATGTGATGAAGGAAAGTGCGACCATCGCTATGGCGTACATCAAGAGCAACGCCGAAGAATTGGGCATAGATCCAAAACTCTTTAGCGCTTACGACATCAATATTCACGTGCCACAAGGGGCCATTCCAAAGGACGGACCTAGTGCGGGAATTACCTTGCTCACGGCATTGGTCAGCTTGTTCACCCAAAAGAAGGTGGCACCAAAACTGGCGATGACTGGAGAAATCACCCTTCGCGGAAAAGTGTTGCCGGTGGGGGGTATTAAAGAAAAGATCTTGGCGGCGAAGCGCGCCAAAATCAATACGATCATCCTCTGCGAGAAAAACCGCAAGGATATTGAAGAAATTGAAGCACACTACCTCAAAGGCATGACCTTCCATTACGTAGGTGAGATGAAGGAAGTGTTGGATTTAGCTATCTTAGACCAAAAGGTGAAATCACCGAAGAAACTAGAGGTTCCGACCACCACTAAGCGTTGATTAGAAACGTATTCATAGCATTGTTTTGGACGACCGCTTTGTTTGGACAGAGCGGCGGTAATGGCGTTTTTTCATTTTTAGACCGATCTATTTTTGCCGGTGCCTCGGCGCTGGGTAATGCGGCCTATGTGCACGAGGGTCGCGTGGGTGCCTTTGCGGTTCAAAACCCACTATTGCTCACGGATTCTTCCCTTTACCAACTCGAGATGAGCTCAGGAAGCTTGGGCGAAGGCATTCAACTTCTTCAGGGCAGTTATTCGTTTGAGCTCAAAGGCCGGCCCATGATCGCCAGCGCACAAACCATTCAGTACGGAGTGTTCAACGGTACAGATCAATGGGGGAGTTCAACGGGTCAATTTTATGCAGGAGACCTCGCCTTCACCTTAGGTACCGAGCTGTTCTCCTGGAACGGTATTCGTTTGGGGGCAACCGCAAAATTGGTCAATGGAACCTACGAAAGCTACCAAAGCTGGGCCGTCGCCTCGGATATCGCCTTGATGTACAGAGGCTCCACTGGACCCAACTATGCTTTCATCATTAAGAACGCCGGCACGCAGCTCACCACCTTTGGCGGCACTTACGAACCCATGCCCTTAAACATCTTGTTTGCTGTTGGGGATAAATTAGCGCACGCCCCTTTCCGCTGGACCTTCGTTATTGATCAGCTCCAACGCCCAAACTTGGGCTACGACGATCCAAACCTGGTGAGCGTAGACCCCGTAACCGGCGCCACCACACAGCTGGACATGAGCACCCTCAACCTGGCGCTCCGCCACGTTAGCGGCTCCCTGGAGTTCTTGCCCACGGACAGAGTTCACTTGATGCTGGGCTATAATTTCCGTCGTCAATACGAAATGAGCTTGCCCGATCGCCGCACAAGTGGAGGCTTCAGCCTAGGTGCGGGTCTGTATTTCAACAAGTTTCACCTCCACTTCGCGAACGAACTTCGCAGCGTGGCCGGGCGCATGAATACCCTATCTTTGAGTCTGAAATTCTAAGACCTTGACATGCCAAAATCACTGACTATAGCTATAGACGGACACAGTTCTACGGGCAAGAGTACGCTTGCAAAGGAATTGGCCAAAGCTTTGGGCTATATCTATGTGGATTCCGGCGCGATGTACCGTGCAGTGGCCCTTTATGCCTTGCGGAATCATTGGGTCAGTGCAGCCACCGGTTGCCAAGAGGAAAACATCAATCAATCATTGCCTGATGTACAGATTTCCTTTGAACTCGATGCGCAGGGAGTGAATGCCGCCCATTTGAACGGTGAACGCGTGGAAGAAGAAATCCGCACCATGGAGGTCAGCAATGTGGTCAGCCACGTGGCTAAGCTTGTGCCGGTACGCAGACACTTAGTAGCCCTACAACAAGCCATGGGCCGCGATGGTGGGGTGGTGATGGACGGCCGCGATATTGGTACCGTGGTTTTTCCAAATGCGGAATTGAAAATCTTCATGACAGCCTCCGATCAGGTACGCGCTCAGCGCCGCCAGCAGGAGCTCGCCGCCAAGGGCCAACACTGGACCGTCGCTGAGGTATTGGAAAACCTTCAGTCTAGAGATAAGGCGGACATGGAGCGCGCAGATTCTCCGCTTATAGCGGCATCAGATGCTCGAACCTTAGACAATAGCGAGATGACCAAGGCGGAACAGTTCGATTTGGTATTATCGTGGGTAAAAGAATTGGAAGCTTAGGCGTTACGCGTCGCAAGCACAGTAATTCCTCCCTTCACAACATCACCTTCTTTGACCTTGATTTGGCTGTCTAGCGGCAAGAATAGATCCACACGAGATCCGAATTTAATGAAACCAAATTCTGAACCTTGAGCGGCCATACTGCCTGGTTTTGCATACATTACAATACGCCGCGCAACGGCTCCGGCAATCTGACGGAAAACTACCTTGCCCCAGTGCTCATTCTCTATGGCTACAGTGGTACGCTCGTTCAACGTGGAGCTCTTCGGGTGCCATGCTACTAGGAATTTGCCCGGGTGGTGAATGGCATCGGTCACCTTACCTCCTAATGGATAACGGTTGACGTGTACATTTAACGGCGACATGAAAATGGACATTTGAATACACTTGTCCTTTAAAATCTCATCTTCATAGACTTCCTGAATGGTCACCACCTTACCGTCTGCTGGGCAAAGCATACCTTTTGGATTAATGGTGACGGTACGTGTAGGATTACGGAAGAATTGTAAAACAAGGACGTACAGTACTACGCTTATAGATAGAAGACTAACTCGAGCCCAGACTAAATCCGTTGCCCAAAACAAAAGACTGTTGCAGATAAAAAGGGTTATGAATGCGACGGCTATGGTGCCTTTTCCTTCTCTATGTAGTTTCATTGCATGTATTGAAAAATGATTATCGCGATGGGTGCTGCAGTAAGGAAACTATCTAACCGATCTAAAGCCCCTCCGTGACCCGGCAAAAATACACCGGAATCTTTCACACCCGCCTCGCGTTTTAAAGAGGAAGCAACTAAATCTCCAAATGGAGCGGTAATGGACACTACAGATGCTAAGGAAATGGCCACATCCACCTCTAGCAATGCCCAATAATGGTTCAATACTACTCCAATGATAAGTGTTCCTATTATGCCCCCTATAAATCCTTCTATGGTCTTCTTAGGACTCAACTTTGGCGCGAAAGGTCGTTTGCCTATAGTACGCCCAATGATATAAGCGAATGTATCCGAAGACCAAATCAACGCGAATATGAAAAGGATTTCGCTTGAGTGGTCTTTTGTCGTTTGTATTATAAATGCCATCGGAAGGTAGACATAGGCAAGAGCAAACAGTCCCCGTCTCATCTCATGCGCAGGACGCTCAGCACGTAACAGTGATAAGACCATTAAAATACCGATGGCAAGCGTGGAGCTGATAATTTCCCTAGACTCTCCCCAATTTCCCAGTGCTCCTCCAACTAAGAATAAAGACGTGAATGTCAATAATGGTAATCTGCTTTGAACATCGAGGATGCGCGCGACCTCATTCAATAACAAAAGTGTAAATATGGCTAGTAGATACGTACCGTATGGGGTGAACCCCAAAATTCCTATCAATCCGCCTCCATAAAGACCGGCGAAAATCACTCGTTTTCCCATTAGGCTTCGTCTTCAATAAGGATCAAAAATACCGTTCTGCCTTTGTTTGGATCTGCCGAAGCGAGTTCAACAGCTTGATCGTTAGGAGCGCGAATTACGGCAATATTGCTGGGTCGGTGTTCACGATATTTTTGGTTGATAGCGGTCATGCCGTCTCTCAAATTTGCTACTATTTGTGAGGTGAAAGCAATGAGTATATGGTGTTTGGGTAAATCGCCTAATTTTCTTCCGCCGGTATGGTGCGAGTGAATCATTATGCCCCCGTTGAAAGCGATTAATGCTTCGCAGCTTGTCAAGACTACTGGATATTGACCGTCATTCTCAAACGTAGTTTGGAGTTTGGTGCTGTTCGCCCAATTTGATAATTCGGGTGAAGCAATGAACAATCCCTTCCAATTTTGTTTTTCAGCATAAAGGTTGAGCTCCTCGATGGCATCTTCTTTCGAAGGACAATACATGAAATTACCACCACCCTCGGTGAACTGAGAAACGAATTTTTCATCGAGCGGCTGCTCCTCTTTTGGGGCAAATTTTCCACGCTCTTCCTCTTTTTGAGAAGAAGAACCCAAGAGGCTGCGTTTGAGCTTTGAGAAAAATCCTTTTTGATGCGCCATAGCGTTGTTATCCCCAAAAATAAGGCGTGGATTTCAATTAACCACCGCGTTATTCTCGAGCTATCAACAAAAAAGCCGCGCCCATCGGGCGCGGCTAAAATGCTTTGATCTCATGATTTATTCTTCGATGGGAGAATCTTCCTCGGGTTGATCTGTTGCAGATGGGCCTTCAGTAGTATTTTCGGGCTCCACTTCATCCTCCTTATCCCATGGTCTTGGACCAAAAATTTCCTTGACATTCTCCTTAAAGATGACTTCTTTATCAAGCAGAAGTTGAGCTAAGGCATCAAGTTTATCTCTATTTGAACGCAATAAATCTATGGCACGTTGATATTGTCCTTCAATGATTTTACTAATCTCCTTATCAATTCTTTCCGCCGTTGTTTCAGAATATGGTTTTTGCATAAACTCATTTTGACCTTGGCTGTCGTAGTAGGTAATGTTGCCAAGCTCGTCATTTAAACCATAGATGGTAACCATTGCACGGGCTTGTTTGGTAACTTTTTCAAGATCGCTTAATGCACCGGTTGAAATTTTATCGAAGACTACGTGTTCGGCTGCACGACCACCCATAGTTGCGGCCATTTCATCGAGCATTTGATCAGTTGTTGTGATTTGACGTTCATCAGGTAGGTACCAGGCAGCACCAAGCGATCGTCCTCTTGGTACGATGGTGACTTTTACCAGTGGTGCTGCGTGTTCAAGTAGCCAGCTTACTGCGGCATGACCGGCTTCATGATAGGCTATTACCTTCTTCTCTTGAGGAGTAATGATTTTCGTTTTCTTTTCGAGACCCCCAACGATACGATCAACAGCATCCAAAAAGTCTTGTTTACCTACATGTTTGCTTCCTTTGCGTGCAGCAATTAATGCCGCTTCGTTACAAACATTGGCAATATCTGCGCCTGAGAAGCCCGGTGTTTGCTTACTGAGCAATTTTACATCAACGGTATCATCAGTTTTGATGCCTTTAAGATGAACCTTGAAAATATCTTCTCTTTCATTTAACTCAGGAAGATCGACATAAATTACTCGGTCGAATCTACCTGCCCGCATCAAGGCACGATCTAAAATATCCGCCCGGTTGGTAGCCGCCATCACAATAACATGTTCGTTCGTTCCGAACCCATCCATTTCCGTTAATAGCTGATTAAGCGTGTTTTCTCTTTCGTCGTTTCCACCAGTAAAGTTGCTCTTACCTCTGGCGCGACCAATAGCATCTATTTCGTCGATAAAAATGATACACGGTGATTTTTCTTTCGCCTGCTTGAATAGATCGCGGACACGAGAGGCACCAACTCCCACAAACATTTCTACGAAATCAGAACCACTAAGCGAGAAGAACGGCACTTTTGCCTCACCAGCCACGGCTTTCGCAAGCAAGGTTTTACCTGTTCCCGGAGGCCCTGATAACATAACTCCTTTTGGGATTCGGCCCCCAAGGTCAGTATACTTTTTGGGATTCTTTAAGAAATCAACAATCTCAAGTACTTCTTCCTTTGCGCCGGTCATCCCAGCAACATCGTTAAACGTGGTTTTTACATCCGTATCCTTATCAAATACCTTCGCACGTGATTTACCTATATTGAATATTTGACTTCCACCCCCAGCAGGACCGCCTCCTGACATCCTTCTCATAATAAACATCCAGAAGAATAGCATAATGGCAATGGGGAGAACCCAACCAATGATATCCGTAAAGAATGTGTTACGGTCATCTTGTAGATCGGGATAAAGTCTGGTCATCTCCTTGCCTTTATCCGAATTATAAAATTCATCCAGATATTCTCTGAGGGTTTCATAGGGCATATTGAATTGGTAGTGTGGCCCTCTAGAATTTGGGTCTATTCCAACGTACCTTCCGCTACCTTCCGCAAGTGCATCTTCCTTCAAGGTTACCTGCACGGTCTTTCCATCATTTAAGACCATGATTTCTTTTACATCTTCATTTTCTAGCGCCAGCTCAAGCGAGGGATATTCCCATTTTTTGACGTTCAGGTTCATGGACCCAAATATTTGCATCCCTATGAAGATGGCAAAAATGATAATGTAGACCCAATAGAAACTGAATTTGGGTTTTTTCGGTCCTGAAGAGTTCTTGCCCTTCTTGTTGTTTTCGGCAAACTGCTTTTTCAACTTATCTATTTGTTTTTGGTTAGGATTTTCGCCCATTTTATGTCTTATAAATTTTCTAATACCTCTACCTCTGCATCTCCCCAAAGGCTTTCTAAATCGTAAAACTCACGAATACCTTTCTGGAATATATGCACAACAACATTAACGTAATCCATTAATATCCATTCAGCATTTTCACGGCCTTCCACGTGCCATGGTTTATCTCCAACATTTTCACGGACCATTTTGTGCACGCTTTCTTGTAAAGCATTTACTTGCGTGTTAGAATTTCCTTCTGCGATTACAAAGAAATCAGTAACTGCATTTTCTATATCACGAAGGTCCATGACCGTAATGTTTTCACCTTTAATGTCTTGAAGACCGTCCACTACAAATTTTTTCAGTAGCTCAGATGAGGCTTCGGGTTTTTGATGCATGAATGATTGTTCTATTTGTGCTTAAATTACCAAAACATGTGCCATCTTCGGCACAAGCAAGAAAACAGGCCCTAATGTCCGAAAAAGAGACTATTTACTGGCTGGAATGTGTCGACAGCACCCAGTTAGAATTGAAGCGTAAATTACAAGAAAACCCTGATATGGCACATCTTAGCGCTGTTGTTGCGGATTCTCAAGATAATGGCAGGGGACGAGGTGTGTCAAAGTGGCACGATGTCAAAGGGAATTCGGTGCTTTTGTCTGTTTTGATTCGATGGCCCGAGCCTGTTCAAGAGAGTTTTGATGTGAATCGTTGGGTTTGTTGCAGGCTATCTCGTGCATTGCCTTCGAAAGTGGAGTTCAAGTGGCCAAATGATATGATGGTTGGGAATCGAAAATTAGGCGGAATGTTGATCGAAAATCATTGGGGTAGCCAAGGCATAAAAAGTTCAATTCTAGGTTTAGGAATAAATGTGCGGGCTTCAAGTGAGGATATAGATCGAAGTATTGCCATAGAAGCATTGGGCGTGAAAGGCTCGGTAAGGGAATGGATAGAAGAGATTCTAGCAGTATTGCATCCAACCGCTACTGAATTCAGCGATATTCCTAACTTAAGAAAACGCTACGAACAATTGTTGTGGGGTCGTAGTATTTGGAAAAACTATTCAGCGGATGGCGATGCGTTTGAGGCTCAGGTCGCTCATGTACAACCATCGGGTCTACTAACTTTGAAGCTAAGAAATGGCGACTTAGTAGACTATGATATTGATCAGGTACGATGGATGAATCCGTATTGAATTGAATTATTGGCCCCAGCGTGATGGCTCTTCACGCCATTGTTTTAGTAAATCTAGATGTTCGGGTAAGATGTATCCCTGCGCCTCCGCTTCCTCCAGTAAGTTTTGATAATCACTGAGTGTGTTTAATCGTATTCCTGCTTCTGAAAAATTATCAAGAGCTATCTGGAAGTCGTATGTAAAAATAGCCATCATACCAAGTACACGAGCTCCGGCATCATTTAAAGCGGCTACCGCTTTTAAAGACGATCCGCCGGTCGATATAAGATCTTCAATAACGACTACATTACTACCGGGTTCAAAGAATCCTTCCACTTGGTTTTGACGGCCGTGGCCTTTGGCTTTATCACGTACATAAATAAAAGGTACACCCATATATTCAGCCACCAGAACACCAATTGCGATGGCACCCGTAGCTACACCCGCTATATAATCGGGTTTCCCGTAGATTTCTTCAATTTGTTTTGCAAATTCTATTTTCAAAAAGTTTCGAATGGTGGGGAAACTTAAGGTGAGTCGGTTATCGCAATAAATTGGACTTTTCCATCCGCTGGCCCATGTAAATGGGTTTTCCGGTTGTAATTTGATTGCTTTAATTTGCAATAGGCTCTCAGCTGTTTTGAGCGCCACTTGTTTGTTTTGTATCATGCTACAAAATTACATGAAAGTTTTCATTAGGAGCGCCATTTTGGTGCCGGTTCCAGGCCACGAAGCTCCTGATTTTATTAACACGTTGCTTACACAAAAGAGTGTAAAGCGTTGGTTGAAAGAATGCTATAATGGTTCGGAAACAAGAACCATTGAAATAGGTCAAGAACATATATTCTGGGCTTATTTTATGGCCTTGCACCGGCAAGTTATTGCTGCAGGTGGTTGGGTACGCAACGAGGTAGGTGAGTTGCTGATTATTGAGCGCAACGGAAAATTGGATATGCCCAAAGGCAAATTAGAGTCCAAGGAAACTATTAAGATATGTGCCGTTCGCGAGGTACAAGAGGAATGCCGTGTGAAGCGATGTAAAATTACCGGTCCAGCCGTTCGTACCTACCATTGCTATCCGGACAAAGGGGAATACATGCTTAAAACGACCTATTGGTTCCCTATGGTGACGGATTATTCTAAAAAGCTCAAGCCTCAGATTGAGGAGGGTATTACGGCTGTATATTGGGCCACTCCGGCATTTTTAAAGGACCGGATGCAGGTGCTGCCTACGTACAACAGTCTGACAGAAACTTTCGAAAAATTTACCGAGGAAGCTTAAGGTTGTACCGTTGCGGGAACGAACTTATGGAAATCACCGCCGTGGTTATAGACCTCTCTAACTATGCTCGAGCTAATGTAGGCATAACGTGCACTGGTCAGAAGGAACACAGTTTCTAAATCCGGCACCATCTCGCGATTGGCTTGGGCAATGGCTTTTTCAAATTCAAAATCTGCAGGGTTCCGAAGGCCGCGCAATAAGAATTGGACCCCCTGCTCCTTTGCAAACTCAACGGTCAAGCCTTCGTAGGTAATGACACTTATCTTGGGTTCATGCGCGAAGGTCTGCTCAATCCAATGGACGCGTTGCTCAATCGAGAAGAGGTAGTTTTTCGCACTGTTCGTGCCTACGGCGATTTTGATCTCGTCAAAGAGGGGGACGGCACGTTCGATAATATCTACATGTCCCAGGGTAATGGGGTCGAAAGATCCAGGGAAGAGTGCAATTCTAGACATGGTACGAAGTTAGCCAATCTTTTTCGCTTGGTTTCTGGCCATTGATTCTTCGGCCAATTGGGCCAATACCTCGCTTAATTTCCAGCCTCTGTGGGCAATTTGCTGCGGAATGATGCTCGCTGGACTAAGGCCTGGTATACTGTTGATTTCAATCATTACGGGCTCATCGGCTGGTGTGATGATAAAGTCGATGCGAACAATACCTTCAAGTTTCAAATAGTCGTACACTAATGTCGAAATTTCACTGATTTTTTCGGCTACCGCTTTGGAGATTCGAGCGGGTGTAATTTCTTGGCTTTTGCCTTCGTATTTGGCTTTGTAGTCGAAAAATTTAGATTCAGTAGGGACTATTTCTGTGATGGCGATGGCCTCCGGTTGTTCGCCATTATAGCGAAGCACGCCACAACCCACCTCTGTGCCTATAACACCTTCTTCCACAAGAACTTCATCATCCTCCGAGAAGGCGTAATTAAACGCGGCTTCGAGTTCTTCGGCGGCTTCCACGCGCGTAACCCCAAAGCTAGATCCGGCCCTATTCGGCTTGACAAATAACGGAAAGTTCCAATTCCTGAATACATCAAGATCAGGTAGCTGATTGAAGAGTTGACCTTGGGGAACATTATATCCGGAAGCTCGTAGGATTTGGTTACAGCGCGCTTTATTGAAGGTTAATGCACTTTGAAAGGTGGGGCAGGTACTGTGGGGAATTCCAAAGACTTCGAGCATCCCAGAGATATGCCCGTCTTCACCCGGTGTACCATGAATGACATTAAAGACAAAATCAGCGCCCAGGTCGCTGAGTTTGATTACTTGGTCATCCAACCAAAATCCGTCCTGCTTTAAAATTACCAATAGCGCGGTGTAGCCCGCCTCTATAAATGCGGCCTCAGCAGTGCGCCCTGAGGCTATGCTAATTTGATGTTCGGTGGAATATCCACCAGCAAGAATTACAACTGTTTTCATGCAGATTTCAATAAGTGTAAATGTAATGTTTTGGGGGTTTCTTCGGAAGGGTCCAAAAAAGTATCTTTACCTCATGAAGCATTGGATAAAATTCTTTTCAACTAAGCTATTTTGGAAGACCGTACTCTTCAGCATTCTTGGTGTCATTTTAGTCGGAGTATCATTGATGTACTGGTTAAAAAGTACTACCAGACATGGCGAAACCGTTGAGGTTCCAGACCTTCGTTTGATGTCATTAGAGGAAGCCGTTTCTACTATAGAAGCTGTAGGGCTTACCTATGAGGTTATTGACAGCACGCACTATGTTCCCAGTGTACCAGAAGGAGCGGTGATTGAACTTTTTCCGGAAGCGTTTTCTCAAGTAAAGCTGGGAAGAAAGCTTATGTTAAGCACAAATCCAACCCAGTTACCCAAATATCCTTTGCCGAATTATAAGGATCAATTAGTCAGTTATGTGGTCGCTAAATTTGAGCAAAAAGGGATGGTTATTGACTCGTTGGTATTGGTCCCAGATTTGAGTCATGATTTAGTCTTAAGGGTGGTAGATTCAAAAGGAAAGATTGCAAATGAGCAAGAGTTGTACCCAACGGAATCACATTTCACATTGTACGTAAGTGGTGGACAAAGCTTGGAGGATATTTATTTACCAGATGTTGAGCGGTTGACTTTTGATCAGGCAAAGCAAGTTTTGATGACCTACAGTCTAAACTTGGGAGCCTTAATCTATTCCGCTGAAGTACAAGATTCGAATAATGTCTTCGTTTACCGTCAATACCCTGCCTTTGAAGTGGATGTAAAAGTACCCGCCGGCAGTTCAGTAGATCTATGGTTGACCACTGATAGTACAAAACTGTCGCCAGTGATCTACGATGGCTTGGATACTACAAACCTTTAATTCATGAAGTACTTCAAACTATGGTTGTCCTTCTGGGTGATGAGTCCCGCCTTTGCCCAGGTGCAAGAAATTGTACTTCCTTGGGCCGGTGGAGCGACGTTTGAATCCGACAGAATGGAGTCGAACGATACGCTACTACCACCTTTCGTTGATGATTTTTCACAGACTTTTGGAACACCAGATCCAGCCTTGTGGTCTGATGCCAATGTTTGGATCAATGATGCCATGCCCTTATATCAGAATTCTGTAGGCGTGGCCACCTTCGACGGTTGTAATGAATTTGGCAAACCCTATGTGCCAGGTAGTATCAATAGCGATACGCTGGCCGATGTACTGACATCGAACTACTTGAATTTACAGGGAATGAGCAATGTCTGGTTGTCGTTCCAATACCAGCGCGCGGGTTTAGGGGAGGCGCCCAGTCCCACGGATAGTTTGGTGGTCCAATTTTATTCTCCAGTCGACGGCCAATGGACCTATGCTTGGGGCGCCAAGGGCACGGGCATTGCTGATGCTTTCCGTACGGCAATGATTCCTGTTCAAGGGTCCAATTATCTCCAAAAAGGTTTCCGCTTCCGTATCGCTGCCTATGGCGCACGTGGAGGTGCTTATGATCTTTGGAATGTAGATTATGTTCAGCTGGATAAAGACCGCAATGCTGCTGACTCTACCGTTACTGAACCTGCCTTTGCACGTGCTCATCCCCTAATTGTAGGAAACAAGAGCTACACCTCTTGGCCTTGGTGGATAGATATGAGCAATTCTTTGGCCAATCGCCCAACTTCACTGACATTTACCTACAGACGTATGGGCACGGTGCCATCCGGAGGTTGGAGTTTGAACCTGGGACAATACCGCTGGTTTGAGAATGGAACATTGATTCAGCAATTGACTGCGGTTCCCGTAATCACCAATACCCAACACGATCAGGACCAAACTTTTAATGTTGCCGTACCCGGGGCAGCCTTAGGGAACCTCATGGCCCCGACGGTGGTGGAAACAGAAGTGTGGTTCGACGGTTCCGCGGCAGGACTCCGTTCGAACGATACCGTGCGCGGTAGATTAGAATTAGATAACTACCTATCCTTGGACGACGGCACCGCCGAGCGTGCTTATGGAATTGAGAATGTGATCGGATCACGCGTGGCCCAGAAATTCATCACCGGCGGTTTGGGAAATTCGGATTCATTAAAAGGGGTGGGATTTAATTTCGTAACCTTCGAGGACGACAATAATGCATTTAAGATTGCCGTCTGGGCGCCTGCGGACAGCGGCGATGCCCCAGGCCAATTGCTTTATATGTCTGACTCAACCTACGAAGGAGAACGCGGCTGGAATATAGGTGATATCATTCCTTATGCTTTGGATTCTGCCGTTGATATTAGTGCTTACAATGCAGTTTGGATAGGCTATGTCGACATGAGCTCACAGAGCACCGTTTACGTGGGCTTAGACCGCCATCGTGCTTTGCCCAACAACATGCCGAGGTATTACGGCGATGGATTTAATTGGTATCCATCTCTAGAAACCGGAACGCTCATTATGAGACCTTATTTCCGTTACCACCCTGCGAACATGAAAACTCCTATTTGCACAGAAGATCGAGGCTTCAAGTTTTATCCTAACCCTGCGACAACGCGGCTTAATGTTGAATCTTATGGAGAAGGCGATATGATCATTCGCATCGTAGGAATGGACGGCAGCGTATGGATAGAACAACGCAGTACCCCACGCACCTCTGTGGACATTTCCGCCTTAGCGGCTGGGGCGTATGTTATGGAGATTATTCAAGGCGACCAATTCTGGCGTACAAAATGGATGAAGCACTGATGGTAGACCCTGCGGACCAGCATGACGAAGAGGAAAGAGACGACTTGTACGTCCACCACAGCTTCACTGCAGAGAAGGGGCAAAACCCTTTGCGTGTAGATAAGTTTCTCTTTAACTTTTTGGAAGATACCTCACGCAGTCGCATTCAAAAAGCGGCCGATGCCGGGGCTATTCATGTCAACGGACAGCCGGTAAAATCCAATTACAAGGTCAAGCCTGGAGATGAAGTGGCCATCGTTATGGCAGAGCCGCCACGCGAATACGAACTCATCCCGGAAGAAATCCCGCTTGACATCATGTACCGCGACGAGCATGTTATCGTCATCAACAAGCAACCAGGATTGGTATGTCATCCCGGGCACGGAAACTTCTCGGGCACCTTAGTACACGGTCTGGCCTACCTCGCGGAAAATTTGCCGGCAGGCAAAAGTAGTGGGGAAGAGCGACCGGGATTAGTTCATCGTCTAGACAAGAATACCTCAGGGGTGATGGTGGTGGCCGCTTCGGAGCATGCGATGAGCCATCTAGCCAAGCAGTTTTTCGACCGTACCACACGTCGCGAATATGTGGCCATAGTTTGGGGGAATGTGAAAGAAGATGAAGGAACCATCACCGGTCACATCGGCCGTAGCTTGCGCGATAGGTTACAAATGGCAGTCTTCGAAGACGGATCCGAGGGTAAGCATGCGGTAACTCATTACAAGGTATTGCAGCGCTTTGGTTACGTTACAGTGGTCAGCTGTCGATTAGAGACCGGCCGTACACATCAAATCCGGGTGCACATGAAATACCTAGGTCATCCGCTCTTCAACGATGAGCGCTATGGTGGCGACAAGATTTTAAAGGGTACTACTTTTACAAAATACAAGCAGTTCATCGTGAATTGCTTCAAGGCGTGTCCCCGACACGCCCTTCATGCGAAGAGTTTGGGATTTACTCATCCGGCTACCGGTGAACTCCAATTCTTTGAAAGCGTTATACCTGAGGATATGCGTGAGGTTATCGCACGTTTCGAGAACTACACGCAGTATAATGGAGATGGCATAAAAAAAGATGAAGAAGAGTAAAATCTTACTATTGGTATCACCTTGGTTACTTGCAGCGAGCTGTGGGGGATCAGGGCCTACATTTGAGCCTACTCCCTTGGCCTTGGAATACCCCGATCATTTTCCTGTTCCACAAATTCCCTCGGATAATCCGATGACGGTGGAAGGCGCCCGCCTTGGTCGACACTTGTTTTTTGACGAGCGATTGTCCGGGGATAATAGTCAAAGTTGCGCCGGCTGCCATTTACAAGAGAGCAATTTTGCGGAGCCCACCGCCTATAGTACGGGCATCGATGGGATTACGGGTGAGATAAATGCCATGGTACTTTCTAATCTTGCATGGCAGAAATTCTTCTTTTGGAACGGTCGCGCTGTGACCTTGGAGGAGCAGGTGTTGGAACCGGTGATCAATCCCATTGAAATGCACGAAACTT
>CAXPFQ010000030.1:0-24492 GCA_964216615.1 Schleiferiaceae bacterium
GATATACGCGCCGTACGTTCCCAAGGCATACCCTAATACGGCCAATAGCACGCCTACTGGTGCGAGCGCCGGATGGAACGCTGCCGCCACCACGGGCGCACTCGCGGCGCCCCCAATATTCGCTTTCGAGCCCACCGCCAAGAAGAAATAAGGCGCTCGTATGAGTTTTGCGACCAAGAACATCAGTCCTACATGAATAATCATCCAAACAAGACCTATTGCAAAAAGTCCAGGTTTATGGAAAATTTCCATCACGTTCATGCTCATTCCAATGGTCGCCACCAAGATGTAAATGAAAACACTTCCCACCTTCGAGGCTCCTGCCCCCTCTAATTTCCTTGCCTTAGTAAAACTTAACACAATGCCTATAGTCGTGGCAATCACGACCAACCAAAAGAACCCAGAAGCCAAACTAAATTTAGCTAGCTCGGGATAATTACACTCTATAAATGGCGCAATCCCGTCGCTTAACCAATGCGCCAGGCCTGTTGCACCAAAGGCCAATGCCAGAATGAAAATCAAATCGTTAAACGAAGTAACCTTGGCAATGCTAGAGGTATAAGACTCCATCTTATTTTGCAAGGAGTCCACCGCTGTGGCATCCGCTTTAAACGCTCGATCGATATTCTTGTGTTTCGCTACACCTATTAATAAAAACGCCATCCACAACTCGGCGACCAAAACGTCCACTGTGACCATTGCACTGAAGACATCTTCGCTGACCTCGAAGACCTCCTTCATCGCGGCCTGATTCGCTCCACCGCCAATCCAAGACCCCGCCACAGTCGTCATCCCCCGCCAAACCTCTTGGGCATCACATCCAACCACATCTGGAGCAACAGCACTAAAAAATAAAATACTTAGTGGTCCACCTATGATAACCCCCACAGTTCCTGTGAAAAACATAATCAAGGCTTTTGGGCCCAGCTTTACCAATTCTTTGAAATCAATACTTAGAGTGAGCAGAATGAGTGCCGCCGGAAGAAGATATCGGCTCGCCATAAAATACAAGCGGCTCTCGCTTGGGTCAATGATTTGAAATGTGGTCAACAAAGACGGTAAAAAATAACACAGCAACAGCGCAGGAATAACGCTATAGAATTTTTTAAAGGCCGGGCTTTTGCTTTGTGAGGTATAGAAAATGACCCCAAGCATGGCCGCTAGAATGCCAAAAAGTGTCGCGTCGTTATTGATGAGTGCGTGTGATTCGTGCATGGTTATTGTTCCAATTGTGTGATGGCTTCCGCTAAGATAACCTTGTCGAAGGTATGGCCGCCCTCATAACGGTCCCAATCCAACTCCAAGTCAAATTCTTCACGGTAATGTGTAATGATCTGTGCTTGTTTTTCTACTCCGATAAAAGCATCATCCGAGCCAAACCACCCTTTAAACCGTATAGATTTTAGCGCCTCCACACTTCGTGGCTCTAAATCCGGCGGCCAGGATCCCGCCCAGGCCAAGAAACTCGACGGCATGTACTTTCCATTTCCTAGATAGCGCATACCTGTGGCCACCCCTTGAGAGAATCCGACAAAATGTATACGCGCATTTGGCGCATCCCCCGTTGCCCAACGAAGCACCTGGTCGAGGTAGGCCCACTGGTTTTGGATGTCTGCCAGCCTATCCTCTTTTGTCATCCAAGAGGCTCCAACACGTCCATGCACGCCTTCAAGGTAAAATTTATGCGGCCCTTGCGGAAAAATAAAGGCCCTATGGGTATTGGCAAGGTCTCGAAAATGGCGAGAGAAGAATTGGACCAATTGGCCATACCCGTGCAACCCCAGCCAAAGCTCTTTCGTCTCAGCGGTGAGTACGCCCACGACATCTACGCGTTGCTGTTGAGGAATCTCCAGCCAATGGGTGTTCATTATGCGCCCGGAAAATTTGGTTTGCGCTTTTCCATAAAGGCTGCGGTTCCTTCCTTGAAGTCAGCCGTCTCAAAACAATCGCCGAAGGCCTGTACCTCAACATCATACCCTACCGAGCCTTCAAGCAAACCCGCATTCACCGCCTCAATAGCAAAGCCCATAGCCACAATACTATTCTTCATAAACGATCGCGCCATCTCTTCTGCCGCACCAAGCAATTCCGATTGAGGAACCACACGATTCACCAGGCCATATTCCAACGCCGTGGCAGCATCGATCATCTTCGCGCTAAAAATCATCTCCAACGCCCTCCCTTTGCCTATGAGTTGCGGAAGGCGTTGCGTACCGCCATAACCTGGAATAACGCCCAGAGAGGTCTCTGGAAGGCCCATACGGGCATTGTCTGAGGCAATGCGGACGTGGGCAGACATGGCTAATTCCAAACCGCCGCCCAAAGCAAATCCGTTCACCGCTGCGATCACTGGCTTTGGAAACTCTTCGATGAGGTTAAAGACCTTCATGTGTCCCTCTTTTGCCAGTTCAGCACCTTCGGCGCCATTAAAATGTGCAAACTCTTTGATGTCCGCGCCGGCCACAAAAGCCTTATCGCCAGATCCTGTTAGAATCACCACTTTGGTTTCATCGTCGTTGCGCATGTTCTCGAAAGCCGCGCTTATTTCTCCAAGTGTTTGCTTGTTTAATGCATTCAGCTGATTGGGCCTGTTGACGGTTAGGACCGTAACTCCGTCATTGTTTGTTAATGAAATACACTCCATGTTATTTCTTTTTAGATTTCAAAAGGGGCAAAATGATAATGAATGTGGTTCCATTCTCTGATGTGTCAAACCCAATAGCTCCACCAAAACTGTTGACCAAGTTTTTTACAAGCGCAAGACCAAGTCCCATGCCGGAAGATTTCGTCGTAAAGTTTGGCTCAAAAACTTTTTGTTGCATGGCTTTAGGAATGCCTCCTCCATTATCCTGAACACTAATCATTGCCTTATTATCAGCCCTGGCCGTAGTAATTATTATTTCAGGCTGTCGACCCTCGGGTATGCTTTGAACAGCGTTTTTAATCAAATTGTGAATTATCCGGGCCCATTGCTCTTTGTCCACCTTTGCGTACAAGGGACCTGTTGATATAAAACGCACACCCTGATCCAAATATAAGGAGGCTGCCCTGTTGGTTAAATAGCTGATCTCTTCTTCGTCAAGGCTTAGATCCGGCATCTGAGCAAATCTAGAGAACGCTTCTGCTATATGGCTTAGTGAGTCTATTTCCTCCAATAGGTTTGCAGTCAAATTGTGAAGTTCATCTAGATCCTTCTCGCGTTGCATCATCTGAAGGGTCAGTTTCATTGGCGTTAGCGGATTTTTAATCTCATGGGCTACTTGCTGGGCCATCTCCTTCCAGGCGCTCTCACGTTCGCTCTGGGCCAATTCTACCGCAGTTTTCTCCAGCTTTTCAACCATGACGTTATACTCCGAAATCAATTCGCCTATCTCGTCTTTAAAACGCCATTCTAACTTTTCATTGCTCTGATTTAATCGGAACTCCTTTAGGCGTTCACTAACGGCTCGCATGTTTCTACTTATGTAATTGGACAGAAACAACGCCATTACAATGCCTAACAAAAACAGCACCACGTATATAACAACAAGCCTACGTAGGAAATTATAATCTTCATCTGGAATATCACTTGCACTGACCTCATAGGGGACTCGAACGATAAACTCAAGTTCTCCCTTATTATTGAATAAGGCCCTGGTTCCTATCAAATAGGGTGGTCGGCTGATGATCTTTAAAGGAAGCTCTTCTCCTATTGACGCGGCGTCGCTGATAGATATGTAAGGGGGAAAGGCCTCAGGGTCGTTAGTGTGAATAAGGCTACCAGACAGAAACTCTCCTTCATTAGAATAGACGCCTACGTCCAATTGATGGACCGAGCTTACTTCAGGCACTTTCTCTCTGAGGATCATACGCCATTCAGCATCATCTAAAGCCCTGCCTTGATTCGCCTTGGTAATATAATCCAGGTGATTAACTATCGCGTTTTCCTTCCTAGTTAATCGATCTATATGATACTTTTTGTTTTCCGAACGGAAATGGTACAAACTAAACAACCCGGTAAGCACAAAAGCCACCAGGATAATCAAGAGCATGAATAAAAATGTCCGGACGCGAAGGGTCAAAAATGTCATGTTCCTAAGTTAGAACATAGATGCGGTTTGACCTTCCGCGAATCAGCTATTATTTATCTAAGCTGAATTTCTCTTTGATGGGTTGAGTCGGAATAATGACCTTTCCACCCAGTTTTTCACTGGAGATTTCCCCTGATTTTAGCAGTCTCTGGGCCGTTGCTCGGGAAACACTGAATAGTTGCATTAGTTCGGCCACACTAATAAATTCCTTCTCCAATAATTTAGATTGCGTCATAGTAGTAAGATGGTTTTGTTCATTACAAACTTATAAATGATAACTACGAATCCAAAACGTAGTTCACAAGACATTTACACGACAAGTTATTTTGATATGTTTTGATATAAAATGAAAAAGCCCCGGAATGATCCGAGGCCTTTTTTAACAATTTGATAAAGTTGATTAGCCCGCTAAGGCATCCGCACCACCAACTATTTCGAGGATTTCGTTTGTAATGGCTGCCTGACGTGCCTTGTTGTATTCCAACTTAAGGTCTCCTTGCAATGCCTTGGCGTTATCTGTTGCTTTATGCATAGCCGTCATACGCGCACCCTGCTCAGAAGCGTTGGCGTCTAGCAACGCCGCGAACAACTGAGTTTTCAAAGACGTCGGAATCAAATCCTTCAAGATCTCCGCCTTACCTGGCTCGTAGATGTATTCAGTTGTATCCGCAGAACCTTCTGATTCATCCATTGCGATAGGAAGGAATTGCTCCACTGTTGGTTCTTGCACCGCCGCGTTCTTAAACGCATTGTACAGAATCACCACCTTGTCGAACTCACCCGCCAAGAAGCCGTCCATTAATACTTGAGCCTGTTCTTTAGCGCCCTCAAAATTGATGTCGTCCCAAAGCTCAGTGTTACGGGTACTTAGTCGCGCATCATATTTGAACGCTTCGCCGCCCTTCTTACCTATGGTAGAGATGGTGTAATCCGCTGGATTAGCCTCCATGTAACTCTTCGCTTTTTTTACAATGCTTGAGTTAAAGCCTCCACAAAGGCCTCTATTCGAAGTGATCACCACCAACCGAACCTTGTTCCCTTCACGAACATGCCCGAAGGCATTTTCGCTCGCGTCTAACGTGCCCGAAGCTTTCTGAAGGATTTCAGTCAGCTTAGAGGCATATGGTCTCATCTGAACAATAGCGTCTTGAGCTTTCTTAAGCTTTGCAGCACTGACCATTTTCATGGCAGAAGTAATCTTCATCGTGCTACCGACGGAGGCAATTCTATTTCTAAGCTCTTTTAAGTTCGCCATAAGACGTTGTTTTCCAGCCTAAGCTGTGATTTACTATTATGCTTCGTAGTTAGGAAGAACCTCAGCAACTGAAGCTTCAATCGCGTCAATTTCAGCATCAGACCACTTGCCCGCTGCAATAGCGTTCAATGCGTCTTTCTTATTTGCTTCCATGTATTCAATCAATGCGCTTTCGAATGCCTTGACTTGGTTAGCAGGAACCTTATTCAGTTTTCCTTTCACCCCAACGTAGATGATGGCTACTTGGTGCGCCACAGACATTGGCTGGTTTACACCTTGTTTCAAGATCTCTACGTTACGCTCACCCTTGTTAATTACCGCCATAGTAGCCGCATCAAGGTCAGAACCAAATTTAGCAAATGCTTCAAGCTCACGGTACTGCGCTTGGTCAAGCTTTAATGTACCTGATACCTTCTTCATTGGCTTGATCTGAGCAGAACCCCCTACACGAGATACTGAGATACCCACGTTAATCGCAGGACGTACCCCAGAGTTGAACAAATCTGCTTCCAAGAAAATCTGTCCATCGGTAATTGAAATCACATTCGTTGGGATGTAGGCAGATACATCACCCGCTTGTGTTTCAATAATTGGAAGCGCTGTCAAAGAACCGCCGCCCTTTACTTTTCCTTTCAAAGATTCAGGAAGGTCGTTCATTTGAGAAGCGATGGTATCATCTGCAATCACCTTAGCGGCACGCTCGAGCAATCTTGAGTGCAAGTAGAATACGTCCCCCGGGTAAGCCTCACGACCTGGAGGGCGACGAAGTAGTAGGCTTACCTCACGGTAGGCAACAGCCTGCTTACTTAGGTCATCATAAATAATCAATGCTGGACGGCCCGTATCACGGAAGTACTCACCGATAGCTGCACCCGCAAAAGGAGCGTAGAACTGCATCGGAGCGGGATCAGAAGCGTTTGCCGCAACGATAGTCGTGTACTGCATCGCGCCTGCGTCTTCCAATGTTTTGGCGATACCTGCAACCGTAGATCCTTTCTGACCTACAGCAACGTAGATACAATATACAGGCTGGCCTGCTTCGAAAAATTCTTTTTGGTTGATGATGGTATCGATAGCCACAGTCGTCTTACCTGTCTGACGGTCGCCAATGATCAACTCACGCTGACCACGACCGATCGGAATCATCGCGTCGATAGACTTAATACCTGTTTGCATAGGCTCGTTTACCGGCTGACGAAAGATTACACCTGGCGCCTTGCGCTCTAGTGGCATCTCGTAAGTTTCGCCCGCGATATCTCCCTTGCCATCAATAGGGTTCCCCAATGTATCTACAACACGTCCAACCATGCCTTCACCTACATTGATAGAGGCAATAGTATTGGTACGTTTTACTGTTGAACCTTCTTTGATGTCGGTAGATGGCGCAAGCAATACAATACCTACGTTATCTTCTTCAAGGTTCAATACGATACCTTTCTGACCGTTTTCAAATTCAACCAACTCACCTGATTGAGCATTTGTCAAACCGTATGCGCGAGCGATACCATCACCCACTTCCAATACAGTACCTACTTCCTGTAGGCTCGCACCTCCGTCAAATCCGGAAAGTTGTTGCTTAAGAATTGCTGAAATTTCAGCTGGATTTACATCTGCCATGATCCTTTTTTTAGGGTCTTTGTTTTCTTATCATTCGTTGGGTTAGCTCAACATCGCATTGCGCAACGTACGTAGCTTACCTGATATAGTATTATCTAATTCATATCCTTCCACGAGTAGTTTCAGACCTCCAATGACCGAGGCGTCCACACTTTCTGTAAGTAGGATTTCTTTACCCAGTTGCTCGCCAAGCTTTGCCGCTAGATTCTTTTTATCGGCATCCTTCAGAGCAACAGCACTAATTACATGCGCTTCCACGATACCTTTGTGGTGAAGCACATCCTTTTGGAACTTCTCGCATACTGAAGCAAGGTGTGCTTCACGGCCGTTTTTAGTCAACAGCATAATGAAGCCCTCGAACAAAGACGAGAATTTACCCGCAAAAATCTCTTTCAAGATCTCTTGCTTCTTATCTGCCTTGACAATAGGGCTTTTCAATAACTGTTCTAGCTCTTTGGATTCGGCGATGGCCTTCGCCATAGACTGGGCATCCGATTGAGCTTGATCAAGCATGTTTTGCTCAACCGCCAAATCCAATAGGGCCTTGCTGTATCGTGAAGCTACTCGAGGGTAATTCATTCTGAGTATTAGTTGAATTTAACGTCGTCGATGATTTTGCCAATCATTTCAGCTTGCTTGTTCGCGTCGCTCAACTCCTGACCTAAAACTTTCTCCGCTACTTCAATGCTCAAAGACGCCGCTTGTTTCTTCAGCTCTGCTACTGCTGCAGCCTTTTCAGCTTCAATGCTGGCTTTTGCGGCAGCCACTGTTTTATCTGCTTCTGCGCTTGCAGCTTCTTTAGCTTCTGCGACGATTTTATTCTTCATAGTACGAGCCTCCTTTAAAATGCGCTCGCGTTCCTCACGAGCCTCTTTTAAAATGGCTTCGTTATCAGACTGAAGTGCTTTCATTTCTTCGCGTGCTTTTTCAGCAGATTTCAAAGCCTCTTCTATGGACTCTTCTCTAGCGTTAACCGCATCAAGAATTGGTTTCCAGGCAAACTTCTTCAACAAGAAAATTAAGGCAACAAAAACCAGTACTTGCCAGATGAATAGACCAAATGAAAAATCGTGAATTAACTTATCCATGTTCTAATAATGTGTAATCAAACTATACTGTGGAGGGTTAAATGAGGGGGCAACCAACCGTTACCCTCCTCATTAATCTTCAATTACTTCGCGAAAAGAGCGGCAAAGCCGATACCTTCGATAAGTGCCGCTGCAATAAGCATAGCGGTTTGAATTTTCGCAGTAGCTTCTGGTTGACGAGCAATAGCTTCCATTGCCGAACCACCGATTCTACCGATACCTAAACCGGCACCAATTACGATCAAACCAGCACCTACAATTTCAGGGATTTCCATAGTATATATAATTTAATTAATACTCAATATTTAATGATGATCATGCTCTTCTACCGCTGAACCAAAGTAAAGCGCCGTTAGCATGGTAAAAATGTACGCCTGTAATGCTGCCACCAACAATTCTAGTAGCGACAATACAAGCGTTAGCCCAAAGAATGCCGGCGAAACCAACCAACTTCCAAAGACAAAAATCAAACCGATAATGCTCATTAATACCACGTGGCCAGCCAACATGTTGGCATACAAACGGATCATTAACGAGAACGGTTTTACAAAAAGACCTATGAGCTCAATGATGGCCATTACAGGCTTTAAAATTACCGGTACCCCAGGCATCCATAATATGTGCATCCAATAGTGCTTGTTTCCTGAGGCTTGAGTAATCAAAAACGTAATTAAAGCCAGAGAAAAGGTAATGGTAATGTTTCCGGTCACGTTAATGCCCAGTGGGGTCATTCCGGCTAAATTCATGAACCAAATGAAAAAGAACACCGTGAGTAGATAGCTCATGTATCTCTTGTAGTGTTGCTTACCAATATTTGGGATGGCTATTTCGTCTCGAACATAAATGATTAAAGGCTCCAAGAACCTGCCTGCTTTACGTGGGGTCTGTCCAGTTTTGTATGCTCTTGCAGCTCCTTTAAACAAGAAGAACATAAAGATCGCCATGACTAAAATCATGAAGACATTTTTCGTGATTGAAAAGTCCAGCGGCTTTGTGTTTGTAGGATACTCGCCCTCATTTATCTGGCCGTTTTTGTCACTCTTGGAAACGGTCAATACTCCGCTTTGATCTTCTCCAGAGGCATGGTGGCCCGAAGAAGCATGTTGAACCATATAATGTGTAACAGAATCACCCGAACTAATGGTCAATAAATCAGTAGCTCCTTCCTTTATCTTTTCGCTTATTTCACTGCGATGTTCGTCGGGAATGGCCCCAAGCCATAAAACTCCATTCGCTTCGGTTTTGTACACCTTGCTATGATACAATGCGTAGTAATGACCGTTCACTTCTGCCAGCGACTCACCGTGGTGAAACGCAGAAGACATAAACATTTTTAGACCTTCATCGTACAGGATAACAGGCAATGGAAAGCTTACGCCCTCCGTGATGGTAAAGTCATAAGAATCTGAAAGGTGGTGTTCAATGGTTTCTTTAATCTGCTCTTTCACGCCATGTCCTTCTTGTGAAGATGTGTCGTGATCCGTATCGTGGGCTTCAATGGAATGTGAACCCTCGTGGTGAGTGTGTTCTTGAGCGTTCGCAGGAACAATCAAACTGGTTGCGCCAATAAGGGCTAGAGATACAGAGAGCTTTGAGAAGATGTTGTAGTGCATTTCCTTTTCAGAAATTAGGCGTCTTAAAAACGATGCAAAATTAACACTAATTGTGTAGCTGAAGAAGCTTTAGTAGCTTTTTATTACCGTCCAAGAATAGAAGAGGGGGCTTGTGTTTGTATTCGTGTTACGCCCTGATAATCAATTGAGTGTATTTGTTCTTGTTCAGCCCTCTTTGTTCAACGCGCGAACCAAGGCCAGCGTTTCTAAAGTTGTGGTAAAAAAATATGGGACAAAGAACATCGCAAACTCCTGTGAAGTAACCTCGCCGTCAACAAGATAAAGTGGCTGAAGGACCAAAAAGAAAACCAAAAACTTTAGGGCGCTTAGACTTAGATAAATAAAACCCAGCTTTTCTGAGTGTTTGCTCCTCAACAAGCCTAAGAGCCAGTACCCGAATATTGCAAAGGCTAGGTTGACCGCATACGAAACGATCAAATGAACTGAATAGGATTCCGCAATTAATCCGTGGACAACGAAAACAAAGATGGTTAATCCTACTGCAGAAAGATAGAAGTGTTTTTGAAGCATGCTGAATTACTCATCTTTTGGCAAGGCCCTTATGAGCTGATACATCGAAAGCGCAACCGCCGCAATAACACATATGGCAGTATACAGGCTTCCCTCGGAGGTGTACTCCGCGTCTAAATACTTTCCCAATTCCGAGCCCAAATAAATAAGAACCGCCATTTGAACTCCGACAGAACCGAATCGGAGAAACTTATTATGGCTCATGTGCTTTAGGCGGTCTGTGCGTTCGCCGCCTCTTCTCCAGAAACTTTTCTCATCACCGCTCCCATTGAAACTGAACCGTTTAACTCAGCTCCGGGATCGATCGATAATTTCTCTGTATGCACTTGACCGCTAATCTTTCCTGTCTGAGCTACTGTTAGCGTTTGAGCAACCTTGAACGTTCCTTCAACAGCGCCTGCGACAGCCGCATTCTTGCACTCAACTTCACCCTCGACCACACCATGCTCTCCAACAACCAATTTGCCGGCAATTTTAATGTTGCCCTTTACTCTACCGTCAATTCGCACATCGCCATCTGAAACTAAGTCGCCCTGCACGCTTGTGCCGATAAGGATTCGGTTTGAAGCCTGTGCTTGATCTGGATATTTTTTTGATGAAGAAATCATAATGCCTTAAAATATTGAATGTATTCTTTTAACACCTTGTCGCGATACACTTTCCCAAAATTTGGATTATTGATGTAAAACGCAACACTAATCCCAGCAGGATAGTACTGTTCCAAGGGGCCGCCTAAAGTACTAAAAGTATTCAAATAAACCATTGCTTTCTCCTTGGTTCTCAAGCCGCTAACAATTATCAATTGCGTCGCCTGGTCGTAAAAGATATTTTGTATCCTAAGATTATCAAATTTGAAGTGCTCTTTATTAAAATCCGCAAGAGCGTTTCTTAGCTCATTTATATTGGCGTTTTCTGCCGGAATGGCAAGCACAAACTTATGAGGCGCGTTGGGTTGATCGGGAAAATCAATCTTTTGAACTTTCTGATCCCCTGATCCCTCAAAATCCCTATTACCGCCTTCGTTTTCATCCAACAAAAGGGCTAAAATTTGAGCCGCTACTGTAGCTTCTTCAGATTCTGCAAAGTCCTTAACCACTCCCTTTAAGGTGGAGATTACCTCATTGTCTTTTTCTGCTGCGCCAAATATGAAGGCTTGCAACATTTGGGCTTTCGCGCTTAACGTTGTTTTTGGATATTGAGCAATGAACACGTCCAAATTCTTTTGCGCGGTTTTAATGTTGCCAGATTCAAAAGCAGCAAAAGCTCTATCATAAGCTTCCTGCTCTTCCCGCGGCACTTCAGGCCCTTTCAACTCACCGCGCAGTAGCGCAGCATAAGGACTATTGGGGTGTTCTTTGAGAAGCTTTTCTTTGGTTCTGTGCTGATCTTCGGTGTCCAATTGTTCCCCGCGCAACAGGTACAGTCCGTAAATCACTTTAGGGGTTAATTGTGCATAACTCTCAAAGTCCTTTAGATAATCCAACCATGCCAAGTCCGCCGCGACCAGATCGCGCAAACCGTCCTTATAAATGAAGCCAAGATCAGCCTTAGCTGTTGCTTCTCGGACTAAACTTTGGTTATATTCTTCCTCCGAACGAAGTACGCGAGACAAGTAATACTCTACAGAATTATCATTCGAGGGCAAGGCCTTCTCTGTACTATCTGCCGATGCTTCCGCATTGCTGAGGTCCACGCCCTCGCCAAAGCCTTGAGTGGGTTTGTCTTTTGTTCGCCAATGGTCTTCAAGCGGTCGTTCGCCCCAAGTGCGTTTGAACGACGCAAGGCCACTGGTGCGCACTTGTGCATTAAAGAAGTACCATTGACCACCTCCTATTGCTTGAGGTCCTGCATTCGCCAATAAGGCGTTTTGCTCGGCGCGCATTTCCGCAAGCTCCGCACGGCGTCGTGCCTCCTCCTCACGTTTCTGTTTTTCCTCAATGAATCGAGTAAACTTCTCACGTAGTTTCGTTTCGCTCATTCCGTACATGGCCTGTAAACTATCCTCTAGACTTATGGTATTAATAGCCATGACCAACTCATCCAATACGCTTTTCCTGTGTTGCAAGGTATCTAACCCGCCGTGCCCGGTCGGTAAGACCGATAAGGCGCTATCATAATATGCTTGCGACGGCACAAAATCTCTAAAATCATAAGCCAAACCGGCCAGTGCTAAATAGCTTTTGCCCTTCTGTTTGGGATTGTCTACTGAGCTTTGAATGCTCTGCACCAATAGTCGTTCTGCCTCAGAGAAGTGGTCCAGATCCAGCCTCTTCAACGCCCATACGTAATAAATCTGATCGCGATAATTGATGTTCTTATCATCGCGTAGCATTTTCTCTAGATCTTTCTCAATGACCGCGATATCTTCCATGTACACATCAAAATTCTCCGCTCGCTTAATCTGAGCAGAGAAGTTGATGTCATAATCATCTGGATGTAATTTTAATACCTCCTCATAAGCTAATGCGCTTTCGTATCCCTTTTTAAGCAAACTGTAGAGCTGGGCGTTTAAATAGGTAAGTCTGACTTTCTGCGCCTTATTTGGGGCCAATTCAGCCGCACTTTCAACCCACTGCTGTGCCTGCTCCCAAGATTTTTTTTGAATATTCAGCGCCGCCATGGTTTTTTGAGCTTCAAAGAGCATTGCTTTTGGCAACTCCTTAGTGTATATGTCGTCTAGGATCTGCTCTGCCTGGAAGGCGTTGTCCATTCTTATGTGGGTTTGCGCCGCCAACAACCTGGCCCAAAACACTTCGTCTTCGGCTTTTTCTATTCCCAAAAACTGGTCGTCCATATAGGATGTGGCTTCAATACATTGAATCCACTCGTTTTTATAAAAGCGCGCACGAGCAATAAGCAAATATGCCTTGAAAACGTAATCGTTTTTCTGCTGGCCACGGAATACCATACTGTGGTTTTTTATAACTTTTGCGCTCTTTTCTAACGCACGGTCCATCTTAGCAAACAGCTGCGGAGCTTGCTTTTCATTCGGCCAGTAATAGATGGGCAGTAGGGCTTCAAAATCAATCTCTTCGGTTTTCTCAAATGCGTTCACAGCGCTTTTAAAAGCCTCCTCGCCATTAAAAAACGCGTTGTAATGGGCGGTAGTTTCGTGGTATTTGCGATTAACCCATTTGTCCTTTGTGGTTGAACAGCTCCACAAAATCAAGGGGGCAAGAAATAAGGATATGTGATTTCGATAACCCATCAGGTGTATTAACGCATTAAAATTATTTTATTTCGCGCCGAAGGAGAAATGCTGCGACCGATATTTGCAACCAACATGGCAAAAAAATCTAAAAAACAGAAGCGTCTACAAAGGTGGCGGAATAAGTTTCGATTTGTTATTCTAAATGACGACACCTTTGAAGAAGTTATCACGGTTAAACTAAGCCCGCTCAACATCTTTACGGTGAGCGTCTTTACTATATTGTTCACTATTGCCCTGACAACAATAGTTATTGCCTATACCCCGCTAAAGGAAATGATACCTGGATACGCTTCATCAAAATTACGTCGTGAATCAATCAACCTTGCTCTGAAAGCGGACAGTTTAGAAAAATCGGTCCTTTTAAACCAGCAGTACATCGCTGGAATTCAGAGAATTATGAATGGCGAAATCATTGATTCTGTCCTCATCGACATTCAGGAAGAAAATGACTCTCTCGAAGCAGTGGTTTTGTCAAGCCCAAGTGCGCAAGACAGTGCTTTCCGTAAATGGGTCGAGGAAGAAAATGAATTCACCTTAAATCAAAACGCTCCAGAATTAGACATTCCCCAGCTGATGGCTCCTGTGGACGGTTTGGTAACCTCCGTTTTTGAATCCGGAATAGGGCATTATGCCGTAGACATCGCCTCGCCAAAAAACACGCCGGTTAAATCATGTTACGAAGGTACCGTCGTATATGCCGATTGGTCTAGCGAAACCGGCCATGTTATAATCGTGCAACACGAGCGCAACCTTCTTAGCGCATACAAACACAATAGCGCGTTGTTAAAATCAGTAGGCGATTTTGTTAGAAGCGGTGAGGCTATTGCGATCATTGGAAACAGCGGGGAAAATTCCACGGGGCCCCACCTCCACTTTGAACTCTGGTACGACGGCTACGCAATAAACCCAGAAGAATACATCAAGTTTTAGGAAGAATATCCCAAATCTGGAGGAAGGTCTTTGGCTTTACTGGCAGCCACGGCCAATGCATCACATCGTTCGTTTTGAGGATGATTATTATGTCCTTTTACCCAAACGAAGGTTGGGTTATAGCGCTCCAATAACGGCAACAGCTCACCCCATAAATCTGGATTTTTCTTGTCTTTGAATCCTTTTTGAACCCAGTTTCGCAACCAACCCTTATTAATAGCGTCTACCACATATTTGCTGTCGCTGACAACCTCAATTTCGTGTTCCTTTGATTTCAGCGCCTCAAGCCCTTTAATCACGGCCAACAGCTCCATTCGGTTATTGGTTGTTCGGGCAAAACCGCCGCTAAGCTCTTTTCGATGTCCGCCACTGCTCTCCAGCACAACGCCATAACCGCCCGGTCCTGGATTGCCCCTAGCGGCGCCATCGGTATAGATAATCACTTTCATTGTTGCTTACTGATCTGCTTAATCCAGGTTTCGGCCGTTTGACCAAAATGCTTTTGCTCGAGCACACGCACTTTCTCTTGAATACTCTGTGGTGACTCTCCTGGGGTGATTTCAACCCTGTATTGAGCGATGATTGCCCCTTCATCATAATGTTCATTTACTTGATGAATGGTGATTCCCGTAGTGGTTTCCCTTGAGTCGCTTACCGCTTTGTGCACATGAATGCCGTACATTCCCTTTCCTCCGAATTTTGGCAATAATGCGGGGTGAATATTGATCATGCGCCCAGGAAATGAGCGAACCCAATTAATAGGGATCTTTTTTAAATACCCCGCCAGTATCAGCACGTCAACGGAAGAACGAAGCAAGGTTAAAACCTCTTCACTTTGACTAGCCGGATCGAACAAAAGACACTTGATTCCTAGCCTGCTTGACCTATCTATGACCCCTGCGCGCGGGTTGTTGGTAACTATTATTTCGACACGGCCCCAAGGACTATGGGCAAAATACTCCACCAACGCTTGGGCATTACTACCTGATCCTGAGGCAAGTATGGCGATTTTAAGCATCTTTTTCGTACCTTAATAAAGCAAATTTACTACCTAATTCTCGGGGGTTAGGATATGGGAAGTTTTTATTTTCTTTGTGCCGATTATATAAACCTTTTTAATCATGTCTGACATTTCAGCTAAAGTAACCGCTATTATCGTTGACAAACTAGGTGTTGACGAAAACGAAGTAAATGCAGAAGCAAGCTTCACTAACGACCTTGGTGCCGATTCTCTGGATACCGTAGAGTTGATCATGGAATTCGAAAAAGAGTTCGATATCCAGATCCCAGACGACCAAGCAGAAAATATTGGTACTGTTGGTCAAGCTATTTCGTACATCGAAACAGCTCTTGCATAAGTAAAGTCTACGTTTATGAGCCTTAAACGCGTCGTAGTAACAGGGCTAGGTGCGCTCACGCCCGTGGGCAACACAGCCGAAGAAACATGGAAAAATTTAGTTGCTGGCGCCTCAGGTGCCGGTCCAATCACTCGTTTCGATGCTTCGTTATTCAAAACACATTTCGCGTGTGAGGTAAAAGACTTTCAACCCAACGACTTGCTTGACCGTAAGGAAGCTCGTCGTATGGATCGATTTACACAATTCGGGGTGGTAGTGGCCAATGAGGCCATTGCCGATTCCGGGTTGGATTTTGAAAAAGAAAATCTGGACCGAATAGGGGTCATTTGGGGATCTGGTATTGGAGGTATTGACACCTTTTTCGAGCAGGTAAAGGGGTTCGTGGACAACGACCTCAACCCTCGCTTTAATCCGTTCCTCATACCAATGATGATTTCAGACATCACTCCTGGCCGTATTTCTATGCTGCACGGTTTACGCGGCCCTAATTATACTACGGTGAGTGCTTGTGCTTCTTCAACAAACGCGCTCATTGACTCGTTTAACCTCATTCGTCTTGGTAAGGCTGATGTCGTTGTAACCGGTGGTTCGGAAGCCGCTATCAACCCTATTGGTATGGGTGGGTTTAACGCCATGAACGCGCTCTCCACGCGTAATGACGACCCCCTCACCGCTTCAAGACCATTCGACGCAGATCGCGATGGTTTCGTGATGGGAGAAGGTGGCGCAGGAATCATTCTAGAAGAATACGAGCGCGCGAAAGCACGGGGGGCGAAAATATATGCGGAAATGGTTGGAGGCGGCCTAAGCGCCGACGCACACCACCTCACTGCCCCACATCCCGAGGGTCTAGGTGCCCGTAACGTTATGGCTAATGCTATTGAAGATGCTGGCATGAAGGTAGAGGATATAGATTACGTAAATGTTCATGGTACCTCTACACCGCTTGGAGATATTGCGGAAACCAAAGCCATCCAACAGGTTTTTGGAGAACATGCCTACAACATAAATATTTCATCAACCAAAAGTATGACTGGGCACCTACTGGGTGCTGCGGGTGCTGTGGAGGCCATGGCCTCCATAATGGCTATTTACACCAACACCGTCCCTCCAACGATCAATCACTTCACGGATGATGACGGCCTTGATCCTAAATTGAATTTTACTTTCCACTCGGCTCAGGAAAGAGAGGTTCGCGCTGCATTAAGCAACACCTTCGGTTTTGGAGGTCATAATGCCTCTGTCCTCTTTAAGAAAGCTGAGTAAATGCCGTCTATTCAGGAGTTATTACCACATTTCTTTCCAAGCCCTTTTAAGCGTGAAATAAGAGCCATTATTGGTTATTGGCCAAAAGATTTATCTCTATATAAACTAGCCTTAAGGCACTCAAGCGCTTATCCGTTTCGCAAAAAACGTGGGGAAAGAAATAACGAACGTCTTGAGTACTTAGGAGACGCTGTTATTGACCTAGTAGTTGCCGAGGCCTTATTTTACCGGTTTCCAAAAGAAGACGAAGGGTATTTGACTAAAATGAGAAGCAAGTTGGTATCCAGAAACAATCTAAATCGTGTAGCAGATAAATTAGGCATTCCTAATTTGTTAGTTGCTAACTTAAAGGGCAACCATGGCGAAAGTGTTTATGGAGACGCTCTTGAAGCGCTAATAGGGGCGTGTTATATCGACCTTGGGCTTGAAAAAACTCAATATTTTGTCATGTCTGCAATTGTAGAGCCGTTTGTTTCCGATAAAGACCTCATGCAAACCACGCATAACTACAAAAGCGAGGTTATTGAGCACTTCCAAGGCCTAAAAAAGAGTTTCCGCTTCGAAGAACTAGAGCGAAGCGGGGAGCAACATAACGCCACCTTTACTATGGGCCTTTACTTAGGCGACGATCTGGTCGCAAAAGGCGAAGGCGGATCAAAGAAAAAGGGTGAAGAAGCGGCCTCAAAGGCCTTCTACACAAAAAATAAATCATTGTTCAATGGCTAAGGTTCAACATTTAGACGCGCTCAAACGTATCAAAATGAACTTCTCGGTAGTCGGTATTCGTACTCCACTAAAAGACTATGAGCTTGCCTATTGGATGAATGTACTTTATAAGATGCAACTAGTCTGCCGCCCGGAGGTGGTGGACGAATGGAGCGATAATGCGGTTTGGGAATACAATGTATTTGATGGTAAAGACCCTAATGGAGAGCACTTGTGTATGATCACGAACCTCAGCATAGGCAACCAAGAAAACGCCTCCTCGGGATTGACATTATTTGATAGCGCGCCCGAAAAACACCTTTTACCCACTGTTAAACACTGGGACTATATATTGATCATAGAAAATTCAGAATTTGCATTTGATTTAGAGGGCATACTCAAGGGAAACGACAAAATCACCACGGCTCAATATTTCGAAGCACACACACAGCTGACACAAAGAGAAACTCACTTATTATATGAAATCCGAAACGCCTAATAACACTAAAATTGTAGCCACCCTCGGCCCTGCATCATGGAATAAAGACGTCATGATAGAAATGATCCGTGCAGGTGTCAATGTGTTCCGAGTTAATTTCTCTCATGGCGAGCACGACACGCACCGCAATACCATTCGATTAATCAAAGAAATCAACGCTGAGTATGGGTGTAAAACAGCCGTTCTTGCGGATCTTCAAGGACCAAAACTCCGTATTGGAGATGTAGAAGAAGGTGCCGTGATAAACGAAGGCGACACGCTGACCTTTACTACAGAAAAGGTTGCCGGTAACGCCCAGCGCGTGTACATGAACTACCAACAATTTCCTTCAGATGTTAATGCGGGCGAGCGTATCTTACTCGACGATGGTAAACTGATTTGCGAAGTTTTAGAAACCAACAAAAAGGATACGGTCATCACCAAGGTGGTACAAGGTGGTCCACTAAAAAGCAAGAAGGGGGTAAACCTTCCAAACACCAAGGTCAGTCTTCCTTGTTTGACCAAAAAAGACCTTGAAGACGTGGTAGTTGCCATGGAAGAAGGGGTAGAGTGGGTTGGGCTTAGCTTCGTAAGAGACGCCAATGACGTGGCAGAACTGAGAAAAATCATCGAAGACTTTGGCTCTTTCGCAAAGATTGTCTCTAAAATTGAGAAGCCAGAGGCTGTCGTTGATATAGATAATATCATTCACGCTACAGATGCCATCATGGTGGCTCGTGGCGATCTGGGAGTGGAGATTCCATATTCTTCAGTGCCGATGGTGCAGAAGATGATCGTCGAAAAATGTCACATCAAAGCGAAACCGGTAATCATCGCAACACAAATGATGGAGACCATGATTGATAGCCAAAGCCCAACAAGAGCTGAGGTTAACGATGTGGCCAATTCTGTTTGCGACGGCGCGGATGCCGTAATGCTCTCGGGAGAAACTTCTGTGGGCAAGTACCCTGTTAAGGTTGTTGAAACCATGGCAAGTATCGTCGCTCACGTGGAGTCTACGTTCGATGTAAAGCCGAACACGGAGAACCCCCCGAGCCTGAAGAACGAAAGGTTCATCACAAAGGTGGTTTGTTACAACGCGGCAAAGATTGCTGACCAAGTAGGTGCTTCAGCCATCTTGACCATGACCTTCAGCGGATATACTGCATTGAAAATTGCGGGGCACCGCCCTAAAACTAAGATCATCGTGTTTACCGCGAACCGTCAAATCATGAACCAAATGTCCTTGGTGTGGGGGGTTGAAGCCTTCTACTATGATAACATGGAAAGTACCGATCAAAGCTTCAAAGACATCCAGAAAATCCTAAAGGACAGTGGATATGTTGAGTCTGGTGATTTAGTGGTAAAAATTGCTTCGATGCCTATCGAAGAAAAAGGATTCACCAACATGCTCAAGCTTTCAACCATTGATTAAGACTGAATAGAAACAAAATTTGGTGAGCCCTGGTCCCGCGGATCGGGGCTTTTTTTATCTTAACCTGATGCAAGAACTTCCAAAAAACTGGTCAGAGCTCAACAATGCCTTAGTCCGCGAATTTCAGTTTGACACTTATTTCGGTGGTGTTGAATTTGTGCGGCAAGTGGCGGAGTTGGCAGAAGCGGTCCAACATCATCCTTGCATCACCATAGATTACACCACCGTTCTCATATCACTACAAACTCATGATGCAGGGAATGTCATAACCGAAAAAGACGTGGAATTGGCCGCTGCTATTAACAAGTTATAACCCTGTCTTAAACTGCTCAAGGAAGCGTTTGTCGTTCTCGGTGAACAAGCGTATATCAGGAATTTGGTAGCGGTTCATGGCAATGCGCTCAATGCCCATTCCAAAGGCATATCCTGAATACACCTCTGGGTCAATGCCACTTGCCTTTAAAACATTAGGGTCTACCATTCCACATCCCATCACCTCCAACCATCCGGTTCCTTTTGTGATTTTATAGTCTATTTCGTTTTCAAGGCCCCAGTACACATCTACCTCAGCGCTTGGCTCGGTAAAGGGAAAATAAGACGGGCGCATCCGGATCTTCGCCTTACCAAAAAATTCTTGAGCGAAATACATCAAAACCTGCTTCAAGTCTGCAAAGCTTGCCCCTTTGTCAATATATAGCCCTTCAATTTGATGAAAGATACAGTGGCTGCGGGCGCTGATGGCTTCATTGCGAAACACTCGGCCTGGTGAAATAGTACGAATAGGGGGTTGCGAGGCTTCCATGGCACGGACCTGGACACTCGACGTGTGTGTTCTAAGCGCCCAATCTGGATTGCGTTGAACGAAAAACGTGTCTTGCATGTCCCGCGCGGGGTGCTCCTCGGGAAAGTTTAGCGCCGAAAAATTATGCCAGTCATCTTCTATCTCAGGGCCGGTGCTGACGTTAAAACCAATGCGTTTAAAAATATCTACAATCTCGTCGCGGATTGCGTTGATCGGATGAATAGCGCCGAGCTCATAAGGTGTTCCTGGACGGGTTAAATCACCGTTTGCGCCTGCTGATTCAGCGTTGTCTAATGATTCTAATGCCTCTTTATGCTTGCCCTCGGCTAATGATTTCAAGGTGTTAAGCGCTGCCCCAAAAGCTTTTTTTTCTTGTGCCGGAACCTCACGAAACGCTTTAAAAAGTTCGGTAATTACTCCCTTCTTGCTAAGGTAATGCAAACGGAAAGCCTCGGCTTCTTCCTTGGTTGATAAGGCAGCGGCTTCTACTTGGCTTTTTAAATTTTCGACTCGATCTAACATATTGTCTACGAAAATACGTTGGGATTGTTGTAGATTTGGCGAAAATACTGATTTCCACGTATGAAACACTTTATTCTTTTATTCTTGGCGGGAATGTTTTTCAGTTCCTGTGAAGAAGAGGTTACAGAATACTTTGTGAGGGTCAAAGTGACCAACGAAGATGGTGTTCCCATACAAAATGCCGCGGTAAAAATGTTTGCTCCGGTTGACGGTTCAACTGAGTGGTATAATTTCACTGGCCCTAGTGGTGAAGTCGTGTTTAGATCGGGATTTGAAGCTTATTACGACATCAAGGCCTGGAAAATGGTTTATGAGGGCTGTAATTATGTTCGTCTCGTTAAAGGAGAAACCGTTGATGTAAATGTTGTACTTTACCCCATCGGAGATCCAAACGGTTGTGTAGAATGATGAGAAAGATACTTTTACTTCCCTTAGTGGCGTTTTTGCTTTTTAGCAATTGCCAAATTGAAAACCCCACGTATCCTTTTCGTGTAAAGGTAACAAACGCCTCAGGCGTACCTATCCAAAATGTGGTTGTTGAGGCAAGTGTGGATGTGCCTGGGTATAGAGAGGAAGCTTATTTCATCGACACAACAGGTTTCGATGGAATGGTGGAATTCGAGTACGAGTACGAGGCTGTTTTCAAAATTCTAGCAACCCGCGGTGGCAACCCATTTACCCATATTGGTTGTGGGTTTATAAAACTAGAGCCTAACGAAACCGTACAGTCTAAGATTATTCTTCTTCCCTACGACCCTAGTGATCCTGGGTGTTAGCATCTAGAGGTAGCCATTAGATTTAAAATAATTTACTACCGCCTCCTTCATTAAAACTGTCTGTTCTCCTGATTTCAGGTTTGGTAGCGGTTTTAGAGACCTAAAGTGCGGCCAGCCGTCGCCATCTCTTTTTTCAAATTCGTAATAACCATAGGGTTCTAAAACAGTACACACGGCTATGTGAAGGACGTTTAGTTTTTCGTCTTTTTTCAGGCGCAAATAGCCCATCTGAAGCTCTTGCATCCCAACTAAAAGCAGCACTCCGTCTAGATCAATGTTTCCGTCACCTGGAAACTGGTGGGAAAGTTTACTTAGTAAGTTTTCCCAATCACGTTTTAATTCTTGTGTTCTCATTATTTTGGCCCTATGGTTGAAAGTCTAGACCTTGTTATCATTGCCTTTGCTGTGTTTCTTGTTATTAAGGGCGTTTGGAAAGGTCTTATAAACGAAGTTACCGGTTTACTAGCTGTTATTATTGGGGTGCTTGTTTCGTTTGTCTTTTGCGATGCACTTGCCGAATTATTACGTGTTTTCAGCGACTCTAAATACCTTCCTTTTGTTTCTTATGCTCTTTTGTTCGTTGTATCCTACATCGCAATCATGCTATTGGGGAAATTAATCGATAAGGTACTAAAGGGACTCATGTTAGGCGTTTTTAACCGAATTCTCGGCGGAGCCTTTGGCTTATTAAAAGCTTTTATGTGGGTTTCATTGAGTGTTTATGCATACATAAAGCTACAAGAGCAGAACGGCTTCGATGAGCCAGAACTTGTCCAGGCTTCATTATTCTATCCATACTTTGAAGACTTTGTATTGCTCTTGGAAGCACGTCTTTAACTCAAAGCGGCAACGCCCGGTAGTGTTTTGCCTTCCAAGAACTCGAGCATTGCACCGCCACCTGTACTGATGTAACTTACTTTATCTGCGTAACCAAACTGATTCACCGCAGCTACGCTATCTCCTCCACCGATCAAAGAGAACGCTCCATTCGCAGTAGCCTGAGCAACCGACTCAGCAACGGCTCTGGTTCCACCTGCGTAGTTTTCAAACTCAAAAACACCCATAGGTCCGTTCCAAATGATGGTTTTTGCCACGGCAAGAGATTCTTGTACTCGGACAATGCTTTCTGGTCCGTTGTCCAGTCCCATATATCCTTCTGGTATCTCGCCAATAGCACACGCGCGCTCAGCGGGTTGATCCGTAAAATCTTTTGTAATGAGCGTATCCACAGGAATGAGCAGGTTACAGCCAAGAGCCTCCGCTTTTTCAATGAGTGATTTCGCCAATTCTAACTTATCGTCCTCCACCAACGATGTTCCGACTGATCCGCCCATGGCCTTTACGAAAGTGAATCCCATACCGCCGCCAATAACAACGGTGCCTACTTTCTCAAGCATGTTGACAATAACTCCAATTTTCGAGCTCACCTTCGCGCCACCGATAATGGCCACGGTCGTGCTCTTGTCGCTGCCAAGTGCTTTGGAGATGCTTTCTACTTCTGCGCTCATCAGCTGGCCAAAGCCCTTGTTTTCGTCCGCAAAAAACTGAGCAATAACTGCTGTTGATGCGTGGGCACGGTGCGCTGTTCCAAAGGCGTCGTTCAAGTAGATATCTCCTAGCTCAGCCAATTCCTTCGCAAAAGCCTCATCACCAGCTTCTTCTTCTTTGTGAAATCTCAAGTTTTCCAACAACACGATTTCTCCTGCACCCGCTTGGGCCACTACGGCTTTCGCTACATCGCCCACACATTCGCTTGAAAAATGAACTTTAGCACCGCTCAATGCCTCCACTTCGCTAACCAGATGCGACAAGGACATGTGGTCTTGGCGCTCACCTTTGGGTCGTCCTAGGTGACTCATCAAAACAGCCGTTCCTCCTGCCTGAAGCACCCTAGTAATGGTTGGCATCGCTGCGGTGATGCGCGTATTATCGGTTACCTTGAGGTCTTTATCCTGCGGCACATTAAAGTCCACGCGAATAAGCACTTTCTTTCCTGCAAAGTCGAAGCTTTTCATATATTTTAGTGTGTTGTATTGAGGGGCCAATTTACCACTCATATTTCACTCAAGGCGCATGTCACAATTATATAATAACCAACCTCTTCTGGACCAATTGGCCACAGCACTCGACAGAGAAAAGCTGCACCACGCCAATCTCATTTCTTCCGGCCCAGGAGAAGAGGGGTTAGTCGTTGGAATTGCCCTTGCCGCGCGTATTTTATGTGGTACACAAAACCACTGTGGAACATGTAAATCTTGTAAGCAAGTGGGCGCGCTTCAACACCCTGATCTGCATTTTTCCTTCCCCTTTCTGAGCGGTGGAACATCGGGAACAGCAGATGATTTCTTGACCGATTTTCGCGCCGCTCTAGGTGAAAATAAATACCTCGATCCCGACAGTTGGCAACAGAAAATCACCTCAAAAAACCAACAGCTTCAAATTCCCGTCAAAGAGATTCAAAACATCCATAAAAAACTCAGCCTTACCGCCGTATCAGGAAAAAACAGGGTGTTATTACTATGGATGCCAGAGCAAATCAAAACTCAGGCCTCAAACAAGCTTTTGAAACTCATCGAGGAGCCGCTTCCCAAGACTTACATCATCTTGGTTACTCATCGTAAGGCACGATTGCTACCCACCATCGTGAGCCGATGTGCTCCGTGGCATTGCAAGCCGCTTGAAGAAGGCCACTTCCTTAATCATTTTAACGATCAACCTGAGGCCACGGCCAAACTTCTGGCCATGGTTTTTGCACCAAATTTAGGCGCTGCTATTTCGGCTAGCGAGGATGCGGAATCTACCCAGATAGATGTTTTTGCCCATTGGATGAGAACG
>CAXPFQ010000031.1:0-4630 GCA_964216615.1 Schleiferiaceae bacterium
AGTGATTAATGACATGGACATGCCGTTGATCATCAAGGTAGCTTCAGTTCCTGGAGCGCGTATGCAAGTTTATTTCATTGATAATGAAGAATACTTCAAACGCAAGTTCACCTACACGGATGCGGAGGGCAACTACTTTGAGGACAACGACGAACGAACTGTGGTCTTCTCTAAAGGTGCTATTGATACCGTTGAAAAATTAGGATGGAAGCCAGACGTTATTCACGTTCACGGCTGGATGTCTGCTTTGGTACCGATGTATTTGAAATTGTTCCAAAGTGAGAATCCTATCTTCAAGGATGCGAAAGTCATTTTCTCTGCTTACGATAACGGATTTGATGGCACATTGGGTCCAAAATTAAAGGCGGGGATGGAGTTTGATGAAATCGACCCTTCGCTAACGGAAGGCTTGGAAGCACCGACGAGTGTAGACCTACAAAAATTGGCTGCAAAATATTCGGATGTACTTATCCTCGGTGAGGAAAACACGGATGAGGTTGCAGAATACGCAAAATCAATTGGTGTAGAGGTTATCGACGGTTCGGCATTTATGGATCAGCCGGAAGAAGCCATCAAGGTGTATGAATCTCTCCTTGTTGAAAGCGATGCCAAGTAAATTTCGTTTAGCCCTAAGCCTATTTATTGCTGCTGTACTTTTTTCCTCGTGTGAAAAAAGCAACGGCTCCATTGGTTCAGGTAAGTTTGTAGATGACCGCCCTGAATTAGGAGAGAAACTGACCTTTCCAGTAGTGTCGTACACTCAAAGTTGGGATAGTATTAGCACAAAGAACCCTGCACAGGTACTCCTAGGTAATTACGACGACCCTATTTTCGGTCGCACGAATGCCTCTTTCTTTACACGAATTCTCTTGTCTAAATCTTCGCCAGACTTTGGTGAAGGAACCATTTGTGATTCAGTGAAGGTTCGCGTTGCGTACTCGAGCTATTACGGTGTGGAAGGCGATGAAATAGGCCTGAAAGTATACCCGCTCTTGGAGGAGCAATACGATACGGTCGCTTATTATTCGAACCGTGCCATGAACTACGGACCAGCCATCGCTGATACAAACCTGGTTTTAGGGCCAAGAGATACCGTATACAACGGTGTAGATACCTTGGTAGGTTACTTGTCCTTTGATGCGGATCCAGCGTATTTCCAGACCAATATTTTTGACGCGGCTATCGATGGTGCGAGCCACTTTGCCGATAACGAAGACTTCGTGAAGGAAGTACCAGGATTGTATTTTACGGATGAAGGTGCAGGCTCTTCCATAGCCGGCTACTTCAATCTTGATGCTTCAGGCTCTTTGATTGAGTTGTACTACCATACCGGAGTAGACGATACCATTGCCAAAGTGTTTAATTTGACCTTTGGGCAGAACTTTGGAGACCCTACTTTGAGCTACAACCTCTTTTCAAACGATTACGCCAACGCACAATTCGATTTAGACATGATGGACACCGTAAATGGTGAAGTCCTCACCTACGTACAAGGTGGTTCAGGTGTTCGTACATTTTTGAAGTTTCCAGATCTCGATACCCTCATTGGAAAAGGTTTTTCAATTAATAAAGCGGAACTTTCCTTTGATGTGCTTCAGGGTACGGCGGGTCAATACCGCTTCCCAGGTTCTTTGATTGTTATTCAAGATCAAGACACGGTTCAGCGTCTCATAAAAGACTACCAATCCGACATTAACTCTACCGGAGGTACGGTTGCTAGAACGGATGTTCGCGAGTTCAATTACACCTTCAATGTGACCCGCATGGTGCACGATTTCGTGAACGATAGAGAAGACATTTTGCCTGTATTCTTGGCACCTTCTTCGAGCAGCGGTAACATTCACCGTGTGGTTTTAGGTGGCGGTATGCACCCGGTAATTCCTGCTGAATTTAACGTCTACTATACGCGCAGTAATTAAGAAGCGTTACTTTTGCGTAACCAACCAATTAAACCAATTTCATTATGTGTGGTATTGTAGGATACGTAGGAGACCGTAATGCGTTTCCCATTCTTGTCAACGGCCTCAAGCGCCTAGAGTATCGTGGTTACGACAGCTCAGGTGTAGCACTCGCGCAAAACGGCGAAATCACCCTGTACAAAAAGCAAGGCATGGTTAAAGCCATGGAGGAACTCGCCCTTGCAGGTGATACTACTGGTTCGACGGGTATTGCACACACGCGTTGGGCGACCCACGGTCAACCTTCGGATGAAAATGCCCACCCGCACGTGAGCAACTCGGGCAATCTTGTTTTGGTGCACAATGGTATCATCGAGAATTACCAAGCGCTGAAAGAATTACTGCAAGACAACGGTTTTGAATTTCACAGTGAAACAGATACTGAAGTTCTCGTAAACTTTATCCAATACATCCAAGATCAGGAAGACTGTAAACTAAGAAAGGCGGTGCGTATCGCTTTGACACAAGTGATCGGTGCCTATGCCATCTGTATTTACGACAAAAACAACCCAGAAGAAGTAGTGGTTGCCAAGCTAGGCTCACCACTGGTTATTGGTTTAGGCGTAAATGAGAAGTTCATTGGTTCTGACGCAACTCCATTCCTAGAATACACAAAAGATGCCATTTATCTGGAGGACGGAGAGATGGCCACACTCACTGCTGAAGGCGAATTAGATATTCGTTTGATTCAAAGTGATAAATCTGTAAATGCTCAGGTGCACAAGCTTCAAATGGACCTTGAAAGCATCGAGAAGGGCGGGTACGACTACTTCATGATGAAGGAGATCTACGAGCAGCCTCGTGCCATTTACGATACCTTCCGTGGTCGTCTATTGCCGGAGCAAGGAATGATCAAGATGAGCGGTCTAGAAGAATATGCCGACCGTTTCCGAAATGCCGACCGTATCATCATGACGGCCTGTGGAACCTCTTGGCACAGTGCACTCGTTGCAGAGTATTTGTTTGAAGAATTTGCACGTATCCCGGTTGAGGTTGAATACGGATCAGAGTTCAGATACCGCAACCCTATTATTCGCAAGAACGATGTGGTGATCGCCATTTCTCAAAGTGGAGAAACGGCAGATACATTAGCCGCAATCAAAATGGCAAAAGAGGCGGGCGCGATGGTCTTTGGTATTTGTAATGTACCTGGTTCAACCATTGCTCGCGAAACTCACGCTGGAGCATATACCCACGCAGGACCTGAGATTGGTGTGGCTTCAACGAAGGCCTTTACCTCTCAAGTAACAGTACTTACGATGATGGCGTTAGAGCTCGGTAAGATTCGTGGTGAATTTTCGACCTCGCAGTACCGTGCCTTGTTGAATGAATTGAGTGTCATTCCTAAAAAGGTGGAGAAAGTACTTGAGTCGAAAGAACTCGTGGAAGAGATTTCAGCACTTTACAAGGATGCTAATAATGCTCTTTATTTGGGTCGTGGGGTGAACTTCCCAATCGCTCTAGAAGGTGCGTTGAAGCTTAAAGAGATTTCATACATCCATGCCGAGGGTTATCCAGCTGCTGAAATGAAGCACGGCCCTATCGCGCTTATTGATGAAAACATGCCTGTAATCGTTGTTGCTCCTAATGCAGGGCATTACGAAAAGCTAGTAAGTAACGTTCAGGAGGTAAAAGCGCGTCACGGAAAGGTGATTGCAGTAGTAACTGAAGGCGATACTGAGGTGGTTCAGAGTGCCGACCACGTGATTGAAATACCGGAAACACTTGAAGCGCTAACACCACTACTAACTGTGATTCCACTTCAACTCTTGAGCTACTACATCGCTGTGATGAGAGGTTGTGACGTAGACCGTCCACGTAACCTTGCGAAATCGGTTACGGTGGAGTAACAGAATACGATTAACCTAACCCCCATTATTATGAATACATTTTCTCTTTGGCTCGTATCGACAGTAGCAGTAACAGTAGTTGCAGGCTATGTTATTATTCGTCGTTCGCAGAAAGCGAAGGGTTAAGAAGGCTTTTGCTAGAGCGTATAAACAACAAGGGCGGTGCCATCGGCACCGCCCTTGTTGTTCTAGGATTTTCCAAGCTTACTTCAGCGCATAGGTGAAGCTCAATAAGTTGCTGCTTCCGAACAAGCTGAAATACGAGGAAGAAGTTGCCTCGCTATTGGCATTCTGCGACCAGCTGTATTCAAAAGAAACGGGTGCTTCTAGGGATATGGTGAATTTGTCATTTACCCGGTAGGCACCTCCCATGCGGTAATGTGTTCCAAGGGTTGAACTTTCATAGTTGGTACCGGCATAATAACTCGCACCACTTTCCGGTCCGTGAATGAAGTAGAATTTATCGGCGATTTGCTTTCTCCATTGCTGACCAAAAAAGATTCCAGTACTCATGCTAAAGTAATTTTGGTCGTTGTAGCTAGAGAAGTTCATTGATGTCCGGTCCAATCGGACTCTTCGTACACTTTCGAAACTCTTTCCCCAGGCCACCATTGGGCGGATGTCGTAGAAGGTTCCATAGCCAATCCCAATAGCGGCGGCAGTGGTTGCGCCTACCTCAAGGCGTTGTGCACTTAATCCAAAACTGAACATAAGTGCAGCGAGTAATAGCAGTTTTTTCATGTGTTTAAAATTACGTTTTTAATGTTGTAACTTCTTCAGCTACAAAACCAAAAAACATGAACAGAAGGTCCTTTTTGAAAG
>CAXPFQ010000032.1:0-30176 GCA_964216615.1 Schleiferiaceae bacterium
CGATCAACCTGAGGCCACGGCCAAACTTCTGGCCATGGTTTTTGCACCAAATTTAGGCGCTGCTATTTCGGCTAGCGAGGATGCGGAATCTACCCAGATAGATGTTTTTGCCCATTGGATGAGAACGTGCTATAAGGGTGCGCCTACGGAAATTAGCGAAGTTGTTTCCAACCTCTCTGGGTTGAATAAAGAAGCACTTAAAACACTGATTTTCAGGTCACAACACTTTTTGGAGCGCGGGTTTTATCACAACGTTCAAAACACCCCGGTGCAAGCTACTGATCTTGGTGAAATCAATGTGCAAAAACTAAGCAGCGCTGTCCGACCCTCGGGCGCCATGGCTATTTCGAGAGTGTTGAACGCGTGTTTATACGATTTGGAAAGAAACGTTCATGTCAAGACCGCACTGACCTTTGCCAGTTTCGAGCTTCACAAAGCTTTCCGGGGGAATTAGGCTTTTTTCAGGACGTAAATCAAAGAACTTGTATTGTTCTTTCCTGCCTTCAGGTTGCTCATCCAGCCTTGAATCGCTCCTTTAATCCAATGTCCCATACTCTTGCTGCTGCGTCCAGAGGAGTATTGTTCACTAAGCAAGGAAATGTAGTACGCGTCTAACTTCATTGGGTGTACTGCCTCCAGTATAAAGCCTGTTCTACCTGCAAGCGCTTCGATACTAGATTTTGAGAAATGGTGTGCGTGAATAGGGATGTCCCATGCCGCCCAAAACTCTTTATAGTGTTTTGCATCTGGACTGTTTGGGTTTGGAACGGCAATGAACAATGCCCCATCATTTTGAAGGCGTTTGTGGAAGGCGGCCATCATTTGGTCTAAATCATACACGTGTTCTAAGACGTGCCAAAGCGTTATGGCATCATAGGTGTTTTTACACCCATCGATTGAAGAATATACACTGCCAAAAGCTCCTGCCATTGCTCGGGCTCCTTCGTTGATTTCCACACCCTCAGAAAAGTACCCTTTGCGAAGCATGTATTCCAAAAAAGCGCCTGTACCACATCCGTAGTCCAAATGCTGAGTTCCTTGGGTGTAGGAACTTACCAAGTTGTGTTTACGAGACATGTTTATATCGCGCAACCGTTGGTATACTTTTCCAAAAAAGGACGATCCGTCATTGGTGTGGCTGATGTAATCCGGACTATCGTAATAAGTGCCTATTTTATCCTCGGCAGGCAGTGGGCTTGTAAACCGGTGCCCACATTGTTCACATAATTGGACCTTGAATACCTCTTTGCTTACTGAAAAGTCCATGACCTCTCGCTCTGTACTGAACGAAGTTGATAGGCAGGTGGGACACTCTTTTCTCTCTAACATAATCTGTGTTTCACGTGAAACTTAGCGGCCCATGTAGACCAGCAAAACATGAATGTCGCTCTGGCTAATACCGCTGATTCGACCTGCTTGAGCAATGGTCGTAGGACGTATGGCTTCCAGCTTGGCTCGCCCTTCGTAGCTGAGCCCTCTCACTTTTTGATAATCAAAGCTATCGGGTATCTTTTTATCGTTCAGGCGGCGCATCTTGTCTACGCTCTCTCTCTCACGTTCAATGTAGCCGCCGTATTTAATCTCTATCTCTAGTTGTTCAACCACCTCTTCTGTCCACCACGGCGCGTCGGTAAAGACCTCGCTAAAATCAGCAAGGCCGACTTTAGGCCTGGCAACTAGTTTGCTGACCTTGGTTTTCTCTTTTGCTGGGGTATCTCCTTTGCTTTCTAAAATAGCGTTGATGGTATCTAGGTTGAGGTTATTGTCCAATTCCTCTCGGCCTTGATCAATGAGCGCTGTTTTTTGATTCAGTGCCTCGAGACGCTCATTGGTGATGGTCCCTAGTCTATGTGCCAGCCTCGTCAATCGTAAATCCGCGTTGTCTTGGCGAAGCAAAAGTCTGAATTCCGCTCTAGAGGTGAACATTCTGTAAGGCTCTTCCGTGCCTTTTGTAATAAGGTCATCGATAAGTACCCCTATATACGCCTCATCACGAGATAAGATAAAAGGCTCTTTATTTTGTGTCTTAAGAACTGCGTTCACGCCTGCCATTAACCCTTGGCAAGCGGCTTCTTCATAACCCGTTGTACCGTTAATTTGACCCGCAAAAAATAGCCCACTTACCAGCTTTGTTTCCAGTGTATGTTTTAGCTGTGTAGGAGGGAAATAATCGTATTCAATGGCATAACCTGGACGGAAAAACTTCGCGTTTTCAAAGCCTTTTACCTTATGCAGCGCCTCATATTGAATCTCCACAGGAAGGCTTGAAGAAAAGCCATTGACATACACCTCTACGGTGTTCCATCCTTCCGGTTCTACAAAGATTTGGTGTGAGGTTTTATCGGCGAATCGGTCAATTTTATCCTCGATACTAGGGCAATATCTTGGTCCCGTACCGCGTATAGCGCCATTAAACAAAGGTGATCGATCAAAACCTTTTTTTAGCACATCGTGTACTTCCTGGCTCGTATGAGTAATCCAACAACTGCGCTGCTCCTTTAACTTATAATCTCCTAAATAACTGAACTGGCCTGGGTTTTCGTCGCCAGGCTGCTCCTCCATCACAGAATAATCGATGGTTCTGCCGTCTATGCGCGGTGGCGTACCTGTTTTCATACGACCTGCTTCAAAACCCAGCTTCACTAGCTCTTCTGTTATACCTGTGCTCGCTCGCTCGCCTGCTCGTCCACCCCCGAAATTTTGATCCCCCACATGAATGAGACCATTCATAAACGTTCCTGCGGTAAGAATAACATTCTGTGCTTCAAACTCAAGTCCTAAGCCTGTTTTAACGCCGTGTACAGTGCTATTGCTTACCAAAAGACCAGTAACCATGTCTTGGAACATACTGAGTCCTTCAGTGCCCTCTAACATGTCTCGCCAATATTGAGCAAACAACATACGATCGCTTTGAACCCTAGGGCTCCACATCGCAGGTCCTTTTGATCTGTTGAGCATTCTAAACTGTATCATGCTCTTATCTGTAATCAACGCTGAACCGCCGCCTAACGCATCAATTTCACGAACTATTTGACCCTTAGCTACACCGCCCATTGCAGGATTACAGCTCATTTGGCCAATGGTCTGCATGTTCATCGTGATCAGTAATACTTTAGCGCCCATCTTAGCAGAGACGTACGCCGCTTCACAGCCTGCGTGTCCCGCGCCTACCACTATAACGTCATATTTCTCGTCTAGAATCATATCCCTAGTGCCTGCAGCACCTCGTTTTCTTTTTCACGCATGACCTTGCTTTCCGCCTCAGTCTTGTCTTTAAAGCCCAACAAATGTAAAACTCCGTGGGCAACCACTCTATGAAATTCTTGAATCTCACCACTACCGTGGATAGAAGCATTTTCTCTTACGCGGTCCACACTAATAAACAACTCACCGCTAATCTTTCTTGAGGTTGAATAATCGAAGGTGATGATATCTGTATAATAGTCGTGTTCTAAGTGTGCCTTGTTTATTTCCAACAACTCGTCATCACTCAGCCAATGCACCTGAATCTTTCCCAAACGCTGTTTTGGATATAATTGAGAAATACAGTTAATTACAGAGGTGATATCTACTTCTTGTGGAACCATAACTACTTGCGCTTGAGTATAGGCAAAGGTAAGTCGGTCGTAGAGGATTTAATACGCTCATTCACTTTAAAATCAACCGATTCTTCTTGCTTCTGGTTTCCTTCCTTAGAGCTGCGCGTATCTCCGATCTCCTCTTTTTCAAAGACACTTTGCTCTATAGACCATAAACGCTTTTCAAAAGCTTCCAGCCGCTCTTTCTCCTCATTTGACATAAACAAGACTTGCTGTTTTATCGACTCTAACTGAGATTGGATTTCCTTGGAAACACCCATCTTTTCCATGGATTCAATCCTCTTTAAAAGATCTACATCGTTCTGGGATGTTCCTTTTCCTGAGGCCCCTTTTTGACCATTTTCACCCTCTTCACGAGGCGCTCCGCTTAGTCCCTTTGAACGACCTCCTGGTTTTTTGCCTTGTGATGGTTTGCCTTTATTTCCCTTTTGACCTTGGCCACTTGTTGAAGGTTTGCCGGTCTTGCCGGGGCGCCCATTCTTACAATTCTTTTGTGCTTGATTCAAAGACATTTTTTCGCTTTCTAAAATCTCATATAGAATCATGTCCAATTCATTCAACGCACTTAGTACATAGCCAGACGCGCTCGGCACCCCTTTATTAGCAACGAAAGCCCCTTCTAATGCACTAATTTGATCCTCTAAGTTGTTTTGACAAGTTGTGAGTGCCATAGCTAAAGCAGGGTCGTGTACCAATAGAAAAGCTAAACTATCATTAATATTATCCTCAATAGCCAGCAGTGCTTTTTGCTGACGAACCTTATTGGTTTCTAAAGCTATAGCATTGGTTATTTCTTGCTGGATAGAGGTAGACCAGCTCTGTTTTAATAATCTTTTCAATCGCTCTACGTTATCCGCCTGTACCGCTGCTTGTGTAGTATTGAGCAATTCTTCAAGTTTCTTTGCAGCGTCCTTTGCTTGTTCTTCTCGTTCCTCACCCTGCTCAGGAATAGCTTCAATTTGATCCAATACATCCGCTTCTTCCGAACCTTCTTCAGTGGTTATATCCTCTAACAATTCTGAGATGAGGCTGTCAGTAGAAGTGTTCTTGTCACTATCCACTGTATACAGTGTAGATAGTAATTGTTCTTTTAACCAAAGCTGGTTTAACTCCTTCGTCCATTTACTTTCCTCTTCCGGTGTTAAAGGTTTTAATGGGTCCAATTTCTTTATGTCCTCTTCCTTTCTGTCTTGAGATGTTTTTTCCTTTTGACGCTGAGTAGCAGATAGTCGTTCTTTATTTTCTTTTCGTATTCCCAGCTTATCTGCCACTTGTCCAGCGATTTGTTTTTGGAGCATCTGAACACTTGGTATAGGTTTTTCCACCTTTAATGAAGTAAGTTGACCTTTAGTGTCTTTAACCTTAATCTCAACAGCTGTAGTATTTGACCAATCCAAACTAAAATTCTTTCGCGATCCACTGATACGTGTCTTTTTATTATTAATGAATAAAGATTGTAAACCAAAATCATCTTTGACCTCAAACTTTAAAGAATCGAGTGAATTCTCAACTATATTTAAGGTAGGGCGCTGGTCTTTTAATTCAACTATTATTGGTTTAAGTAGTTCTTTTCCGGTATTGGAAACCATAGTAATGCTTTCGCCGCTAGTCCATTTAATAGATGAATGATTTTTAAGCGTTCCACGTGGAACATTGAGTAAAATTCTATCTACCAACAAGCCTGTTAGTTGAAATTGTAGTTTACTGCCGTCATATAAAAACAGCGTATCTGTATTTAAGTATTCATCAACATTTAAATACTCTGGTGGTTTAACTCTAACACTATAACTGTATAAACTCGGTACCGAGTCTACATCAAGCCACAATGACTTCACTAATCGACCCTTAATTAACCATTGAAGGTTTTTATTTTCAGAACACACAATAGACGAAGCCTTATTGGTAGTACCGTTAATATATACGGTTGTATTATGAATGTTAGGTATGTTATAAACCTCTCCATAATTGATTTGAAGGGTATCATAACCTTCAAAATATATTCCTGACCGGGATGTGAACTGACCAGTCGATAATTCATTACTTGTATCTAAAATTGATTTACGTAATAGTAAGGATAGTGATATTAAGAGTAGTAATACAAAGAACACAGGTAAGACTAAAAATCTTGATTTCCAGGATTTTTTTATAACCGGTAAATCTTGCTCTAATTCATCTAGAACCTTATTAGAAGCCCAATTTTTAATTAAATCATCAGATTTTAAAAACTGAATACCCCTAAACCACCTACCTTCATCATACTTGTGTAAGACCTTTTTAAAATAGGTGATCGGTAAAAGAAAAGTCAGGAGGTAAAAACATAAAATTCGTCCCGGTCCTATAATAAAGATGGTTAACCATAAAATTGCCGTTAACTTGAGACTGGTTATAAAACCCTCTAATGGCGGAAGAAATACATGGTTTATTAAAACAATAAGTAAAATTGCAAGAACCGAGAAAACTAAAAATAAAATACTGTAATACAGCAACTTATGTAAATATAAGCGTCGTACATGCTGTATTATTTCTTGTTTTATCTTCATTAATTATTACTGGTTGTAGTACACAACAAACAATTATTACAAACCTACCTAATTATAATATTGAACAACAAGGTAGGGCACAAAGGCCCACGGTTTTATTATTTCAAGATCCTGGATGTGGGCTTAATGATTCTATTTCCAAGTATTTGAATAAAACCGGCTATAATGTCCTTCGCATCACTAAGCAAACCCAGTCTTTAGAAGTACAGAATAGTGATCATAAAGAACGACGAGGATATGAGGGGGTGGAATTATACAATGAATTGGCTAAAAAATATAATATCAAGGCCCTTGCTTCCACTGGATTAGAAATACACGGTAGTATTCCTTGGTTCGTGAATACTCCTGTGCAAACTTTGTTTTTTTACAATTACTATCCCGGTTCTTTACAAGATCATATTCTCTCTTCAATGGGTAAGAATGTAGATGTTTTTCCAATGTATATAGAAAAATACCCCGCTGTAGAATTGTTTGAATTACTATCCAAATACCCTCCTCCGAGTGGAAAAATATCTTCTTATCCCATTCGGTACGTTTATAGTATTTGGCAAGAGGATCCTAAATCGTATTTAGGAATGAATGAACGCGAGGTTATATTTTTTAGAATCTATTAAGCGCAGCTGATTTTATTCACTCGACGACCGTGACGTCCACCTTCAAATTCGGCTTCGAAAAAGGCAGTGATGATGGTATTTATTTCCTCTTGCGATAAAAACCTCGCAGGAATTGCGATGATGTTTGCATCATTGTGTTGACGGGCTAATGAGGCAATCTCAGGTAACCAACAAAGAGCACCACGAATGCCTTGGTGTTTATTGACGGTCATATTGATACCATTACCAGATCCACATATAACTACACCTAAATCTGCTTCTTTAAATTCTACTGCCTGAGCTACTTGGTGACCGTAATCTGGATAATCGACACTCTCAGTGGAAAACGGTCCTTTATCAATCATTGAGTGTCCTTTTCCTTCCAATAACTCGATGATGGCACTTTTCACTTCAACACCAGCATGGTCACAACCGATCGCAATTTTCATAGTCTCTAACTTTAGTACAAATATCAACAATGATGTTTGTAACTAGGTTAATAGATGTGAGTAAGTATTGAACATCATCTAGAAACTTCTCCTTGCTTTTTTAAAGTAAATTTCTAAATGAACAAAAAATATAAAAACAGCTACAGGAGTTGTTTTTACTTACACTAGATTTTTCCGCAAGGATTATTCAGATAATAACAGCAGCTTCAAAAAATCCTTTTCACTTTTTGGTGTTAATAACCAAAATCACATTGTGAATACAAAATCCGAAATCCTTAAAACATAGAGATATCTATGCATCAGTATAGTTGATAAAGTTAATCTTAGGTTCATAACATGAAGTCAATATAAAAGTTATCCCACCTATACACAGACTATATACATTACTATAATTCTAATATTTAAAATCTATTATATATAGTTGTTCAAGGTATTTACTTATTTGAACCATAGCATTTACTCAATGACAATGATGTAGAATGTATTAATGTTTTAAATTTCATTAAAATCATTAATAATGAAACGTAAAGTATTTATAATCAGTTTATTATTAATAAGCGTTATACCTACGAAAGCATCACATATGCTCGGGGGTATGATCAGTGTCCACCAATACGCTTTTAATTCAGTTCAAGTAGAAATAAAATTAGTCACCGGCGCAGGAAGTACACCTCAAAACAGTGTTTTAATAGAACGTTGGAGCGATGATGGCACAGGGAATTATTCGTTTGTGAAATACGATACACTCTCAAATACTGGTTTACTTCAACATCAAGGCTCTTGGGTTTTAAATTATTCCAGTGATAATTTGAATTTAGATTCAAATAAATACAGGTTTATATATTCACATTGCTGCTGGTTGAATGGTAATGTACCTGGAGCATCTAGTGATTTTATTATTTCTGCAGATTATTGGCACCTCCCGAACCACTCCCTTCCAAGATGTTTAAATCCTTTATGGGTGAACATGCAAAAAGATGTGCGAAATACTATGAAGTCATTATTTGGTCAAATGAATTGTTTTTTTACCGGCGACTTTTTGACAAATGGTGATTCAATATTTTTCACTCAAGGTCCTATAATTGGTGGATACAGTAATAATTTATTTATTCCTAAAAATCATTATGCATTAAATATGATAGTGAATAATGACAGCATTAGTTGGTTGCCAGATACCGTCAATGGTATTACTGTAAATATGAATTGGGAATACGGCACAGGATTTGAATTACAACAATACCGAAACCAGGTTTTAATAGGGGTGCAGCGTATTCAATGGTCTTTTAGGATTAAAAACTCAACAGTTGGTATTTACGAGGAGAATATCTCCCCTGAGATTATTGAGATTTGGGATTGGCAAGGAAGAGTGCTCCAGAAGGATTTTAAAGAGCTTTCTAAGGATCAATTATATATTCTCAAGTATTCGGACGGTTCGGTACGAAAAGTCTTTTTAGGAGCCTTTTAAATCAAGGAATGTTTTAAAGTGTTCCATCACTCTCGCAGCTGCTTGATCTGTGGGGTGTGTTCCTTTTTCGTTGTAGTAGCTGTAATCCCTCAAAACATCTGTGACGATTTCAAAACTTGGGAAGTAATAACTATTGTTACGAAGGGTAAGTAATTGGTTTATTACTAAGTGAAGTACAGATTTTGAAAGGGTGTTTTCGTGCCATCCAAGTTTGGTATATTTCACAGCACTAACGGTATAAATAATAATCCAATCCTCTGGAATAATAGGTAGTACCTTGGTCCAATAGTCTACAATATCTTCAATAGAAAGTAGTTGTCTCTTAAAAAAATGGTTCGGTAGTTTATGGCAATTATTAACTACTTGATCCTCATACATCCAAGCGTGGGCAGTGCCAAAAGACAGTATTAGAATGTTTTGATGGCCTTGATGTGTTTTAATACAATCTAGTACTTCTGATCTGATTGAATCTGTAGTGGATTGAAGGGTGGCGCTATTGGAATGCTGGAATTTATTAGCGGCGTCTAATTGGTGATAGATCCCTTGAAAATCCATTAGAGGGAGGAGGGGAAAATCATTCGAGAAAAGCCATCGCAATTGCCGGCCGATGGATATAGGATTGAATGAAGTTCCTAAGGGATTGCAGTACATAGGTAGTTGGTGTTGCTGTGCAAAACCTTCGAAGTGTTGTACGAAGCAACTGCCAATACCTAAAAAAAAGAAAGGGGAATCTGATCTTTTCAAACTCCCCACTTCTATTTGTTTGTACTTCATTTAAATATTGAATTCAATCCCCTGCGCTAAAGGTAGGGCATTGCCGTAATTCAATGTATTAGTTTGTCGTCGCATATACGCTTTCCAAGCATCGGAGCCACTTTCTCGTCCTCCGCCTGTTTCTTTTTCACCGCCAAAGGCACCGCCTATTTCAGCTCCTGAAGTACCGATGTTGACATTAGCGATACCACAATCGGACCCAGATTCACTTAAGAAAATATGCGCTTCACGAACATCACCAGTCATTACAGCACTGGATAAACCTTGCTTGACATCGTTTTGAATGGCAATAGCGTCGTGAATATCACCGTTGTATCTCAACAAGTACAAAATAGGAGCAAAGGTTTCGCGCTGAACACTTTCGTAGTGGTTTTCAGCCTCCACAATACAAGGGGATACATAGAATCCTTCGTCATAAATACCGCCAGAGAGCACCTCACCGCCTAGCAACACCGTTCCACCTTCTTCTTGAACATTTGAAATGGTGTGTAGGAAATTATGGACGGCATCTTGGTCAATCAGCGGTCCTACATGGTTGGAAGCATCTAATGGGTTGCCAATTTTTAATTGGCCATACGCTTGAACTAAGGCATTTTTCACAGTATCATAAACCGATTCATGGATGATTAATCTACGGGTAGAAGTACAGCGCTGTCCACAAGTTCCTACAGCTCCGAATATCGCGCCGGTAATGGTCATTTTTAAATCACAACTTGGGGTGATGATGATGGCGTTGTTTCCACCAAGTTCCAAGATGGATTTACCAAATCTTCCCGCCACGGCAGCGCCCACAATAGCACCCATACGAGAAGAACCGGTAGCTGAGATAAGCGGCATTCTATGATCCGCCGTCATCCATTCCCCTACTTTATAATCACCAGTGATAATGTTTGAAATTCCATCCGGCAAATCATTCGCTGCAGCGACTTCATTCCATATATGTTGACAAGCCACGGCACATAGTGGAGATTTTTCGGACGCCTTCCAAACCACTGTATTTCCACAGACCAAAGCGATGGCAAAGTTCCACGCCCAAACAGCAACTGGGAAGTTGAATGCGGAAATCACACCAACCACACCAATAGGGTGCCATTGCTCCATCATATGGTGTTCTGGACGCTCGCTTTTAATGGTCAACCCATACAACTGACGAGATAAACCAACAGCGAAATCACAGATGTCAATCATTTCCTGAACTTCACCCAAACCCTCTTGGTAGCTCTTGCCCATTTCAAGTGAAACTAAAGCGCCTAGAGTTTCCTTCTTTTCTCTCAATGCATTTCCAAATTGACGAATGTATTCACCGCGTTTTGGTGCAGGGATTTTACGCCAATCCACAAAAGCTTGATGCGCTGCACCGATCACGTTGTGATAATCACTTTCTGTAGTGGTATTAACCTCAGCGAGGTACTGGTTATGGATAGGAGAGGAAGATGTAAGGTAATGCGAGGAAGCAGACCATTTTTGTCCAATAGCGGTTCCGTCGTTTTTTAATTGGATGCCAAGTGAAGAAAGTATGTGTTCCGGTTGTAGCGTGTTCATGATAGATTCAAAATTTGTATAAAATTAAACATTGGGTAGCACTTTTGTTGGAAGTATAAATCTCTATTTGGTTTTTTTCTAAATGCTTCTACTTGTGTACTTTTGTTATTTAGAATTAATTTAAATAAGATGCGTGTTACCCCAATTTTCCTTGCCATCCTTATTGCCGCCACAAGCTGTACAACACGCGAGAAGAGCACAACTTCCGCGCCAAGTAAACCCATAATCTTGTGTACTACAAGCATCATGATGGACTGGGTAAGCAATGTTGCTGGGGAGGGTTTTGAGGTAAAAGCATTGCTTGATAAAGGCATCGACCCACACACTTACAAGCCAAGCAAGAAGGATTTGGATGCCATTCGTGGTGCGGATGTAATTATTTATCACGGAATTCACCTTGAAGGAAAGATAATAGATGTCTTAGAGCAAATTCAGGGTAAACTAATTATTGATGCTGCCGCCAAGGTGCCAGAGGCTAAAATCATTAGCGACCCTACTTTTCAAGCCAGTAAAGATCCTCATTATTGGTTCGATACAGATATAGTTAAGATTGTTTTAAACCACATCGGTGAAGAGTTATTCAAGGCTTATCCGGAAAACACTTCTAATATTTTAGAAAGTGTTCAACAATACCAGGAATCTATTGAGCGAACAGCAGATACGGTTACAGCCATAATTAATACGATACCCGAGTCGAATAGATTAGTAATTACCACCCACGATGCACTAAGCTACTGGGCACGTAAGTTTGATATGCGCGTGAACACTTTACAAGGCGCCTCGACGGTATCAGAATTTGGACTTAAGGAGGTTACAGAGTTGGTCAATTTTATTTGTGACAAAAACATCCCAACTATTTTTCTAGAAAACATTGTTAGTGCTCAAGCAATGGAAAGTGTGCAGAGCGGATGTAAAGCCAAAGGATGTCAGGTTAGCATAGGTCCAGAACTATTAAGCGACTCTCTGGGCAGAGAAAAGAATCAAGACACTTACCTAGAAATGCTTACATACAACGCTAATTTATTAGCCCGTTATTTAAAATAATTGTTTACCGACTTCATTCAATATTTATCCATGTCCGAACCCAATGTTCGGTATGTTGCCTTAGCTATTTTACTCTTAGGCGGCGTTAGCGGAGCAGTAGGGACTTTTAATTTTCTACGAAAGAAAACATTAGTGGGCGAAACGGTAGCACACAGTATGCTACCGGGTATTTTAATTGCATTTATTCTTAGCGGGGTTAAAGATCCGTTCATATTAATTGTAGGCGCCGCAATTAGCGGTTGGTTATCCATTTTGTTGGTCGATTATATTACCAGAAATAGTAAGATCAAAGGGGACAGCGCCTTAGCTATAGTACTTTCTAGCTTTTTTGGACTAGGCATAGTTATACTCACTGTTATTCAAAGAAAACTTCCGAGAGAACAAAGCGGATTGGACCACTACATTTTTGGAAACGCTGCGGCAATGAGTCCAAACGACAGCATTGTATTCGGAATAGTATGCATTGTTGTTTTGCTTGTCGTGGGCTGGAACTATTTCTCGTTAAAAACGATGGTTTTTAACAAAGACTATGCACAAAGTGTTGGCATGAACACAAGGTGGATAGAAACCTTGATAAGTTTCATTACCATTTTAAGTATTAGCGTGGGTGTTAAAGCGGTGGGAATCGTAATGATGAGCGCCATGCTTATTATTCCCCCTACCGCGGCTAGATTCTGGACGGATAAACTTGGAAGAATGTTACTCATTGGGGGTGCTTTTGGAGCGCTTTCTGGTTGGCTCGGAGCTTTTGTTAGCTATAGCTATAACAACATGCCGACAGGTCCGTGGGCAATCGTCATCATTAGCTTAATAGCCTTTTTTTCGATGTTATTTGCCCCTAAAAAAGGGGTGGTGTTTCTGCGCTGGAATAAACTGTTATTGAAACGGCGGATGAATGAAGAGAACTTGTTAAAAGCTGCGGTTCAACTAGAGATAAGAGGAAAAGGAAAACTATTTAATAGACGCAGTATCAGCCGACGTCAATTCTTTGATGTTCGATTATGGAATAGAACCATAAAGCGATTACGCCGAAAAGGAATGGTTAAAAAAGTGCACACAGGTTTTACGTTGAGCACGGAAGGACGAGCCATTGGCGCAGAGATTGATCGCCGCCACAAAATATGGGAGGTATATCTACAGCGTCGAATGCAAATGAGCATTCATTTAGTGCACGATGAAGCGGATACAATGGAGCATTTTTTAACCCCCGAAATCGAAGCGGAAATATTAAAGGAGCTAGGACTTTGTAGTCGATTTAATCCGCTGTTAGAAATTCACGAAATAGTCCCGGAGGTCGCATAGTATGGATGCTTTTTGGATCATTGTAACCGGCTTTTTAGTAGCATCCTCAACAGGGATGTTGGGCAACTTATTGCTGTTGCGGCGCATGAGTATGATGGGCGACGCCCTTAGTCACGCCGTGCTTCCAGGGATAGTCATTGCTTACCTAATAAGCGGTTCACGCGCTTCGCTGCCGTTATTTTTAGGAGCTATTATTATGGGTGTGGCAACCACGTTCCTGATACAGTTCTTTTCTTCCAAGGGCAAGATGCAGTCGGATGCAGCAATGGGTACAGTTTTTACATTTTTGTTTGCTGTAGGGGTAATTTTAGTGACCCGATTCGCCGGCGAAGCGGATATTGATGCAGACTGTGTGCTGCATGGAGAAATTTTGTTTGTTCCGCTTCAAACCTATTCTTTTTTAGGCTTAACTATTCCTAAGGCGGTTTGCACGCTTTTGATCTTATTATTGATTATCCAGGTAATTTTCTGGTGGGGCTATAAGGGATGGATGATCACCTCTTTCAACGAAGAGTATGCACAAAGCATAGGGATCCGTACTGTGTTGTGGCATTACAGCTTAATGGCCGCAACCTCGGTTGCTACCGTGGTGAGTTTTGAAAGCGTAGGGGCTATTTTGGTCATAGCGTTTCTGGTGGTCCCCGCGGCAAGCGCGTATCTGATTACAGACAACTTTAAGCGAATGACACTCTTGATTATGATTCAAGGTTTGGTCAGCGCCACGGCTGGATACTATATATCGGAATGGGTTGGGGGGTCTATTAGTGGGTCCATGGCTGTTGCCAGCTTTTTGATCTTTGCAGCCTGTTTTACATGGAACAAAATAAGGCAAAAAAAAGAGGGCTAAAGTCCCCACTCTAGCCCTCACTCGCTTAACACAAAAACACGTAGAATCGTTGTTTTCAAACGACAGTGCAAACCTCGTGCCGAAAAATGGCGCAAGGAAAAAAACTTGTGTTAAGAGTTTGTTACCAGGTCGCGTCCGGGTAGGTTCGCGGTAAACTTTGCATCTCGGCAAGGATGTATCCCAGGTGGGCAGAGTGTATGCCATAACGCCCGCCGGTTTGAGCCCAGGCATTATCCTCAGGGCGAGTGAGCGTGGCCATTTGAAGCACCTCATCGACCTTATCCAACCAAGCAGATTTCAGTGTAGGGAAGGCGACAAAACTTGGATCCAATAGTTCGAAAATGGGAGCAGATTCAAACAGTTCGCCGGCCCACATCCATAGGTCGTCTATGCTTTTCTGAACTTTCCCATGGCTTTCTTCAGTGCCGTCTCCTAAACGAACTACCCATTCTGCGCTCCACTGCGCGTGATAGGCAATCTCTTTAATGGACTTTTCGGCGATTTCTGCAACAGGCGTATAAGTGCAATTTCTCAGCGCGTCGTACAGGTAAAAATTGAAGGTGTCCATGAAGAAACTGCGCACAATGGAATCTCCCCAATGGCCGTTTGGCTGTTCTACCAATAAGGCGTTGCGGAAATCCATGTGGTCACGGAAATACGCCAGGGAATCCTCTGTGGTAGTGCCCCCTTTTAACTCTGCTAGTTGTTGGTACAACAATCGAGCACGACCGATATGGTCTAATGCGGTATTGATAATCGCTATATCTTGCTCCAAGACAGGACCGGCCGAACACCATTTGCTGAGTTGCTGCCCTAAGATCAGTGCGTCGTCAGCTAGGAAAAACAAATATTCTTCTAGAGCCTCTTCTTTGGTGAAGTCGCGCTTCACGCCGTTTAACCATCCTCCCCCCATGGCTTACATGTGTTCGACATCATCAGGGATGTCGTAGAAGGTGGGGTGACGGTAAACTTTGTCGTCGCTAGGAGCGAACAACGGTTCTTTTTCGTCCGGCGAACTTGCGGTGATTTGGTCCGAAGGAACAACCCAAATGCTGATGCCCTCGGAGCGTCGGGTGTAGACGTCGCGAGCATTCTTAATGGCCATATCGGCGTCGGCAGCGTGAAGGCTCCCTACGTGCTTGTGGGCGAGTCCGTTTTTGCTGCGGACAAAGACTTCGTAAAGTTTCCAGTGGTTCTTATTCATGCGGTTGTAGTAGGTTAGGCGGCTGAGGTTCTGTTTGCTTTGCGCTTGGCTTCTTTTTCAGCGTAGGCGAGCGCGGCTTCACGCACCCAAGCGCCTTCTTCGTGCGCTTTCACGTGATGGGCAATACGCTCTTTATTGCAAGGCCCGTTGCCTTGAATAACGTTGTAAAACTCGTCCCAATTAATTTCTCCGAAATCGTACGACCCACGCTCCTCGTTCCACTTCAAATCAGGATCTGGAATGGTAAGCCCGAGGTAATGCGCTTGTGGAACGGTTTTATCGATGAATTCTTGACGAAGGGTATCGTTGCTCTTGCGCTTGATTTTCCAGCGCATGCTCTGCTCTGAGTTTGGGCTATTGTCGTCCGACGGTCCAAACATCATGAGTGAAGGCCACCACCAGCGGTTCAAACTCTCTTGCGCCATTTTCTTTTGTTCAGGGGTTCCTTGGGCTAATTTCATGACGATCTCGTACCCCTGACGTTGGTGGAAACTTTCCTCTTTACAGATTTTCACCATGGCACGAGCATAGGGCCCGTAGCTGGTGCGCGTCAACATCACTTGGTTTTGAATCGCAGCACCGTCGACCAACCATCCGATCGTTCCCATATCTGCCCAAGAAGGCGTAGGGTAGTTGAAGATCGAGCTGTATTTAGCTTTTCCGCTTTGCAAGTCCGTAATCATTTGGTTGCGGCTAGTGCCCAAGGTTTCTGCGGCGCTGTACAAATACAAACCGTGTCCAGCCTCGTCCTGTACTTTGGCAAGCAGAATGAGCTTGGCACGCAGCGATGGTGCGCGCGTGATCCAGTTTGCTTCGGGCTGCATACCAATAACCTCACTGTGGGCGTGCTGAGAAATCTGACGCACTAAGGTCTTGCGGTATTTTTCGGGCATCCAGTCTTTCGGTTCCACCTTGTTCTCGGCGTCGACGTAAGCCTGAAACTTTTCTTCTAATGAGATGTTGGTACCCATATATCTGTGTATTTGGTCGTTTACAAAGTTAAAACACAACAACTAATGGTTGTTAATGGTTTAATATTGCGCTCTACCTTTACACTACAAATCAAGAAGCATGTTTAAATTCTTCAAGAAAAACACCAAGGAAACCCCATCCCTACAGAAGGAATCGAACAAGAAAGGTGATGGTCATTTTCACGCAGTCACTGTTAAAGAGGTGCGACGCGAGACCGAAGATGCCGTGAGCATTGCCCTTAACTTGCCAGAGGATGGCGCAGATTTTTCATTTTTACCCGGTCAATACCTCACGCTGAAAGCCAACATTAGCGGGGAAGAGGTGCGCCGATCGTATTCGGTTTGTGTTGCCCCACACGAAGGAGAGTTGCGCGTTGCGGTAAAAGAAATCGAAGGAGGTAAGTTTTCAACATATGCCAACCGCGAACTAAAGGCGGGTGATGCAATCGAAAGCATGGCGCCAACAGGCAATTTCACATGGGCACCGACAAGCAGCCCCTCACATGTTGTGGGTTGGGCAGCGGGATCGGGTATTACCCCGGTAATGTCCATCGCGAAAAGCGTTTTGGCGAGTGATGATGCCAGCATATTTACTCTCTTCTATGGGAACAAGAACAGCAATAGTATCATTTTCAAAGACGCTATTGACGATCTAAAAAACACCTACCTCGAGCGCTTTGAAGTACACCACGTATTAAGCCGTGAAGATCAGGGCACTGACCACCTTAAAGGAAGAATAGATGCAGCAAAGACGGAGAAGTTTGCACAGTCCTTGATCGACCTAAAGAAGGTGACCGCACATTACCTATGTGGGCCACAAGAGATGATCGAAACGGTAAGTTCCAAGCTTGAGAGCATGGGCACGGCGAAATCGAATATTCATTTCGAACTATTTAACACCTCAGCGCCTTCCACCGAAGCGCAAGCCGCCTCTGAAGCAAGAGCATCGGCAAACGCTTCGGTAACCGCGGTATTGGACGGAGAGGAGACCCATTTTGAAATGGGGCCTAAGGACTATGTCTTGGACGCAGCCTTAGACGCCGGAGCCGATGTTCCCTACGCATGTAAAGGCGCGGTTTGTTGTACCTGTCGTGCCAAAGTTTTGGAAGGATCTGCAGAGATGGTCATGAACTATGCACTCGTAGACGACGAGGTGAAAGACGGCTATATTCTAACCTGTCAAAGCCACGCCACGAGCGATAGACTGGTAGTAAGTTTCGATGAGTAAAAGCAGTCCCAGAAAGAACGGCATTAGCGACGAACCCGGACCCTCTTTTCACGAGAAGAAGCCGAAGAACGCCAAGGACCACAACATCGGCAAAGGCGCGAAAAAGCGCATGAACAAAGCCAAAAAGTACGGCACTGGCTCGAAAAAAAGGCGATAGCCCCAGCACAAACAAGCCCCGCTAATGCGGGGCTTTTCTTGTTAAAATACGTTATTGTTTCGGTCGATGTCGAGCATGCGCTTCGAGGGGTCGATTTCTATGCGCTTGATGGTCTCGCTGGTTGGAACGTACACCTTGTATTCCGGGTGAGTCCAGGGCCATGGCTCGTGAACCTCCACACCTTCTTGGCGCTTTGCGCCATACATGCTCATTAGAGGAATGGTGTGCAGTTCTTCACGACCGCCCTCATAAGTCACTAATACATCCACCGGCATAGGGAATAGCCCGATGCGTTGCAGGGTGATTTGCGTGCCAACAATATCGTTTTCAACAGTGGCTATGCCGTAGTCAATGCTTTTAACCTGGTCTTTGTAATAGCTGAGGTACCAGTCTAATTCCATGTCGGATTCCACCTCCATAATACGCAAGAAATCTTCTGGCTTTGGATGCTTGAACTGCCACTTTTGCCAGTAGCGCATCATTCCGCGGGCAAAGGCCTCATTGCCAATAATGTATTCGAGCTGGTTTAAGAACAAGGCGCCTGCGCTGTAGCTGTTGATGCCGTAAGTACGGTTGTAGTTGAAGTGATCTGCGGGGGTGCTCAGAGGCTCGCGCAAGCCCGAGGTGTCGAGGTACACATAGGCCCTGTAGGCTCCAAGGTGCGGGTTTTCTTCACCGCGATTGAACAAGAAATTCATGCACTCTTCTTCTGCGTACGAAGTGAAGCCCTCGTCCATCCAGGGGTAGGCCGCTTCGTTTGTTCCTATCACGCCATAGTACCAGTTGTGTGTTGCCTCGTGTACGAACAGCCCGGTAAAGCCTTCGAACTTATCGCCGCCGCCGAGCATCATGGTACACATAGGGTATTCCATACCGCCATCGCCGCCTTGGATTAGGGAGAATTGATCATAGGGGTACTTGCCGAAGTTTTGGGCCATAAAATCAAAGTACCCTTGTAGGTACCCTTTTTGGATTTCGTCCCAATTCGCTTCGTTGGCCGTTTCGGGGTCGTACAACAAGTGGACCAGCGGGCCGTTTTCAATGTGCAGCTGCTTGTGTACATAGTCCGGATCCGCGGCAAAGGCGAAATCATGGACTTTATCAGCGGTAAAATGCCAAGTGCGCAGTTCGTTTTTCCCGATGCGAACCTTTTTAACGCCGCCATAACCAAAGCCCACATCTTCGGGGTTTTGCAGGTAGCCCGTGCCGCCAAGCACATAGTCGCGGTGGATGTGAATTTTCACATCGAAAGAGCCCCAAACACCATAGAACTCGCGCCCTACGTATTGGTCTGCATGCCAGCCGTCTTCATCGTATTCGGCCAATTTCGGGTACCATTGGGTCATGGTAAATTCAATACCCTCCTTGTTGTTCCAGCCCGAGCGACGAACCTGTTCCGGAATTTGAGCGTCCCACGCCATCGTGAATACGGTGGACTGCCCAGGCAGCAGGGGCTCAGCGAGCTCACATCTCAATACGGTGCCCTGTACGTCCCAACGCAAAGGCGATCCGTTTTGGGTAAGGGCGCGCACGTTTTGGTATCCGATGCGATCTGGTCCCAATCCTTCGATGCGATCGCGCACGCGGCGGTCCGGATCGGCAATATTTCGTGAACGCACGTCCATCATGCTTTCTGGCTGGAAGGCGTTGAAGTAGAGGTGGAAATACGCCTTGTGTAAAGTGTCGGGGCTGTTGTTGGTGTAGGTGATTTGTTGTGCGCCGTCGTATTGGTGGTTTGCTACGTCCATAGTGATGTCCATGTCGTAGTGCACGGCTTGTTGCCAATACTGTGCCTGGGCGCTAATGCCTAAGCTCACAAAGAATGGAAGGAGGAGTTTTTTCATTGAATGCAGGGGTTATCCAAAAAAGTGATCTAAGCGCCCGTTGTCCAAAAGTCGCGGACCCTTTTCTGTCAATTGTAACGTACAAACTTCATTATACGCGTCGTGTTCGAGGAATAAATGGTAGCCCTTTTCCGCCGCCTCGGTAAATATTCGGGTGCGTTCGTCAAGGGTGAGCAATGGGCGAGTATCGTAGCCCATTACATAGGGCAGGGGAATATGTCCCGTGGAGGGGAGAAGATCTGCCATGAAAACGATCGTTCGGCCTTTGTAGGGCAGGATGGGACACATCTGTGCGTCGGTATGGCCGTTGACGACGAAAACATCGAAACCCAGCGGTGTGCTCACGCGATGCTCGTCTTCTGGAGCTTCGATAAATTTAAGTTGGCCGCTTTCTTCGAGGGGCAGAATGTTTTCAGACAGGAAGCTGGCGCGTTCTCGGGCATTGGGTTTGGTGGCCCAATTCCAATGGCGCTCATTGGTCCAATAATTGGCATTTTTGAATGCCGGTTCGTAGCCCGTGCGGTCGACGTTCCACTGGACAGCGCCCCCCACGTGGTCAAAGTGAAGGTGGGTGAGGAACACGTCGGTGATGTCGTCGCGATTAAAACCGTGAGCGGCCAGCGATGCATCCAGGCTGTGGTCGCCGTGGAGGAAGTAGTGGCTGAAAAACTTTTCGCTCTGTTTGTTGCCGATGCCGGTGTCGATGAGGATTAATTGGTCCCCGTTTTCAATCAGTAAAGAGCGCATGGCCCAAGTACAAAGATTGCGTTCATCCGCAGGGTTTGTCCGCTCCCAGAGGCCCTTGGGCACTACACCAAACATGGCGCCGCCGTCGAGTTTAAAGTTCCCGGTGTGAATGGGGTAAAGGTTCATCTCTGAAGATTTTGCTCCAATTTACAACCGTTGTTCGTAACGCTTATCACGAGGGGTCCAATTCTGACCGTGTTATTTTACATTTAATTCGGCGTGAACATAAACCTGAACCGCGCCTTATATATGGTAATAAACTGAGAACAAGATGAAAGCAAGCTCGAAACACAATCCTATCACAGAGTTTGACGCACCAAAACCATTTCGCTGGAACCAATACCTAGTGGGCGGAGAGACCCACACTTGGGACGGTGATTTCGAGAAAGTATATAGCCCAATGGGCGCCGTTAAAGCTGATGGCACTACCGATAAAGTATACCTCGGCGAGTCTCCAACATTGGACGAAGCCGCGGGTCTCAAGGCCTTGGTGGCAGCTAAAGAAGCCTATAACAATGGCCGTGGATATTGGCCAACGGCAGGCGCCGCGGCGCGCATCGCCGCCATGGAGAAGTTTGTGGCGTTGATGAAAGAAAAGCGTGAAGAGGTCAGCACACTGTTGATGTGGGAGATTGCGAAGAATAAGAGCGCTGCCTACAAAGAATTTGACCGTACGGTGGATTACATCAACGATACCATCGAGGAGTACAAAGAACTGCAGCGACGCGGCTCACACGTGGCCAGCAAGGACGGAGTGATTTCCCAAATTCGTCGCGGACCACTAGGCGTTGTATTGTGTTTAGGCCCGTACAACTACCCGCTCAACGAAACCTTTTGTTTGCTTATTCCTTCTCTAATCATGGGGAATACGATAATCTTTAAGCCCGCTAAATACGGTGTGTTATTGTTGACACCGCTCATCAATGCGTTCAAGGAAGCCTTTCCTCCAGGAGCGGTGAATATCGTTTTTGGACGTGGACGCACGTTGGCTGGCCCTATTATGCAAACGGGCGATGTGGACGTCTTGGCTTTAATTGGCAACTCTAAAAGCTCAAACGCATTGGTGGCGCAGCATCCAAAACCAAACCGCTTACGCCAGGTGTTGGGGCTAGAGGCCAAAAACCCAGCCATCGTTTTTGACGACGCGAATATTGACCAAGCGGTTAAGGAGTGTGTGAACGGGGCCTTGAGCTATAACGGCCAGCGCTGTACGGCATTGAAACTATTGTTTGTACACAAGAGCGTATCTGAAGAGTTCCGCTCCAAGTTTACTGTGGCGGTGGACGCCCTCGTGCTCAACCACCCCGAAACAGATTGTCCGCTCACGCCGCTGCCAGAGCGCAACAAAGTAGAGCAGATGGAGGCGTATGTGGACGATGCCGTATCTAAGGGAGCGCAGGTGATTAACAAAAATGCAGGTCGCGTTTCGGATACTGCCTTCTTCCCGGCCGTGTTGTTCCCGGTGACTAAAGAGATGGATATTTTCCATGAGGAGCAGTTCGGTCCGGTTGTACCCATCGTGGAATACGAAGACCTAGAGGAAGTGATGGCGTCCATTGCTATGAGCGATTACGGTCAGCAATGTAGTTTATTCAGCGGCAATGAGGCGACCATTGCCTATGCTGTGGACAACATGGTGAATCAAGTATGCCGCGTGAACATCAACGCTTCTTGTCAGCGCGGTCCGGATTACTTGCCGTTTACCGGAAGAAAGGACAGCGCCGTAGCGACGTTGAGCGTACACGATGCCTTGCGCTCGTTCTCAATCCGTACGCTTGTGGCAACGGGAGCAGACCAGAAAGAATTGGTTGGAAATGTGATTTCAGGAGGTCAAAGCACTTGGATGACGACCGACTACTTGTTGTAAAATCAGTCGACCCAGTGATAACAAACGGGTAAAGCTGTCTTAATCGTTTTCTTAGGGAATGACAAGACATTTGACATGCCTGTTTTATGAGTCATGTTAAGCAATGGGTTTTCAAAAAGGCATAAAGGGCGCGATATTATCGCGCCCTTACTTTTTATTTAAGACCTAAAGCCTGTTCGATTGAACGCCAATCTGTGATTTTGAAGTTTTGCGGCTCTTTGGTACCGGAGACATCGTAGTTAAAACCATCTTGGCACATGAAAATTCCAGCAGGGTATATATCACCAACAGCTCCTGAATAAATATCTATACCGTCGGTTTCTTGAGTTCGGTCGCCATTTTCATCTTTGACACCAAACACACCTAAATAAGCATAGTCTTCATCTATGTTGTAAACAGCATAACGGTTATTTCCTTGACTGGACGTAACAAGAAGATGAAGGTCTTCCGTAGAATAAACAGCCAATCCCTCAATATCATAGGCCAATTCCTTATTTTCATCACCGGACAAAGGAATACGGACTCGTTCTTGGCTCATATTATCTAGATTGTAAGCAAACACACCTCCCTGCTCTTCTCCTAGATATAGAATTCGATCGTTATAGTCGACAACCATACCCTCAACTTGACCTTCAGCTTGGAATGATGTTATCAACTGGAATTTGAAATGAGTTGAATCGGGGACCAATTCCCATTGCTCGACATCGCCTTCTTTGTTATTTACGAAGGCATAAGTTTTTTTATTCGCGGCGTCATTCCACAAACAGAAACCATAGACACCAGAAAGCTCTGTGTTCATTGAGGTATCTGAAATCAAAGTAAGCTTCGTCGCGTCGGCATTGATTGCCCATACGTCTATTCTATCAAAATCGCGATTTGAGGCCCCGACAATATCATAAACCGTATCCCCCAGGGTAACACTGAGGGCAACGTCGACATTGTTCAAACGACCGATAGGGTAATTTGCCAAGCGCTTGCCTTGAAGGCTGTATACCTCAAGGCTTTGGGTTTTGTTTGTTCCAAAGAGCAGACTTTGCTCTGGGTGTTCTTCATTGAGCCAAAAAGCGGGATCGTCTGCAGCATCGTCTTCAACCTGTGCAAGACAATTCTCGGTTTGCACATCAGCAATAACTATAGGAATATCTGGTGCGCTCTGACAGGCTACAAGTAAGGATAGAAAAGGAATGAGTGTTTTTTTCATAAGTATGAGGGTAAATGACTTGCCCCGTCGTGGTACCACGACGGGGCAAGAAATGATAAATCAACAAAAAATCTTACAAGTCAAATTTCACACCAAGATTAGCACGCATTTGGTAGTATTCCATTTGCATTGTGTATTGACTTTGGTACTGGAAATAACGCAAAGGTGTATTTAAGATGTTGTTCAACTCAATAAATACGCGGGCTTTTTTCGATACCGAGTAATATGCGTTGAAGTCCATCAAGTGTTGTTGGTCGTAGTAGCGGTCCTCGAATTGATCACCACCATATTCATCAACATAAGCACCAGCATAGTTGTAAGAAAGTCTCACTAACATTTTTTCGTTTTCGTAAGCAAGTGTACCATTGAGCATCAAAGGCGCAGTACCGGCAAACCCAACTTCGTCATCACGATCCAGGATGCCCGATGTGGTAGAAGTTGTGAAAGTAGTATTGGCAGCGAAGTTCAAGTTTTTCAACTCGCCTGGCAAGAAATCAAGTTGACGCTGAAAAGCAAGCTCTAGACCACTTACCGTTGCGGTACCACCATTTTCAGACTTAGTAACCTCGTACGTTTCACCATTGAAAACATCGTTATAGACATTGTCGTAGATGAAGTTGTTGATGTTCTTGTGGAACACACCTGCGCTAACAATACCAAGTGAACTTAAGTAGCGCTCGGCGCCCAAATCGAAGTTCCATGCTGTAGCGGCAGCAAGTTCTGGATTACCCAACTTCACTTCACTATCATCAGAATTGAACTCTTGGTATGGTACAAGGTCGAAGTAATTTGGACGAGCCAATGTATTTGTGGCAGAAGCACGAATCACAGTACGCTCATCGAGACTAAATCTATACAAAGCAGAAGGCAGGATGTTCAAGTAAGTACCTTGTCCTGATGTAGGGGTTGCACTTTCGTTTACGATATCGTAGCTAAAACCTTTGTAGTCATTAGTTGTGTGTTCTCCGCGAATACCCGCGACAATACGATGCTTACTTCCCCAGTTTTGTGTTAGCATTGCATAACCAGCTAGAATTTGCTCTGTAGCGTCATAATTACCCGCTTGAAATTCTTCAGGAATGGAAGTTTTATCGAATAGAGAAGCATCTTCTAAATTCAGATTACCCAGGTATGTTGGGTCAATGAAATTGTTTGCGCCCTCTGTCCAATATCCTTCAATGTTGTAACGGTCTGCACGTTCAAATTGGTAACCGTTCGCAGTTAGGGTAGGCTCCATATCGCCATCAAGGTATTCATATTCGAAGAAGTCGTTATCACGAACTTTTTCTTTAGTGCGAAGACGAGCACCGACTTTCAAAGTAGTGTTGTTTATTCCTGCGATTAGTGGGATTTCAACATCCAAGCGACCATTTAAATCTTGGTCATAAGTGAATTGATTTTCGTTTGTCAATTCTTTCAACCCAAAGCTTGAGAAATCTATAGCGTTGGTTGGTCTCATCTGCAGAAAGCCGTATTCGCCAGCGTCTGAAGTGATGCTCATTGTTACATCTTTTTCGCGGTAAGAAATATAACGCTCGTCTGGTCTGGTCTCTGAGGCACGCGCAGTATTTACGGACCAATTTGCCTTAATGTCTCCAAAAAGGTGTTCGCCACGCAAAGCAAAATTATTAGCTATCTGGTGCTCCAATCTACGGTAATCGGTAGCAGCGCCACCACCTTTAGTTTGACGGCGAACTTCAGCGTTGTACGTGCCATCACCATTATCTTCGATGTCCTTGTAGCGTAGTCTGTAGCGGTTCTCCCAGTCCTTACGATCGTTGTGAAGCGCTGTGAAAAACAACTTATGGCCATTAGCAAGATCATAATCTAAACTCAATGAGTACGATTGGCGAAGACGACGGACATTGTAGCCGCGAACTTGGTAATCTACGATAGATGGGTTGCCAGCGTCGTCGAATTCCCACTCCATCTCAGCGTTATCAGAACCGAAGTCGTGGTCATTAACACTCATTGAGAAGATTGCGCCCAGTTTGTTGTCTAGATATCTGTTTCCATAGATAGCAGCTCCTGTCCAAATGGGCTTTTGTGCTAAAAAGTTGTATCCAGTTGCCCCAGTTAAAGAAATACGCTCTTTCTGAGGAGCCTGGCGCGTAACAAGATTCACAGAACCTCCAATAGCATCAGCATCCATGTCTGCAGTAATGGCTTTGTTCACTACAACTGTTTGAATCATATCAGAAGGAATAAGATCCAATTGTACTTTACGATTATCTCCTTCTGCAGAAGGCATGCGCTCACCGTTGACGGTAACGGAGTTCAATTGAGAAGCTAAACCGCGAACCACGATGTCGCGCGCCTCACCTTGATCGTTTTGGATGGTGATACCGGATACACGCTTTAATGCGTCACCAATGTTAGCATCGGGAGTACGACCCTTTTGGTCCAAGTTTACCACATTGGTTACTCCAGTATTGTTTTTTTGTTCTTCAAGGGACTTGGCTTGATTACGTAGATAATCACCAGTTACCTCAACCTCAAAAAGTTCAAAAGATTTAAGAGAGTCTTGGCTGTTTGAAGGCTCGTTTTGAGCACTTAAGCCTAAGGATAATATTCCTAGGCCGGCTGCGAGTAATGTTTTCATTAGTTCTTAAAAATTTTATATAAACTTATACCTGAGGTGTTACCCGGTCTTTAGCGCAACCTTTTTTAAAGATGTTGTTTGCGTAAAAAAAGAAGCGGGAATTAGCAGCTAATTAAAACCCAGATAAAGTTCTCCTCACTTTAGAACAAACAATAGCTAACATTAAACTGTACATTTACAGTGTGAAATACAGTTGCCTTTTACTTTTGGTTTTAATGGCCTGCGAAAAGGATCCGCATCCCGTTCCCAATCCACAGCCAACGTTTTCTAATTCATTTGTTTATGATTCATTAGAACGTGATCAAAGGTTTGACAGCGTGGCAATTGTAAGCACAAATGGACTTGAGGCTTACGAAGCCAGCGGCGTCGTTCAGTCTTCAATTGATCCAGATTTCGCTTGGGTAATTAATGATGGTGGAAATTCAGCCGAACTATTTTTAGTTAATGTAAAATCTGGAAGAACCGTTACCACCCTTGAGCTTGATTCTTTAACCAATACTGATTGGGAGGACATGGCATTTTATCAAGACCCTACAGGAACGAACTATTTATTAATTGCAGACATAGGTGATAATCTTGGATTAAGAAACTCTGTAAGCGTATACAAGTTCTTGGAGCCGGCGTTAAATGAAATAGATACTTTGCTTTCCTTGCAGCACTATCAGCCTTTGGGTTTTGAAGAAATTTCATTCGTCTATGAAAGTGGACCAATGGATGCAGAAGCGTTGCTGTTAAACCCAGAAAACGGCGAATTATACATAATTACAAAAAGAACCCTACGCAACAGGCTTTATCATGTAGATCAAGACAGCGCCAAGGCCTTTTACAAGGGAGACTTTACCTTGTATATGTGCACCGCTGGAGACGCGAAAATTATAAACAACGATCATATTGAAATCGTAGTTAGGAATTATGACCGAATGATTCTTTGGGAAGGAAATATCGGCCAATCCATCGAGTCGATAATGTCGCAAACCCCTAAACTTTTGCCGTATACTTACATCGAGGAACAAGGCGAAAGCGTTTGGTTTACAAAAGAGAATGGTATTGGCACCGCATCGGAAACCCGCAATGGCGTAGAAGGACGAATTGCTATTTATAAAAAGCTTTAGACCTCTTTTTGTTAAAAATAGAGCTAGATGACGACGGATTACTTGTTGTAAAAACACAACTACACATCATGAAACGCATTTTTTTTCTTGGCGCATTATTGATTTCAACCTTAGTATCCGCCCAATACGTAAAATCTAATGGCAAGGCTATCGTCGATGGATCAGGCGACACACTACTTATTCGCGCTATGGGAATAGGCGGTTGGATGGTTCAGGAAGGCTATATGCTTCAAACCGCTTCATTTGCGAATCCACAACACAAGATAAAGGACACCATTGAAGACCTTATTGGCGCTACAGCGACACAGGCTTTTTACGACGCTTGGTTAGAAAACCACTTTAATAAGGCAGACGTGGATAGCATGGCGGCTTGGGGTTTCAACACCATTCGTGTTCCCATGCATTACAATCTTTTTACCCTGCCGATCGAAGAGGAGCCTGTGCTTGGGCAAAATACCTGGCTCACCAAAGGATTCAATCTTTTAGATTCAGTGGTAACTTGGGCAGAAGATGCCGGGTTGTATGTCATTTTAGACCTTCATGCCGCGCCCGGAGGTCAGGGGTATGACCAAGGTATTAGTGATTACGATCCTACTAAGCCTTCGTTGTGGGAAAGTGTGCACAATAGAACAAAGACCGCAGCGCTCTGGAAGAAGCTGGCGGAGAAGTTTTCCACAGATACGACCATAGCTGGGTATGATTTAATCAACGAACCCAACTGGAATTTGCCGGGTGGGACCTTGCTTAGAAATCTATACGAAGACATAACGGACAGTATTAGAACCGTTGATACCAACCACATCATCTTTATAGAAGGGAATTGGTTCGCAAATACCTTTACCGGATTGACCCCTCCATGGGACAACAATATGGCCTATTCACCCCATAAGTATTGGTCGCCAGTAAATAGTGTCTCCGATATACAGTATGGGTTGGACCTAAGAGATACGTACAACGTGCCTATATGGTTTGGTGAAACGGGCGAAAACTCGAATGCGTGGTATACGGGTTTAATAAGCATCATGGAATCCGAGGGAGTCGGCTGGGCGTGGTGGCCGTTGAAGAAGGTTGAGACTATTAATGCGCCATTAAGCATTACTAAAAACCTAGGCTACCAGCAGTTATTAGATTATTGGAGCGGAAACGCTAGCGCTCCGTCTGTTGCTGATGCTACAGCGGCATTGATGCAGCTAGCAACCAACCTTAAAGCTGAGAATTGTACCTACAACAGAGGGGTCATCGATGCGATGTTCAGACAAATTTACGATCCTACTGCATTGCCATGGAAGGAGCATACTATTCCAGGTGTTGTTCACGCCTCAGAATACGATATGGGTCCTTTAGGAGTAGCCTATTTCGACACTGAATCCATGCAGTTGAATCCACCGCCCGCGTGGAATAGCGGATGGGCGTATAGAAATGACGGGGTAGATATCGAGGCGTTGTCAGATTTTGTTAATAGCAATGGCTATTGCGTGGGCTGGGTAGATACTGACGATTGGATGCAATACACGGTGAATATTGCACAAGACAGTGTGTATACAATAAAAGTACGCCAAGGTGCAAACGGTGCCACCGGAGGAAACTTTTATTTTGAAGCAGACGGTGTAAAATTGACCCCGAATTATTACGCTTCCAATACAGGCAGCTGGTCTATTCTGGCGGATAAGGTAATTCCCAATGTTATACTTTCCGCGGAGGATGAGACACTACGATTTGTTGCTAATGGCGGGGGGTTCAATGTCTCGAGTTTTGAATTTATCCCGACGGGAAGCACAACGTCGTTAGATGCTGAATATGTTAGTTCAGTTACGCATAGCTACACTGAAATAGAGCTGAAAACAAATAAGCCCCTGGATACTTCGCAGCTGGGAAACATTTTCTCTTACTACGTAACTGTAAATGGCAATCAAGCATCGGTGGTGAATATTGCGCCTAGTCCAAACAATGTTCGAAATGTCATCTTGACGCTGAACCAGAACATGACCTTTTTGGACGAAATGAAGATTTCGTATTCAGGAACTGCCCTGAAAGCAAAGGACGGAACGTCGGTTGATCCATTCACTCAGGAATTGGTTGAAAACACATTGCCTACAGTCCACGTCATCCCCGGTAAAATTGAAGCAGAAGCCTATTCTAGCATGGACGGAATTTCATTGGAGAACACCTCCGACGTTGGTGGCGGGCAGAATATCGGTTATCTAGACGGTGGCGATTATTTGCTGTACGACATCAAGGTGTTAAACAATGCTACCTATTCCATTGATTACCGACATGCTTCACAAAGCAATGGCAAGATTCAATTTGAATTGTACGACACCTCAGGAACGTACTTAAGCAATATGCCGGAAGTAACACTACCGTTGACGGGTGGATGGCAGACGTGGACTAAGACGAGTGGAAATGCCGGTGTGCTTTCGTCGGGCGATTACATCTTGAAGCTGAATGTCATTCAAGCTCCGGTGAATATCAATTGGTTTGAATTTATTCAAGGCATTGGTGTAGAAGAGGAATTGACCGCAGACCAGTTAATGGTATATCCAAATCCAGCACAAGAAGGGTTTAAGCTCGGCGGCATGTGGGCTGAAGGATCCCCGCTCGAAATTTATGTATATGACGATTCTGGTAGACTTTGGATGAAAGAGTCGCTTGTCTATGATCCAGGTCGCGTTTTTTCCACAAAGGAGTTGTCCACTGGTAGTTATTTAGTGACCGTAGTTTCTTTAGGAAGAAGGTTCACGGAAAAACTTCTGATCGTTCATTGATGCGTTACAAAGTCGTTCTGTTGCCATATTGTGGGCCGCCGCTTATTCCATCTCGCTCGGCCGACTCCTCCCGCCTAAGGTTAGTGGGAGCGCCGCATCCATCACGCTTCACGGTCTGAGGTGCGTTTTCTTTTTCCAAATACTGAAGCAAGCTTGGCGCGGATTGCCTTCGCTTCGTTCGGGCGGACCGCAGCATCACCGAAGGTCAGTAAGAACGCCCCGGTCCTTTGCTGCGCAAAGTCCTTGGCTTTTTTAGCATCGCCAACCACGGAAGCAAGCTTCCAGGTTGCCGCTACTAAAAAACCCCAGCTCGCATCGCGAGC
>CAXPFQ010000033.1:0-37918 GCA_964216615.1 Schleiferiaceae bacterium
GGCGCCAAAGTCACAAACGTGGCACCGAACAAGGTATCTGGACGCGTTGAGAAGACCTCGATCTGTCCCTCGTGCCCGTCAATATCAAAGAATATGGCAGCACCTACAGATTTTCCTATCCAGTTGCGCTGCGTCTCTTTGATTGAGGTGCTCCAATCAATGCGGTCCAATCCTTCGAGCAGGCGATCTGCGAAGGCGGTGATGCGCATCGACCATTGCATCATTTTCTTCTGTACTACAGGGTATCCGCCACGCTCACTCAAGCCGTCTTTAACCTCGTCGTTCGCCAATACGGTACCCAGGGCAGGGCACCAGTTCACATTGCTTTCGCTTCTATAGGCCAAACGATAATTCAACAAAATTTCCGCTTGTGCCGCTTCGTCCATCCCTGCCCACTCTTGGGCGCTGAAGTTTAATACTTCCGTCTGTGCGGCGTTGAGTCCTTCGGTGCCGTGTGCTGTAAAGTACGCCGCGAGAGCATCGATGTGTCGGCTTTTGCCTTCTTTGTGGTCGTACCACGCATCGAAAAGCTGGATGAAAATCCACTGGGTCCATTTATAGTAGGAGGGATCCGTGGTCTTGAATTCGCGTGACCAGTCTAGACCAAAGCCTATGTTGTCTAGCTGTTGGCGGTAGCGTGCGGTGTTTATTTCTGTAGTTTTTTCTGGGTGTTGGCCCGTTTGGATGGCATATTGCTCTGCCGGCAATCCAAAGGCATCATACCCCATGGGGTGCAACACATTAAAACCTTTCTGCTTTTTGAAGCGGCCATAGATATCCGAAGCAATGTAGCCTAAAGGGTGGCCTACATGTAAGCCGGCACCAGATGGATAGGGGAACATATCTAAGACGTAGAACTTTGGTTTGTCCTGATTATTCGTGCTATGGTATGTTCCCTCGGAGGCCCATTTAGCCTGCCATTTTTTGTCTATTTCCTGATGTTTATACTCCATGGAATAAAAGAAGTGTTGAACACCGGCGAAATTAGTGAATCATGGGTCAGGAATTACTATTTTCGCTGCAATGAGTTCTAAAGAGCAAAAATTTACAAGCCGTAGAGTACGCAGTTCTTACTTGAGCGTGGTTATTTCGATGACCTTGGTTTTATTCGTTGTCGGTGTTTTAGGGCATTTAGTTCTCTCGGCTACAGACCTAGCCAAGGTAGTTCGGGAGAATTTCACCTTTACCTTGGTTTTAGATGACAGCACTTCATTTGTAGATGCTAAGAGTCTTAGAAATCAATTAAATGTAGATTCCATAACCTATTGGGAAATTGTGCCAGAAAGCGCAAACCTTATTTCAAAAGACGATGCAGCAAAAAACTTACAAGCGGATTTAGGTGAAGATTTTGTAGACTTCTTAGGATTTAATCCGCTATCACATACCATCGATGTTAACATAAAGGACAGTGTAGTCGCTTATGGTGATTTGCAGCAAGTAAGTGAAAAGTATAAGACTCTAGAATTTGTGAATGATGTGCTTTATGATCCAGATTTGATAGACAAAGTCAATAAAAATATTGAGAAGATGTCCTGGTTATTGGGTGCTATCTCAATAGTGTTATTACTTATTGCCTTGGCTTTGATAAATGCGAGCATCAGGTTAACCATTTACTCCAAGAGATTTTTACTCAAGACAATGCAGTTAGTGGGGGCTACCTCGAGCTTTATACGTCGCCCTTATATATGGACAAGTGTCGTACTCGGATTGATCAGTGCAGTATTTAGCTTGGGCCTACTTTATGGATTAGGCATGGGTTTAGCCGCATATTTTCCTGCCTTTTCTGCCATTTTTACTGTCGATACGACTATTTTCGTAGTTGTTGGTGTGGTACTACTTAGTATAGTTGTACCTGGAATCAGCACTGTTGTGGCCATTCGTCGATATTTAAAACTTAGAACCAACGAATTATATTATTAGCATGGATAACAAAAATATCTTCCTTTTTGATCGTCGTAAATATTTGGTCCTCATTGCGGGCCTTGTAATGCTTGGTATTGGCTTCGTGTTGATGCTAGGGGGCGGGGCCGATTCACCGGATGATTTCAACGAGGAAATTTTCGGCACTCAACGTATTCGCGTTGCGCCTTGGTTCATATTTATTGGTTTGGTATTACCAATCGTGGCCATTATGATGAAGAAGAAAGACGCCTAATCGCTCGTTATAGCTAAATGTCAATCATCGAAGCCATTATCCTTGGTCTTATCCAGGGAATTACGGAATTTCTTCCGGTCAGCAGTTCTGGACATTTACAGATTGGAAATTCACTTTTTGGTTTGGACCAATCTGGTGGAGAAAACTTAAGTTTCAGTGTAGTAGTGCATGCAGGGACTGCCTTAAGTACAATAGTGATCTTTCGCAAAGACATTGTGCAGATCATCAATGGACTTTTGAAGTTTAAATGGAACGATGAAACCAAGTTTGCCGCCTTCATTCTCATCTCCATGATGCCCGTAACATTCCTTGGTTTATTTTATCAAAAGGAATTAGAAGAATTGTTCAATGATCAATTATTACTAGTGGGTGCCATGTTATTTGTAACGGGTGTTTTACTGTATTTGGCAGATAGGGCTAAGGAGACCAATAAGGAAGTTCGAGGTGTAGAGGCATTTATTATCGGTCTGGGGCAAGCTGTATCAGTGTTACCAGGATTAAGTCGATCAGGCACAACCATAAGTACTTCTGTTTTACTTGGTATTGATCGTCGAAAGGCAGCAAGGTTTTCTTTTTTAATGGTGTTACCGGTCATATTTGGTAAAATGATTCTGGAAATAAAGAAAATTACGGAAAGCGAGGCAGTGAATGAAGGCTTAGATCTTTTGCCACTGTTGCTGGGCTTTTTTGCAGCCTTCGTCACTGGGCTCCTGGCATGTAAATGGATGATTGCATTAGTGCGTAGGGCAAAACTTAAATACTTCAGTTTGTACTGCTTTGTTGTTGCCGGTGTTCTTTTGATTTACGAATTAGTATAATTTTGACTGTCGAGGATATCCTTTCTGGCCAAGTCCTTTTGGTCGACAAGCCCTTAGATTGGACCAGCTATCAAGCGGTTACTAAAATCAAATACGCCCTTCAGAAGGTTACAGGTCAGAAAAAGTTAAAGGTGGGTCATGCAGGTACCCTTGATCCATTGGCTACAGGTTTGCTGATTATTTGTGTAGGGAAAAAGACCAAGGAAATTTCGGATTTCATGGGACTGCCTAAGGAATATTTAGCTCAAGTAAAACTCGGTGCCACAACGCCGTCTTATGATTTAGAAAGTGATGTTGATCAACAGTTTCCCACTGATCATATCAATTTAGAAGTTATTCAAGAGGCAATTGAAACGTTTAAAGGAGCCATTTCTCAAGTACCACCCATCTTTTCTGCGATCAAGAAAGATGGTATTCGTGCGTATGAAAAAGCGCGTGCAGGTGAGGAAGTGATGATGGCGCCGAGACAGGTTATTATTCACGAGCTAGAGATCCTTAAATATAGTGACCAAGTTCTTGAGCTAAGAGTACGCTGTAGCAAGGGAACATACATTCGTTCCTTGGCACATGATTTGGGTAAAGCTTTGAACAGCGGAGGTCATTTAGTGGGCTTGCGCCGCACAAAAATTGGTTCTTACGAAGCCTCAAACGGAAAAGGGCCCAACGAGTGGGCCCAATACTTTCTCGATGAATTCCGCTCTGCCTAGTCTAGGTAACGGCTTTTCCACAAATTAATGCTGAAATTCTTCATACGACTAAATCCGTATAGAGCGGTCATTGCGCTGGTAGCAAAAACCATCCAAAAGAAGAAGATAATTCGAATATGCATGATAGTGCCGGTATCTTTTGGGCCTCTAATGATACTCTCAGGAAATAAAAGAGCGGTTAGAGCGGCAAAAATAAATACCGTTTTCATGATGGTCTCAAAACTGCGGAATGGGTATACCAGTACTTTACGAAGGTAGTGCAGGTCATTACCCCACTGAGCTAATTGGTAATAATAACCATTACCCATGGGCACCATAAGAATGGGGTCCTTATCTTTTTCTGCTAGTTTAAACATTCCTGCAGGAGCAATCATCTTGAACCCTTTAATTTCTTTTCCCTGCGCAGCTTCAAATTCCTTTATAGCATCAATGGCTTCAGAAGGGAAGGTGCCGTTGAAGTGTTTAGAATCTAAGAACCTCAAACGATAATCAATACACAAGGTCTTGATGTCTTCAATGTGGTAAATCCGATGGGCATCCAACGCATCAAAGTCCAAATGCTCCTCACCGCCTTCAGACTTAAAAAGGTTGCGCAGAATACGCTCGCCTTCATTAGGTTGGTTCAACATTGCTTTGAAGCCTTCTAATACTTCAGTGTTTGACGGTTGCGCGTTTTTCGCGCGGATTTCACTAAGCTTTTCGAGTAAATTAACTCCCATTATGTTGTACTAAAAAGTTATAGGAACCAATTCCGTGACGGGTAGATATAACAAATGTCGTTACTCTAAGGTTCAAAGTCAATTGGTTTATCAAAAACTTGACAAGGGGGGTGCCAAAATCGTACCTTTGCACCTTTCTTATTATAAATTTCAAAGCCCGTAAGCTATGAAAATGAAACTCTCTCACTTTGACTATGAGTTGCCTAAGGAACTCATCGCTCAAGAACCTACTATACATCGTGACGATAGCCGCCTGTTAGTCTTACACAAAGATACCGGCGAAATTGAGCATAAACATTTTCACCAAGTGATAGATTACTTCGAAGATGGGGATGTAATGGTGATGAACAACACCAAAGTTTTTCCTGCTCGAATGTGGGGGAATAAAGAAAAAACAGGGGCACGTATTGAAGTGTTCTTACTCCGCGAACTCAATGCAGAGAGTAGATTGTGGGATGTTTTGGTTGATCCTGCACGCAAAATTAGAATAGGTAACAAGTTATATTTTGGTGAAGACGACTCTTTGGTTGCAGAGGTTATAGATAATACTACCTCTCGAGGACGTACTTTACGTTTTTTATTTGACGGTTCGTACGAAGAATTTCGTGCCAAGCTAAAGGAGATGGGTGAAACGCCACTTCCGAAATACATCGACCGTGAACCAACTCAGGAGGACGCAGAGCGCTACCAAACCATTTTCGCCAAGGAAGAAGGTGCAGTGGCGGCACCGGTAGCGGGGTTACATTTCTCGAAGCACTTACTCAAGCGTTTGGAGATTAAGGGTGTGCAGTTGCCTGAATTAACGCACCACGTGGGATTAGGAACCTTCCGACCAGTAGAGGTTGAAGATTTAAGCAAACACAAAATGGACAGTGAGCAATACTTCATGCCACAATCTACTGCAGATGTGGTGAATGAAGCCTTAGCCAATAAGCGCCGCGTCTGTGCTGTAGGCACCACAACGGTTCGAACGCTAGAAAGCTCTTTGACCACAGGCGGTCGCGTTACAGGAAATACAGGATGGACGAATAAATTTATCTTTCCCCCGTACGAAATACAGATTCCAGATTCCATGATCACGAATTTCCACCCTCCAGGTTCGACATTATTGATGATGAACAGCGCGATGGTGGGTCATGAATTAGCCATGCATGCGATTAACGAGGCAATTAAAGAGAAGTACAGATTCTTGGCCTTCGGCGATGCCATGTTAGTCATCTAATAGGTTTTAAACGAAAAAAAGCCCCGCAATTTTTATTGTGGGGCTTTTTTATTTTATCACCTCCATAGCCTCAAGATATTGTTGCGCTATAAGCGTCCAATTAAAATACTCGCTCACTCGAGCTTTGGCTATTTTGGATTGTTCTGCTCTAACGTTGGCACTAGGCCTTTGTACGATGAGTCTTGCCAATTCTTCTTGATCCTTCCATAAACCCCCCAGTCCTCCTAATACACTCGCATTAAATGGGTTATTATGAGCTAATACCATGGAACCACATCCCATAGCCTCCAATAAAGCTGGGTTAGTACCTCCCACACTGTGCCCGTGTACGTAAAAAGTGGCCTGTGTGCGTAAGGCATTTAATACCCTTTTATCATAAATGGTCCCGGGAAAGTGAATATTTGGCTCGTTAAAAATCCGCTTTAGCTTCTTTCCATATTTGGTTGAATAATCACCTACGGCTACTAAAACCTCTCCCGTTTCTTCGGCTGCTTCCAGAATTTCCCATACATGATTATCAGGTTGTATTCGTCCAATGTGTAGATGGAAGTTTTCCGTAGGTAAACCAGATTCCTTCAGGATTTGAACCGCATTTTTAGATGGATCAACTACGTGGCTGCCGTAGGCAATTGTTTTAGTCGGTTTTTTATATTTCGTCAAATAGCGCGCGATCTCGGGATTGTCAGCAATGAGAAGTTTTGAACGTTTTACTGCTCGGCGTTCAGACCAACGCAAGAATAATGAGGTGAATCCTTTGTATTTGGCCCTCTGGTGTTCTAATCCGTCCATATTCGTCATGGTTTTTTTCTTTGGCCACAGAAAAGACCATATCCCCGAGGTGGTATACCCCAACTGTACATAGACATCAAAACCTTCACGACGTGCGTGAAGAATACAAAGTAGATCGTAAATGAATTGACCTGCAAGGCCGAAAGTACCTTCAGGATTGAAAATGTGCTTGATGCGCACTCCTTCAATCTCGGTCACCTTTTCAGGATGATTACTCGTACTGTAGACCACAACTTCATGACCTGCTTTTACCCATAATGGGGCGACTTGGGCAGCCATCTCCTCGAAGCCACCATAGCGGTTGGGAATTCCTCTTGATCCTAGGACAGCAATCTTCACGCCTTAAAAGTAGGATATTTCTGTGTGTCCCATTAATTTATTGGGAACCCCTTTTAAAATTAACCACATGCAAAAATACTCATTTTATGAACTTTCACAGCATTGGTCTACGGCCAAACTATTGAGTTTCATCCTCAACGGTGGGGCTCGTTACCAAAGTGTCGAAGATCTTGAGCAAGCATTGAACGACCATTTCCTCGATTTTAGCCGTATTCTCCAAATGGATGAAGATGCGCTGCGGGAGATTAAGGGAATTGGCCCTACAAAAGCGAAGCAAATCATGGCCGTACTCGCCCTACACCAAGCCTGGAGCACGCCCAAGCCCATGGAGCACGCCATACGGAAAAGCCAAGATGCCTACGCCCACTTCAAACACCTCGAATTTCCCGCCCACGAAGAATTCCACGTGCTCTACCTCAATAGAGCCCACGCACCGCTGGCCTGCCACCAACTATTCAAAGGCGGCTTAACGGGTACCGTGACCGACGTTCGACTCATCCTTAAACGCGCCTTGCATTGGAATGCTACCGCTATCATCGTGGCCCACAATCACCCCAGTGGGGCCTTGGTTCCCAGTGAAAATGACAAACGCATGACCCGAAAGTTGAGTGCCGCGGCAGATACTTTAGATATCAAGCTCTTGGACCACTTAATTGTGGCACGTAGTGGCTACTTTAGCTTTTCAGATCAAGGATTGTTGTAATGGGAGTAGCAGCGTATGCCCGACGTTGGCATTCGTTTTTGGGAAAGTACGATCATTGGCGGTATTTATTCGCTGAATGGAACAAGCGCTTGTACCTAAAATCATACCTCAAACACCATAGCGAAGCGGATAAGGAGCGCTCCATGCACCACGCCGTGCGTTGGCTCATTCACAGCATCAATAGCGGGGCAGATCGCGGGTCGGGGACCTATTACCACCACAGCGGTTGGACCTCTTCCTATCCCGAGACCACCGGGTATATTATCGATACACTGCTGCGTTACAGTACGGAATCAAATTTTCCTTGGGCCCGAGAGGCTCGCGCTGCGGCTGAGGACGCGGGGCAATGGCTGCTGAGCATCCAACACGAAGACGGTGGTTGGCCAGGCGGGTATGTACATCAGCAGCGCCCTTCCGTAGTCTTTAATACCGGACAAATCTTGCGCGGGCTGTTGCCGCTGTACCGCCATACGCGGGATCGCGCGTATGCGGAGGCGGCCAAACGCGCCATTGATTGGATCTGGGAGCAGCTCGACGATCAAGGGCAGTTTTCCACCAATGATTTCATGGGCGCCGTGCGGGTGTACGGTACTTATGTCGTTGCACCCATTTTGGACTGGCTGCCGGAATTTCCTGAATGCCGTGATGCTTGGGGAGCTCATAGCCACCGCCATTTAAAGTGGGTCCTAACCCAGCAAAACGAGCACTATTGGTTGGCGAATTGTGATAATACCCTGCACAAAAATGATCGCCCCATCATCCATACCATCGCCTACACCCTAGACGGCCTTTTTGATGCAGGTCAACGGTTGGGAGAACAACGTTATATAGATGCGGCCGTTGGTGGCGCTGAGGTACTTGCCAAGCGTTTCCTTGCGGAGGGGATCTTACACGGGCGCTATGATGCCCAATGGCGGGGCTCAGAAGCTTTTATTCCTTCAGGAGGAGCACAACTTGCCATTTTGTGGCATAAGATTGGAGCGCCTTGGGCTGTGGAGGCACGGGACAAGATGAATACGTTGCTTTCGGTCGTGGCCACCAGTGGGGCACGTGCCTCGATGGACGTGGCCGGAGCCTTACCGGGTTCTTTCCCTATGTGGGGGAGGTATGAGAGTTTTGGATTGCCGAATTGGGCCACCAAATACCTAGTGGATACGTTACTAAATGAATGGAACGCAAAGCATGAGCGCTAAAGATATACTTCGATCACTGGTTCCTCAGCCGCTGCTGCAATGGAACAGAAACCGTAAAAAAGCCAAGGTTCGCAAGGAATTAGCAGCCCGTAAAGCTGCGGGAGATGTGTGGACTAAAGCATCACTCGTGGAAAGCCTCAAGGCCGCTGGCGTGGCGCCGGGAAAGGATTTGTTAGTGCATAGCGCCATGAGCTCCATTGGATATGTAGAAGGCGGTCCCGCCACGGTGGTTGCAGCCTTGTTGGAGCTTGTGGGAGAGGAGGCACATTTGTTGATGCCCTCAAGCCCGGTCGTTACCTTGCAAGCAGAGCACCCACAAACGGCCTTTAGCGTGGCAGAAACCCCGAGTAAGATGGGGGCCATCACCGAATATTTCCGCAGAGAAGTGGCCGACGCAAGATCGGCGCATCCGCTCGAACCCGTAGCCGTTAAAGGGCCAAAGGCACAGTGGTATACCACCGGTCATCACACCGACGGGACACCGTATGGGCCGCAAAGTCCGTGGACCAAACACCTCGCTTCGGGCGGGCAGTTGTTGTACATCGGAACCACGCTGATCAATAGCGGCACGAGCTTGCATGCCGTGGAAGATGCCATTGGTTGGAAGGATTTTTCGTTCCCTGTGTATTTGCAGGAGAGTAGGACCTTCCCCGTGGAATTGGTCGGAGGGCGTAAGGTGAATGTAGTGACGAAATTGCACAATCCGGCGGTCAGTGTCCAGCGCAAGTGCGATGGATTGATTCCGTTATTGGAAGCCAAAGGTGCGTTGAAGCACGTTCGCATTGGAGAGGCGCCAAGTTTGTTGGTGGATGCATCTCTGTTTAAATCGGTACTTTTAGAAGAATATAGAACAAAGGGGGTGACCATGTATACCCCGGAAGGCGCATGAAAAATTTAGTCCTTACTGGAGCAGGAGGGGGTATGGCGAAGGCCATGTTGCCAGAATTAGCCAAGCTTGGCTACCGATTGTTGTTGACCACAAGAGCGGTGGATTCTTTGCGCGAGCATTGCGAGCGCGAGGGAATCGAAGCCCAGTGCTTCGGAGCGGACTTGACCTCTGATGAAGAGGTAAGGGCACTATTTACTTGGGTGGAGCAGCACGGCGGTTGTGATGTACTCATTAACAATGCCGGTATTGCCCATGCCGCCGCATCTTGGAAGCTCGAGGCTACGGAGATGTCGCGCTTGATGGACATTAATTTCTTGAGTGCTGTACGTTGTACCCAGCAGGCCTTGGTGCACATGCGCGCCAAAGGGAGCGGGCGAATTATTTCCATCAGTAGTGTGGTGGCGCACAAGCCTTCTTTTGGTACCAGCGCCTATACAGCCTCGAAGAGTGCGGTAGAAGGATATATGCGCGGTGTGGCCATCGACCTTGCCCAGCAGGGCATCACGGCCAACACCATTGCCTATGGATATATGAATGCAGGCATGTTGCATGAGGTACCTGAGGAGTTGTTGGCCCAAATAAAAACGACCATTCCTATGGACGCCTTTGGCCGTCCCGAACAGATTGTAGCGGCCATCAGCTATTTGCTGGGCAGCGAGTATACCACGGGTCAAACCCTACACGTTAATGGAGGACAATGGATGCCGTAGTAGCCATATATACGACGCAGGATAGTCCGCGGTTTAGGTGGGCGACCAAGGTTTTGCTAAGCAAGGCTATGGGCGTGTCGTATGTGGTGTACAAGGAAGGGGAAGCGTTCGATCAAGCCGAGGGGTTTAGAATCAACTATAGCGCTACCCCGATGGAAGGGGTCTTTCAGATCCTTCCTCATAAACTTATTTGGGAGCAGGATATCGTGGAGCAGGAACTCTCTGCTGGACAATGGAATGGGATTCCAACCGTATGTCAACGCCAGGTAGGGGATTTGCCATTCGATCCTATTGCGGCAACTTTTTTCTTAGTGTCGCGATACGAGGAATACCTCCCATTTATTGCGGATGTACACGGACGCTTTCCAGCCAAGGAGAGTTTTGCCTGCAAGAACAATTTTTTGGGACGTCCAGTGGTCAATGAATGGGCACTGGCCTTGGGAAAACTTTGGTTTGGAGAATCTTTTGACCTGAGCCCGCGTTATCAATATTTGACGACTGTAGATATAGACAATCTTTTTGCGTTCAAAGGAAAGGGTGCTTTCCGCACCTTGGGTGCCGTTGCAAAGGATATAATGGCCTTTAATTTTAAGATGTTACGTATGAGGTTGGGGACATTGCGGAATAAGCGCCGCGATCCCTATGATACTTTTGGAATGCAGCGCGACTGGAATAAGAGCGCTGGCGTGAACATTCTGTACTTCATGCTATTTGCAAAGTTTGGCCCTAAAGACCGCAATGTGAGTCCGAACAGCAGTGATGCTGCCATTACTTTGAGAGAGATAGCGGATTGGGCTATGGTGGGCATTCATCCCAGCTACGCATCAAATAGTGATTTGGAGGTGGTGGGTAAGGAACGGAAGATGTTGCAGGATGTGGTGCGCCGACCTGTAATGCAAAGCCGACAACATTACTTGCGTCTGCGAACGCCGCATACCTTTAGGAATTTGATAGAATTGGGCCTCAAAGACGAACACAGCATGGGCTACACGGAATTGCCCGGGTTCCGTGCGAGCATCGCTTCGGCCTACACCTTTTACGATGTTGAACAAGAAATGGAGCTGCCGCTTAATATGCATCCTTTTGTTTTTATGGACGTGACATATTATGGGGACACCTATTTAAATGTTGGTGCCGAGGAGGCCTTGGCGGCGATGAAGCAGTGGGTACCCGTAGTTAAAGACGTTGGCGGCACGCTCATTTCAGTTTGGCACAACCGGACTTTTAGTGAATTTGAGCCGCAATGGAAGGGCTGGGCTGAGGTCTATAAATCCTTTATCGATGCGGCCAAACCTTAAATACATTCCACATGCCGAGATCGATTTCGAACGTTGGGATCGATGTGTGGCTGCCACAGCACATCCGCAACCTTATGGGTTTAGCTGGTACCTGAATTGGGTAGCCCCAGCCTGGGATGCGCTTATTTATGGGGATTACGAAGTGGTTTTTCCGTTGTTTCCTAGAGAGAAAAACGGCATTTCTTTCACCACGCGTCCTTATGGGACACAGGCTGTAGGCCCGTATTCGACCATCCCGTTGTCCGCACAGTGGGTAGAAGCGTTGATGGGGGAGGCGATGAAACATTTTGCCTATGGGGAATTCTTTCTTTCACCAGGCGTGGCTTTGCCGTCCCATTGGACCCCTGAGAAATATTCGAATTTTGTTCTGTCTACCAAGGCCTCGTATGAGGAATTGGCCGCTGGTTATAGTGCGCAGACCAAGCGCAACCTGAAAAAGGCTCAAAAGAGTTCCTTGGAATCTGCACAATGGGCTACTGCTCAAGATGTCGTGCGTTTGTGGAAACAAAATACCCAGGACAAGACCGCCATCACAGCTGAAAACATCGATAGTTTAGCCAAGGTCTTGGAGTTTTGCCTGTACCAGAAAAGAGGCGTACTGCTGGCCGTATATGATGAGGGAAATACCCTGGTGGCTGGTCAGATTTGGGTCCAATTCCATGGTCGTTCCACGCTCTTGCTCAACGCCAGTTCGAGCTACGGAAAGGAATGTGGCGCGCCGACCATGCTCATCGATCAAATGATTCAGCTCCACGCTGGCTCTGACCATATATTGGATTTTGAAGGAAGTAGCATTCCCGGATTGGCGCGCTTCTACAGCGGCTTTGGTGCCCGTGACGAACCCTTCTATTTCCACGTAGAGAACAACCTGCCTTGGTACCTGCGTTGGCGCAAACCCAAAACCACACGTTCGTGAAATACAAACAACTCTTCTTTGATTGGGATCATACCCTTTGGGACTTTGAGAAAAATTCTGAAATGTCCCTGCGTAACCTCTATGCAGATTTGGGATTGCCGGGTTTAGGGTTGCCAAGTTTCGAGCAGTTCTTCGATAAATACATCACCATCAATGACCTGAAATGGGATCTGTACCGCGCCGGGGCCATTGATAAGCAAACCCTTCGTGAAACTAGATTTCGCGAAACGTTTGAGCATTTTGGGGTGAGCGCCAAGGATGTGGCTTGGGAGATGGAACTCCGCTACATTAAAGAAACGCCCTATCAAAATCACTTGATTGAAAGTGCCGCTGAGGTGCTGCAAGAACTAAAAGCAGCCGGCTGTGTTTTACATGTCATAACCAATGGTTTTCACGAAAGTCAAAACATCAAATTTGCCGAAAGTGGACTCGAGCCGCTTTTTGATTTGTTGCTCTGCAGTGATCAAGTGGGTGTGAACAAGCCGGATGCCAAGATTTTCCGCCGCGCCCTCCAGCTCACTGGTGCCGAGCGCAAGGAGAGTTTGATGATCGGCGACAACCTTATCGCGGATTGCGTTGGGGCGAGGGAGCAGGGCATTGACCAGGTCTACTTCAACCCCAAGAAGGTGCCGCACCACGAGAAGTTGACTTTTGAGATTGCGCATTTGGAAGAATTGGTCCCAATTATTTTAAACGCATAATATGTCTGTCAAAAGAGCCATTCAAGCCTACGACGTAATGATGGGGGAGCACCCTCTGAAGCAACCGTTGCCTACGCAACAAGTCGAACAAATCGACCCCTTTCTGCTGATCCACCACCACGCGAATTTCGTGGAGCCGGGGACGGACCGCTGGAATGCGGGGGTAGGGCCGCATCCGCACCGTGGGTTTACGCCTGTGACCTTCATGTGGGAAGGCGGCGTACACCACCGAGATAGTCGGGGCAACAACAGTGTGGTGGACGACGGTGGCGTACAATGGATGGACGTAGGCATGGGAATTATTCATTCTGAACGTCCGCCGGCTAAGCTTTGCGAGGAAGGTGGGATGCAGGAGATTGTACAGATTTGGATCAACCTGCCCAAGCGTGCCAAGGGCATGGAACCTAATTATATTCCGCTACAAAAAGACGAAATGCCCGAAGTTGCCGGCCATGACGACCTGCGCATCTCGGCCGGAACTCCTATTGCCGGAGGTCCAAAGGGACCGCTTCAAAGCGCCTACCCCATCTCTAGTGTGCACGGCACGGCAGCTGTAGATGCGGCGGTGACCTTTGAGGTAAAAGAAGGCGAACATGGATTGTTGTACTTGCTTAGCGGCGGCGGCAGATTGGAAGGGTACGGCATGGTGGAGGAGCACTTTTTATATGAATTGATCCCAGGGCATCATACCCTTATTCCTTCTTCACCGACCAAGCTTCTTTTTGTGAGTGCGGCGCCTATTCAGGAGAAATTGGAAACCTATGGTCCCTTCGTGATGAACAGTCAAACGGAAATCATGGAGGCCATGCGCGATTATCAAATGGGTAAAATGGGCTACCTCGTAGAGCGCGATATGCCTTAAGGCTTCGCTATCTTTGCCGCATGGAAACCGCCAAAAGGGACATACGTAGCTTATCTCAGAATCAGATGGTCCAATTCTTTGAGGCCAATGGCGAAAAAGCCTTTCGCGCCAAGCAAGTCTATCAGTGGCTTTGGCAGAAGAGTGCTTCGTCGTTTGACGAGATGACGAACCTAAGCAAATCCACCCGCGCCCTGCTTGAAGCACATTTCTATTTCAACCTCCTGGAGGTCGACTTCATGCAGCGTTCGAAAGACGGCACCATCAAAAATGCGGTGAAGCTGCACGATGGTGCCATGGTGGAATCTGTACTCATCCCAACGGAGAAGCGTATTACCGCTTGTGTAAGTTCCCAGGTAGGGTGTAGCCTCGATTGTACCTTCTGTGCGACTGCGGGCCTCAAGCGCATGCGCAACCTCACCCCAGATGAGATTTACGACCAAGTCGTCGTCATCGATCAGCAGGGTAAGGAATATTTCGATCGCCCGTTGACGAATATTGTTTTCATGGGCATGGGGGAGCCGTTATTGAACTATAATAACGTCTTGCAGGCCATTGATAAGATCACTGATCCGAAAGGATTGGGAATGTCGCCAAAGCGCATCACGCTCAGCACCATCGGCGTCCCCAAGCTCATTAAAAAAATGGCCGATGATCAGGTCAAATTTGGTCTCGCTATTTCCTTGCACAGCGCCATCGAAGAAAAGCGCGCCAAACTCATGCCGCTCGCACACAAGAGCACAACGCTTGCAGATTTACGTGAAAGTCTGCAGTATTGGTACGCCAATACAGGTCGCGGAGTGACCTTTGAATATGTGATTTGGCGTGGAATCAACGACGAGGAGGTTGATGCCATCGCACTCGCAAAGTTTTGTGGCGCTATACCGACAAAGGTGAACATCATTCAGTACAACCCCATTGATAACGGGCCGTACACCCAGGCACCGCAAGAAGCCGTAGATATGTACAAGCGCATTCTAGAGGAGCGCCGTATCGTGGCCACTGTGCGCCATTCCCGAGGTCAAGATATCGATGCCGCTTGCGGGCAGCTTGCGAACAAACAGGGCGACTAACTTTTATTTTTCCACACTTTTTGGAAGTCCGTGGATGAGGGTCCAATTTATTTGGAAACCCAACGCTCATGCTCATCACTACCTATTCGTGCCACGCCCACACCCTTGGCGTCGCCTCGCTCCGCCTTCAGATCAATATTTCGCGCGGCATTAAATTCCACCTACTAGGCATTCCCGCACGCCCCGGAAACGAGATCCGGAATAGGGTCTATACCGCTCTGCGCTCCAATGGCTGGCGATGGCCTGGCCAGCGCATCACCATTCACTGCGAGGAGTCCCCCGTTCCCATTCGCCAATACGAACTCGACTTGGCCATCGCCCTAGGCATCCTTGCCGCCTCTGACCAGCTCCACCTTCCGGATCTCGACCAATACCTCATTGTGGGTAATCTAGGCTTGGACGGCACCCTCCTAAAGGCAAACGATCCATACAATGCCATTGCGCGGGCCATTGCGCTGGGCAAAAAGGGCATCATCTTACAATTTGATGCGGATTTATCCTTCACAGCTCCGTTGCCCAAGGGATTTCGCATCGGGAGAGCGGTTCATCTCCAGGGCGCTATAGATGTACTACAGGCCGAAGACTGGCAACAGATGCCCATCACCAGCGAGCAACGGCAAATCGCACAACAAGATGCCTTATGTTTTTCCCAGGTTCAAGGCCACGAAAAGCTCAAACGGGCGTTGGAGGTGGCGGCGGCCGGCGGTCATCACCTTTGGGCGGAGAGTGCACCGGGATTGGGAAAGACCATGTTATTAGAGCGAATGCATACCATACTGCCGCCGCCTAATGTGGGTACCTCCGGCTTAGTCAAAAGTTTGGGCGAGGCACTCGGTAAAAGAGGGGTTAATCGTCCAAGTGAATCGTTAAGATTGGAGCAATCGATGATTTCCATATTTGGGAAAACTCCAGAACTAATGCAATATGCTATACAAGCCTTCGCCAGTGGCGGACAGGACTTATCGAACATTCCCGCCCATGCCATACCCAGTAATCCTCAGCAGGTCCCTACATTAATTAAAAGTTTGGGAGGAGTGCTCATCGTGGATGAATTACTCAAACACAAGGAGCGTTTTCGTGCGGCATTACTAAAACCCATGGATTCTTATACCTTTCAATGCATCGCTGCCGCCAATCCTTGTCCTTGTGGCCATTTCAATAGTCCGACTCCATGTAAGTGCACACCTATTGCGCTAGAAAATCACCGTCAGCGATTTCAATCGGCCTTGCGTGATCGTTTTGATATTCGTCTTCCCATCACTGCACCGCGGCAGGTTGTTGAAGCCCCGGAGATTAGTTCTAAGATTAAAAGGAGGGTAGAGGAGGCGTGGTCTATACAGATGAGTAGACAAGGCAAGCAAAATGCACAACTCTCCGAGGAAGAAATTTTGCGTTTAGGGCTAGTGCCTCAGGATGTTTATCTATGGCTGGTAGACTATTGTGAAGAATTACTCATAAGCATCAGAGGCCGTCGCCAGGTGCTCGCTGTAGCATTGACAATAATGGACTTAGAAAAAAAGCAGTTGTTAGAGCTGCGGTACCTACAAGAGGCCTTGCTCATGCGTGATTAGCGGCGCCATTTCATGTCTTTTGGATCTGGTGCGTTCTTAGTCCATTCAATGGGGCCATCACATCCTATTTCAATAACCATGGAATTTGGTCCACCAAATACCCCAAGCATATCACTACGCCATTGACGGAATTCCTCAATATCAGTGGCATAACAACTCATAGTTAATATTGAGATGTAATTTTTCTCAATGATAATTATGGTTGGAACGACATGATCAACTCGTCGATAATCACGACCTGGCATCACTCTTTTGTCACCAATGAAATTTTTAAACCAAAACTTCAACGCATAAAGCAATTCCTCGTCGTCTTCATACGCAAAAGTACTTAGGTGGTATATGGGTCTGACTTTATTGCCTAACTCATTCACTTCCTTTTCAATCTGCTTAAGCTGGTAATATTCATGTTGAATAAAGTCAGTCTCCGGCAATACGCTATAATCTGGCTCATTTCCATTGATAGACTTCGCTTTAAAGCGTCCCTTAACCTCGCTTAAGAACAGTTGTGTGCGTTGGTTTAATTCTTCAACCTGAGCACTGAGCTGTAGGGACGAAAACGCAATGAACGCTAGAAATAATTTTTTCATAATGATAAGTCTGCAACAACAAAGGTACTTCCACCAATAAAGATAAGATCATTTTGTAAGGCATTGGTTTTAGCAGCGAGCAAAGCCTCGTTAACGGAATAATAAGGATCACCGGTGAGCCCTAGTTGATATGCTGTTTGTGCCAATTCTTCGCAAGTATTTGTCCGTGCACTAGAGGTTGAGGTCCAATAAAATTTGCTTTTTTCCGAGGGCAATAGCTGTAGGATTTTTTTGAAGTCTTTATCACTTGCACTTCCTAATATCCAATGAATGGTGCCCTTACACTCTCGTTTTACTTGTGGTATGATTTGTAAAAAGGCATGACTATTATGGCCTGTATCACAAATGGTTTTGGGTTGATCGTCAATGCGCATCCAGCGTCCTTGGAGCCCTGTATTCGCAATTACTCGCATGAATCCTAAAGACCACATTGCGCGGAATTCAGGAAATAACAAATCTAATGCGGTGGCTGCACCATTGATGTTTGCCTTTTGATAATCGCCTATCAAATCACTTTTGAGTTCGTATGGCGAAGCCCAGAATAATGGCGCGTTTTGATTTAGGGCAATACCTTCAAAGACCCTTTTTGTTTCTGGATCTTTTTCGACGATGACGACGGGGACACCCGGTTTAATGATTCCAGCTTTTTCCTTAGCTATTGCCTCTCGAGTATTGCCTAACCACTGTTCATGGTCTAGGCCGATATTAGTGATTAAGTTAAGCTCAGGTTGGCAAATATTGGTCGCATCCAATCTTCCGCCCATCCCAGTTTCTAAAATAATCCAATCCACTTTTTCATGCTCGAACCATGATAATGCGAGCATTAGTGTGAGCTCAAAAAAGCTGTATCCGCCTTGATTAAAACGTCCTTGGTTTTTGGTAACAAATGCTGCAACAAATGACTTGGGAATTTTATTCGTGCCAATTTTTGCACGCTCACGAAAATCAAAAAGATGAGGGGAAGAAAAAACACCCACGTTCAAACCCATTTCATACATCCCTGAGGCCATCAAGTGTACCGTAGAGCCTTTGCCATTTGTACCGGCTACGTGGATGGTAGGAATGTTGGCGGCGGGGTAGTCCAAATAGGACCATAATTCCTGCGGGCCATCTAAACCAATTTTATAATTATTGCCTCCGCCGTCGCGCTGAAAATTGGGTACTGCGCTATACAGCCATTGTACAGCTTCGTTGTAGGTCATTGCAATTCAAATCGATAAACGATATACCCTGTTTCAATATTTGCGCCATTTTTTGCAGACCAGGTGGTTTTTTTTGCGGCTGATTCAGCAACTCTTTTTAGACAAGGATCTACGTAATTTGACTTTGGACCATTAGGAATGTTAACACCGCCTGTAGCTTTTGTAACCTTTCCATTAGCATCTACATTCACGCTGACTACTACAACGCCTGTTGCATTACAATCGCTTCTTGGTATAGGTTTGTTGACCGCCGTTCTACCTTTCAGTGTATAATCTCCAGATCCATTAGCACCTGAGCCTATACCTCCGCCTCTATTGGGTTGTAATGGATCGCCCGCAGGATCTCCTTGATTGCCATCTATTGATGCGTCACCCTTGCCCTGACCTTTATTTTGGGTGTTGAATCGCCTGTTTAGTTCGGCTTCTTTCCGTTGGCGTTCTATCTCTTCTTCGGTTAGTTCTGGCTCTTGATCAACTTCTTGATTATTTGTTTCTGTCGTTTCGTTGGCATCTTCTTCGGGATCGGCATTAGGTTCCTTTTCGGTATCTGATGCATTTACGGGCGAATTGGGATCATTATGAGTCACCGCTTCCATATCAGAAGAATTTTCCTTTGGTTCAGCAGGTGCGTCTGGAGTCTGAGGCGGAGGTGTTTCTGCTGGAGCCTGCGCAGTAGATCCAGATCCTTCGTAATCTTGGCCAAAATTCATCGTAAGAGTCATTTCATCTTGAAAATCACCATGACCACCACCCTCTTGATTATTGGGCTTGATTAAGATGATCAAAAGTAATAGAAGGGCATGGAACACAACGGTTCCAATACGCGCTCTATTTACATTAAAATTCTCCTTGAAATTCACTAATCAATATCTTGAGAAGGGCTAGTTGCGAGTATAACTTTCAGGTTGTTTTTATAACCTAGATCCAGCATCCTAACTGTTGTTTCTGTTTTGATATTTTTATCTACCCTTAAAAGCAGTACGGGTTGTTTGTCCTTATCTGCACCTACTTGTTGGGCATCCTTATATTTTTTTAATTCACTTTTAATGTCGACTTCCTGAATACGTTTTTTACCAATGTAGAAGATCTCTTTTTGAGGATTTTTTTCATCTAATTTGATGCTCAAGGTGATATTCTTCGATTGCGGTGTTTTTGTGCTGCTACTTGGTAATTCTATATTCACACCTGTGGTAATGTAAGAGGAGGCTATGATAAAAAAAACAAGTAACAGGAAAACCAAATCTGTCATTGAAGACATATTGACTTCTGCACTTACTTTACTTCTTGATCGCAAATTCATAATCCACTTAAATTAAGCCGGTTCATGCAATAAGTCCAGGAATGCCATTGCGCTATCTTCGAGTTTATAAACTACTTTATCTACTCGGGTAACAAGATAATTGTAGCCGAAATAGGCAAGTAATCCTACCAATAAACCAGCTACAGTTGTAGTCATGGCCGTATATATACCTCCAGCCATTTGGACAAGTTCAAACGTACCAGATGCTTTGATGTCCATGAATGTGATGATCATCCCTATTACGGTTCCTAAAAATCCAATCATAGGCGCGCCACCTGAAATCGTAGCTAACGTAGGAAGCCCTTTTTCCAAGCGGGTGACTTCGAGCTTTCCTTGGTTTTCTATAGCTTGAGTTATATCACCAAGCGGTTTACCTATGCGACTTATACCTTTTTCTATCATACGGGCTACTGGGGTGCTTTCTTCGGCACAAAGGGCTTGAGCGCTTTCTAGTTTCCCGTCCATAACCATATCCTTGATATTATTCATGAAATTTGGATCCACTTTGTTGGCATTTCTAATGGCGCCAAAACGCTCCAGGAAGATGTAAACGGCAATGATGCTTAAAATGGCTAGAGAGATCATTATTAAAATACCGCCTATGCCACCAGAGGACATCATCTCTAATATACTTTCGGTCTTTTGGGCAGTTTGCTCGTTCTGCTCAGCTAGGGATTGAACTTGAAGGAAGAATGGATTCATATTTTATATAGTCATTTGCTCAAATATCAGTAAAAAGAAAGCCCCCGATAGTCGAGGGCTTTGGAGATATCAACAAGATCGAACGGGATTAAAATAACATTCGTTCGAGGATGTATACACCTGCCCCTGCAAAATATCCAACGAGTGCAAGTAGGGTAATATTCTTTAGATACCAGCCAAATGGTATTTTTTCTAACCCCATAACAGCAACTCCGGCTGCAGAGCCTATGATTAATGCGGAACCTCCAGTACCGGCACAGTAGGCTAAAAACTCCCAAAAAACGCCGTCAACCATAAACAATCCATCAGTAACCTCATACATACCCATGGCAGCCGCTACCAGTGGAACGTTATCAACTATGGAGGACAAGAGACCAATAATTAAATTCACTCCATAAACGCCTTCTTGAGTATTCGTCCCAATAGAATTTTCTAGGGCGCCGGCCAAATCACTGAGTTGTCCCATGCTCTGGAGAGCAGCAACAGCTAAAAGGATTCCCAAAAAGAAAAGTACTGAAGGAGTGTCTATTTTTCGAATTACACCTAAAACACTGAGGTCATTTCGCACTGAGCTGGGCTTGCGTCGGTGTATAATATCAGTAATGAGCCATAAAACACCCAGGGACAGCATCATTCCCATAAATGGTGGAAGATGAGTAACGGTTTTAAAAACGGGTACAAAAACTAATCCTGCAACTCCGGCTATGAACACAAAGTTTCGTTCGAATGGAGTGGTGGGGTCTGTGTAATGATCCGCACTTTCTACTCGAATAGGGCGCGTGACATTACCCTTCATTCTAAAGGAAAGAATGATAAGTGGTACAAGCAATGTGAAAATGGATGGGATAATCAAGATTTCAATGATCCCTGCCGCTGTGACTCGATCCTCAATCCATAGCATGGTAGTAGTTACATCCCCAATAGGAGACCAAGCACCACCGGCATTGGCAGCTACAACGACCATACCGGCAAAAAACCATCTATCTTTTTGGTCTGCAATTAGTTTTCGCAGTAAGCTGACCATTACAATGGATGTTGTTAAATTGTCTAATGCGGCGGAAAAGAAAAAACTTAGAATTCCGATGATCCACATCAGCTTTAATCTATTTGTGGTTTTAATTTTATCTGTGATTACCGAAAATCCTTCGTGTGCATCTACTAACTCTACAATGGTCATGGCACCTATAAGGAAGAATAATATTGAGGCTATTTCGCCTAAATGTTCCAGAAGGCTATGTTCAATCATGTGGGTACTCAACTCCCCATTTGAATGTGCAACTATACCTTCTGCTGCTTCCGGTGAACTCAGATTCGTGTCAAGTAACTTATCTAATCCGGTCATAAATGATTCGGCGGTGTGTTGCAGCCACTCAGGGTTATGGTCGGCTAAGATGAACAACGTCCACGTCAATACCCCAGTTACAAGAGCGGCTGCAGCCTTGTCAATTTTTAACTGATGCTCAAGTGCTATGGCAGCATAACCAAGCACAAAAATCACGATCATTAAGGTATATGTCATAACTATATCAGAAGTTGCAGCGCATTTGAGTACGCCTTAAATGTAATGCCTGTTTTTTGGTTGCCAATGGCTTTGACTTGAAGCAATGCGGAATTTATCGTTTTTGAAACGTCGTCAAAAATGGCCTCGTCATGCACATGGGCATCTTCCTGCATCAAATATCCAAAAACCCTTGCCATTCCACAATTCGAAATGAAATCTGGAATTACGGCACATTTTTGGTCGGCGAGTTCGGCAATTGGGCCGTAAAAAATCTCCTTATCTGCAAACGGGACATTGGCGCCTGAAGAAATCACTTCCAATCCATTGTCTAACATCTGAGCAAGTTGCATTCGATTGACCAATCGTGAGGCTGCTGCAGGGATAAATACCTCTGCACCCATAGACCAAATATGCTTATTTACCTCTTCGAAGCTCATCATATTCGGTGCATTCAATGCATTGCCGTTCTTCTCATTGAATAAGGTTTGGACCTCCTCAAATGAAAAGCCTTCAGACTTCATCAAGCCGCCTACTTTATCTATGATACCTACAATTTTAGCGCCCATCTTGCTGAGGTAATAAGCGGCACCTGAGGCAACATTGCCCCAGCCTTGAATGATCACTCGCTTTTCCCGAAGATCACCTCCCCAGATATCATAGAAATGCTTTACACTTACCGCGGTACCGTACCCAGTAATAAGGTCTCCAACTTTAAAGGTACTTTCTGAGCTTGGGGTAAGATTTGGACTATCTACTGTTAAGCTAACCCCATTTTGGAGCTGCTTAATCTTCTTGGCCTTGGCAAAGTCTCCAGGTTGGTAATGTCCGTTAAGCACACCCTCTTGAGGGTGTAAAATCCCTAATTCGCTCGTTATGGGAATGACTTCTGTTTTCTGATCTACGTTGAGGTCACCTCCAGTGCCGTAATAATTTTTTAAAAGAGGATATACGGCTTTATACCAACGCTCTAATACGCCCTGTTTACGAGGGTCATTGGGATCGAAGTCTATACCGCTTTTCGCGCCTCCAATAGCGGGACCAGCAATGGTAAATTTGATTTCCATGGTCTTCGCTAAAGAAAGTACCTCTCCTTCCGTTAGACCCGGTCTCATGCGGGTTCCGCCGCCTGCAGCACCACCGCGCAAGCTATTGATTACAACCCAACCTTTTGCTTCAGTCTCGGAATCATGCCAGTGGAATACAATCTCTGCAGGGCGCTCTTCAAAGGCGCGCAGTTGTTCTTTCATGTGTGCTCTGTTTAAGGGAGCCTAAAGATAGCGTTTCACGGGTAGAAAATACTGCCCGAACTGTGTGATAATCCACTCTTTGTTGAATGGCCCAAAACATTAGGACGTCCTCCGAATCTTTCTGCAGCCAGCATGGCGAAAATCATCGCCTCTTTGTAGTCAATGATCTCTTCATTGGGCACGACGAGACAGGCGCCAAAACTTGAAATTCGAGTTATGAGGTGCTTGTTTTTAGCACCTCCTCCCGTCACCAGGGTTTTTCTAGACCCAATGCTCTGCGCAATACTTCTGGCCGACGCTTCAGTATAGGTAGCTAAGGCATCTACAGGGGTAAGTCCTTCTAGAATTGGGTTTATGTGTTTTTCCATCCATTCGTACCCTAAGCTTTTAGCTGTACTGGAGATCACTTCATTTAGCATCTGAACTTTGTCCTCGTGTACGGTCCCAGAGGCAGCAAACTCCCCGCCAACATCATAGGCTTGCCCTAAAAATTCCGCCTGCTTATTGAGTACAGCATTCACAGGACAAATATCCCCAGCTTCTGCCACTCCCGCGGAAAGTAAGGGTTTACCCAAGGAAAAATTTGCGAATCCACCTATATTCAGGCAGCATTCATATTCTCCGAACATCAGGTGATCTCCCATGGGAACTAATGGAGCACCTTGTCCACCTAAGAGTACGTCTTGCATCCGGAAATTAGTAACTAAGGGGATATGTAATTCCGTTGCAATCTTAGGAAGACAGCCTGCTTGATAAGTGAATTTATTTGCTGGATCGTGGAAAATAGTTTGGCCGTGAAGTCCTAAGAGGTCAATCTGGAATTTATGTCCTGACGAAAAGGAACGGACACATGCTATGGTCCATTTAGCAAATGCTTTGTCGAATACAGGTGATTTTTTACCTTGTTTATACGTTTCATGGGCCAATTCTTTGAGCTCATGCGGGTATTCGAAAAATTGGACTCCGAGTAACTTCCATTCCCTAGAATCATCCGGGTTAAAAGTCACCAAAGCAGCATCCATTCCGTCGAGGGAAGTGCCGCTCATTAATCCTAAAACATTGAAGCCTGAGTCGTACATTTGCGTAACCCAATATTAATCAGAATAATCGATGAACTTCACCCTATCAGAGGAGCATTTGATGATTCGGGACGCAGCGCGTGATTTTACTCAAGCAGAATTGCTTCCAGGAGTCATAGAAAGAGACGAAAAGCAGGAATTCCCTGCGCAACAAATTAAAAAACTTGGCGAGCTCGGTTTCATGGGCATAATGGTCAGTCCTGAATACGGTGGTTCAGGAATGGATACCTTATCGTATGTACTGGCCATGGAAGAGTTTTCGAAGGTAGATGCTTCGGCATCTGTAGTCGTGAGTGTAAACAACAGCCTAGTATGCTGGGGTATAGAAACCTACGGTACCGAGGAGCAAAAGCAGAAGTACCTAACCAGATTAGCTTCAGGCGAAATCATTGGTGCGTTCTGTTTGAGCGAGCCAGAAGCTGGTTCGGATGCCACTTCTCAGCAAACCACGGCCATTGACCAAGGCGACCACTATTTGCTGAACGGAACAAAAAACTGGATCACAAGTGGCAATTCCTGTGAGGTTGCACTAGTAATTGCGCAGACAGATCGCGAAAAGGGCCATCACGGTATCAATGCATTGATCGTTGAGAAAGGCATGGAGGGCTTCGTAGTTGGAAAGAAAGAAGATAAACTTGGAATCCGCGGTTCAGATACGCACACGTTGTTGTTTAATGATGTGAAAGTGCCAAAAGAAAACAGAATAGGAGCGGACGGGTTCGGTTTCAAATTTGCTATGAAAACCTTGAGCGGCGGCCGTATTGGTATTGCGGCCCAAGCCTTGGGAATTGCCCAAGGTGCTTTAGATTTAGCATTAGCCTACGCTAAAGAGCGTACCACTTTTGGAAAGCCCATTCATGACCATCAAGCTATTGCATTCAAACTGGCAGATATGGAAATGAAGATCGAACAAGCACGCATGTTAGTGTACAAAGCTGCTTGGTTGAAGGATCAGGGCATGCCATACGATAAAGAGAGTGCCATGGCCAAACTGGCAGCATCAGAAGCAGCAATGTGGGTTACTACAGAAGCAGTTCAAGTTCACGGCGGCTACGGTTTCGTAAAAGAATACCACGTTGAGCGTTTGATGCGCGATGCGAAAATTACCCAAATCTATGAGGGTACCTCTGAGATCCAGCGCGTCGTCATCTCACGTGACTTGATTAAAAACAGTTAATTACAGCAAGGGTAGGAGTTGCTCAAGAGCAATGCCTCGTGAACCTTTTAATAAGATATGGGCGTCCTTAGGGGCGCCCTTTTCGTTCCAATAAGTGGCTAACTCTGCTGCAGTGCTAAAATGTGCACCTCCCCATGAGGTTTGTCCAAAGTACTTTCCAACGAGGATGCAGCGACTGGATACGCCTAAATCACGAATTAAACCTATAATAGCTTCGTGCTCTTCTTGAGTGGCAGTTCCAAGCTCGAACATGTCTCCAAGAATCAAGAAACCATCGGGGTGCCATTTTGCGAAGCTCTCCAGCGATAAGGTCATGCTGGTTGGATTCGCGTTGTACGCGTCCAATAAGACATTGTTAGATGCGGTTTGACGCCATTCTACTCTATTCATCGACGGTACATAGGAGTTAATGGCTTTTACGATGTTGGTTGCGGAAATTCCGTAGTGCAAGCCCAGTGCAACTGCAGCAGCAATATTTGTTTCATTAAAGGATCCACTGAGTTGACTGTCAATTTTGTGCACGCGATTCTCGTACGCGAAACAAAGACCGGCAAATTCTCCTTCAGATTTTGATTGCCATTGGTACCGACCAGTGTATTGACCAAAGGTGATGGTGAGGCATCCTTGACTCTTCTCCATTTGGATGGGGTCATCAGTGTTTAATAACACGGATGCTTTGGTTTGGGATCGAATGAAGTCGTATAGTTCGCTCTTACCTTTAATGATGCCTTCTATACCACCGAACCCTTCCATATGGGCTTTTCCGAAGTTAGTGATATAGCCTAAATTAGGTTCGCAAATGGAGGCGAGCAGGGCTATTTCCCCTTGATGGTTTGCACCCATCTCTACTATGGCGAGTTCGGCATCTTCTGGGATACTTAGCAAGGTTAGCGGTACTCCAATATGGTTATTCAGGTTCCCCTTAGTTGCGTGCACCTTGAATTGGGTAGTAAGTACTGCATGAAAAAGTTCCTTGTTGGTGGTCTTTCCATTGCTCCCGGTCAGCCCTATGATGGTGATTCCGAGATGCCTTCGGTATTGCTTTGCGCAATCTTGAAGGGCTGTTAGCACATCATCTACCCGCAATAGTCTGTGATCTTCTCCAACGGGCTCGTCGACGACGGCATAGGAGGCTCCTTCAGCTAAAGCTTGTAATGCAAATTCATTTCCGTTGAATCGTTCACCTTTTAAAGCAAAAAATACAGAGCCGGGCGCGATGTTACGCGTATCGGTAGATACGGATTTACATTGAAGGAAGGCTTCGAATGGAGTCATGATCACAATGAATTCAATGGGGGAAAGTTAGGGTATAAAAAAACCCCGCCGAAGAGGCAGGGTTTAATATTGTTAAAAGTCATCTTAGTTTTGATAACGCTTGAAATTGTGTCGTTTCACATTTCCAGATCGCTTGCTTCTTGTTTCATCTAAATTTTGGAATCCTACACGATCCATTGCACAACGGAAGCCTATGTAATCTGTGCTTTGATTTTCCTCTAAGTGTCTACGCGTACCCGGACTCAACCAATACGCACGGTCTTTCCAACTGCCGCCTTTGTACACTCTTGAGTAATTACCAATTAAAGATTTGTTGCCATAATCATACATATATGCTTCGCCTTCTTCTGCTGGATTTTCGTAATTAAGCGAACTCTCGTTATCACCGTCAAGGTAGTCGCGGTAATCTCCTTTATTATAATTACGACGAGTTGCAGATTCTTCTTCAGTCACACTTCGCGTTGGAAGTTGACCTGGCAAACGCACCATTATAGAATCTCCATTGCGAATTTCCCACTGAGGGTCTTGCAAGACTTCTAAAGACTTCAATTCGGATTCTTTACCATTGAAGTGTTTGAATTCATTTCCGCGGAATCCACGGAAGTCAGTCACATCATAAGAAGAAACTGGACGATAGACATCCATAACCCATTCCGCAACATTACCTGCCATATCATATAAACCGAAATCATTTGGCGGGTAGAAACGTACTTGCATGGTGATATCTGCTTGGTCGTTCAACCAACCTGAAGTACCCATGTTGTCTCCGCGTCCTCTCTTGAAGTTCGCCAAGATATCCCCGCGGTCTTGTTTATCAGCGTTACGGGTACCGTTTCCATTCCAGCTGTATTTATTCTTATCCACTACACGGTTATAAATACGGTGACCTCCATCTGCGTATGCCGCGTATTCCCATTCCGCTTCGGTAGGAAGACGGTATTTTGGTAAAATGATGCCATCCTCAATGCGAGCCGGTCTTCCATCTTTACCATATGCACTATTCGGATTTAAATCCTTTAAGCCTTTTTTGTTCTGGGTAACGTATTCTCCTTCTTTGTAGAGGTAAACTTCTGTATTAAAGTGGTCCGCATCTACTTGATCCACACTTTCCTTCAAGATGCCCTCTTTGATCAAGATGGCCTCGTTTACACGGTCTGTTCTCCATGAACAATAGCGCTGCGCTTGAAGCCAGCTTACCCCTACTACAGGATAGTAGTTGTAGGCAGGGTGGCGTAAGTAATTCTCAACGTAGTTATCGTTGTAGGCCAGTTTATCTCGCCAAACAAGCGTATCTGGCAAAGCACTTTGATAAATTTTTGGATAGTAGTCGTAATCGTACACACGACGTAACCAGTAGAGGTACTCGCGGTAATCTAGGTTGGTCACCTCGTTCTCATCCATATAGAACGAGCTCACAGTCATACGGCGAGGTACGTTGTTCCAATCTTTGATGAAATCTTCCTCAACTTGGCCCATCATGAAGGTACCACCTTCAATGAAAACTAGTCCTGGCCCAGTTTCTTGACCTTGGTATCCCAAATTTGCTTGGAACCCACCATTTTTCTTGTTGTTAATTGCCCAACCAGTAGTATTGGATTGAGGACCGGCACAGCTTGCAAGCACGACGGCCGCAACAGTGGCAATTGAAAACTTTACAAAGGTATTCATGTAATCTAGTTATTTCTTCGAATTAGAATTTAGGACACTTCAATGGCTTCAACTTGCTCTTCCGTGAGCGACATGGGAATTTATAACCCAAGCTCACTTCGTGCGCGCCACCAAGTGCATTAGTCAAGTCACTAATGGTGTAATCATAGCTGTAACCAAAAGTCCAAGGGAGGTCTGGTGGGGTGATTCCCAAAATGAAAATCACAGCATCTGGATTAAAGCTGCCTTGTCTTAGCGCCAAACCTCCTGCAATTGGCCCACGTGCAAAACTCAAACCGGCAGTCAACTGAGAAGCTGGTCCTTGTTGTTGGTACACTATATTAGGAACGATATAAGATTGTAAACTATTGTGTAGGCGTTTACGACCTAGTGGAATATTGGCACCTGCATGAGCGGTAAGCTTCAATGGTAATCGGCTCTGGCTTAGGAATGCTTCGTTAGGTTCAGTCAAGTGGTGACCAACAATTCCAATATACCAACGCTCTGTGAATCCTAACATACCGAAGCTAAGGTCCAAGTGGTTATTGAAGTTGTTGCCAGGAGGAACTTCATTCGTTGGCAATACAAAGCCGTAGAATGGATCAATCATGTCTGGGAAAGTGAATTGGCCCCAATCCAACGTCCGCTGACGGAATGTGGCTTGGAATCCACTCAACAAAGTGAAGTGACGATTGACTTCAAGATGGTAGCTATAAACGCCACTTACCTCGGTCAAATTTAAGGCGCCATTTCCTGCGTCGTCGCGCAACGCCATTAGGGCAACTCCGCCGTTTAGTTTGTCTACATACTGATCGTAAGAAGCCGAATAGGTCTGGTAAACCCCAAGCTCTGGATACTGATTTCTGTAGTTAGTATGTACTGTAGGACATCTATCTAGACCCGCAAATGCCGGATTTAGGTAGATAGGATTGGCATAATATTGACTGAAGTGGGCATCTTGAGCAAAGCTTAAGGTGCTGGCGGTCAGTGCGATAGCCACTGTTAGTATGCGCGATTTCAATGCGTTCATTGATAAACCTATGTTTTCAAGCAACAAGTATAAGCAAAAAAAGTACGATTTACACTTGCTTTTCGTTCCTGTTTAAACGCTTTTTATACTGCTTTTGTTATGTATTGCGATGTAGTTTTGTGGAAGTGAAAAGAATTGTACTCGTATTATTTGTGTTTTTAAGTCCGGTACTTGTGCTGGCGCAGATGTCCTTTGATCAGGGTACTTATGTTCGATTCAAAACGCTTAACCACCCCATTTCTGCCCCCAATGGAGTAGAGGACCAACATGGCGGGCTGTATAAATTAACCGGAAGCGAGATTATAGATTTAGGCATTCTCACAGCCGGGGATCCTACAGAGGAATTGGAGATCCGTTGCCGATTAGAGGGTGCACTCCTTCCTATGAACAGCGCCAGCGAGCCCATGGGCGCTGATTTCTCCATCCCCTATGATGTGAATGAGGCCACCCTTTCGGTCAATACGATCTACTGGTTTTACATTCCACCGAGCTACGATCTTACTTACAACCCATCCACCGAGGTATCGAATTATTCGGATAATGCCTATTCCGATGCGAAATACTTCTTAGTGAGTGGAGGAAACACCTCATACCAGCCCATTCCGTTGGAGCAGGAACAGGCAGATTCTAATGCTCGATTAGTAAACGCACGTGCCACTTGGGTTTACGATACCGCCATGTATAATTTAGTCGGTACAGGCCGCCGATGGATGGGAGAACTGTTCGATTTTACGACGCAAAGAGATTATGATTTCCGCCAAAGAACGGCCGGCACAAGCAACACCGAAAACAGCCCTATTCCCGGAACAGATATCAATGTTCAAATCAGAGCTGTAGCCCGCGCCAATACCAGCAATACGAAGCTTCGTGTAGAATATGGCAATCAAACCGCCCAAATCAATTTCCCCGCAGTTTTGACCGGGAGCGTGAGCAACTTTGTTCAAGAAAAAGTCCTCACCGCTACATTCACCGCAGACCAAGGGTCAACCTTGCGCATCATCTACGATAAGGCCGGCAATAATGCTGCGGCCATGTGGTTGGATGAAATGGTTGTGGATTGGGAAACCTCTTCTGAAAAACAGAGCCCTGCCAAATTCATGGTCAACGCTCCAAGAGGCGCAGATAGTTATTCCTATTTCACCACGGAGGCCAGTGCAGATTTGGCCATTTTCGGAATAGAAAATAACCGCATTGTTTCCAAGGTGGTTCCAATAACCACGGGAGCTAATGAAGCGCGTTGGTACTCGCATGAAGATAAACTGCGCACCTATATATACGGTGTAGGGTCCATCGATTTTACGGTGGATGAGGTGGTCGATTTAGGCAACAGTTCTTCAGCCACCTACCCAGATCTCAGCAATGCTCAAAGCATCATCATCGCTCCAGATTCCTTGCTCAGTGTCGCACATGATTTAGCGGATTTGGAGCGAACCACGGGCATTGATGCAGAGGTGGTTTCATTGCCATATATATATGATGTAATGAACACCGGAAACCCTGATATCGGGGCGATTCGAAAGTTCTTGGTCCGATTATATAACGACTACGAAAAACTGCAATACCTCACCCTCTTAGGAGATGCATCCTACGATTATAAAGGCCAATTACCGGGTGCCAAATCCAACCTCATTCCCACGTACCATACCAATGCGAGTTTTTCCCTGTACAGTTCCTACATCACCGATGATTACTACGGCTATTTGGACGCCGGTGAAAGTGTGAATTGGTTTGTAGACGACCTCGATATTGGTATAGGAAGGATTCCTGTTCGCACTGTTCAACAAGCCGAACAGGCGGTGGCCAAAATCGAGCAATACCTGACGGCCACGGAGCGTTTTGGACCCTGGCGCATGAACGCTATTTGGGTGGCGGATGATGTAGACGACGGTTGGGAAAAAGAGTTTGAAGTAGTACAGGACCGATTAACGAAAGAATTGGACACCATTCGCACCGAGCTCAACAACATCAAGATTTATGCGGACGCCTTTTTGCAAGAAAGCATGCCTGGATCGCAACGCTATCCTGAGGCACGTCAAAAACTCTTCCGCGAGGTAGAAAATGGCGCCCTCCTGGTGAGCTATGTCGGCCACGGGGGAGAGGTAGGCTGGGCCACAGAGCGCATTTTGCAACTCGAGGACATCAACGCGTGGGAGAATCAAATCACCATGCCAGTGTTCACCACCATCACTTGTGAATTTGCCAGATTCGACGATCCAAACCGAGTGAGCGCTGCAGAACAACTCCACCTCAACCCAATGGGCGGCGCCATCGCACTGTTTTCGACCACAAGAAGCGTCTTCGCCACGAACAGCACTTACCAACTCAACGAGTTGCTCAACAGAAATATGCTGTTCCTCGACCAACCGCGCTTGGGAGATGTGATACGCACGACAAAGAACAACAACATCAGCGGTGATAAAATCAAATTCTCGCTCTTGGGAGATGCAGCACTCCCGCTGGCAAGGCCGGAAAATGGATTGGTATTCGACTCTATCAATGGCGTCGCGTGGGATCAATTTAGCGATACGATTAAAGCATTGAATTGGGTCCAAATCAAAGGAAGCATCCGCGATGATAACGGCCAAACCCTTACCAATATCAACGGTAGCGTATGGCTCCAATTCTACGATAAGGCCCAAAACGTGCAAACCAAAACGAACGACAACCGAGGCGGTGCCTTCAACTTCACCACCCAAAACAACGCGGTGTTCAAGGGGCAAGCGACGGTGATCAATGGAGCATTCACCTTTGAGTTCCGCGTGCCCTTGGACATCAACCTGAGTGTTGGTCCTCCGAAGATTGCCGCATATGCGACGAATTTCGAAAGAGATTTCTGGGGTGCCTCACGTCAACATTTGATCGGCGGTGTGTACGACGGGGTGATCACCGATAACGAAGGACCGGAAGTGCGCCTATATATGAATGATACGAATTTCGTGTCCGGCGGCTTCAGCGATCCCGATCCTACAGCCCTTGGATTCTTGTACGATGAGAGTGGTATTAATGCAGTTGGATTGGGCATTGGGCACAACCTAAGCCTCATCTTAGACGGCCAACCGGTAAACGTGAACGACTACTACCAGAGCGCCATTGACGACTTCACGCGCGGCAAGATTACCTATCCTTATTACGACCTCGAATACGGCGAGCACACCTTGGAGTTGCGCGCTTGGGACGTGCTCAATCAATGGGGCTACGATAGCATAGCCTTTGTTGTAGTGGATTCCGAGAAGCCGGTGCTGAACCAATTGCTTGCCTATCCAAACCCATTCCTCGATGAGGTGAACTTCAACCTAAGCCACGACGAGAGTGGGGAAGGCGGCACCCTAATTATGGACCTGATCAATAACGAAGGTCGAATTTTATGGCATAAGGAGGAAAGCTTGACCCTCATGGGCGCGGAGACCTCATTGCCTAGCTTTAAAATGTCGGAAATTGAAGGTGGACGCCCAGGTCCTGGTTTTTACCATATTAGGGTCCAATTCACTCGAAATGTTGACGGAAAATCTGCCGCAATACAAGAAAAGCTCATTTATATACGTTAAACTTGCGCTGCGACAAGCGTTAACCCAACTATGAAGAAACTCGCATTCCTCTCTTTAGCATTAGTTTTTGCCTTCCAATCGAAAGCGCAAAGCAACCTTAAATACAACGTAGTCACTACTGCCGTACCTATTCTATTGGTTAGCCCAGATTCTAGAGCTGGTGCCATGGGGGACGTCGGTGTGGCAAGCACACCGGACGGCAATTCAAGTGCGTGGAATCCGGCGAAATTAGCCTTTTTGGAGAATAAGAAAGCTTCCATGGCTCTTTCTTATACACCTTGGATGTCGAGATTGGTTCCGGACATTGACCTAGCCTATGTGAACTATACCAAAGCGTTGAGCGACCGTCAAGGCATCAGTGCCTCACTTCGTTACTTCTCCTTAGGTGAAATTAACTTCACTAACGAGCAAGGAAACTCTATGGGTACGTTCAATCCGTACGAATTTTACCTCGACGTAGCTTACGCATTGAAACTGAGCGATCATTGGAGTGCAGGAACAGCATTGCGCTGGATTTATTCAGATATCGCCCAGGGTCAAGTAGTGCAGGGCCTTCAAACTAAACCAGGTCAAAGCGGTGCTGCGGACCTTGGTTTCTATTACCAAGGTGATTACAACAATATTAAAGGAGGGCGTCGTCAAGCTTGGTCTGCGGGTATCGCCCTAACAAACTTGGGTGCTAAAATTGCCTATTCTGAAAGTGGAAACAGCGACTTTTTGCCGACGAACCTGCGTATCGGCGGGGGCTATCACCTGGAAATTGACCAATACAACCAATTGTCTGTATACTTGGATTTAAACCGCCTTGTTGTACCTACACCGCCAGAACTCGGGACCAATGGTGAAATCGTTGCCGGTATGGATGATAATGTAACACCATTAATGGGGGTATTCCAAAGCTTCAACCCAGCAGCGAAACCAGGCGGCTTCGACGAGTTGCTTCAGGAGAACATCTACAACTTCGGTTTGGAATACAAGTACGACAACTTCCTTTTCGCCCGCGCCGGCTACCTCCACGAGCACAAACTCAAGGGGAACCGCCAATACGTAACCATGGGGTTCGGCCTTCAATACAACGTGTTCACCATTGACATGGCCTACCTTATTCCGGCGAGTCCAACCACGCGTTCACCACTGGAAAACACCCTTCGTTTCTCCATGGCCTTCAACATTGACGGATTCTTAGCGCAATAAGGGGAATTCTCCGATTCTTTCAAAATTCGCCCACTTTGTTATAAAGTGGTCAACTTAACACACATCTTGTTTTGCTAGGTGGGGTTTTGCGTTAAATTTGTCGCTCAAAACACATCGACGACAAATGGCAAAAAAGCGCGTAACAAAAGCTACCTATTTGAAGTGGTACGAAGACATGCTCTTCTGGAGAAAGTTCGAAGACATGTCCGCAGCATTGTATATCCAGCAAAAGATCCGTGGATTCTTGCACTTATATAACGGTCAAGAAGCTGTATTGGCAGGGTCTGCCTACGCTATGCAAGAAGGTGATAACATGATTACGGCATACCGTAACCACGTTCAGCCTATCGCATTGGGCGAAGATCCACGCCGTATTATGGCCGAACTTATGGGTAAGGTTACCGGTACCTCTCGTGGTAAAGGTGGCTCCATGCACATGTTCTCTCCTGATAAAGGATTCTGGGGTGGTCACGGTATTGTTGGGGGGCAGATTCCTCTAGGTGCCGGTTTAGCTTTTGCGGACCAATACAACGGCAAGAAAAACGTTACCCTTACCTACATGGGTGATGGTGCCATCCGTCAGGGTTCTTGGCATGAGACGGCAAACTTGGCCATGCTTTGGAAACTACCGGTAGTATTCTGTGTAGAGAACAACGGCTATGCCATGGGTACGTCGGTAGAGCGTACAGCTAACCACACTGAAATCTATAAACTAGGTTTGGGTTATGATATGCCTTGTCGTGCAGTCGACGGTATGGATCCAGTGGCAGTTTATGATGCCGTGTACGAGGCTACCGAGCGTGCGCGTAAGGGCGACGGACCAACCTTGTTGGAAATCCGCACCTACCGTTACAAAGGACACTCCATGTCTGATCCACAGAAGTACCGCACCAAAGAAGAGGTGGCTGAGTACCAAGCAAAAGATCCTATCACGCTTTGTTTGAATAAAATCAAAGAAGAAAAATGGGCTACTGATGAGGAGATCGCGAAAATCGATCAACGCGTCAAAGACCTTGTGGCGGAATGTGTGAAATTCGCAGAAGAAAGCGATTTCCCAGATGCGTCAGAAGTATACCAAGGCGTATACGCTCAGGAAGATTACCCATTCATCACTGAATAACACAAAAGAACATGGCGATAGTAATTAACATGCCAAGATTGTCAGATACTATGACCGAAGGGGTTGTGGCGAAATGGCACAAAAAAATTGGCGACACAGTAAATGAAGGCGACTTGTTAGCGGAAATTGAAACCGACAAAGCCACCATGGAATTTGAAGCATTCCCAGGCCAAGAGGGTAAACTCCTATACATTGGTACTGGCGAAGGCGAAACAGCTCCTGTAGATACGGTATTGGCTATCTTAGGAGATGAAGGTGAAGATATTGAAGCGTTGAAAGCTGGCGATGCTGCTCCTGCAGCGGCTCCGGCAGAAGAAGCAGCTCCAGCCCCGGCAGCGGCTCCTGCGCCAGAAGCTACTCCAGCTCCTGCGCCAGCGGCGACACCCGCACCAGCACCTGCACCCGCTCCAGCGGCACCTGCAGCTACTGACGGCAGCGTGAAAGCATCACCTCTTGCTCGCAAATTGGCAGCCGATCGCGGCATCGACTTGAACATGGTTCAAGGTTCGGGCGATCACGGTCGTATTGTGAAGCGCGATGTAGATTCATTCAATCCTGCATTCCACACATCGGCTCAGCCGGGCGCTGCGGCAGCAGCTCCAGCTCCAGCGGCTCCAGCCGGCGTAGAGAACTATACGGATTACCCTGTGAGTCAAATGCGCAAAGTCATAGCAAAGCGTTTGAGCGAAAGTAAATTCACCGCGCCACATTTCTATGTGACGATGGACATCGATATGGACAACGCTATTGCGGCACGCAAAGCGATGAACGCATCGGGCGATGTGAAGATCAGCTTCAACGATCTCGTGGTAAAAGCAACTGCCTTGGCGTTGAAAAAGCATCCAGCCGTTAACAGCTCATGGATGGAAGACTTTATCCGAGTAAATGATCACGTGCACATCGGTGTAGCTGTGGCCATTGAGGATGGATTGTTGGTGCCAGTATTGCGTCATGCAGACCAAATGGCCCTTTCTCACATCTCTGCGAGCGTGAAAGACCTTGCTGGAAAAGCAAAAGACAAGAAGCTACAGCCGGCAGATTGGGAAGGCAACACCTTTACTATTTCCAACCTAGGAATGTTCGGTGTAGAAGAATTCACTGCTATTGTGAACCCACCAGATGCAGGTATCCTTGCAGTAGGCGGTATCAAGCAAGTTCCAGTGGTGAAGGATGGCCAAGTTGTTCCTGGCAACGTCATGAAGGTGACCTTGAGTTTGGACCACCGTGTTGCGGATGGTGCAAGCGGAGCAGCATTCTTGCAATCACTGAAAGCATATTTGGAAAACCCGGTGACCATGTTGGTATAATCCGGCGAAAATTTTTCCCCCAAATTTGAATGGCCCGAACTTGTTTCGGGCCATTTTTGTATACATATATATAATACGCAAAAACATGAAGCAGGTTGCTTGGATTACTGGAGGCTCTCGTGGCATAGGTTTGGCCACAGTAAAGGAGTTCTTACAAAAGGATTGGAAGGTCATTGTTTTGACTAGAAATCTTGATCCTCTTTCGGAATTGAAGAAAGAATATGGGGCCAATTTAGAATTGGTCGCCTATGATCTTCAAAATCCTATGGAAACCAACCTGCCTTCTGATCCGGTTGATGTGCTCATTCACAATGCAGGGGCTCTTGTAAATAAACCAATGGCCCAAATGACCACTGAAGATTTACAATTTTGCTACGGGATAAATGTTTTTGGACCTTATTTGTTAACGCAAAGACTCCTTCCTCAGCTCACAGGTCGTGCTCACGTGGTCGCCATAAGTTCCGTTGGAGGAGTGCAGGGTAGTGTGAAGTTTCCTGGTTTAACCAATTATTCATCTTCCAAAGGCGCGATGAATGTCCTTATGGAATGCTTTCAAGCCGAATTTGAAGACAGTGCACAATGGGCATTCAACACTTTGGCTCTAGGTGCTGTCCAGACAGAGATGCTTTCTGAAGCTTTCCCGGGATACGTTGCACCTATTAAGCCAGCGGAACTGAGCCCCTTCATTTTTAACTTTGCCAGCTCTGCAGGTCAAGTCATGCGCGGAAAAACCATTCCAGTGTCGCTATCAACTCCTTGATTACCAAGGGTATCGAAATTATCTCAAAAAAAAGTTCATAGCATGTATTGCAGATGTCAAAAGCGCGCATACATTTGCAGCCGCTTTTAGAGAAGCACGCTCTTTTTTTTCGACAGTTCTTTAGTGGTATCCGCCAGGCGAGCACGCTAGGTTAAGGATTAAATTAAAATTGAACTGATCACGGGCTACAGGGCCAGATAAAAATCACAAAACACTGTGTTTCAACACGGTTTAAAAAAGTGAGAAAAAAATCTTTAAAAATGTTGACAAAAGCTAAAGCAGTCGTACATTTGCCCTCCCCAACGAAACAAAGGGTTCGAAGGGTTGGAAATAGGTTGTGCAACTGCGCTTCCAGAGGACTGAAAAGTCCAAAAATATTTCCCGGTAAATCTTGTGGGTTAAAAAAACCGACGTACATTTGCCGCCCCAATCGCAGGATTGGAAACTTTGAAGAAACGTTCTTTACATATTGGTTTAAGAAACAAGGAATGCAAAAAACCTTGTCAATTATCCTTGAGTTAATAGCTAGGAAACAAACAACAACATTACAATGGAGAGTTTGATCCTGGCTCAGGATGAACGC
>CAXPFQ010000034.1:0-2420 GCA_964216615.1 Schleiferiaceae bacterium
CTTCAGTAGCGGTATTAAGGTCCAATTCCTCTCCGTCGACCTTCACCTGAATGCCGATCCAATTGCAAGAGTTCAATACCTTGGCGAAGTACTCCGGATACCCGTTTTTCCACCAACCTACTCTTGTTTTATCCGGGTAATACACCCCAGCGATGTAGGAGCCTTGAAGACTTTTGCCTGTATATGTTTCTTCAAAATTGGCACGTTGGCCCATGCGGCCGTTACCAATCGAAAATAAACTCTCGCTCTTCGGTTGGTTTTCAGAATCCCAACCGCGCTCGATGATCTTCCAAGGGTCTACCTCAGTATATTTATTGAACATATGATGTGTGTAAGCTTCTTAAAAGTGAGCTACCAAAGCTTCAGGAGTCGTATCGCCCAATGCGTTGAAGTGGATATCTGCCTGCAAGGTCTCCGCATCGCCGATACCTACGCTTGACATGCCACCTGTCTTTGCCGCTTGGACCCCAGCGATGGAGTCTTCAAACACGACACATTCTGACGGTTCTAGTCCTAGAGCTTCTGCTCCTTTCAAAAATACCTCTGGATGAGGTTTGCCGTTTACCACATTATTCCCATCAATTATCGCAGTGAACAAGGGAGTGATGCCCAATTTTTCCAAAATCATGGGTGCATTCTTCGAAGCACTACCCAATGCGATTTTGACGCCTTGGTCGTAGGCTGTTTGCAGGAAATTAAGTGCCCCTGGTAGCGCGTCCTGCGGGCCTAAACCCTGCACCAATTCTAGGTACCACTCGTTTTTCTCTACCATCAACGACTGGAACTCTTCGTCGCTAACAGTGGCGCCGGTCCATTCGATGATTTTGTTGAGCGAATCTACTCGGCTCACGCCTTTGAGCTGCTCGTTTTGTTCTTCGGTAAAGTCGCCGCCCAGTTTTTGAGCAAGTCGACGCCATGCTTGAAAATGAAAAACGGCGGTATCTACAATAACGCCGTCTAAATCAAAAAGGAATCCTTTAATCATGTGATCGGTTTAAACTTTATAGGCATCGAGCACTTTCAAGTACTCTAGGTGATACTTAATGAGTCCGTCTACAGGCTTGCGCATGATCTGTCCTAAACGCATTCCGCGCTCTTCCAACACCTCTTCAAGAATCTCGTGGAAGATAGCACCAACACTACCTACAAAGTGCACAGGCACCTCTTTGCAGTTGTCGAAACACGCGATGTGGATATCTGCGAATTTTGCGAACCCTTCACGTACAATCTGCTTCACATATGGGTTTTCCATGTGCTTTCCAGCAAATCGGCTGAAAGACGCGAGGTACACGTTCGCATTAGGCTTGTTGTAAACGCTGGTGATGATTTCGTCTTTGTCCAATTGGTATGTATTGAAGAAATCTTCAGCCATCTCCGTAGGGAGCTTTTTGTACAAGAAATCGGACACCAAACGCTTGCCTATGAAGCTCGCTGAACCTTCATCTCCAAGAATGTATGCCAAGGCAGGCACTTCTTCGCTTACTTCGGCCCCATCAAAGAAACAGCTGTTTGATCCTGTTCCGATAATACAGGTGATTGCAGGTTCTCCTGTATAGGTCGAGTAGGCGCTTGCTACGAGGTCGTGATCGACATTGACGTGTGCATTTGGCAGTACTTGTTGCAGACCGTCTTTGACGATATCCTTCAAGCTTTCTGACGATGCACCTGCACCATAGAAATAAACGAATTCTACTTGGGTATGGATGGCCTTAACCACCTCGTTCTCACTCAACTCCTCGTGAATAAAAGAAGCTGAATGAAAATAAGGATTGAACCCCAGAGTAGAGAAGCGCTTGTATTCAGTGCCGTCTGAGTTTAGAACTACCCAGTCGCATTTCGTAGAACCACTTTCCGCAATTAATATCATAGCGAGTTATAGTAAGTCCCCGCGGCCTAGCCGCGGGGACATTAAGTAGTATTAAGCTAGACGCTCAACTAGGTTTGCCAAACGTGCAGAGTAACCTGCTTCGTTGTCGTACCAACCTAGTACTTTAACCAAGTTTCCTTTTGCTGAAGTAACACCAGCATCGAAGATACAGCTGTGCTTATCGCCAACGATATCAGAGCTTACGATTGGGTCTTCAGTGTACATAAGGATACCTTTCAATGGACCTTCTGCAGCTTCTTTCATTGCAGCGTTTACTTCTTCAGCGGTAACCTCTTTACTTAGAGTTACTGTTAAATCTGTAGCAGAACCAGTGATGGTAGGAACGCGCATTGCGTATCCGTCTAGTTTTCCTTTCAACTGTGGCAATACCAAAGCAACCGCTTTCGCTGCACCCGTTGAAGTAGGAATCATGTTTACTGCTGCTGCACGAGCACGACGCTTGTCAGAGTGTGGAGCATCTTGGATACGCTGGTCAGAAGTGTACGCGTGGATGGTACACATGAAACCGCTTTCGATTCCGAACTTCTCGTCC
>CAXPFQ010000035.1:0-11909 GCA_964216615.1 Schleiferiaceae bacterium
CTAAGCGAGCGCAAAGGATCCATTGCCGTGGGTAAGGATGCGGATCTATTGATCACCAAGGCCATCCCATCGCTGGAGTATCTGTGTTACGATTTCGGAATCAATCACATTCAAACCACCATTTTAGGTGGACAGACCCAATGAGCACAGTATTAGAATTTTACAGCCAAAGTGACCTCCTATTAAGAACCAATGTTCGCGCCGGGGAGCAACGCTTGGGCGAGACGCTTCAAATCATTGACGAAGGTACCTTCAATGGAACCGAAGCCTTCGATCAAAGGTTTATAATTGTAGGCGTTGAGGAAGATTTCGGCGTACGCGCCAACCATGGCCGTGGCGGTGCGGACCAAGCCTTTCAAGCATTCCTTTCTCACTTTTGCAACCTCCAAAACAACCGGTTCTTCCCTGCACAAGAGGTCGCAGTACTCGGTGCCGTTGTCCCCACCCAAAGCGTCGACGACGGGGATATCGAAGGGTTAAGATCGGCGACTTCCGCGGCAGATGGGCTGATCAGCACCATCGTCGAGCGCATCATCAGTGGTGGTGCTGTCCCAATTATCATAGGCGGTGGTCACAACAACAGCTATGGATGTTTGACGGGTGCTGCCAAAGCTCATGGCGCCGCTGTGAACTGCTTGAACATGGATGCGCATACGGATTTGCGCAATCTCGAAGGCCGCCACAGCGGCAATGGATTCTCCTATGCTAAAAGTGAAGGGGTCCTAGGAGCCTATTTCATGTGGGGCTTGCAGGAGAATTACACGCCGGAATACATCTGGCAATTCATGGAAGATCACGACGAAATAGAATACCTCAGCTACGAAGATGGCCTAGCCGGTGAAGAATCCATGGAAGAAACCTTGGTTAGAATTGAGGAATTATTAGGGTCCAATTATGCCATCGAACTCGATGTCGACGTCATCGCAGAGTTCCCCTCTAGCGCCCAAAGCATCAGCGGCTTTAGCCTAGAGCAGGTGCGCAAAATGATCTACAGCCTTGATACCAACCCTACCTACTTCCACCTGTGCGAAGGGCGCATCGCCTCTGCTGATGATGCCGCACGCGCTGGAAGAGGTTTAGCATTATTAGTGGCCGATTTCATTAAGGCCTTCATCTTCCAAGAATGACCGGCAACTACCGCATAGAGTGCATCCCGAACATCAGTACGGCGGATCCCGAAATTCTCGAACGTATTGCCGAGGGCATCTCCTCTATTCCCGAAGTCAAGCTCCATTTTGTCGATCCAGGAGGGAGCGCCAATAGGACGGTGTTCACCTACACTGGCCCGGCCCAAGCCGTTTTTCGGGCCAGTGAGCGGATGATAGAATTGGCCCTTGAAACCATTGATATGACCAGTCATCAAGGCGTGCATCCAAGAATGGGCGCCGTAGATGTTTGCCCCTTTGTCCTGCTCGACGATGAAAAATACGCGCACGACCTCATCAAAGCCGTGAATCATTTCGCCGCGCATATGGGCAGCAAAGGCCTACCTATTTATTGCTACGAACAAAGTGCTCGCCAGCCAGCGCGCAAGAATTTGGCACTGGTACGCAAGGGGCAATACGAAGGATTGGCGGCGAGGATTACCGGGGGTGACCTGCCCGATGAAGGGCCAAAAACTTGGTCGAACGAAGTAGCCAGAAGTGGCGCTACAGCCATGGGTGTGCGCCCATTAATGGTGGCGTTTAATGTGAATTTGAGCGGGGATTCCAAAGAAAACTTGTTAGTTAAGGCCAAGCGTATTGCAGCCATGATTCGCGAGCGCGATGGCGGCCTACCTGGGGTGAAGTCTATTGGATGGTACATTCCTGATTTAGATGTGGTCCAAGTAAGCTGCAACCTCACCAAGCCTACGGAAGCTGGGATTTGCAAAGTGTTTCAACGCGTACAGGAATTGGCTACGACATTAGAATGCCAAGCTCCAGATAGCGAACTCATCGGTTGTATCCCCGCTTCGCAATTTGACCGCTGTACTGCACAAACGTTAGGATTAGGCCGGTTCAAACCCTTTACCGACCAACGAATTTTAGAGATTTAATATTGAGGTAAAGGCATTGGTCTAATTATTGGTTATCTAAGAGTCCACAACACACAATATATGAAGCGATTATTACTGCTTTTATGTTTAGCATCCAGTACACTATGGGCACAAAATGAATATACCATAAGTGGATATATTTCCGATCAAGCCTCTGGTGAAGCACTCATTAGCGCCAATATTTGGGCGCCCACTCAGCGCGTGGGAACCTCCTCTAATGTCTATGGATTCTACTCGTTAACGCTACCGGAAGGAACGCATGTCATTAGGTTACAGTATCTGGGGTACGCTACCTTGAATTTCGAGGTAAATCTCACCGAGAACATGGATCAAAACTTCGAAATGGAAGCAGTAGACAATATGCTCAATGAAGTAGAGGTTATTGCCAGCGAGGGGGTTAAAATCGAAGAACAGGTGCAGATGTCCCGTATGGAAGTTCCTATAAAGCAGCTTAAATCACTGCCAGCCATCATGGGGGAAGTGGACATAATGAAAACCTTACAATTATTGCCCGGCGTGCAGAGCGGAGGAGAGGGAACCTCAGGCCTATACGTACGAGGGGGATCGCCTGACCAAAACCTTATTTTACTGGATGGAGTGCCGTTGTATAATGTGAACCACTTATTTGGATTTTTCTCGGTTTTTAATGCCGATGCCATCTCAAACGTTAGCCTCACAAAAGGCGGGTTTCCAGCACGTTATGGCGGTAGACTTTCTTCAGTTCTTGAAATCAATATGAAGGAAGGGAACATGAAAGAATTTCACGGTGACGCTACTGTGAGTTTGATTTCTTCTAAAATGACCGTTGAAGGTCCTCTGATCAAAGACAAGGCCAGCTTCATGCTATCTGCACGCCGCACCTATTTAGATGTATTAGCAGGGCCATTTATAACCAATGTAAACGCCCAAGACCCAAACTTCAACGTTAGTCCAACATATTACTTCTATGATATGAATGGCAAGATGAATTATAGACTAGGACAATACGATCGACTATACCTCAGCCATTTTCAAGGGAAGGATGATTTTGGGTTGAAATCTGATGAAATCTATGAAAATGGTACCTACAGAGAAGAAAACGCCATCAACTTTGGTCTAGACTGGCGTAACAGTATTACCGCAGCCCGTTGGAATCATCAATGGTCGCCAAAATTATTTTCTAACGTGACTGCAACTAGAAGTCAATACAACTTCAATACTAGGGCCATTAGTGAGTTCTCAAGCTACCCCTCATTCCCCGATACTACGGGCATGACAGACGAAAGATTCGCAGGGTTATATTTTTCCGGCATTGAGGACTATGGCTCGCGTATTAATTTTGATTATGCATTAAACAACCGCCACTATATTCGGTTTGGCGCCAATTACACACATCATACTTTCTCCCCAGGGGCCACGAACTTGCAATTTTCATCAGGTGGATTCAATCTTGATACCACATTAGGGAGTGCTAATGTATTTTCTCAAGAAGTATACGCCTTTTTGGAAGATGAATGGACCATCACTGAAAAGTTAAAAGTCAATGGTGGGCTGCACTTTGCTAACTTATTCGTAGACGGAGAGAGCTATCACAGCTTACAACCACGATTTGGCATGAATTATAGATTGCCTGGCGGGTTTGCATTGAAGGCTTCTTATGCGGATATGATGCAGTTTGTAAACCTATTGACCAATGAGGGAATTGGTCTGCCAACAGATTTATGGGTCCCCTCTACTGCTCGTATTAAGCCACAGACTTCACAACAATTTGCTGCTGGACTGGCTAAAAATATTGGACCTTATGAATTCAGTGTAGAAGGATATTACAAACAGATGGATAACTTAGTGAGTTACAAAGAAGGTGCCTCTTTCTTGTTCTCAGTAGATAATGAAACTTGGGAGGATAAAATCTCGCAGGGCTCTGGAGAGAGCTATGGAATGGAGCTGTTTGCGCAACGAAAGACGGGTCAAACCACAGGCTGGATAGGTTATACATTGAGTTGGAGTTTTCGTCAGTTCGATGATATCAACGGCGGTGAGCGCTATTTCTTTACTTATGATAGGCGGCATGATATCTCGGTGGTGCTGAGTCAAGATTTGGCAGAGAATGTCAGCTTCAGCGGTGCGTGGGTTTATGGTACCGGGCGTGCCGTAACGTTGCCTGAATATGCCTATTTGACGAATTTGCCGGATGGATTAAGTTGGTGGGATGGAATGCAAGAATTAGTCGAGCGTCCATCTGATAAAAATGCGTATCGAATGAGTCCATACCACCGATTGGATTTAAGCTTGAGCTTTAAAAAAGAAAAGAAAAACTTCGATCGCTGGTGGGTCTTCAGTACTTATAATACCTATAATAATTTGAACCCATTTTTCATAGCCACAGCTACGGACGACAATGGCAATCCAGGATTGCGCGAATACGGTCTCTTCCCACTGATTCCGTCTGTTGCGTACCGCATTAAATTTTAAGATATGAGATCAATCTTCACCCTCTTAATTACGCTAAGCATTTTGACCAGCTGTGATAACCTCGTCAATGGTGTGGTTCGTGATATAGAACTACCGCCGCATGAAAGCCAACTCGCCGGCAGCTTATTCCTGGATTCTAGAGACAGTAGCCTCAGCGCATTGGTCAGCTCTTCTGCCGGTGTGTATGATACTGCCAAAAGTCGTGCGGTCAAGGATGCCCAGTGTAGAATTCTACAAGATGGTACGCCAGTGTATACTTGGAGCACTCAAGACTTCCAAGGAAACTATGTGGAGCTTTTACCCGATCGATTGGGTGCGCTCAGTGGGACCATCACTTTCGAGGCGAGCCATCCGGATTTTGAAACGGTGAGTGCGACTCAAGTATTCCCTGCGAAGCCTGAGGCTGAGATATCGATTAATTATGCCGGAACCCAATTATTCGGTGATGTTTCGGACGAATTGGTGCTCACCCTAAAAGACCTTCCCGGAGTAAATCAGCATTACATCATCAGTATGGACGTCCATTTCAGAACAGCGCTCAGTGGTCAGGATACCTCGCTGTACTACGATTTGTATTGGGAAACTGAAAGCCCTAATACAACCCAGCTTTGGGGAAAAGAAAACGCCGTCCTCGTTTCCGAAAACGGCGTCGATCGAGATATTAAAATCATTGCGGCTACTGGAGTTAACCCGATCAACTTTGGCATGCTACACGAATACCGCGTGAAAGTCACAGCCTTGAGTCAAGAGCTCTATGAGTTTTACCGCAGCTACGATGCTTTCAGCAACGCCCAAAACAATCCGTTTGCAGAACCGGTAGTACTCTATTCAAACATGAGCAACAACATGGGTTGCTTTGGCGTGAGTACTTCTAAGTTGTTCTACAAATAGATTAGTAGGTCAACAGCACGCTGCCCCAAGTAAATCCAGCGCCAAAGGCAGCCAAACAAACGGTATCGCCACGCTTCACGGCACCTTGATCCACCGCCTCCGAAAGTGCGATGGCTATAGAGGCCCCGGTAGTATTGCCGTATTTCTGAATGTTATTGAATACTTGGTCATCGCGAAGCCCCATTCGTTTTTGAATGAACTGAGCAATGCGTAGGTTGGCCTGATGAGGGATCAAACAATCGATTTTATCGGGTGTCAATCCATTCTTCGCCAAGGCCTCGCCGATCACTTCACCGAAGCGCACCACGGCATTCTTAAATACAAAGTTCCCATTCATCTGCGGGTAGTGAATATCCGGATCTACCCCATTTTCGAGCAACTCGCCTATCCAGTGCTGGGTTCCAAAACCCTTCATCGTGAGTTCTTCTTTATTCTTGCCTTCGCTGTGCATGTGGCAACTCTTAATGCCACTCTCGCCTTCTGAGGCCCTAGAGAGCACTGCTGCCCCGGCACCATCGCCAAAAATGACACTTACTCCTCTTCCGCGTGTGGTTTTGTCCAAAAAGGGGCTTTGAAGCTCCGAAGCCACGACCAACACATGTTCGTACATCCCGGTCTGAACAAAAGCATTACCCACGCTCAGTGCATAGATAAACCCTGAACAGGCGTTGCGCACATCTGTCGCCCCTGCGGTATGGATGCCGAGTGCCTCTTGTACTTGGACCCCACAACCTGGGAAATAATAATCTGGTGAAATGGTAGCGAAGACGATGTGGCCAATATCATTGGGCTCCAATCCGGCGGTTTTAATGGCCTTTTTAGCAGCCTTAATGCCCATCGTAGCTGCTGTGTTGCCATCCCCTTCTTCTACCCAGCGGCGTTCTTTGATGCCCGTTCTCTCAGTGATCCATTCATCATTTGTATCCATCAAGGTGCTTAGGAAATCATTGGTTATGATGCGTTCCGGTACAAAGTGTCCTGTACCGGCAATCTTGGCTGTATACATATGAAACTATGTGATAAGGTTAAAACTTTAAGATAACGCAAAATTGACACCCTTGGTTGACACCTTGTCACAATAATTGATCAAAAAAAGGCATGGCACAAGAGTTGAACAGAAGGGAGAAACCAAAATATTTAATACAATGTCTAAAGGATCCATTAATGTTACCGCACAGAACATCTTCCCTATCATCAAGAAGTTCTTGTACAGCGACCACGAAATCTTCCTACGAGAACTCGTTTCTAATGCTGTGGATGCGACGCAGAAGCTAAAGACCTTGACCAATCTTGGTGAGGCCAAAGGCGAATTGGGCGATTTGACCATTCATATCAAACTCGACAAAAAGGCCAAGACCTTGAGCATCATTGACCGAGGTATCGGGATGACCGCCGAAGAGATTGACAAATACATCAACCAGGTAGCATTCTCTGGCGCAGAAGAATTCGTCAAAGAATATGAAGGAAAAATGGACGGTGCCGACCTGATCGGACATTTCGGTCTGGGGTTCTACTCCGCCTTTATGGTGGCGAAAAAGGTGGAAATCTTGACCAAATCCCACAAAGATGATGCTGCCGTACAGTGGATTTGTGAAGGAAATCCAGAATTTGAACTCAAGACCATTGAGAAAGAAGATCGCGGAACCGAAATCAAGCTCCACATCGCTGAGGACAGTGAAGACTTCCTAGAGGAAAGCAAAATCAATGAGCTGCTGAGCAAGTATGCGAAGTTTATGCCTATTGCGATCAAATTCGGCGAAAAAGACGAGAGCTACAATGCGGCTAAAGAAGGTGAAGAGGCCAAATGGGAGACCCGCAAGGTGGCCAACATTATCAACAACCCAAACCCGGCATGGGTCCGCACCCCGAGCGATTTAACGGCCGAAGATTACAAAGAGTTCTACCGTGAGCTCTACCCAATGAGCTTCGACGAACCGCTATTTAACATTCACCTCAACGTGGATTATCCGTTCAACTTGACCGGTGTGCTCTACTTCCCGAAAATCAAACCAAACGTAGAACCTCAGCGCAACAAAATTCAGTTGTTCCAGAAGCAGGTGTTCGTTACTGATAGTGTAGAAGGTATTGTGCCCGATTTCTTGACGCTCCTCCACGGGGTCATCGATTCACCGGATATACCACTCAACGTGAGCCGTTCCTACCTGCAGGCCGACGGTAATGTGAAGAAAATCTCTGCGCACATCACGAAGAAAGTCGCAGATAAATTGGACGAGATGTTCCGTAAAGACCGCGAAGATTTCGAGGCCAAGTGGAACGACATGAAGATCATTATAGAGTACGGTATGCTCACCGAGGAGAAATTCTTTGACAAGGCGAAGAAGTTTGCCCTATATGAAGATACCGACGGCACACTCCACACCTTTGAAGCCTACCTCGAAACGATCAAAGAAAATCAAACAGATAAGGACAAAAAGACCGTGGTGCTTTACGCTTCTCATAAGGACGGGCAACACAGCTACATCCAGGCCGCGAAAGCCAAGGGTTACAGCGTACTGCTCTTAGATTCTCCATTGACCAGCCACTTGCTGCAGAAATTGGAACAAGAGCACGAAAACACCACTTTCGCACGCGTAGATAGCGATTTGATTGACAACCTTATAAAAAAGGACGAAACTCGTGTAGCCAAGCTCAGCGACAAGCAAAAAGAAGAGCTCAAAACCCGATTAGAAGCCATCGTTCCACAGGAAAAGTTCACCCTGAAACTCGAGGATATGGACTCTACCGAGGCACCTCTTGTCATTACCGTTCCTGAATTCATGCGCCGCATGAAAGAAATGCAAATGACCGGTGGCGGCGGTATGATGGGCATGGCAGATTTCCCGGATATGTACGATTTGATTGTCAATGCCAACCACCCATTAGCTTCAAAAATCTTGGATACTGAAGATGCAGATGCTCGCGGAACAGCTGTCAATCAAGCACTTGATCTCGCTAAGCTTCAGCAAAACTTACTGCACGGTGAAGAGCTGACTGCGTTCATTGCCCGCTCCTACGAGATACTCGGCAACGAATAAACCTGTGAAATAAATTACACATTGTCGTAACAATGTCTAGGGGGCCCCGGCCCCCTTTTTGTATTTTTGAGTTTCATAAACAACCATTAGCTACATGAGCGCGGACGTTCTATCCATTGCTGCCGAAAATGCCACGTTGTGGACCTCTGATTTATTTGATGCTGAAACTCGTGCTGCTGCACAATCGATGCTAGAGGCAGGCGGAGACACCTTAATTGAGCCTTTCTACAAAGACCTAGACTTCGGAACCGGAGGCATGCGCGGGATCATGGGCGTGGGAACCAATAGAATCAACCCATATACACTCGGTTTAGCGACACAGGGTTTGGCCGTTTATGCCCAGCAATCCATGGGTCGTACGGACCTCAAAGCAGCCATTGCGTTCGACAGTCGTAACAACTCTAAGGCTTTTGCACGCAAAGTGGCAGAAGTACTTAGTGCCAATGGTGTACACACTTACCTTTTCGAGGAGTTACGCCCGACGCCCGAGCTCAGCTTCAGCGTACGCGAGCTTGGCTGCGATTTCGGTATCGTTTTAACGGCTTCACACAACCCAAAGGAATACAATGGGTACAAGGTATATTGGAACGACGGGGGCCAATTAGTGCCTCCACACGACAAAGGCGTTATTGAGCAGGTGCGTGCCACTCGTTTCCAAGATATTCGTTGGGATGCCAATGAAGCCCTAATCGAAACCGTAGGCAGCGAACTCGACGAGAAATACACAGATATGATTGCGGGATTGTCTTTGAGCAACGCCGGCAAAACCGATCTAAACATCGTTTTTACCGCATTGCACGGCACCTCAATCATTAGCGTACCTCCAGCCTTGGCCAAAGCAGGCTTCACCAATGTACAGCTCGTAGAAGCGCAAAGCACCCCTGACGGCAATTTCCCTACCGTCGCCAGCCCTAACCCAGAAGAAAGTGCTGCCCTTGCCATGGCCGTTGCACAGGCCGAAGCTACCGGAGCTGATCTAGTGATCGGTTGTGATCCTGATACTGATCGCGTGGGTATTGCTGCCAACGATGGGACAGGCAAAATGCGACTGCTCAACGGAAACGATACCGCAGCACTACTCGTCCACTATATCCTCAATGCGTATAAGGAGAACGGCACCCTCCCCTCCAACGGTTTTACTGCTGCCACAGTAGTGACCACGGATCTCATTGCCGACATCTCGGCGACCTATGGCGTACCTTGTTACCGCTGCTTGACCGGATTCAAGTGGATCGCAGATATTATCAATCACAAGCCAGAGGAACAATTCCTAGTAGGCGGTGAAGAAAGCTACGGCTACCTCATTGGGGATGCCGTTCGCGATAAAGATGCCGTGGCTTCTGCAGTGATGATTGCGGAAATGGCTGCCAATGCCAAAGTACAAGGCCGTACAGTCTTGCAACAGCTAGAAGCCATCCACCGCGAGTTTGGCCAATACCAAGAGCGATTGATTTCCATCACCAAGAACGGCCGTTCCGGAGCCCAAGAGATTGCGGATATGATGACTGCCCTGCGAAATGATCCGCCGAAGACCTTGGCTGGCTCTCCAGTCGTCATTGCCATCGACCATAGCAATTCCACTCAGACCGATCTGCGCACTGGAGCAACATCAAGCACTGCGCTGCCATCTTCAAATGTCCTGCAGTTCATCACGGAGGCTGGAGATAAAGTCAGTGCCCGTCCTTCGGGGACTGAACCCAAAATAAAGTTCTACTTCAGTGTGCGCGCAACTACTGGTGATAGCCACGCTGCAACCAAGGCAGAACTTGAAAGAAAGATTGATACCTTTATTGAGGAATTAAACCTCTAATTCAAACATGAAGAAATTCATCATCATAGGGGCCATTTCGATGGCCCTTTTTTCTTGCGCACAACCTGAGTCAAAAACAGAAGCAGCCACAGGTCAAGATTTCATTGGATCAATTATCCAAAATGATTCCACTAGCGTGTCCTTTAACGTTCACCTCGAAGAGAATACACTAACGTTTTACAACGGCGTACAAGAGTCTTTTGAAGTAACTCTAAACGGAGAAGATACACTTCGTGGTACTTTCCCAGTGTTCGCTTCGGACCTATGGCTCGTACCAACAGAGGATGGGTTTAAAGGAGAATACTACCGTACAGATGCAAATAATTATCACTTGCCTCTTGAGCTCAAGCCGGGTACCATAGAGTACGAGAAGATCTCTTCAAACTTCTCAAGCCAATATGCCATTACCCGCTACACAGGAGATGAAGAAAAGCCTGCCTTGCTGCAGCTCGATACAAAAGACGGTGTGCTTGTTGGTACCATCGCCACCTCAACTGGCGATAGCAGATTTATGACGGGGTACGAGGTCGAAGGCGGTTTTGAGCTCATGGGCTTCGACGGTAGATTTATCTACAAAGTCAGCGCTGCAGTCTCGGACAGTACCATTGATGGACACATCTGGGCCGGGATGACGGGCTACTACTCCTTCTCCGGTATTGCAGATGATAATGCCACCTTGGAAGATCCAGAGAAAATGTCAAGGTTGCGCGAAGATTACACACATATAGAGTGGCATTTACCGGGTCTTGATGGCGATACCGTTCACTTTGATAGCCGTACCATCACTAAGCCTACCATCTTAGCCATCCAAGGATCGTGGTGTCCCAACTGTATGGACGAAAGCCGAGTGTTAGACCAGTACTACCGCGAATTTGAGGGAGCCATTGATGTTTTTGGACTGAGCTACGAATACAGCGGGACGTTGGAAAAAGCTACGGCTGCCGTACAGAAAATGGAGCGCGATTTAGGCACCTCCTTCCCTATGGTTATTGCGACCTACAATGCGCAACAAGACCGCAATGCAGTATTGCCCTTGGAACAGATTAGAAGCTATCCTACTTCGATTATGTTGGATCACCAAGGGAATGTGGTGAAGATCCATACTGGATTTTACGGACCCTCTACCAAGGAATACGAGGCCTATGTTAGGGAAACCCGAGAGGAATTGGAAGCATTGGTAGCTAAAGAGAATGGCTAATTACCTCGAACGCATATGGCCAGATTTTAAAGAGCTCGCCCGCTCCAAGCGTAAGGAGAATAAAAAATTCTTCGCCCGCCTAAACGGGCAAGACCCTAAGCGTTTGAACAAACAATTTCATGCCCTGCATGAAGAGGTCTTCGCAGAAACGGATTGCTTGACCTGTGCGCGGTGCTGTCGCGCCACGGGACCGCTACTGACCAAACAGGATATTGAACGGATTTCTAAAAAGCAAGGCATGAAGCCGGCAGATTTTGAGAAGCAATACCTGCGTGTGGATGAAGATGGGGATTGGGTGATGAAGAGTTTGCCGTGTCCCTTCTTGGAATTGGACACCAACAAATGTACCGTCTACGAATACGCGCCAAAGGCGTGCCGACAGTACCCGCATACGGATCACCCCAACATGAAGTCGATCTTAGGATTGACCGAAACCAATGTTAGACACTGTCCTGCGGTGTTTGAAATGGTCGAACGTATGAAGCA
>CAXPFQ010000036.1:0-52434 GCA_964216615.1 Schleiferiaceae bacterium
CCCTCCCACAACTTACCTATCTTAAGCTTAGCTGTTGAGAATTTTCCAATGGCGTAAAACGGGAGATTGTAATTCGTTCCGAACGCCCCATTGCGCACATAGGAAGTCGTTACCGCCAAAAGGGCTCCGTTAGTCGTTTCGTGCATATAGGCCCCTAATTCATATTCCTCGCCCAACACAAAATTTGCAGGATCAGTCAATAAAGTATGGTATCCGGCCAATAACCCCATGTCCACTTCTTTAATGACCAAAGTAGCTTGGGCTTTGGCAGCCATACTCCCGAAGAGAACAGTGAACACAACAAGGGCTTTTTTCATGGGTATATTATTACTCCTAAAAGGTCTAAAAAACTATGCCAACGGCAAAAAATAGGGCATAAAAAGAGCGAGCCGCGTCTTCGACGCGGCTCGCAATGAACATCTAAAAATTTTAGTAGCGGTAGTGCTCCGGCTTGAACGGCCCTTCCACCGTTACTCCGATATAATCCGCTTGGTCTTTACGCAGCGTCTCTAGCTCCACACCAATCTTCTCCAAGTGCAGACGAGCTACTTTCTCATCCAAGTGCTTAGGAAGCGTATACACTTTGTTCTCGTATTTGTCGCTGTGGTTCCACAACTCAATCTGAGCCAAAGTTTGATTGGTGAAGCTGTTTGACATCACAAACGACGGGTGGCCTGTAGCACAACCCAAATTCACCAAACGGCCTTCTGCCAACACGATGATCTCGTTGCCATCTACATTATATAGGTCCACTTGTGGCTTGATCACCACCTTAGTATCACCATAGGCACCGTTCAACCACGCCATATCGATCTCGTTGTCGAAATGGCCGATGTTACAAACGATCGTCTTATCGTTCATCAAACGGAAGTGCTCTTCTGTAATGATGTCTTTATTTCCGGTAGCCGTAACAACGATCTGCGCACGTGGAATAGCATTCTCCATACGCTTCACTTCAAAGCCGTCCATAGCTGCTTGCAGGGCACAAATAGGATCAATCTCTGTTACAATCACCCGAGCTCCAGCACCACGCAATGAAGCCGCAGTACCCTTACCAACATCACCATAACCAGCGACAACGGCAACCTTGCCGGCAATCATTACATCCGTCGCACGACGAATGGCATCCACTGCCGATTCTTGACAACCGTATTTGTTATCGAATTTCGACTTTGTAACAGAGTCGTTAACATTAATTGCAGGAAGTACTAATGTGCCGTTAATTTCACGCTCGTACAAGCGGTGAACACCGGTAGTCGTTTCTTCAGATAAACCTTTGATTCCGGCTACCAACTCTGGGAATTCGTCAAATACCATGTTGGTCAAATCTCCTCCATCATCTAGTATCATGTTCAAAGGCTGACGATCCTCACCAAAGAATAGCGTCTGCTCGATACACCAGTTGAACTCCTCCTCCGTCATGCCTTTCCAAGCATATACAGGAATACCTGCGGCTGCTATGGCTGCGGCTGCATGGTCTTGCGTAGAGAAGATGTTGCAAGAAGACCAAGTTACATCGGCGCCTAAGTCAACCAAGGTCTCAATCAATACCGCAGTCTGTATGGTCATGTGCAAACAACCGGCGATGCGTGCACCCGCCAAAGGCTTGCTGGCACCGTACTCTTCACGGAGACTCATTAGACCAGGCATTTCTGCCTCGGCTAATTTGATTTCTTGTCGACCCCATTCGGCCAACGACATATCTTTAACTTTGTAAGGAATGTATTGCGTTATTTCACTCATTGTTTTTTCAATTAAGTTCGGCAAAGGTACATAACAAGAGTGGAGTGCAAAAGTTTGTTATAAAGATGAGCACAAGGATCAAATATTCGGCTTTACAAAAAGAAGTAAAAGTCCTTTGGCGACCCATAGAAAAGCACTTTGGCAGCTCGACTATGTGGTGTGCTGAAGACCAAGTAAAATGGGAGAATATTAAGTCCGAAACACAACGAAATGAAATGGCAACTAGTCGTATGGCTCTTCGAGATATTCTAGAAGTAAAGGACCTCAGTACAATGTACTTTCAAGGAGGGAAGCCTAAACATCCGAAAGGCTGTATTTCATTATCGCATAGTAAAAAAGGTGCTGTCGCCGCTTTCTCTCCTTACCTGGAAGTAGGTGTGGATGTTGAGGTCACGCGGACCCAATTAATAAAAGTCGCACCAAAATTTATTCGAGAAGACGAACAGAAATTTTTAACCTCCTTGGGGACACAAGAAGCGCTCCAACTTATTTGGGGTATTAAAGAAAGTTTATTCAAGCTTTACGGCGAAGGCGGCGTGGATTTCAAGAAACACCTTCACATTACCACACTCGAGCGGAACTCAAATGATTCGAGCTGGATTGGTTTGGCTTGGATCTATCCTACCCAAGAAGATGATCAGAAGAAAGCATGTCTAGTGCAGGCCTCCTTCCATGAAGGCAACTATATCTGCTTAGCCACACATAGACAATCAATCCATCCTATTCAAACTGAAAGGTTCATTCTTCGCGAATGGAATTTCAACGATTCCCAATGGCTTTACGAGCTGAATCAGGATCCTGAAGTAATACATTATACCGGTGATGCCGGATTTGAAACAGTGGATTCGGCGCATCAATTAATCGCGACATACCTTAATTACCAAAGAGACGGTTATGGTCGCTGGATGGTTGAGGATAAACATTCAGGAGAGGCCTTAGGTTGGTGCGGTCTTAAAAAAAACCCTTGGGGCGTTGACCTAGGGTATCGATTCTTTAGAAAATTTTGGGGTCACGGTGTGGCCACTGAATGTGCGGCAGCCACAGTAGAATGGGCTCGACATAACGGTTTATCGTCATTGGTGGGTCGTACCTTGACTGGGAATCCCGCCAGTGGCAGAGTGCTAGAGAAATTGGGCTTCGAGCCACACAGCGAGCAACCTATCGAAGATTTTGCTGCGGGTCAAAGTATGAATGAAGAGGACCTCAAGCGTTGGAAAGATCAACGAATGGTCATGATGAAACTCGATTTAACATGAAGCACATCATTTTCACCGGGGTTGAAAGCACCTTCAAAAGCTCGCTGGCACAGGCTGTTGGAAGTGCTTTAACTCGTAAAGTATGCCCTGAATTTGCACGGGAGTATTTGGACCATTTATATCCTACTCCCTCTATGGATGAGTTTCCTCGAGAGCACTTCGACGCCATAGCTAAAGGCCAAATTCATGTCCAAAAGGCCTATGGTTACTATAATGACGGACAATGTATCTTCGATACCGACGGACTAACCTTAGCCATTTGGGGGGCAGATAAATTTGGAGCTAGGGATACCCAATGGTTAACTCCAGGTGCACCTTCTTTTTATCTTCTCTGCGCACCCACTAATTCCTACACTAGGGATGAATACCGGATGGACGGTCACCGACGTGAGGAGTTGCACTTAAAGTTTGTAGCATTATTGGATGCTTTGGGTCGGCCATATGTAATACTGCACGAGCCTATCTTCGAAAATCGCCTATTTGAAGCCCTAAGGATTATAAAGGAGTTAGGAATCTAAACTATTCTATTGAGCTCTTCATTGATTTGTTGACGTGCCTTGTTCCATTTATCAAAAGCCGTCATGTAGAAGTCTATATCCACATTTTTCTCATTTAATTGGGTTTTGAGCTCACCCAACTTGCGCTCGACCCAAACAGACTTGAATCTAAGCACCGTTTCTTGGACTAAATCCTTAATGGTATTGCGTTCTATTGGAAGGTAAATGTCCTTGCGTTTCCAATCACTCAATAAATACGGCTCTGTCAACGCTGCCGTCGCTACCGCAACCACTTCAGGATCTTCTTGCATAATCCACCATTGGCTATCGGGAACATGGCCGGCCTCCAGTTCAGCCTTAACCATATCATACATGCGCTGAAACACTGGTGTTTCAAAAGGGATATTATCTTTCTCTATCGTATCTATAGCCCATTCTGAAATACTTATGGGCACTACTTCTTCAGGATCTAAGTCTTCTTCAAGCATATCATCAACTCCTCGAGAGACGAGAAGGTGAATGACTTTTTCTTCTTGATGGTGCCCAAAAAGAGTTGCCGGCTTGTCGGTTGGAGGGAGTGGCTCCATAAGCGGAGCCTGAGTTTGTTTACGTCTTTCCTGACGGTTTTGTGCTTCTAGTAATCGGGCTAATTCCTCATGAAGGGCACGAGGATCTATATCCAAAATTTTCGCTGCCTCCTTTATAAATACCTCTTGGCCAATGGCATCCGGAACTTTTGCGATGCTTCCGACTACATCACGAACCATCTCTGCACGCTTCAATGGATCATTACCTACCTCACCCAACAGCACACTCGTTTTATAAGAAATGAAGTCCTTACGGTGCTGGGCTAAGAATTTTTCCAATTCCTCTGTGCTGTGCTTCTGAGCGAAGCTATCCGGATCCTCCCCTGCTGGGAACGGAACTACACGTACGTTGATTCCAGCTTCCAGCATCATGTCTAAGCCTCGAAAACTGGCGCGAATTCCTGCCGCATCTCCATCGTACAATAAGGTAATGTTGGAAGAATAGCGCTTCAGCATGATGATTTGTCCCTCGGTCAATGAGGTTCCGGAACTAGAGACCACATTGTAGACTCCATTTTGATGGAAGCTGAGTACATCTGTATACCCTTCCACCAAAAAAGCTTCGTCCCTCTTGACTATTTCTTGCTTGGCCTGGTACAATCCGTACAAGACCTTGCTCTTATGATAGATAGGGTTCTCTGGAGAATTCAGGTATTTTGCCGCCTTGACATTATTCTTGAGGATACGACCCCCAAATCCCAAAACGCGCCCACTAACGCTGTGAATAGGAAACATCACACGTCCGCGGAATCTATCATACCAACCACGATCACCATTCATGGAAATCCCACTGTCCACTAGCGCTTTTTCATTGTACTTAGAGTCTAGCGCATATTGTGCAAAGGCATCTGATTTCTCCGGACTATACCCCAGTTGAAACTTAGCAATGGTCTCATCAGTAAAGCCACGCTCCTTGAAATAGCTTAAGCCAACCGCTCGGCCTTCATCGGTCTGATGAAGCTGCTCTTGAAACCATTTGTTCGCTACATCTGAAATAAGATACACCGCTTCACGGTGATTGCCCGCTTCAATTTCCTCTGCCGTTTGAGGGCGCTCTTCGGGCACTTCAATATTGTATTTATTGGCCAACCACCGAACCGCCTCTGGATAGGTCATCTGTTCCAATTCCATGAGGAACGTCACCACCGAACCGCCTTTACCCGAGCTAAAATCCTTGAAGATCTGTTTGGCAGGGCTAACCATAAAACTCGGGGTCTTCTCGTTATTAAACGGACTCAAGCCCTTGAGGTTACTCCCAGATTTCTTCAACTGCACAAACTCTCCAATCACCTCCTCAATACGAGCGGTCGAAAAGATTTGTTCAATAGTTTCCTGTGGGATTCTGGCCATAGCATTGCAAGATACATTCTCTGCACAAAAAAGCCACCCTTTTGGGGTGGCCAAGCAAGCTGATTAAAAGGTTACTTATTTTTGTAAATGTACATTTAATTGAGGGAAAGGAATACTAATTCCACGTTCTGTGAAAATCTTATAGACTGCCGTATTTATATCGTAGTACACCGGCCAAAAGTTTTCGCTGTCAACCCAAGCACGCACAATTATATTAACACTAGAATCTGCCAAGGCTAAAAGCTCGACCAATGGTAATGGCTCTGCATGCACGCGTTCATCTTTTGCTAATAAATCGCGAATGATTTGTTTGGCTTCATCTAAATCTGAGCCGTAATCAATCCCAAAGGTCCATTCTTGACGTCTTTTGGGCTGAGCACTATAATTAATTAGGCTTCCATTACTTAAACCGCCGTTTGGAATAACCACTTGTTTGTTATCAGGAGTGGTCAGTATGGTTACAAAAATTTGAATACTTTGTACCGTGCCCGAGTACCCTTGAGCTTCGATAAAATCTCCAACTTTAAATGGCTTGAACATCAATATCATCGCCCCTCCTGCAAAGTTTTGCAAGGTGCCGCTCAAAGCCATTCCAATGGCTAAACCCGCAGAGGCAAGAATAGCTACAATAGAGGTTGTGGCTACCCCTATCTGATTAATTGTGGCAATGATCACTACGGCCTGAAGGAAAATTTTAACCAGCGATTCTAGAAAAGATAAAAGTGATGGATCAACCTGTCGGGCAACCAGGGCTTTTTTCATCCCCCGAGTGACAAGCCTCACTATTCTCATCCCCAACCATAATATTAAGATGGCAAAAATGAAATGCTTTAACCAAAGCAATACATTGTGCTGGATATCCTCATATGAGATGCCGAAAATTTCTTCCATGGTTACTTCTTTCTTTCCATTGTGTATTCTAAAACATGTGCAAAAGCGTCACTCGCCTCTGTTTTAGGAAACGTAGCTAGAATCTTTTTTGCTTCATCTAGATGCTCACACATCTTATTACGCGCATAGGTTAATCCACCTGATTGCCGAACAAAATCTACCACCTCTTTAACCTTTTTCGGTCTGTTATGGTGTTTTTTAATCGTCTTAATGATGTATTGTCTCTGTTTTTGATCCGCCTCTTGCAATGCATTTATAAGAGGCAGTGTCATTTTCTGTTCTTTGATATCAATTCCTGCAGGCTTACCCGTTAAGTTCACTCGTTCAAAATCAAATAAATCATCTTTGATCTGAAAGGCAAGTCCTAAATGCCTTCCCAGATTTCTGAATTTTACAATTTCTTCTGGAGAAGCACCAGCACTTGATGCACCTACGACACAACAGGTCTCTAGTAATGAGGCCGTCTTTTGCTGAATGATTTCGAAATAAACTTCTTCTGTAATATCGAGCTTTCTAGCCTTTTCAATTTGTAGAAGCTCGCCTTCACTCATCGCTTTTACTGCGCCGCTAACATGTTCAAGCAAAACATATTCTTTCGTCTCTACAGCTAACAACAACACTTTAGAAAGTAGATAGTCCCCAATAAGTACAGCTATTTTATTCTTCCATAGTGCATTGATGGAAAAAAAACCCCGACGCTTATCGGCATCATCAACAACATCGTCGTGAACTAGAGTTGCAGTATGCATAATCTCCACCAAAGAGGCTCCAACGTACGTTGAATTGGTCACTGATCCTTGAATCTTTGCGGATAGAAAGACTAGTATTGGACGAAGCTGTTTGCCCTTGCGCTTAACCATGTACCGCATAACTCGGTCTACCAAAGGAACATTTGAGCTTAAATGATCCCTAAAGCGCACGTCGAACTCTGACATTTCGTGCTTAATAGGCCGTTTGATTAAATCTAGGGCACCCATTAATTCCAGCCCTGCTGTTTGCAAATATGCTCGTAGGCTCTTTGCACATTGAGAAAGCTTTCTTTCGCAGCAGCTTGTGCTTCTTCACCGGCATCAACCAGGCGGTCAGGGTGAAACTTCATAGCCATTTTTCTGTAGGCCTTCTTCACCTCTGATTCTGTTGACGTTTTCGCAATTTCTAAAACCTTGTATGCCCAATCTGGATCTTGATTTTTGCTGAACATAGCCTCGATGGCAGCAAAATCGTGGGCATTGATTCGAAGATTACGAGCAATTCTCTTTATTTCCTCTAATTCTTTTTCGTGTAAATACCCGTCCGCAAGGCCCAGTTTAAATAGGAAGTGTATTAACTGAAGACGAGTTGCATGGGTTGTAAAACTATTTATCTGTGCGCAGACCTTAGTCAAAGGAATAGGTTGGTCAACAATTGACTTGAACACTTTGAAACTTTCGTTAGCCCTTTCCTTCCCGAACATTCCGACGAATTGTTGTCTTACAAAGTCTAACTCACTCTGATCAACTTTTCCGTCGGCTTTTATCACTCTAGCCGCAAGAACTAATAAAGAAATATGAAAGTCACTAGGAGAGCCTCCCTTACGGGTATTAACCGTTGACGCATCATTTCCTTGAACTACATCATGCATCATCTTACCAAATGCTGCTCCCAACAGAGCACCAATAGGTCCACCTAGGCTCCAGCCTAGTCCTCCTCCAAAAATTTGAAATAGACGTCTCATTCGTACATCAAATATAATCTACGAATGACATAAACAATCTCTATTTAGAGATTCTTAGACAACAATAACGGTAAAGGTTACAATGCCAGCGATAATCGCTAAAACCAAGGCTATTTGACCATAAAGTTGGCCCTTGGACATTTTTGGTGCATTGCCTCCTCTACCCACTGTGGTATTCGTTGGCATAACGTAAAGGTTTTGTTCCCCCTTAAGTTACAATAACTTGTGCAAATGTCAAAACCTATTACTATTTAACTACCACGTAATGAATAACTTAAAAACTAAAAACCCCGGGAAAACCCGGGGTTTCAATAAAACTTCATCCAAGTTTTATGATCCGCATGCAATGCATTCGTCAGGATTTTCAATAGAACAAGCAATTTTTTCAGCCTCCGTAGGATTGTCATTCATAGTTGCCATAGCCGCTTTTTGAGCTTTGACTCTAGCTTCTATTTCTGCCTCCGTCACAGGAGCTGCCGAAGTCGTATTTTCTACTTTATCCGCTGTTGCTCCGTCGCTGATACCCGGTGTTACATTCGTTTGTGCATTTTTCTTTACGGTGAACTTAATCGCAGAAGTAGCAGGTTTAGAGCGCAAATAATACATACCGGTCTTCAATCCCTTCTTCCATGCATAAAAATGCATAGAGGTCAATTTACCCATGTTTGGTGCCTCCATAAAGAGGTTTAGACTTTGGCTTTGATCGATAAATAGACCACGATCTGCTGCCATGTCCAAAATATCGCGCATTGAAATTTCCCAAACAGTTTTGTAAATGGCTTTTAAATTTTCTGGAACACCTTCAATGTTCGCTACAGATCCGTTTGAAGCCATGAGTGCATTCTTCATGTCCTCATTCCACAATCCAAGTTCAATCAAATCATGCAACAAGTGCTTGTTTACTACAATGAACTCACCTGAAAGCACGCGACGCGTGTACACGTTTGAAGTATACGGCTCGAAACACTCGTTGTTACCGAGTATCTGAGAGGTGGATGCTGTAGGCATAGGTGCCATCAACAATGAATTTCGAACACCATTCTTTTTTATTTCCTCACGCAACGTAGACCAATCCCATCGTCCACTTAACTCTTCGTCCTTCACACCCCAGAGGTTGTGTTGGAATTTACCCTTAGAAATAGGTGAGCCCTTATATGTTTCATATGGACCGTCGGCAATAGCTTGGTCCTTGGAAGAGGTCACTGCAGCGTAGTACATAGTTTCGAAGATCTCCTTATTCAAGGCTTTGGCTTCTTCAGAGTCGAAGGCCAAACGCATCTTAATAAAGGCATCTGCGAGTCCCTGTACACCGAGTCCTACCGGACGGTGACGCATATTTGAATTTCTTGCTTCTACTACTGGGTAGTAGTTACGATCGATCACTTTGTTTAAGTTCTTCGTCACCTTGTAGGTCACGTCGAATAGTTTCTGGTGGTCAAACTCTCCTTGTTCGGTAACGAACATTGGCAATGCAATGGACGCAAGGTTACAAACCGCTACCTCATCCGGAGAAGTGTACTCAAGAATCTCCGTACACAAGTTAGATGAACGGATGGTTCCCAAATTTTGTTGGTTCGACTTAAGGTTAGCAGCATCCTTGTACAGCATGTATGGCGTTCCTGTCTCGATTTGACTCTCCATAATTTTCGCCCATACCTCACGAGCTTTTACGGTGCGACGGCCACGGCCCTCTTTTTCGTATTGCGTGTAGAGTTTCACAAACTCATCACCGTGGCAATCGAAAAGACCAGGACATTCATTTGGACACATTAACGTCCAATCTTCGTTTGTCTCAACACGTTCCATGAACAAATCTGGAATCCACATGGCATAAAACAAATCGCGCGCGCGCATTTCCTCCTTGCCGTGGTTCTTCTTCAAGTCGAGGAATTCGAAGATATCCGCGTGCCAAGGCTCTACATAAATGGCGAAGGAACCCTTGCGCTTACCTCCACCTTGGTCTACGTAACGCGCCGTATCGTTATACACTCTTAGCATAGGTACAATACCGTTGGAAGTACCGTTCGTACCACCAATATAAGATCCCGTGGCGCGAATGTTGTGAATGCTCAATCCGATGCCACCTGCACTTTGTGAAATTTTAGCCGTTTGCTTTAGCGTATCGTAAATACCGTCAATACTATCCTCCTTCATCGTCAACAAGAAACAAGAAGACATTTGAGGCTTCGGTGTTCCCGCATTGAACAGCGTAGGAGTAGCATGAGTCATGTACTTCTTGCTCATGAGCTCATAAGTCTCAATAGCACTTTCAAGATCGTCTTTGTGAATACCTATACTCACGCGCATGAGCATGTGCTGGGGACGCTCCACGATCTTTCCATGCATGCGCAAGAGGTAAGAACGTTCTAGTGTTTTGAATCCGAAGTAATCATAACTGAAATCTCTGTCGTAAATCAACTGAGAGTCCAAAAATTCAGCATTTTTCCGAATAATCTCATATACATCGTCTGCAATCAGCGGGGCTGGTTTTCCCGTTTCTGGATTGATGTATTCGTATAGATCCGTTACCGTTTCCGAGAAGCTTTTCTTTGTGCTCTTGTGCAAATTACTTACCGCGATGCGGGCGGCAAGGTTTGCGTAATCAGGGTGTTTGATCGTCATAGAGGCGGCAGTCTCGGCAGCCAAATTGTCTAACTCAGAGGTAGTCACCCCATCGTAAACCCCGTCAATTACACGTTTCGCAACAGATACAGGGTCAACATATTCGCTGAGCCCGTAGCATAATTTTTCAATACGTGCAGTGATCTTATCAAATTTGACCGCTTCTTTACGGCCATCCCTTTTTAATACGCGCATCATGGTTGTTCTCGGAGATTAAACGGTTACGGAAAATGTGTGTGTTGTTGTCTTAGAAATTCAAATCTGCAAAAGCATCATCAATGTTGTGGCTACTCTGCTCTTCACCTACACCGGCCTTTTTATATTCAGAGACACGTTTCTCAAAGAAGTTGGTTTTTCCTTCTAATGAAATCATATCCATGAAGTCAAATGGGTTGGGTGTATTGTACACCTTAGGACAATTCAAGGTTTCGAGGAGGTGATCCGTCACGAATTCAAGGTATTCTGCCATGAGTTTAGCGTTCATACCGATCAAATTAACGGGTAAGGATTCAGTGATAAACTCGCGCTCTATATCCAAGGCCTCTACAATGATTTGAGTGATTCGCTCCACCGGCACCTTATTGACTAGATGAGTATTGTGCAAGTGACAAGCAAAGTCGCGGTGTAGCCCCTCATCACGAGAAATAAATTCATTAGAGGTCGCCAACCCTGGTAACAAGCCGCGCTTTTTCATCCAGAATATGGAACAGAAAGCACCTGAGAAGAAAATACCTTCTACTGCTGCAAAGGCGATCAATCGTTCAGCGAATGAGTCGCTTTCAATCCAACGCAATGCCCAATCCGCTTTTTTCTTTATCGCGGGAAAGCGCTCAATAGCATTGAATAATTCATCTTTTTCAGAATCACTTTCCACCAATGTATCGATCAAAAGAGAGTACATCTCACTGTGGATGTTCTCCATCATAATTTGAAAGCCGTAGAAGAATTTCGCTTCAGAATACTGTACCTCATTCACAAAATTTTCCGCCAAGTTTTCGTTGACGATTCCGTCTGATGCCGCGAAGAAGGCAAGAATGTGTTTTAGGAAGTAACGCTCATCGTCGTTCAGCTTTTTCCAATCTACCACATCTTGGTGCAAATCGATCTCTTCAGCAGTCCAAAAAGACGCTTCTTGTTTCTTATACCATTGCCAGATATCGTCGTGCTGGATTGGAAAAATTACAAAGCGGTTTTTGTTTTCCTGAAGTATGGGTTCGTGCTGCATCGTACAAAAAATTAATAGTCGTTAAGCCGCTTAAAATGGTTATTAAACAGCTGAAATTCAGTTATTTAAGTGTTTTGGTATTAGGCGGCTTTATCCGTAACGTCCACTGGTCGTGGCAAACGGCTCATACAAACATGGCCATGATTTTAAGGAATATCAAGTTGGTAATACCGGGTTTTTCCCACAGTTATTAACAACGATTATTTGTGCCAAAATTGAGACTCACTAGTCCCATACTAGGATGCTCTAAATGTGTCGATTGAAACAGAAAATTTAGGACTTATCCAGGAGCTAAATCTCTCGCCACATTTTCTAATTCACTGTAGAAATGGGCGCCATATTTTCGAATTAATGGTTCTTTCAAAAATTGATAAACAGGCACTTTTAGTTCTTCACCTAAAGAACAAGCCGCACTACAAATACTCCATCTATCGTAGTTCAACGCCTCGAATCCGGTGTATTTTGCTATCCGAATGGGATAGAGGTGACATGATATAGGCTTCTGCCAATGAATCTTTCCGTCAAGGTAAGCTTTTTCAATGCCGCACGATGCCGTGCCGTCACTTTCAAAAACAGTGTAAGCGCACTCTTTACCATTGATCAGTGGAGTTTCTAATTCGCCTAGCCCTCGAACACTTTTTCCTTGTGCTTCTACTGCCGCCCTACCAGATTCACTGAGATAGCTTTCGAAAGCTGGATACAATTCTTCTAACAAGCTAGACTCCTCCTCCTCTAGAGGCGCTCCGGCATTCCCTTCAACACAACAAGCGCCCTTACAAGCCCCAAGATTACAGACAAATTCTTTTTTAAAAATATCGTTGGAAAGTAATTTACCTTCTAGTTCTATCATAGCTACAAAGCTAATGTTCGATTTAAGTGCACAGCTCAATCAAACGAGCTAATTTTGCACCATTAAAAAAGCCGTTATGGGATTTAATTATAATGACGCCTTAAGTGCATTCTTAATCTTATTCGCTGTTATTGATATTTTTGGGAGCATCCCAATAATTGTAAGTCTAAGAAGGAAGGTAGGGCATGTACAGAGCGAGAAAGCTACGATAGTGGCCGGTATAATCATGATCGTTTTCCTATTTATAGGAGAGCAAATTCTTCAACTGTTGGGCGTGGATATCGAAAGCTTTGCCATAGCCGGTAGCTTGGTCATATTCTTTTTGGCCTTGGAAATGATATTGGGCATCACCTTATATAAAGAAGAGACACCCAATACAGCCAGTATAGTGCCCATTGCATTTCCTCTTATTGCAGGTGCGGGTACCATGACTTCATTAGTCTCAATACGCGCTGAATTCGAGATGATCAATATTCTCATTGCTATAGTCGCTAATATGATTGTAGTATATGTAGTCTTGAAGAACACCGAGCGCTTGGAGCGCATTCTTGGAACAGGCGGATTGAGTATTTTACGCAAGGTTTTCGGTATTATCTTGCTCGCCATTGCGGTAAAGCTTTTTTTCACCAACCTTATTCCTCTTCTTAACTCTAAATAAAGTTCAATCCCATGTCAGAGGACCAATTCAAAAACGTCATCTCCCACGCCAAAGAATACGGCTACATCTTCCAAAGCAGTGAAATATACGACGGATTAAGTGCTGTGTACGATTATGGACAGAACGGCGCCTTATTAAAGAACAACATCAAGGCGTATTGGTGGGGGGCAATGGTACAAATGCACGAAAATATAGTCGGTATTGATTCGGCCATTTTTATGCATCCTACGACTTGGAAGGCCTCTGGTCACGTGGATGCGTTCAACGATCCGCTGATCGATAATAAGGACAGCAAGAAGCGCTACCGCGCCGATGTATTGATTGAAGACCACGTAGAGAAAATTCGTCAAAAAATCGAAAAGGAAGTTAAAAAGGCCGAAAAGAGATTTGGCGAAAGCTTCGACAAGGAACAATATGTAAACACGAATCCACGCGTGAAGGGCTATCAAGAAAAAATTGATGCCGTCATGGATAGATTCGTACGAGCGATGGAGGCGGAAAATCTTGGAGACGTCAAACAGCTGATTGAAGACGAGGAAATCAAATGTCCGGTAAGTGGATCTATGAATTGGACGGATGTACGACAATTCAATCTTATGTTCGGCACCCAACTTGGATCCGTTGCTGAGGATTCCTCTACGTTATACTTGCGCCCAGAAACCGCTCAAGGGATTTTCTTGAACTACCTTAATGTGCAGAAAACCGGCCGCATGAAAATCCCATTTGGGATCGCACAAATAGGAAAAGCTTTCAGAAATGAAATCGTGGCACGACAGTTCATCTTCCGGATGCGTGAGTTTGAACAAATGGAAATGCAATTTTTCGTTCGCCCTGGTACCGAGATGGAGTGGTATAAAACGTGGAAAGAGCGCCGATTAAATTGGCACAAGAGCCTGGGCTTTGACGTGGCGAAATACAGGTTTCATGACCACGAAAAATTAGCCCATTATGCCAATGCTGCCGCCGATATCGAATTTGAATTCCCATTCGGGTTCAAAGAATTAGAAGGCATTCACAGCCGTACGGATTTTGATTTGAGCCAGCATGAAAAATTCAGCGGTAAGAAACTACAGTACTTCGACCCTGAACTCGGCGAGAACTATGTACCTTATGTAGTAGAAACTTCCATAGGATTGGATCGAATGTTTCTTGCTGTGTTAAGCACAAGCCTTGAAGAAGAAGCTTTAGAAGACGGTTCTTCGCGCACCGTATTAAACCTTCCGGCTTTCTTGGCACCTTATAAAGTTGCCGTTCTTCCGCTGTTGAAGAAGGACGGTCTGCCAGAAAAAGCTAGAGACATTGTGAATCTACTCAAGTTCGATCACATGGTGCAATACGACGAAAAAGACGCTATAGGTAAACGATACCGTCGTCAGGATGCAGCGGGCACACCCCTTTGTGTGACCGTTGATCATCAAAGCCTAGAAGACAATACCATTACTGTTAGGTTTAGAGATTCCATGGAACAGATACGTATTCCTGTGACTAGTTTGTCCGCATTAGTGAATGAAAAAGTAAGCCTTAGCGCAGCCCTTCAAAAACTTTAGCGTCTTAGATGTTGATTGGTTTAAATTTTTTGTTTTAACTTTCTCGTGTTATTAATCTAAATAAATCTAATTATGAAAAAGCTACACTTAATTCTAGCCGTTGTTTTCGCTGTTGCTATTACATCATGTGGTAAGAGCAAGGAGGAGAAATTGATGGACAAGTCAATGGAAATGCTAGATAAGCTAAGTAACTAATCGAGCAAAATAATTCTGCCACAATTAAGTACACTTAATTGTGGCAGTTGTTTTTATTCTACTTTATCAATGAATTAGATTCATTGTGATAATGCAAATAGCAATAGTAGAGGTGATTAACTTTAACGAATTATACTTAATTAATGAAAAAGCTGAACATAATTGCAGCACTCGCGCTCATATTTGCCATAACCTCTTGTGGTAAAAGCAAATCAGATCAGTTATTGGATGCTTACGACAAAGCGATGGACAAAGCCATGGATGATTATGAAGATGCCATGGATGATTACAAGGATATGATGAACGATTTGAATTTCTAAAAACTAAATAAAAATGAAGAAGTTACAATTATTTGCGGCTGTTGCAGTGGCAGCAGCGCTTACCGCATGTGGCTCAGGCGATGCAGAAACACCACCAGCAGAAAAAGCAACAGACACAGAAGTAAGTGGTGGTGAAAACGATGGTGATAAAACAGTAGATGAATCTATTGAGACTGTCGTGGATGAGTACAACGATGCTATGGAAGATGCCATGGAAGCGTATGATGATGTTATGGATGACGCCATGGAAGTTTACGGCGACGCTATGGAAGACTACGAAGGTGCCATGGATGCAGCAAAAGATATGATGAATTCTGCAGCAGAAATGATGGAATCACTTGGTGATCTATAATAAGTCTGGAGAATTTAATTCTTAAAAGAAGCCCTGTTCACAGGGCTTTTTTTATGGCCCTAAAGCAACCTAAAAACGAAATACGCGGAAACGCGTAGTTTCATTCTATTCCAAGGTACCGATAGCCATTCTCACGACCTCCTGTAATAATGGATCTTCCTTTAAAAGCGTAGAATTGTAAGCATCGAACCCCCATATATTTTTGGCGATCATCGCCTGCAGCATAATGGTTAAGTCTGAATACTGATCGGCGGGTAAATCCTCTACAACTAGTCCGTAACTTCCATATTTCAGAAACTCATCTATGATTTGATCATCGATAAGGTCCATGTCTAGATAGCTGTTAAATTCCCAACCGGCGATTTCTATTCGGTGCTTATCTACCCATTGAAAGGCAAAATCATCCATTGTACCAAATGAGAAACCCCAATAATAGGTTCGGCTTGTATCATTCGACAATGCTACATCAGGCTCAATACCGCCAATAGAGCGTAATACTTTTCCGCTATCGCTCTGGAAAACCAATCCTTCCATTTCACTGGTCAAGTCAGTGCCCTCATAAGGTTTTTGTATTGATCGGCCAGATGGGGTGTAATAGTATGCTACTGTTAATCGAACCATATCGCCATTTGGGAGATACTTATCTTCTTGCACTAACCCTTTGCCAAAAGATGTTGTGCCATATATAGTTGCACGATCGTGATCTTGAAGAGCCCCCGAAAAGACCTCAGAAGCTGAAGCACTTAGTCCATTTAAAATAATGTGTACCGCTAAATCTTCAAACCCATCTCCGCCTTTTGCTCTTACGATATCTGTACGTCCATCCTTATATTTTGTGGTGACAATAATTTTTCCTTGGTCCAAAAACAGATCGGCAATATCAATAGCTTCATGCAAATAACCGCCAGGGTTGTCGCGTAAATCAATAATGAGGCTTCGCATATTCTCCTCACTTAATCTCGAAAGTGCCGCCTTCAATTCTTCCGTGGTAGATTCAGCGAATCGGTCAATTTTAGTATACCCTACAGGGCCATACATCCTCGTATTACTAACACTGTTCAACGGAATTAAATCACGCTCAACTGAAGCTGAAATGGATTTTCCATCACGCACAATGCGGAAATTAACATAAGTACCTATGGGCCCTTTTATTTTACTCACCACTACATCATTAGTAAGATCAGGGCCAACGATGGTATCTCCGTCGATGGCATAAATGCGATCGCCCGCTTTCAAACCAAAGGATTCTGCCGGTCCACCTTTAATGATGTGCACAAATACAAGTGTATCCCTGTAGATTGTAAATTCCACACCCACACCTGAAAATGAACCCTGCATGCGTTCAGCCACCTCTTGTCCTTCATCCTGTGGAATGATCACGCTGTGTGGATCCAAACTGTTGAGAATGTAGTCCATTGCATTTTGCTGTAATTCAGCAATATCCAAGGTATCTACGTACTCGTCGTTGAGGTATTGAAAGAATTGATCCATGGATGATCTTCCTAACATACCTACAGGCGAGCGGAAATTTAACCCTATTGATATACCGGCAATGAAGAATGCGGTGATCCAAAGTATTATTCGTTGAGGTTTCACTATCGGTCGAATTGTTCTATTTCAACCCCAGCTTTTTCTAAAAAACGAAGGCCACTATCATCTTTGTATTTATTGCGATATACTAGACGTTTTATTCCGGCTTGATGGATCAATTTGCTACACTCTTTGCACGGACTCAAGGTTAAATACAACGTTGCTCCCTCTGCGGAAGCTGTACTCGAAGCAACCTTTAGTATAGCATTGGCTTCGGCATGTAACACATACCACTTGGTGTAATTTTCTTCATCCTCGCATGGATTTTCAAAGCCCGTTGGTGTTCCGTTAAAACCGTCGGAAATAATCATACGACCCTTCACAATAAGTGCACCCACTTTTTTGCGCGTACAATGACTAAGTTCAGCCCACTCTTCTGCCATCCGCAGGTAGGCTTGGTCGTACTTTTTTTGCTTGCTATTTGCTTTATCCATCTTGAATCTGTGAATTTAGAACATTCGAACTGAAGCGTGGTTAAGGCGGGGCCAAATATTTTGAATTCGACCTAAATGGCGCCAAAACTCGGATGCACATAACCTACTTGGATGCATCAAACTTAGAGTAAACTCTAAGGGAATGATCTGCGCCGCCTGCGGCGTGCTCGCCCTTTCCCTGCCGACGGAGCATTACCCTCAAGGTTTCGACCACTGCCTGCGCCAGTGCGCCAAAAGCAGAAAACCCACCTTCGAGTGAACTCGAGGTGGGTTTTCTTTGCTTTTTTCGGCAGCGCGAACGCTGCTCGAAACCTTGTACCTGAGGGGGGAATCGAACCCCCACTCTGTTGCCAGAACTGGATTTTGAATCCAGCGCGTCTACCAATTCCGCCACTCAGGCAATTCAGCAAATTAGGACGGCAAAAATAAAGGCGTTTTCTGTTTCTCCTAGCATTTCCCGAAAGTTTTTTAATCAACCCATGAAAACGAAGGGTTTTTGTCTTCTTTTAATTACATTTGCACCCCTCTATAGAGGAGCTTATAAGGCTAGAAGTGCACTGATACACAGATAAAATGCTACCAGAAGCGAAAATATTTGCCGGACGTCATACGATGGAACTTGCTGGAAAAATTGCAGCGAGCTATGGAATCCCTATGGGGAACGTGATCATCACTGACTTTAGCGACGGTGAATTTGTGCCTTCGTTTGAAGAAACGGTTCGTGGTAATCGCGTTTTCTTGATTCAGAGTACAAACCCGCCTGCGGACAATCTGATGGAGTTGTTGATGCTGTGTGATGCTGCGAAGCGTGCTAGTGCGAAGCACATTACCGCCGTTATACCTTATTTCGGTTTGGCCCGTCAGGATCGCAAAGACAAACCAAGAGTTCCAATAGGTGCGAAGTTGGCCGCGAATTTGTTGATGGCTGCGGGAGCCACTCGTGTAATGACGATGGATCTTCACGCCGATCAAATTCAAGGTTTTTTCGAAGTGCCTGTGGATCACTTGTACAGCTCAGCGTTGTTTATCAAGGACATCGAAGCGATGAAATTGGACCACCTATGTATTGCTTCACCTGATATGGGTGGCGCAAAGAGAGCGCATGCATACGGCAGTAAACTAGGAGCAGAAGTGGTCATTTGCTACAAGCAACGCAAAAAAGCCAACCAGATTGATAAAATGACCGTGATCGGTGATGTAGAGGGCATGAATGTTATTCTCGTTGACGACATGGTAGATACAGGAGGCACCTTGGTAAAGGCGGCTGAAATGTTGAAAGAGAAAGGTGCTAAGTCGGTACGTGCCTATTGTACCCACGGCGTACTTAGTGGTCCAGCCTACGACAGAGTGGGTGGGAGCGCGCTGGAGGAATTGGTCATCACTGATACCATTCCTCAAACAAAAGAAAACCCAAAGGTCCGTGTGATCTCAGTCGCTGATATGTTTGCGAACGTGATGAAAAATGTTCACCACCACCAAAGCATCTCAGGACACTTTATAATGTAATACTTCAATAAACTAGATCAGATGAAGTCTGTTGAAATTCAAGGAACCCTAAGAACCGAAGTTGGTTCGAAATTCGCCCAGGCAGAGCGCAAAGCAGGTAATGTACCTTGTGTGATTTACGGTGGCGAAGCACCCGTTCACTTTTCTGCGCCAGCATTAGCGTTCAAATCGCTAGTGTACACACCAGAGGCGAAAACTGCAACCATTACTGTAGACGGTAAGACCGTTGAAGCGGTAATTCAAGACATGCAATTCCACCCAGTAACGGATGCCCTAATGCACATTGACTTTATCCAGTTGGTGGAAGGTAAGGCCGTAACCATGAACATTCCCGTTGTATTGAACGGTCAAGCACGTGGTGTATTGAACGGTGGTAAACTGAAAATGGTACTACGTACGTTGAGCGTTCGCGCATTGCCAAATGAATTGCCGGATAACATTCAATTGGACATTACCAACTTGCGTATTGGTAAATCTATTCGCGTAAGTGATGTAGTTCCTGCAGGATACGAAATCTTGAACGCGGATACTGCTGTAATCGTTACCGTCAAGAAAGCACGTGGTGCTGTTGATGACGAAGACGAGGACGAAGAAGGTGCTGCGGAAGAAGGCGGTGCTGAAGCTACTGCGGAAGCTCCTGCTGAGGCTGCAGAATAATTCGTACTTTTTCGGGTATGAAAAAGTTCCTCATTGTCGGTTTGGGCAATCCCGGAGCCGAGTATGAGAATACCCGTCACAATATTGGATTTTTAACATTGGACGCCTTTGCCAAGGCGTCCAATGTTGTTTTTGAGCCTGGGCGCTACGCGCTCGTGGCAGAAGCCAAGATCAAAGGAAGATCTTTCCGGTTGATCAAACCCACCACTTTTATGAACCTTAGCGGCAATGCGGTCCGCTATTGGATGCAAGAAGAGAACATCCCCATAGAGAATGTCCTTGTCGTGCTCGACGATTTGGCCTTGCCCTACGGTTCTATTCGCATTCGCGGCAAAGGATCGGATGCCGGGCACAATGGACTGAAGGACATTCAAGCAAAATTGGGCCGTGCAGATTACCCCCGCCTTCGCTTTGGCATCGGGGACAATTTCTCCAAGGGTCGACAAGTAGATTATGTGTTGGGCGAGTGGACCGCCGAAGAGCAGAAAGACCTGCCGGCATTGATTGAACACTGTGTGAAAGCGTGCCAAAGTTTTGGCTTAGCAGGATTGAGTTTAACCATGAACCAATTCAACAAAAAATGACCAAGGCCGATCGCATTCTGGCCTTCTACAACGCACTCGAGTTTGACCGTTCCTACCTCGATGAGGATCTTGATGTGCTCAACCCCTTTGAGGGAGCCAGCCCTGAGCAAGAGCAGGCGCTAAGCGGGTTTTACCACAAATTTTACGGTGACGAGAAGCCCCGCAACCTCATCCTTGGCATCAACCCAGGTCGCCTCGGCGCTGGCGCCACGGGCATTCCTTTTACCGACACCAAACGGCTGATTGAATGCGGCATTCCATTCGAAGGTTTCTCGACCCACGAGCCTAGTTCGGTCTTCGTATATGAGGCCATTAATGCCTTCGGCGGTCCGAAAAAGTTCTATGACCAATTCTTTATTGGCTCCGTTTGCCCCTTAGGCTTTGTAATGCGCAAAAACGGGAATTGGATCAACTTCAACTATTACGACCGCACAAGTTTTGCTAATGCACTAGCGCCGTATTTGATCGAGCAGATTCAAAAGCAAATTGAATTGGCTGGGAAAAATGAACGCATCATCGTCTTTGGCACCGGGAAGAACCTAAAGTTCCTGCAGAAGCTCAACAAGGAGTACAACTTCACTCCGGAGCTTGTGCCCCTGGAGCACCCACGATACGTGATGCAATACAAGTACAAACACCGCGAACAGTACATCGCGAAGTATTTGGAAGCGTTTACCCAATAAAAAAGCCACCCCGTAAAGGATGGCTTTCTTTTTTTGCAATGTGCTGGAATTACATCATTCCCATGCCGCCGCCCATGCCGCCTGCCGGCATTGCTGGCTCTTCCTTGGGAATCTCAGTAACGGTCGCCTCTGTGGTCAACAATAGACCCGCTACAGACGCAGCGTTTTCTAATGCCACACGCGTCACCTTCGTTGGGTCGATGACACCTGCATCATACATATTCTCGTAGACATCAGTCTTGGCGTTGAAGCCGAAATCTGCCTTGCCTTCTTTTACCTTACTCACCACTACAGAGCCTTCTAGACCTGCATTGTGAACGATGGTGCGCAATGGCTCCTCAATCGCTTTAGAAACGATTTGGATACCGGTAGTTTCATCTTCATTATCGCCTTTCATGCGCTCAAGGACGCTGCTCACGCGTACAAGCGCTACACCACCTCCTGGCACGAAACCTTCTTCTACTGCCGCTTTTGTCGCTGCCAAGGCATCGTCCACGCGGTCTTTCTTTTCTTTCATTTCCACCTCAGATGCGGCACCTACGTAAAGGACGGCAACACCACCGGCGAGTTTCGCCAAGCGCTCTTGCAACTTCTCACGGTCGTAATCTGAAGTTGTGTTCTCAATCTGAGCTTTGATTTGGTTCACACGGCTCGCAATGGCTTCACCGGTACCGGCACCATTGACGATCGTCGTATTGTCCTTGTCGATAGAGACTTTCTCAGCAGTACCCAACATATCTAGGGTAGCGCCTTCCAATGTCATACCGCGCTCTTCGCTCACGACCTGACCACCGGTTAGGATGGCAATATCTTCGAGCATGGCCTTGCGACGGTCCCCAAATCCTGGAGCCTTCACCGCAGCAATTTTCAATGAACCACGGATGCGGTTTACCACCAATGTAGCAAGGGCTTCACCGTCTACATCTTCCGCGATGATCAATAGCGGACGACCGCTTTGAGCTGCTGGTTCAAGAATGGGCAACAACTCCTTCATAGAGCTCACCTTCTTGTCGTAAATCAAGATGTATGGATTCTCAAGCTCCGCCACCATCTTCTCAGTATTGGTCGTGAAATATGGGCTCAAGTACCCGCGGTCAAACTGCATACCTTCCACCACATCTACGTAAGTTTCAGTACCCTTCGCTTCTTCCACGGTGATCACACCTTCGTTCTTCACTTTGGCCATCGCCTCTGCGATCAAAGAACCAATTGCGTTATCGTTATTCGCAGAAATCGTAGCTACCTGCTCGATTTTGCTGTTATCGTCACCCACCTCTTGGCTCAAGTTTTTCAACTCTGCCACCAAGGCCGTCACGGCTTTATCAATTCCGCGCTTCAAGTCCATCGGATTCGCCCCAGCAGCCACGTTTTTCAATCCGTGACTGTAGATAGCCTGCGCCAATACTGTCGCTGTGGTCGTTCCGTCTCCTGCGATGTCCGCGGTCTTCGAAGCTACTTCCTTCACCATCTGGGCACCTAGGTTTTCCAATTTATCTTCAAGCTCAATTTCCTTCGCGACGGTCACCCCATCTTTCGTTACATGAGGAGCGCCGAACGCTTTTTCAATGATCACATTGCGTCCCTTAGGACCCAAGGTCACTTTTACTGCATTTGCCAATGCATCCACCCCAGCCTTCAGACTGTTACGTGCATCAACATCAAATGAAATTTCTTTTGCCATTTTACTATGCTTTTACTCTTTAAATGGGTTAAACAATAGCCATGATATCTGCTTCGCGCATGATCAAATACTCACCGCCTTCATACTTGAATTCAGTGCCGCTGTACTTGCCATACAACACAGTATCGCCAACATTTACCGTTATTGGCTCGTCCTTCTTACCAGGGCCCACGGCCACAACAGTGCCTTTTTGAGGTTTTTCTTGCGCTGTATCAGGAATGATTATCCCTGATGCAGTCGTAGTTTCCGCAGCTGCAGGTTCCACGATTACTCGATCAGCTAGCGGACGAATGTTTAAATCTGCCATGATTTGAGTTATTTAATTATTAATTGACGTTTCTATACATGAAATTTTGTGCCAAAGTACGAATTGTGTCATCCTGTCACCGACCCCGTAACTGCCTCCGAAAAATTGACATAAAAGCATAAAAAAACCCGCACAGCAACTGCCATGCGGGCTTCTTAATTTTATCGCCAGCGTTCTCGCTCTAATTATTCTGTGAACTCATCAGGTTCGACAACATTGTCTAACACCTCATCAAAAAGGCGTTCTGGGGCATCTTTTTTACCTTCCGCGCCTATCATGTTCATACTGATCACCAGGGCGAATAATCCAATGACCAAAAACCAGGTCGCCTTATCAAGGAAGTCTGTAGTTTTCTTTACTCCTCCAAGCATTTGAGGGCTATCGCCACCAAAAGCTGAACTAAGACCTCCACCTTTAGGGTTTTGAACCAAGATGATTAAAATCAGTAGAATGGATACTACAACTATAAGGACGGTAAACAAGAGTGCCATTACTATGTGTGTTTCTTAATTTCTTTAATTCGGTCGGCAAAGAAACCACTTTTTTCTGGGTATTTCAAACATAAAACCTCGTAAGCGTGAATTGCTTTGCTCCAAAGTCCCTGCCCTACATAAATCTCTGCCAATGTTTCCGTTACAAACTTCCCTTGGTCATTAGAAGGCAAGCGGAAGACGTCTATTTTTCCATCTTTCTTTTGCACTGGGAATTTGGGCAATTCACTGATGATTGTTTTCACATCTTTAGGGGTACTTCGCTCCACTTTTTTGGGCTCGCCGTCCGAGAAATCGGCCGTTAACCATTCCATAAAAGACGCTTTCTCACTGAATGGCATTTCTCTGACCTCAAAATTTTCCTCTGAAGGAGCTGCCTCCGACTTGTTCTCATGGGCAACAACCTGGGAAGGTACCGCTGAAGCTGCCTTAGTCTTCGCCTTTGGTTTCTTTTGCTTTGGCGCTTTTGGTGCTTTCTTATTTAATTTCTCCTCGGCAGCAGCGGGCTTTTCTTCAATACGAGCACCCTTCACCTCTGAGGGCTTTTCCTTCGATTTCACGGGAGCAGCTTGCACGGGCTCTGCAACTTGAGGCGCTTTAGGCTCTTCGACCCGTTTAGTGGGCACTGGAACCTCTGTCGGGCGTGGCTGAACTTTTGGCGAATTATCCTCAACCGGCTTTTGATCTCCAGCAGTAATGCCAGGACTTTCCTCCCCACGCAATGCACGAGAACGCAGAATTGCCTTTCGGACTGCCTCTGGCAAATGGCTCAAATCTTCCGGCGCAGCCGCTGTTTTTCCTGAAGCTGATTTAGGTTTAGCGATGTTCAATTCCTCTGATTCCTTGACCTCTGACTTCTTCTCTGGCTGAGTCTCCACAGCCTCTGAGACTTTAACAGGCTCTTCCGGCTTCGATTCTTTTTCAGGTTTAGTTTCTTTCTCCGGAGCTATAGCAGCGGCTTCAACTTCTTCTAACTTGCCCGCTTCATCCAGTTCAGTAAAATCTACAACAGGAACCTCCTTCGCGCCATCCATACCAGGGATAGGCATATCATGAAATTCTTTGAGTGCCGCACGGTTCGGCGTGGCAATGGCCGCTCTTTTAATCTGACCCGGCAATAAATAGCTCTCCTTCTTCTGCAATGCCTTCATGTACAACGCATGCAACGGAGCCGCATAAGGAAAATCATCCACCGCCTGTTTAAGGCCAATCAAATCTTCCGAAGTAATTTTCTCCGGATGCTTGAACAAGGTGTTGATTTTCTTTGCGTTCATTTACCAGTTGGCGATGGCTCTATTCAGCACATCCTCTCGTAATTCTTTAATAATTTCTGCAGCCAATTCGTTTTCAATATCGGAAAAATTGAGGTCGGCATCATAAGGACGTGAGCGACTAAACTTTGCGTTGAAATTATTCTCTGGTGCCAATTCATTAGTGAATTCTACCTGAACACTTATAGTGAACATCATCTGGGCCACCTCACTGGGGCCTCTCGCTGCCTGAGGCCGCAAACTGTATTCACTTATTTCTCCGCTGATATACATATCCGCCGGTCCTTGAACTAATTCTAGTGGTGTCTGCTGCACAAAAATATCCTTGATCGCTTCCGTCACCCACTGAGAAGCTTCAGGATTCACAATCTGCGCATTATTGTCAAAAAAATCTACCTGCATGGACTTCGCATCGCCCACATTTCCTCCCGTAAAACTATACCCGCCCTTGCAAGCAGTCAGGAAAATGGCAGAAAAGAGGATTAATATGTGGTGAAATCTTATCCGCATTATTCCAAATTGTATTGTTTGATTTTACGGTATAAGGTACGCTCTGAAATGCCAAGTTCCTTTGCAGCCTTCTTTCGTTTTCCATTAGACTTATCCAGCGCCTTTTTAATCAACTCTACTTCCTTATCTACCAGACTTAAATTCTCAATCTCAATGGTGTTTTCGTCATCATTGAAGTCCTCGTATTGTTCTTGTTTCACAAAAGTTACTTGGCCGTCTGAGGAATTCAAATCGCCGGTAATCTTTGGATACTCCCGCTGTATTCCCTCATAAATACCCTCGCCAGCAGACATTGCGTTTTTCAATGCATTAATCTCTGCACGCATTTCAAACAACAACTTGTACAGCGCCTCACGTTCCTTCGCAAAGTCTGCATTGGATACACCATCGTCGCTCAACCGAGTATTGGCCAATGCCGGCAAATTCGATGCATCCACTTGAGGTAAATAGGCCTTCAGCACATCTTTACCCACCAATCGCGAAGTCTCAATGACACTCATCTGCTCCGCAAGATTACGCAGCTGGCGAATGTTCCCTGGCCAACGGTATTGTTCAAGTAACCGAACCGCTTCGTCGTCCAAACGCACCGGCGGCAAATGATACTTATTGGCGAAATCTGCCGCAAACTTTCGGAACAACAAATGGATGTCCGCAGGGCGCTCTCGCAATGGCGGCAAGTTGATCTCTACCGTGTTTAATCTGTAGTACAAATCCTCACGGAACTTTCCATTCTTGATCGCCTCGAGCATACCCACATTCGTGGCTCCAACAACGCGAACATCAATCTTGTTGGCGCGTGACGCCCCCACTCGGATGAACTCTCCCGTTTCCAGAACGCGAAGTAATCTTACCTGAGAAGGCATAGGTAATTCGCCCACTTCGTCCAAAAAGATGGTGCCGCCGTCGGCCTCCTCGAAGTACCCTTTACGGGCTCCGGTGGCGCCCGTAAAAGCGCCTTTCTCGTGCCCAAAGAGTTCCGAGTCTATGGTTCCTTCAGGAATGGCTCCACAGTTCACCGCGATATACGGTGCATGCTTGCGGTGGCTCAATCCGTGAATGATTTTTGGGATGGCTTCTTTCCCCACCCCACTTTCTCCGGTGACTAAGACGCTGATGTCGGTCGGCGCCACACGCACAGCTTTCTCCAAGGCGCGGTCCAACAATGGACTTACCCCGATGATGCCGAAGCGTTGTTTGATGCTTTTGATATCAGACATTGGTAATGAATTAACGTTTATTCGAAGACTACAGTACCGATCAAGGTCGCTGCCGTACATCTATCTATTTTCACTTTTACAAAATCGCCAGGCTGGAAATCGTGGCGATCGAATACCACCACACTGTTGGTGTCGGTACGACCAAATAATTGGTCCTCACGCTTCTTAGACTTGCCCTCTACCAAGACCTCATAGGCATTGCCCACCATGGCCTCGTGGCGCAAGAGTGAATGCTTGTTTTGCAACTGGATGATCTCGTTCAATCGGCGCTTTTTCACCTCGAGTGGGATATCATCTACCAATTCTCTCGCCGCGTACGTATTCGGGCGCTCGCTGTAAAAGAACATGTAGCCAAAATCATAGTGCACATATTCCATCAAGCTCAACGTCTCCTGGTGGTCTTCCTCCGTTTCCGTCGGGAAGCCCGCAATCATATCATGCGAAATGGCACACCCCGGAATGATTCGGCGAATGCGGTCGATCAGCGCAAAGTACTCCTCTCTGTTGTGCCCGCGGTTCATCAATTCCAAGATGCGAGACGATCCACTTTGCACCGGCAAGTGGATGTAGTTACAGATGTTCTTGTACTTCGCAATAGTCTCGAGCACATCGTCTCGCATATCCTGCGGGTTCGACGTAGAAAATCGGATGCGCATGTGCGGTACTGCCTCGGCGACCATCGCCATGAGGTCCGCGAAATGCACCGCGCTGGCCTTGGCCAAATCCGATGCCTTATCGAAGTCCTTCTTCAATCCGCCCCCGTACCACAAGTAGCTGTCGACGTTCTGTCCCAAGAGGGTAATTTCTTTATAGCCCTGGCTCGAAAGATCCAAAGCCTCGTCCACGATGGTTTGAGGATTTCTCGAGCGCTCACGTCCACGGGTGAACGGCACTACACAGAAGGTACACATGTTATCACAACCGCGAGTGATGGAAATGAAGGCGCTTACGCCATTTCCGCCCAAGCGAACCGGTTCAATATCGTCGTAGGTCTCTTCCTTACTCAGGATCACATTAACCGCCTTGCGGCCGCCGTCGAGCTCCTCTAAAAGATTCGGGAGATCGCGGTAGGCATCTGGCCCTACGACCAAGTCTACCAATTTTTCTTCCTCCAACAACTTTCCCTTCACGCGCTCGGCCATACAGCCCAACACGCCTATTTTCATGTCCGGGTTGGTTTTCTTGTGGCCGTTGAAATGCGCCAATCTGTTGCGAACGGTTTGTTCGGCTTTGTCGCGAATCGAACAAGTGTTCAACAACACTAGATCCGCCTCAGCCGCATCTTGAGTGGTCGTATAGCCCTCTTTAGCCAATACTGAAGCGACGATTTCGCTATCTGAAAAATTCATTTGACAACCGTAAGACTCGATGTAGAGTTTCTTGGTGCCGTTGGGATTATTGGTCTCGTGGACCGTGCCGTCATGCTCGTGCGGGTTCTTATCGCCCTCGGCGTAGAGGCCCCTTCCGCTTGCGCGTTTTGTTTTTGCTTCCAGAAATCTATTCGCTCAAAACTTTACTTTCTCTTGCGATGGTTCAAAGATACATCGGTATACTGACAATTTGTCTGATTTGTAAATATCTATTACGTAGTAATAAGAAAAAAGTTCACCTAGCTTCCTAATAAAATGTGTTGCATCTCATATAATTTTGGCTTTTACTTTGCGGCAAAATTCAACCCTTATTCCTAATTATGGCCAACAACTTAGTCATTGTAGAGTCACCAGCAAAAGCCAAGACCATTCAGAAATACTTGGGAAATGACTTCTCAGTCATGTCCTCATACGGTCACATCCGAGACCTTTGTGATAATGGGATGGCCATCGACATCGAAAATGAATTTACGCCAGAATATTGCGTATCGAAAGACAAGAAAACCCTGGTTAAGGAATTGAAGGCCGCTGCCAAGAAAGCCGAAAAGGTTTGGCTCGCATCGGATGAAGACCGCGAAGGAGAAGCCATTGCTTGGCACCTGAGCGAAGCACTAGAATTGAAAGAAGAAAATACCGAGCGTATCGTCTTCAACGAAATCACCAAAACCGCCATCCTGCGAGCGGTAGAAAATCCTCGCAAGATCAACAAGGAATTGGTCGATGCGCAGCAAGCGCGTCGCGTACTGGATCGATTGGTGGGCTACGAACTAAGCCCAGTTTTATGGAAGAGCATCAAGCGCGGATTGAGCGCCGGTCGCGTACAAAGTGTGGCCGTTCGATTGATCGTGGAGAAGGAGCGCGAAATTGAAGCGCATACCCCTGAAGCATCCTTTAAAGTGAGCGGAATGTTCACCGACGGAAGCATCTCGTTCAAAGCAGATATTAGCAACGGATTCCCTACTCAAGAGGCTGCACAAAGCTTTTTACAAGATTGCTCAGGGGCCAATTTCACCGTCGAGAGCGTAGAAATGCGCCCTGGCAAACGAAGCCCTGCCGCCCCGTTCACCACCTCTACCCTGCAACAGGAAGCCAGTAGAAAATTGGGCTACAGCGTAAGTCAAACCATGACCCTCGCCCAACGACTTTACGAAGCCGGTCACATCACTTACATGAGAACAGACAGCTTTAACCTAAGCAACGATGCCATCACAGGAATCGCCCAGCACGTTGAAGCACATTTCGGTCCAGAATACCACCAAGTCCGTAAATTCAGTACGAAGAGCAAAGGCGCGCAGGAAGCACACGAAGCCATCCGCCCCACCAATTTCTCTAAGACCATAGCCGGTGCCGACGATAGACAAAAGCGTCTCTATGATTTGATCTACAAGCGTACCGTCGCCTCGCAAATGGCGGATGCGAAATTGGAGAACACCACGATAAAATTGGCCAATGAAAACGCTCCTTCTGCAGAGCGCTTCACTGCCCGCGGTCAAGTCATCACGTTCGATGGATTCATCAAAGTATATACGGAAGGCACGGACGACGAAAATGCGGAGGCCGTGGACGGTCAATTACCCGCTGTAAAAGAAGGCGACCGCCTTTCCTACACTGAGATCACGGCTACGCAACGCTTCACCAAGCACACCCCGCGATACACGGAAGCTTCTTTGGTAAAGAAACTCGAAGAACTGGGCATTGGACGTCCTTCGACCTATGCACCAACCATTTCTACCATCCAAAAACGAGACTACGTGATCAAGGATAGTTTGGAAGGCAACAAGCGCGATTACCAGGTCCTTACGCTTAACGCCGCTGGCCTGTCCGCAGCCACTGCTACAGAAACCTACGGCGCGGATAAAAACAAACTATTTCCTACCGACATCGGCCGAGTGGTGACTGATTTCCTTACCGAGCATTACAAGCTCATCATGGATTACCAATTCACCGCAAAAGCCGAGCAAAACTTCGACACCATCGCGGAAGGTCAAGTGCGCTGGCAGGATTCTATTCAGGATTTCTACAGCCAATTCCATCCGCTTGTCGAAAACCCGCCAAAAGGTGGTGGGGCATCGCGATTATTAGGGTATGAACCGGGAACTGATGAGCCGGTTTACGTCAAACTCGCTCGTTATGGATTCGTATTCCAAATTGGTGACGGCGACGAGGAGACCAAGCCCCGATTCAAAAAACTCCCGCCGAAGGTAGGGTTCTACAACGCCACATTGGAAATGGCCCTACGCGAAGAGGTTCTTCCGCGCACGGTTGGAAACTACAAGGATCTTGAAATCAAAGCCAATGTAGGTCGTTACGGTCCATATGTCATGTGGAATAAGAAATTCTACAGCCTAACTGAGGATACTCCAGAGGAGGTGAGCTTGGCCAAAGCAATACAAGTCATTGAGGAAAAAGAAGCCGGCGCTGCGAACAACATCATAGCTGAATTCACTGAAGAACCGGTTATCCAAATCCTCAAAGGACGCTATGGACCCTATATCAAATCAGGCGGCAATAACTATAAGATTCCAAAAGGCACAGAAGCTGAATCTTTAGACCGTGCCGGTTGTGAAGAACTTATGGCGGCAGGACCTACAAAACGTCGTCGCGGACGTAAATAAGGCCCTAAATTGGACGGGTAAAATCCTTGCCCGTGCTACACCTTAGCCCTATTCCCGACAGTGTACTCAACGCACTGCCCGTACTGGACACGAACCAGCTTGGTCGAGTCGTGCACAAGCACACCGAACTCGATGGCTTGCCGGATCTTGATGGCATCAAGGTAGCTATTATCGGCGTTCAGGAGGATCGGCGCGCCTACCGCAACGTCGGCTGTGACGGCGCTGCAGATGCTATTCGTCCATTTCTTTATCAACTATACAAAGGGAATTGGGACTTCCATGTCGCAGACCTAGGGAACTTATACAAGGGCGAGCAACACATAGATACCATCACTGCGCTCAAGGAAATCACAGAAGAGCTCCTCAAGCGCAACATTATCGTCATCACGATAGGCGGTTCTCAGGAATTGACCTTTGGCTCGTACCGCGCCTACGATAACCTCGAACAGACCGTGAATGTGGTCTCAGTCGACGCCAGGCTCGACGTAGGCGGTGAAGGTCGCGATTTAGATCACCAGAGCTACGTGAGTCATTTGGTCCTCCAACAGCCCCACAACCTCTACAACTTCACCAATCTTGGCTACCAAACCTATTTCAACAATCCAGAGGAAATCAAGCTTATCGACAAGCTGTTCTTCGAAGCGGTTCGCCTGGGGCAAATTCAAGGCCAAATTACTCGCACCGAACCCTTCGTGCGCGATGCCGACATCGTAAGCGTTGACCTTGGTGCCGTACGTCAGAGCTACAACCCTGGCACCTTCTACACCTCGCCACATGGTCTATCCGGAGCGGAATTATGTGCCATAACCAGGTATGCTGGAATGAGCGACCAATTATCCCAGCTGGGTCTGTATGAATACAACCCACGCCTTGACAACCGCGGCCAAAGCGCCCACCTCTGTGCTCATGCACTCTGGTATTTCTTAGAAGGCATTTCCTTACGCTATGGTGATTATCCGAAAGGTTCAAAATCTGATTACGAGAAATATACCGTCATGATAGATGATACGGAAGAGGTGAATTTCTTCAAGAGCCCAAAAAGTGGTCGTTGGTGGATGGAAATACCAAAAGGCGGCCCAACACAAGGGAGAACAAGCCTAGTGCCCTGTAGTGTTGAGGATTATGATGAAGCCCTGCGAGGAAAATTACCCGCACGATGGTGGAAAGCCCAACAAAAAGCTTGATAACAAAAGCAAGATTATGTCATTGGCAAGGGAATTTTTCTATCTTTAGCGGCAACTGAAAACACGTACGCGCAAACTCAGATGAAAAAAACCTGTATCGCACTGTTCGCAATGTTCTGCACCTCAAGCCTTTGGGCCCAACAAGACGTGCAATTCACCCAATTTGCGAACAATAAAATCTTCTACAATCCAGGAGTTACTGGTTTCGGAGATGCCTATTGTTTAAGCATGGCCGCCCGTCAACAATGGGTTGGCTTTGACAATGCCCCGAGCACACAAAACTTCAATGCAAACATCCCATTGAATATTCTTCATGGAGGTTTAGCGTTGAATGTAACTAATGATATGATAGGTTATTTTCAAGATATGACGGTAGGGTTGGGCTACGGTTATCAAATGAATCTTGCTGGCGGTACTCTAGGCTTAGGATTGCGTGTTGATTTCAGAAACAAAGCTGTGGTATCTGGGCAGTGGGCTCCTCCTCAAACCATGAATGACCCTTCATTGGTCTTACTCAATGGAAACAATACCTCTATGGCTACCGACTTAAATTTTGGCGCCTTTTACAATAATGAGCGTTGGTATATGGGGCTAAGCAGTACTCGACTCATTGAGACTAAAGATCTTCTTCAAAGCAGCATTGGCACGAATTTGGCTGAGATAAGAGGCCAAAGACATTATTATTTAATGGGAGGTTACAACATTGATTTGGATAATGGTATTGTTTTACAACCGGCAGCTATGATTAAAACTGATTTTGTTGCGACGCAGTTTGATTTAAATATGGCAGCCTCATATAATAATCAAATATGGGGAGGCGTTACGTATAGAGTGCAGGATGCCTTGGCTATCATGGCAGGTTACCAAATCACCAAAGATTTGCGCGCAAGTTACTCGTACGACCTAACCACGTCTACGTTGAGCAACTCGAGCAGCGGCTCTCATGAGATAATGATGAGCTACTGTTTTATTATCGACATTCCTGAGAAAGAAAAAGGTAGTTATAGAAACCCTATATTTTTGTAATATAGCGGCTTGCTTAAAAACGAATAAAGTAGAAATACATAGATTATGAAAAAGTTCCTTTTAGGGCTCACCTCAGCAGCACTTTTAGCCTCATGTGGCAGCAGTGATCACGGTGAGTTGGTTGGTGTTCAAGACCGACCAACTTGGTACCCTAGCGAACCTTATGGTATGGTGTATATTCCCCAAGGATCCTTTACAATGGGTAACCATGACGAAGATGTCCCTTACGCTTATACTGCTCCTGCTAAGGTGGTAAGTATTGCATCATTCTACATGGATCAAACGGAAATAACGAATAACGAATACCGTCAGTTTGTGCACTGGGTAAGAGACTCTATCGCAAGAGTGCGTTTGGCAGAAGGTTTCGTTGAAGACTTCGCTTGGATAGATTTAGGTGATATGGAAGATCCTACTTACTTCCAGGATTACGTAGCCCTGAACTACCCAGATAGTATGTTCAAGCGCCTGGATTGGGATCCATACCTTGAATGGGACAAAAACAAATATCCTGATGAAGAGTATACAGCCGTTATGGAAGGCATGTACTTACCTCCGCAAGAACAATGGTTGGGATACCGTCATTTGGATACTCGTCAACTGAACTACACGTTCTATTGGATCAACAAACAAAAGGCTGCGAATAAAGGAAACCGGGTTAAATTCGACTACAATGACGAAAATAATGACGGAGAGCTCTTCGCTTACCGTGATTACATTAACTCACAAGCGACCTCAAACCGTGCTTCTTTCTTCGAGAAAGAAACCATTAATGTCTATCCTGATACTTTAGTGTGGATTCATGATTTCACCTACAGCTTTAATGAGCCCATGCACGATAAATATTTCTGGCATCCTGCCTACGACGACTACCCTGTAGTTGGCGTAAGCTGGAGACAAGCGCGCGCCTTTGCGAACTGGAGAAGTAAATATCGTCGCGACTTCTTAAAGCGAGAAGGCGAACTAATTGAGCACGATTTCCGCTTGCCAACAGAAGCAGAATGGGAATATGCTGCGCGTGGTGGTGAAGAGCTTACTACCTATCCATGGGGTGGGCCTTATGCCACAAACAGTGCGGGATGTTACCTGGCAAACTTTAAACCCCGTCGTGGTAATTTAACAGCAGATGGCGGCTTCTATCCAGTTAAAACAACAGCGTATTCTCCGAATGGTTACAACCTTTACTGTATGGCTGGAAACGTAAGCGAATGGACGTCTACCTCTTTTGATGTGCAATCCTATGCATTCGAAAGCGATATCGCTCCAGAATTCCAATACAACGCTTACGAGGATGAAAGTCCTACTATGAAACGTAAAGTAATCCGTGGAGGATCATGGAAAGATGTGGCATATTTCATGCAATTAGGAGCACGTGACTACGAATACCAAGACACGGCCAAAAGCTACATTGGCTTCCGCACGGTTCAAAGCTTCCTAGGACGCGACCTCAAAGACTTTTAATTAAAAAGATACCTTAACTCAAATTTTATATATCAATTATTATGGCACTAATCGACGTAAACGGTAAGAGATTCAAGAACTTCATGGCAAAACTTTATGGTTTTGGAGCATCTATTGTAATTCTTGGTGCAATGTTTAAAATCATGCACTGGGAAGGAGCGAATTACATGCTCGTCATTGGTTTGACGACAGAAGCCGTCATCTTCTTCTTTTCAGCCTTTGAAAAACCAGCTACTGAATACGATTGGTCATTAGTGTATCCTGAACTTGCTACAGGAGAAGGCGACCGAAGTCTTTCCGTTACGGAACAGCTAGATAACGCTTTAGAAAATGGCGGTATAGATTCTGAACTTATCGCCAGACTAGGCGAGGGAATGCGCAGCCTGAGCGAAACTGCAGGTGCATTATCAGGCACTGTTGATGCCGCTGGAGCGACTGCCAAATACAGTGAGCAGTTAAATTCTGCCGCCACAAACATGGAAAGCTTGAACGCCTTATATGCTGTTCAACTTGAAAATACAACGGCGCAAGTCGAGCGTCAAAATGACGTTATGGAGAAGTTGGCTACAGCTTCAACAGATGCTTCAGACCTTGCTGGTCAAATCTCTACGTTGAAAGGAAATCTTGAAACGTTGAATAGTGTGTACGGTGGAATGCTGACTGCCATGGGGAAATAATCGACCCTTAACCGATTTTTAACCCTAAACAATTAAACAAATGGCATCAGGAAATTTAAGCCCACGTCAGAAAATGATCAACATGATGTACCTCGTGTTGACCGCATTACTTGCCTTGAACGTCAGCCGTGAAGTCATGGATGCTTTCTTTGAAGTGGACCAAGAGCAGACTAAGCACATTAAAAATTTAGAAGATCAAAATAAAAACGTATACGATAATTTTGACGCTGCATACGCCTCTAATGCAACTAAAGTAGGACCCTACAGAGACAAAGCATTTCAAGTGAGAAGTGAAGCGGCTAATCTAAATTCGTTAATAGCTGAGATGAAGGCGGAACTCATTGAGCGTTCTGGAGGTATTGATGAAACTTGGGAGGGCGAGGGCGAGAAACCAAAAAAAATGGACGATCGCGAGGTAAGTCCAAACTACTTTTTGATTGAGCAAAATGGTGCTAAATTAAGGTCTGCAATGGAGGCGTACAGAGATTTTCTAATCGCACAGGTTCCTTCCAAGGCAAAAGACCTCAATGAGACGTTTGATTTTAGTGACCGCGTTCATGATGGAGCTAGTGTGAGTTGGGAATCGTCAAAGTTCGAGCACTATCCATTGATTTCAGTCATCACATCGCTCACCATGATGCAAAATGATGTGCGCACTTCCGAGGCAAGTATTATTGCTGAAATAGAAAGGAAAATTACTGCCGATGATATCAAAGTTACGGGGGTTAAGCCTATTGTCATCCCAAAAAGTACTTTTGTGACCCAGGGTGATAAATATGAAGCCCAGGTTCTTCTAGCCGCCTATGATGATACTCAAGATCCCACCTTCATAATCAATGGTGAGGAAGTTGCCGCTGAAGATATTATCAATGGTGTTGCAAATATTTCTTTACCAGCCACAGGTATTGGGACTAAGAAATGGAATGGTGAAATCCGTTTAATTACCAATGGTGAAACGGAAACGTACACGTTGGATGAACAGACCTACAATGTAGCTCCTCCAAGTGTAGTTATCTCACCAACAAAAATGAACGTATTATATCGTGGGGTTGATAACCCACTTGAAATTTCTGTACCGGGTGTGGATCCCGCGAATCTAATTGTAAACGGACCCGGGGTAAAGAAATCTGGGCAGGGTTATATCGCAGACGTGACCAGAAATACTGGGAATACTATGAAGATTTCGGTTAGCGTTCGTCAGGAAGATGGTACGACAAAATCTATGAAACCTAAAGAGTTTCGTGTGAAAAGCCTGCCGGCTGCTTATGGTCAAATTTTAGGTCAAAATGACGGTGTACGAAGCGCAGGCTTTATAAAGAACAATGAAGTCAAAGCGGTATTTAAAGATTTTGATTTCGATCTAGATCTTAAGGTTAAAAGTTTTGAGATTGTGATTCCACCGTTCGCCCCTATTCAGTGTAGAGGCAATAGATTGAGCTCGGACGCAAAAGCAACTTTAGACAAGGCTAAGCCTGGCAACACCATCATTATCAGAAGAATTAAAGCGACCACAAATAAAGGTCTATCCCCTACAGTTAATGATATGATATTTGATTTAAATTAACATATGAAAGTATTAAAGTCCATATTCATAGGTTGTTTAACCGTAATTCTTAGCGGTCTTGCGGTTCAAGCACAGGTCTTGCAACCTACTCCTTCGGACGATGGTATCGTAAGAGAGGAGACAAAGCACTACCGTAATAATCGAGTGGTCCCCTACCCTTACTTACGTCAGGACGACATGTTATGGTCAGAACGTCACTGGGAGCGCATTGATCTACGTGAAAAAATTAACCTTCCCTTATACTACCCCATTAAACCAATGCCAGATCGCAAAGCATTATGGGATGTATTAGTAGATGGTATAACCAAAGAGAATACAATCACGGAAATATTTCGTGACGACCACTTCGAACTACCCCTTACCGTTGACGAAGTTAGAAACATAGTGAATCGTTTAGATAGTGTAGAAAATCCTGATGATCCTTTTGGCCCACCTGCGTACATAGACACCATCTCGATAAAAGCAAATAATGTCATCGCTTACCAAATCAAGAGTGATTGGTACTTCGATAAGCAACGCGGAGAGTTGAAAAATAGAATTATTGGCATAGCGCCTGAAGTAAGAGATCCAAAAAATCCATCTGCGACCATAAACCCATTTTGGATTTGGTTCCCTGATGCACGCTACGCCATGTCTACCTCTGTTGCTTTTAATGAGAAGAATAACAATCAGCGCTTGACATTTGATCAGATCATGCATTTTAGAAAGTTCAATGCCACTATCATAAAGGTGGATAATGTGTACGACAGAACTATTGCTGACTACAAAAACAATAGTGCGATGAGCCAATTATTAGAAGCAGCTCGAATCAAAGAAGATTTGAGAAATAAAGAGCACGATATGTGGACGTACTAAGTCTTTCATAGTGAAAATTCTTAATGAACTCCTGTTACCTTTGTAGCAGGAGTTTTTTTATGCCTTACGTAGATTACATCATTGTTGGAGGAGGTATCTCAGGTTCAGTGCTCAGCTACACGTTGATGAAGCACGGTGCGAGTGTTCACCTATTTGATGCCCCTCAACAAAATATGAGTTCTAGAGTGGCAGCAGGTCTGTGGAACCCCATCGTGCTGAAACGTATGAAAAAGGTTTGGATGGCAGACGAAATGATGGAGGTCTTGCATGAGGTCTATCCAGATATGGAGCGCTGGACTGGGGACCAGTTTTTTGAACCTCTGCCTTTGCGGAGAGTTTTTCATAATCCAGGCGAACAAAATAATTGGATGGAGCTCTCTGATCAACAAGGCTTGGCTCCCTACCTCCAAGGTTCGATAGCGCCAACCCCTAATGGCATAATTGCCAAACATGGAAGTGGCTTTACCAAAGGTACTGGTCGACTCAAGGTCAACCATATGATGGAATCAGTTCGTCAAAAACTCTCAGAGACAAATTCCTTTACCGAGGAATATTTTAATTGGGAAGGTGTGGAACCGCACAGTGAAGGCATACAATACAAGGGCATCAAAGCACATGCTATAATATCGTGTGAAGGAGCGCAAATGGCCTTAGGTAAAAGTCAGGTGCAGCAGCACGGATTTTCGCCTGTTAAAGGGGAGCTTTTAACAATCCAATTGAATCGCGATCTAGGCAAGGAGTGTATTCATCAAGGCCATTTCATGTTGGCTGAACAGGGTAATAAAGCCACCATTGGAGCAACCTATGCCTGGGAGGGGTTCGAGGACGGCCCTACCCCTAAAGCTAAAGAAGAGCTTATCCAGCACATTGAAAAAGTCTGGTCAGAAGAATATAGGGTCATTGGTCACAGTGCAGGCACCAGACCGGCTACGAAAGATAGGCGCCCCATCATAGGGCCACATCCTGTTAAAGAAAATGTATGGGTATTTAATGGAATGGGCTCAAGAGCAGTGTTAATGGTGCCATATTTGGCCCAAAATCTCACCGAGCATTTGCTTTATGGTGTCCCTCTATTAAAAGAGTGCGATCCAGCTCGTTTTGAGCGCTGATTACTTCTTTTCATTTTGCCATCGTGCAGCTGCATTCTTGTCATAGCGGACAAACAATGAAAGCCAAGTAGTGCGAGATAATCTAAATAAGAAAGGGCCTAAAATGACCAGGACTATTCCCAACGCGCTTACCGTGGGCCACATAGACCAGCGCATCCATAGACCAAAGATGATGTATACTGCCACAAACAAGGCCACCGTATATCCGTAACTTACATACATCGCACCGTAATAGAAATTAGGCTCGGGCTCAAAGTTTTGATTGCATATTTCACAGCGCTGGTTAAAGTCCGAAAGCTTTTTGAGGTGGTAAGGATTACTATCAGGGTAAATATCTCCTTCCATACAACGGGGACACTTACTCTTGGTAATGGCGTAAATTTTTGTGCCTTTTAACATCTTGATTTATTGCTGATTTGCAGGGTAAAAATACAACGGTCGCGCGGGGGTTTTTGATACTTTTGTCACAATGGTAGTATCATTCAATAAGGCCTCACTATTTTTTGGCGGACGGGCTATTTTCAATGAAATCAGTTTCCAGATAAATCCAGGAGATCGTATAGGACTCGTGGGTAGGAATGGTGCGGGGAAATCTACACTACTGAAACTCATCGCAGGTGATTACTCTTTGGACGAGGGGAGTAAAAACATGGCTAAAGAGGTACGCATAGGATTCCTACGTCAGGATTTAGCCATGGATATGGAAAAGACCATCATGGAGATCGCACGAAGCGCCTTTGATGAGATTATGCGTATTAATCAGCGCATGGAAGAAATCAACAAGGAATTCGAAACACGTACAGATTACGAAAGTGATTCCTATTCGCGGTTAATTGAAGAATTAAGTCTGCTGAGCGAACGCTTCGGGATACTGGGTGGAGATAATCTCGATGAAAGCGTGGAGTTGGTGTTGAAGGGACTTGGATTTACCCAAGATACCTTCCACAACAAACTAAATACGTTTTCGGGGGGATGGCGTATGAGAGCAGAATTGGCCCGGTTACTTCTTCAGAAGCCTGATCTACTATTGCTGGATGAACCCACAAACCACTTAGATATTGAAAGCATCATGTGGTTAGAGCAGCATTTGAGCGAAAGTAATCAAACCCTTATGGTGGTAAGTCACGATAGGACATTCTTGGATAATGTGACTACGCGCACCATTGAGGTTAGTATGGGCAAGGCCTATGATTTCAACGCCCCGTACTCTAGATATTTAACCTTGAGGGAGGAGCTGCGTGAGAAACAATTGGCCACGGCTAAAAATCAAGAACGTGAGATCAAGCAGACGGAGGAATTGATTGAACGGTTCCGCGCGAAAGCGAGCAAAGCTTCCTTTGCCCAGAGTTTGATTAAAAAGCTTGACCGGATGGAGCGCATTGAAGTAGATGATATGGATACCTCAGCCATGCACTTCAAATTCCAGCCGGCGCCGCGAAGTGGAAAGGTGGTGGTTAAGGCTGAGGGCGTGAAAAAGTCCTATGGCGATTTGCAAGTATTGCGAGGCGTAGATTTGGAGGTGGAGCGAGGCGACCGCGTGGCCTTCGTGGGACAGAATGGTCAGGGTAAATCCACCTTGGTAAAGGCATTGCTGAAAGAGATTCCTGCGGATGGCTTGATGGAATTGGGGCATAACGTCATGGTGGGCTATTTTGCCCAAGACCAAGCAGATGCATTAGACGGGAATAAAACAGCCTTGCAGACCATTGAGGACGCCTCTCCTGAAGAAATGCGCAAGCATGCCCGCAGTATGTTGGGTGCCTTTATGTTTAGAGGCGAAGACGTGGATAAAAAGGTGAAAGTTTTGAGTGGTGGAGAGCGTGGCCGATTGGCACTATGTAAGCTCCTGCTTAATCCGATCAATTTCTTGGTGATGGATGAGCCTACGAACCACTTGGACATGAACAGCAAGGACGTGCTCAAGCAGAGTCTTCAGGCCTTCGACGGCACGCTGTTGGTGGTGAGCCACGACCGTGAGTTTTTGCAAGGACTGGTGACCAAGACCATTGAGTTTAGAGACCAGAAGGTTAAAACGATTTTAGGAGGTATTGAATACTATCTCGAGCAAAGAAAATTGGAATCCATGCGCGAGGTCGAGGTTCAATCAGTCCGAAAAAACGAACAAAAAGCTAAAAACGAGGCTTCGAATAGCTTAGGGTATAAGGAGCGCAAGCAATTAGAGAAAGATTTGCGCAGTGTGGTGCGGAAATTGGAGGAAGTTGAGCAAGAAATTGAGAACTTAGAGGAAGAAATAAACGCTTGGGACGAGCAACTCGCCGATCCGCAGGAATGCAAGACGCTCATGGCTGATCCAGATTTTTATCCCAAGTATGAAGAAAAAAAGTCCGTGGTAAGCGGCAAAATGGAATTATGGGAGCAACTCAACGAAGAAAAAGCGGCTTTGGAATCGCAATTATCGCAAGCCTATTGAGCGTAAATCTTTGGGCTCAACCCAAGCTTGTTGTTCAAGTCGTAGTGGATCAAATGCGTGCTGAATACTTACAGCGCTTTAATCATCAATTCGCTCCTGATGGTGGTTTTAGAATTTTATTGGACAGCGGTTTTTCGTATTCCAATACTCATTATAACTACATCCCTACCTATACGGGGCCTGGGCACGCGAGTATTTCTACCGGCACAACACCTAAATACCACGGTGTGGTAGCGAATGATTGGTGGGACAACAGAACGGCCAGTGAAGTCTATTGTGCCCAGGACATGGAGGTAGAGCCAGTGGGTACCGTAGAGAGTTCGAGCAAGCGCTCCCCGAAAAACTTGCGGTCATTGACTTTCTCGGACGGCATCAAGCTCTATACAAACGACCAAGGGAAATCCTTTGGGGTGAGCGTAAAAGACCGTGGAGCTATTTTCCCAGCGGGTCACATGGCGAATGGCGCGTATTGGCTGGATGGCGCGATGCACTTTGTGACTTCTTCTTACTATTCGAACGAATTGCCTGGCTATGTGCAAGATTTTAATGCGGAGGAATTAGCCATGAAGCAAATGCGCCGCGGATGGCGGCTAGAACTATCTCCGCGCAAGTATGAGCTGAGTTTAGAGGATGAGAATCCCTATGAACCAAAGCTCAATAGTGAGACCTCCTCCTTTCCCTATGATCTAGAGAAAATGGTGGAGCAACGTGGGTTGGGGATATTGAAAAATACGCCCATAGGAAATGAGATGGTGCTGGAGATGGCGCTATTACTGTTGAAGGAAGAAGATCTTGGGGAAGATGAGTTCACAGATTTTTTGGGCGTAAGTTTTTCTTCGCCGGATTATGCAGGACATACTTGGGGCGTGCGATCTAGAGAGGTGCATGATATGTATTTAAAATTGGATGCCCAATTAGGTCAACTCATTAAAGCATTGGATAAAAAAGTGGGACGCAACTGCTACATCATTTACTTAACCGCCGATCATGGTGCGAGCGAAAATCCAAATCACCTAGCAAACTTTGGCTACGAGGTGCGTAACTATGCCAATGCTGATGTGGTGGCCATGCTCAATGAAGCCATATCATCACAAATGGATATCGAAATGAATATGGAAAATGCCGTATCGAAAATTATCAACCATCACCTGTATTTAAACGATTGGGCTAAACCCTATGCAAAGGAAGTTGCAAAAATCATCGAACAAGTAGATCCTTTTGTACATGTGTATACGGCAGATGAGGTTCGCCGGCCGGGTAATGAGGAACTGGCCCTACTTCTTCACGAAGGGTATCAAACCAGATTTGCGGGGGATTTAATCTTCCAGCTTCAACCAAATTGTATATTCTATGGTCCTACCGGTTCCACCCACGGTACGGGCTATACTTACGATACACATGTACCGTTCTTAATGATGGGTGCTGGAGTCAACGCTGGGAGCAGTCACGAAAAGATGCACATTACGGATGTGGTGGATAAGGTAGCGGAGAAGGCGAACTTGCCATATGCGCCAAATAGCCTTATTCATTAGGCACAAAGTCCATATATTAGTAAGGAACAAACTCGCTAAAGAAATACACTTATGAAAAAAGCATTATTATTCTTAGGCGTAGGTTTTGCCCTAGCCTCTTGTGGAAATGCGTTCTGTGATTGTGACGTCTATGAAGACGATTATACTTGGGACGGTTTCCAATATCAATTAGATAATTCAACGCTTACGGTTGAAGATACCTGTGTAAGCGCAGGGATTTTGGATTCAGCTACGGCGGGCGGTGGAGCCACACCATCGTATTTGACCGTTACGCGAGCGGAATGCCCGTAATTGCCGAAACATTGTTTTTAAAAAAAGGCGCCTTCCGGGCGCCTTTTTTAATGGCTAATCAAACGAATTCTTTACCCTGTATTTCTTACTGATTTGAATCAAAAGACTCACGATGTAGATGAGCAATCCATAAATGGAAGTGATGCTCGATACTTTTAGGCCACCGGCGAGCATGGCTTGGCTCACGCCGCCCATCTGCTCGATGCCTTCGAAGGCGCCGAAAAGACCTAGAAATTGACCCATAAAGCCCACCGCGAGCGCCAAGAGGCCCAATTCCTTTACGCAACCATTGCGCACTGCGGCATAAATCATCAACAATAGGATTAAAGTGAGGATTCCCATAAACCTAGGGCCACCCATCATGAAGTAATCTAGCATAATCAAAATAAGTTTCGAGTTACCTCCAAGGTAATGCCAAATTGGACCAAAAAAAACCCGGCACTAAGCCGGGCTTTCTATAAAATTTGAAAAGATATTATTTCAACCCTTCCTCAATAAGCTTATTGAATTCGTCCAGCTTAGGCAATACAACGATACGTGTACGACGGTTCGCTGCACGACCCTCACGCGAGTCATTAGTCGCTACTGGAACATACTCTCCACGACCTGCCGCAGTCATACGCTCTGGAGCTATATCAAAGTCATTCTGCAACACGCGCACAATGTTTGTTGCACGACGGGCACTCAATTCCCAGTTGTCACTAATACATTCTGTTGCGATAGGATCAGTATCCGTATGACCCTCTACCAATATCTCCAAAGATGGCTTCGCTTTCATGATTTTCGCAACTTTACCGAGAACCGCTTGTGCATCCTTACTAACATATGCTGAACCTGGTCGGAACATCAACTTATCACTCAAGTTCACATACACTACACCCTTTTCGACGCTAATCTGAACATCTTCGTCGTTAACATCTCCTAATGCACCCTTCAAGGAACTAACCAATGCAAAGGTTACGCTGTCTTTACGGTTAACGGCATCCTGTAAACGAGTAATGGTCACGTCTTTCTCATTAATGGTCTCCAACGTTTTTTCCATGTTTTCAGCGTTCGTAGCGCTCATAGCAGTTAAATCACCTACTTGTTTTGCCAAGCTGATTTTATCTGCCTTAAGTTCTGCTAGCTGTTGTGCTTGAGCATCTTTAGCCGCCAATGCTGAGGCTAATTCCATTTTTGCATTGCTCAATTTATCGGAAGTCGTATTTTGCAACTCTTCGAGCTCAACGTATTTCTTCTTACTTACACAACTGGTTAAACCTAACACAGCTGCGAAAGCTATCATGAGTACTTTTTTCATTTTGTTTCCTTTGATTTGCCCACAAAAATAAGAACATTTATGACCTTTCAAGGGGTTAATCTTCAGTTTTCATTAACTTCATATCCTCAAAACACAAAAACCCATGAAAAAATTTGTCCTTACCCTAAGTTTCTTGGCATTTACATTCGCTGCAAGTGCCCAAGAAAAGCCAAACGCTGAATCTAAGCATGTTTGTTCTGAACAGTGCGACCACGGTGCGACGGCGAAAGCAGAGAAGAAATCCTGCTGCTCTGAAAAGGCCGGCGTAGCCACAGCTTGTTCTGATAAGAAACAGACTGCTATGGTAGAAAAAAAATCTTGCTGCTCTGAAAAGGCAACGGCTAGCGCATCTTGTGCCGATAAGCCCAAGCAAACCGCTGCTGCTGAGGAGAAAAAAAGCTGTTGTAGCAAGCCTGCTGGAGCGGGAACCGAAAAATAATTTGTGAGGTAATTTCACAAAAAAGGCGCCCGGAGGGCGCCTTTTTTATTTGACCTTACCCGCCAAATAGTCGTCGATGAACGTGCGGAGCGTGGTTTCCACATCGAGGTTCTTGGCGATGATATTCTTGTCTTTATCTAAAACGAGCTTCTTGGGCGTTGTAGGAATATAGTAATACCATAAAAAGTTCGGGCGTTCGAAATCACTTTCATAGCCGTTGATCCAGGTAAGCTTATGTTCTGAAATGTATTTTTCCCAATCACTAAATTCATTCTCAAGAGTAATGGTCACCACTTCTACTCCTTGGTCTTTGTATTCTTCGTAGAATTTCTTCAAACGCGGTGTTTCTTTTCTACAGTGCCCACAAGTGCTGTCCCAGAAGTATAAGATGGTAATAGGGCTTTCCACATCTGTCAATTTGATGCGGCCACGGTCTTTGGTGTCGAAGGCGAAGTTTGGTGCAGGATTGCCAATGAGTTCCGTTGCTAACCCTTCTGCCTTTTCACGAATCTGGGCTAAATCATTCTTACTCACCCAATCCGCGTAGTCTGGACGGTAGAACTGCTGAGCCAACCATACAAATACCTCGTCCTCACCCATATATTGAGATGTTTCGTAATGATATGTGGCCGAGCTGATCAAGACCTTGCGTAATTTTTCATCCATGGGGGCCGCCAATAATTGCGTTAAATGGTGGATAATGGTATCCGGTTCATGACCTAGGACCTGCTCGAAATAAATGGTCCTGTTCTTTTCAAAGAAGGGGTTGATCAAAGTGCTGGGGGAACTAAGGTTGGTATAATCCCAAAAGTGATTGCGCAACCAATAGACATTCGTATCCGGGTTGAGCGGAAGGATTTGAGGTAAAAGAAAATCTCGTAAGCCCAGGTCTTCAATTCCTAGCATATAAGTCCGTACCTCTTCTTCCGAAGGCTCCTTTGAAATCAATGATTTGAACCCTTGAAACTCTTCAATCCCAGGGCCCTCGAGCGATACTTCCGCCAAGGCGTTGTAATCTGCATCAATGGAAAGGGTGCCCTCAGAAATGACCATATCGAAAGTGTGCATCCCGTCGATGTACAGCACAAAGATGCCACGCTCCGGGTGCTCCCAAGAAGCCTCGAAACACCCATTTTTTAGGGGAATTTCCTGCTTTACCCCAAGGCTACGGCCTCGGATATAGGCCACCTTTACATTACTTACGCTATCGGGTAGATTGGCAATGCATCCTTTAATGATGGGTTGGGTTTGAGCGCCTAATGGGACACTCAGCAGTAGTAGAACTAAGGCAATAAGGGGGTGGGATTTCTTCATCTCTCAAAGATAATTTCAACTCACAGCTTATCAATAGGCGTACTCCACTTTCCGTGGGTGCCTTCGAATAATTTAACAAGTTCTTGAGTGATTTGGGTGCCCGAGCGGTTGATTAAGGTACGACCGTCCACCTCTGTGATCGGGGTGAGCTCGCCCATCGAACCTGTTCCGAAGGCCTCGTCGGCGGAATACAGCTCGGTCAGCGAGAGGTTTCGTTCCTCTACAGGCATGCCATTTTCTCGGGCCAATTCCAATACCAATGCCCTCGTTATCCCATGCAAACAGGCGTCCGCCGTAGGAGTCAAGACCTTCCCATTCTTTACCATAAAAATGTTCGTCCCGTTCATCTCTGCGATAAAACCTAAGTTGTCCAACATCAATGCCGAATCCACCCCCGCTTGGTTTGCTTGAATCTTTGCGAGGATGTTATTGATCAAGTTGTTGTGGTGAATTTTTGAGTCCAAGTGCATCGGGCTGTTGCGACGAATGGCCGAGGTGATGATTCGGATGCCTTTGTCGTTGTCGTATACCGGCGGTTTCCATTCGGCCAATACAATAAGGGTGCAACCTTTCTGATTCAGCCTCGGGTCCATTCCGGAGGTGATCTTTTCGCCACGGGTCAAGGTCAACCTAATATGGGTATGCTCGGTCATGCCGTTGGCCTGAAGTGTCGCCTGTATGGCCTTACGGATGAAGTCGCGCGACGGCACCCCTTCAAAGGCCATTGCAGTGGCACTATCTTCGAGGCGGTCAAGGTGACGGTCCAGGCAGTACACTCCGTGCTTGTAGACGCGCATGCCCTCCCACACGGCATCACCGCCCTGTACCGAGCTATCAAATACACTGACCTTTGCCTCGTCACGGTGCACTAGGCCATCGCCTACCCACACTTTGATATCCTTATTTCTTGGATCGAATTGCTGTAACATATTATTCGAATTGTAATCGTTGTTCGTACAAAGCCTCATAGGCCGGCAATGTCGCCTCCACCACCGCCTCGTGGTCGGGGCTCAGCGGCACTGGCATGGCCTTCGCCGGACCAAATCCCGTACTCTTATGGACGTTCGCGTACCAATATGGCCACCAAGGTCCGTCGTAAGGTTTTTGACCGGGTGCCCAGGTAAGCATTTCTGGGCGTGGAGCTAGGCCAAGGGCCTCGCAAATTAAGGGCATATTTTTCGCTGGATTGGCCAACATTTCGTCGGAATCCACGATGATTTTTGGACCGGGGAATTGGGATAATTGGACCCACTGCTCCCATTGCTCATTCAAACCGATGTCGAAAGGACTCATCGCGTCGATCACCTTCGCGAAGCTGTGCACTACCTTGCGGGGATGACGGATCCAAAACACATAGGCCGACGGTTCCACCCAATACCAAGGCTCGCCGTGCATGTGATGCGCCATGTTTTTGAGGTAAATCTCGTCGTGCGAAGAAAGCGAAGCGACTTGGTCTCGTACCTCGTCGAGTGTGGTGGGCCATTGCGCGAGTACGTCCTCTTTTCCGGGGTGATCCGGGTCCAATTTCTTCAAGTATACCCCGTACATCGGTTCATCAAAGACGGCGCAACTCGGACGCTGGGCAAAACTGTACATCAGTGCAGTACTGATGTTGCGAGGTCCGGAAATGGCGTGGATGATTTTGGGCATGGTTTGAAAGTTGTTGTAATTTACATCGTAGTATTCATTAAAATCCGTTGTAATGAGCTATAAATACAAAGGAATTCATCTTAAAGGTCAAATTGTTCAAGAATTAATAATTGAGTTGTTCAATAAGAAGACAGTCTCTCGAGAGAACATAATCGACGAAACTAAAAATACACATATTGAAAGAGGGGGATTAGCTCCTTCAGCTACTGATTATTCTAGAGTCGTTAAAAAGGCACTTGCCGACTTAAAAAAGCAAAAAATTGCCGAGAATGTTAGCCATGCTATGTGGAAAATAGATGCTGACAATAAAGCTGTTGGTATTTCATCTCAAAAAAAGAATTCTAAAAAATCTCCAAAAATTAGAAGCGTTCAGACTATTGGCAAAGGAAAAGAAGCTGTGTATTGTTACTATTATTCTACCTATAAAATACTTGCGAATAAAGAAGGTAAAAATGTTTGGCCTTGCAAGATTGGTAAAGCAACAGTTGATACAGTATCTCGCATCATGAGCCAATCTACAACCTCATTACCTGAATATCTGATTTTAGCACTGCAAATAAAATCAGATGACTCTAGTGGCTTAGAGAAAGCTATTCACAGCATTTTGGATTACAGAAAAAGACGGTTAGTAAACTCTCCGGGAAAGGAATGGTTCGATACCAATCCAGATGAAATTAAAGAGATTTTCGAGTGCACTTTCTAAAGGTTCAAGAAATCATTCAAAATGAAATGACCAACTTATATCAGTAAAGAAACTAAAGAAATTTGGAATAAAATACTAGCTAGCATTGGAGAACGAAGGAATCGAACGACCCAGACATAAGAGGGTTACCTTACTCCGAGACTACAATTTAAACACAAACAAAAATGAGAAAAGTATACTTAATTTTAAGTGCAGTTGTAATGGCTGTAATGATGCTAAGCTCTTGTGGGAGCGGTGGATCAGATGAAGAACTTTCTTTGGAAGAAATCATCAACACTTTAGAAGAGATGGCTGATGAAGAAGAAGTATCTGAAGAAGTAACTAGTGGATCAGATGAAGTAACTAGTGGGTCAAATGAAGTAACTATCGGTGAACAAGTTTGGATGACTCAAAATCTAAATGTGGAAACATTCCGCAATGGCGACCCAATTCCTCGAGCCGTAACCGCTGAACAATGGCGTGAAGCAGGAAAAAGTAGACAACCAGCCTGGTGTTATTATGATAATTTCTGGGAGAATGGGGAAATCCATGGTAAGTTATACAATTGGTATGCAGTAAACGACCCAAGAGGACTCGCACCTGTTGGGTATCATATACCATCGGATGCAGAATGGACAGAACTTGAAAATTTCTTGGGGACCTATGATGCTGGAATAAAAATGAAAAGCACCAGTGGCTGGAGATCATACGGCAGTGGCACCAATAGCTCCGGTTTTTCAGGTTTTCCAGGTGGTGTCTGTCAATGGGATGGGTTTTTCGAAAACATTGGCTTCTACGGTTGGTGGTGGAGTTCTACAGACGCCTGGATGCGCTACCTGAATTACGACGAGGACAAAGTATTAAGGGGCAGCATCGGTAAGGAATGTGGGGCTTCTGTCCGTTGTCTCAGGGATTAGAATTTGATTCATTTGAACATTTACCGCGAAGCGGTCGATTTTTTGAAATGGCGATATATTCAGATTTGCCGGTTTATAAATCTACGTATGTAATACTCCCCGGAAATTAGACCCCATAGTCATTGATCATATCGTAGTTTAGTTTTTGACTTGGTGTGGCAGCATCTAATCATCCAGTTTGGGAAACTTGTCCATAATTGATAATTATTCTATTTATCAATAACTATAATCCTGTACGGACACCAATTTGGACACTTAAAACGAAAAAACCCCTGTATTTACAGGGGTTTTTGTTTATTTAAGTGGGCTATACTGGATTCGAACCAGTGACCTCTGCCCTGTCAAGGCAGCGCTCTAAACCAACTGAGCTAATAGCCCTCATTCAGAATTCAAAGATACGGGACCGGGGTGTTATGGTTTATAAATACTTTGAATTTGTATGCTTGATGGTTTACTCGACTAAATAATACTTTGCTCACTTTCCGGACGAAAGTAGGGAAAAGCTGTTGGCATGAGTATCTTTAGGGAAATAATTGGACCCCATGAAATTCAAATTGCTTGGGCTCGCCTGCTTGCTAAGTGCAGCAGTACTGGGCCAACCTGTACACACCGCCATTGTTACTGGATCTGTTATTGATTCTGCGACAGGGGCTGGAATGCCGAATTATCCTGTATTTATTGCCGATTCTTCCAATGCCATGGGCGGCGGAGGGAGCACCTTGACACTCTTTACGGATGCTAATGGAAACTATGCCGACACGATGTCTTTGTACAGCACGGCGGGTATTTTATTGGCGCAAACTGAAGATAGTTGCTCGGGAAATTGGCTCTATGACTTCTACACCTATACGGGCAACACGCCATCTGTATTCACCTTCTCTTCGACCTTCGTTATTTGTGGAGGCACGAGCTCAGGCGGGGGTGGCGGATCCGGAGGTGGAGGCGGTTCGGGATCTGGAAATACCGGATGTAATGCAGCCTTTACCTTCGATTCTACCTTGACCGGAAACGGTCAGATTGTGCTTTACAATACCTCAACGGTGGATTCAATGTTCCAAAATGCGAGCGTATTGTATCAATGGAGCTGGGGTGACGGCACAGGCGCTGTCGGGGCCTTCCCTTCTCATCAATACACCCAGAGCGGAACTTTTGTGATCTGCTTAACGCAAACCGCAACCGATAGCACGGCTTTTGGGGTGATGACTTGCACCAATACCTATTGCGATACCATCAGCATCGACAGTACCGGTAATGTGAGCTACAAGGGTGTGAATGTAATGGTCAATGTATACAGTCGAGATCAAATGAACTTGGAAGAGGAGGAGATCGTTGGGTTCAAACTATTCCCTAATCCTTCACAAGGAGCGGTGAATTTTGAATGGAATCGTGCCTCTGAGGTATGTATTTATACCATGAGTGGCCAATTACTTTATGCAGGCCCAAATAATGGTCAGACCGCGTTGCCACTGCTTCCAGCAGGCACATATGTGGTGCGAGCGCAGAGCGAAAAGCACGTCCATCAAGAAATATTAATCGTCAGATAATACGATTGCTCGATAATTAGCCGCACCTTTGGTGCAATTAAATAACTAATTGTGAATCAAGGAACAGTAAAGTTCTTTAATACTGACAAAGGATTTGGCTTTATTAAAGACAACGATTCAAACACCGAGTACTTCGTCCACGTGACAGGTCTTGTTCACCAGATTTCTGAAGGTGATGCGGTTGAGTTTGAATTGCAAGAAGGAAAGAAAGGATTGAACGCTGTAAACGTAAAACAGCTTTAAGTTTATACCAGAGTATTCCAAAGGCCTCCAGAAATGGGGGCCTTTTTATTTGCTAGGTGTGTTTCTGTCAATTTGTTATTTTTAAGGAAACCAAAACATAAAACCTCTATGAAAATTTTTAAAGTCATTCTTTTTTGTCTTTTAACTCTACCTGTATTTTCGCAAATTCAAATAGGAAATGATATAGATGGTGAAGCTTTGGGCGATAATTCCGGGTGGTCAGTATCACTCTCCTCTGATGGTAATCTTGTAGCAATCGGAGCGCGAAGAAACGATGGTACGGCGCAAGATGCGGGTCATGTTAGGGTATACCAGAAGAATTCAAATGGATGGAGCCAATTAGGCAGTGACATCGATGGAGAAGCTTACAGTGATTATTCAGGTTCATCCATTTCGTTCTCAAAAGATAGTCTAGTAGTTGCTATAGGTGCTTTTCTCAATAACGGCAATGGGACGAATTCAGGGCATGTTAGGGTTTATAAGTTTAATTCTGGAGGCTGGGTCCAAATGGGTTCAGATATTGATGGAGAAGCATCAGATGATGAATCAGGTTTTTCAGTATCACTATCTGACGATGGAACAATCCTGGCCATAGGAGCACCCAAAAATGATGGCGGCGGCAATGAGGCTGGGCATGTCAGGGTATATGAGTTTAGTTCATCAAGTAGCTGGACTCAAATTGGTTCAGATATTGACGGTGAAGCTGTGGCTGACTGGTCTGGTCATTCTGTCTCACTTTCAGGCGATGGGACAACTCTGGCCATCGGAGCTACACTTAATGACGGTAATGGAAATTTTGCTGGACATGTTCGTATTTATCAGTATTCTTCGGGGTCCTGGAGTCAAGTTGGTTCTGACATTGACGGAGAAGCCGCCAACGACAAATCTGGTCACTCAGTAGCTCTTTCAAGTAATGGGACTATCCTAGCCGTTGGAGCGCCTTATAATGATGGCGGGGGATCTGACGCAGGGCAAGTTAGGGTATATCAATATGGATCAGGCAGCTGGAGTCAAATTGGTTCAGATATTGATGGAGAGGCTGCAGGTGATCAGTCTGGATGGTCGGTTTCGCTTTCAGGCGATGGAACTATTCTAGCAGTGGGAGCTAATGAAAATGACGGTAATGGCAACTATGCTGGACATGTCAGAATTTATCAATTTAATTTAGGAAGTTGGAGCCAAATTGGTTCAGATATTGATGGAGAAGCTGCAGGTGATTGGTCAGGTCATTCCGTATCACTATCGAACGACGGAAGTTCTATAGCTATTGGAGCGACGGGTAATAATGGAACAGCCGTTGGTTCTGGACATGTTCGAGTTTTTAGTGTGCCAATATGTTATGATTCTATCCAATATCAACCTCAATCTAACACTTTCTACACCGTTCCTGGAACAGCATACTTTAGTGTAACACATTCAGATACTGCCGCAACCTACCAATGGCAACAAAACAGCGGAACAGGATGGACAAACTTGTCTAACTTAGGTATTTATT